>NZ_JAGEUF010000009.1:0-150038 GCF_018101215.1 Phaeobacter sp. HS011 | reverse complement strand
AAGAATAAGGCGCGTTAGGTCGGGGTAAGGCTCCCGATCCTATTCCAAAGCTCATCAGCAACAACACCGATCGCCTGGTCTCTGCGCCTCATTTTGAAGAGTGTGGTCCGGCGCAGCGGGAAGCCCTCTAGGTTCAGGGAGAGCAAGTCCCCGGATCGCCGTTCCTCAACCGTCATGTGGTCGGGCAAGCCGCCCCAGCCAAAGCCTGCGAGGATCACTTTTTTCTTCGCGGCAAGATCGGATACGGTCCATTTCAGCCCGCCTGCCAACAGGTCGCGGCTTTGCTCATGGACCGCTGTGCCGGAGTCCGCGGCGACCACTTGCACATGACCCTGTATTTCGTTGGCTGCCAAGGCGCGGGAGGTGGCGGGCAGGCCCAGATTTGGGCTGGCGACCGGTCGGATCGTGACCTCTCCGACTGGTTCCGCCTCCACAGTATCGAGCGGCACCCCGGCCAGCGAGGCAAGCGCGATATCGGCCGTGCCCTCCAGCAGGCGGGCAATCGGACCACCCATCATTTCCATCCGCAGCCGCAGGTGGGTCGCCGGGTGGCGTTGCCCGGTGTCTGCAAGGGGCGGCAAAAGAAGGTCCAGATCCATTGTGGCGCTGACGGCGATGGTCAACTCCGGCTCTTCACGAGCGCGCAGCCGGGCCGCAGTGGTGCGCAGCCCTTGCATCTGGCGTAGCACTCTGGACGCTTCGCGGTAGAAAATTTCCCCTGCCGGGGTGAGGACCGGGCGGTAGGCCTCGCGGTTGAACAGCTCCAGCTCCAGTTGTTCTTCTAACTGGCGGATTGTGTGGCTGATGGCAGATTGTGATTTGTGCAGACGCTCAGCGGCGCCGCGGAAGGTGCCGGTTGAAACAATTGCGTCGAGAGCGATGAGCTGGTCGTGTTTCATGGAATTGCGTTATGATCTATTTTTCTAATCGTTATTATGAGAACACAATATTATCAATGGATCATGTGAGACGGTAACCAGTGGGCATCACCATAGGAGATCGTCATGAAACTCTACTACAAACCCGGAGCCTGCCCACTGGCCAGCCATATTGCCCTGCAGGAGACCGGCCGCCCCTTTGAAATCGAGGCTGTCGATACTGCCGCAGGCCGGACCGAAGGTGGTGCGGATTACCTCGCAATTAATCCAAAAGGTTACGTTCCGGCGTTGCGTCTGGAGGACGGCAGCATTCTCACCGAAGGGCCGGCCATTTTGCAGTATATCGCCGACAGCCACCCGGAGGCTGGTCTGGTGCCAGCAGCGGGGACCTTTGCGCGCGCCCGGATGCAGGAACAGCTGAACTGGATCGGGACCGAACTGCACAAAGCGTTCGGCCCGCTGTTTCGCGAAGGCACCAGTGAGGCTGGTCAGGACGAAGCGCGCGTTGCTGTTGCGGGCAAATTCGATCTGATCGAGACGCAACTGGAAGATGGCCGCGAATGGTTGGTTGCGGATCAGTTCTCTGTTGCGGATGCCTATTTGTTCGTAGTCTCGAACTGGGCCAATTTCACCGGTATCGACTTGGCGCGTTGGCCCTACCTCGCGGCCTTTGTGAGCCGCACAGCCGCCCGCCCATCTGCTCAGGCGGCGATGCGTGCAGAGGGGCTGATCCAATGACGTCTGTTGATCACAAAGAGGTCGGTGAGTTGATGGAAACCTATTTCGAGGGCCTCCATCAAGCCGATAGCGCCATCCTGCGCGACGTCTTTCACCCGCAGCTGGCATATGTCTGCGCTACCGAAGGAGATGAGCTGTACCTTGATCTTGAGACCTACATGGCCCGCGTGGATGGAAGAGAGCCGCCGGCCAGGCACGGTGAGCAGCGCGAGGAGGAGGTTCTGGAGGTGGCCTTTGCCAGCGATCGGCTGGCCTGCGTGAGCGCCCGGATGACCATGATGGGACGTGATTTCCATGACCTTCTTACTCTTGTTCGTCACGGTTCCGAATGGCGTATCGTTGCGAAAGTGTTCTCCTATGTACCCCGAAAGGACTGAACGATGCCTTATGTGAATATCCAGGTGACCCGCGAGGGTGGTCCCGATGGCACTGGTCCCAGCGCTGAGCAGAAAGCACAGCTGATCAGCGGCGTCACCGATCTATTACAGGACGTTCTGGGCAAGTCCCCGGCGACCACATTTGTGGTGATCAGTGAGGTGCCGCTGGAGGATTGGGGCATTGGCGGCCTGCCGGTGCAGGAGTACCGGAGGCAGGTGCAATGAAGAAAGGACTGAAAGAGGCGTTGGAGATCCGCTGGTAATCCGGGCGATGTGCCGCTTTCCTCGGGCAGAATAATGACGGGCACAGGCGGAGAACTCCGCCTGTGCCTGTCGCCGTTGGTATCAGAAAATGGCATGATCCAAGACGAGTTTGCCGGTAAGTCCAGGGGTTTCCAGCCTGCGGTGTGCCTCTGATATCTGATCAAGCGGCAGTATCTCTTCGACCTCGGGGATCAGGTCGCCTTGTGCCAGCCAGTCGGCCAAGGGCGCCAGAAGGTCTTGATTGGCCGGGTTCTGAACTGTCACAGGCGTGATGCCGCGCGCGGGGGTGAAGACCCCTCCCGGCTTCCACCATTCTGGAACGATGGTCACATAGGCACCGCCATCCTTGACGGCCGCAAACGCCTTTTGCGCGTGCTGGCAACCGCGTACATCAATGGCCCCATCGACACCGAGCGCATCCGGGGGCGCCAGTTCGAACCCCAGCAAGGGTGCAATTTTCGCAGCTATTGCGCCGACCGCCCCCTTGGGATTGTTGATCAGGATACGGGCACCCGGTGCCAGATCCAGCGTCTGAAGCGCCGCCAAGGCGGTGCTGCCGATCAGCGGTACCGCTGCGGCAGTTGTGATGGGGACCGCATCCGCGATTTTTACAACCTGGCTGGCTGGCAGCGCGGCAAATTGCGCATGGGTGCCGACCAATGAACCCGGCTGAGGCGAAATGGCCATCACCCGATCGCCGGGCGCGAAGCCATCAGTTTCTGACCCAAGCGCCTCGACCGTACCAGCGGCATCCCAGCCCAGGACCATCGGAAAATGGGCCGTGTCATCAGGCAGGATCTGCCCTGAGCGGACACCGACATCCACTGGGTTCACACTGGATGCGTGGATCCTGATCAGCAGCTCCCCGGACTTGGGATCCGGGCGCGGCAGTTCCGTCATTCGAAAGACGTTAACATCGCCAAAGGTCTCGATAATTGCAGCCTTCATTTGTGCCTCCTTTATTTGTAGTGATCGTTAAATAATGAGCCGCTTGTCCGGTCAAGTATTTTTGTGTAGTGATCGATAAATTAAATGGAGGTGACCTTGGGACGGCAGCGGAGTTTTGATACCGAACACGCGATTGAGCAGGCGATGCTGCTGTTCTGGGAGCGGGGATATGAGGCGGCATCCATGGCCGACCTCAGCGCCGTCATGGGGGTGAACCCTCCCAGCATCTACGCGGCCTTCGGCAACAAACAGGCGTTGTTTGAACAGTGCGCTGCCCACTACGCGCAAAGCATTGCAGCCTACGCCCCGCGTGCCCTTGACGAGGAAACAACCACCGCCAAGGCATTGCGCCGCTACGTGGCAGAGGCCATTGAGGCATTCTGCGCCGAAGAAAGACCCAGAGGCTGTCTGCTCGTCAGTGCTGCAACCAATTGCGGAAAAGGCAGCGCAGGCGCTCAGGAGCTGTTGACAGGATACAGGCAAGCCAGCGAGACGATGATCGCAGATCGCATCCGACGAGGTATCACAGAGGGGGACATGCCTGCTTGCACCGAGCCCGATCTACTGGCGAAATACGTCGCGGTTCTGATCCAGGGGCTTGCAGCGCAGGCGCGCGACGGGGCTACAGCGCCTGATTTGGGAAAAGTGGCAGAGCTGGCACTCAACCAGCTTCCTGTGTCATCATAACACTCTGGCCGTCGCTGCCATGCGGGACAACCCATCGGCCTGCTCAGAATTAACGCACCGATGTCTTTTGGATGGCTGCGTCTCGCGTCATTGATCTAAGCGGGCAATCAGTCCCGCAATACCGCAGCAAGTGCCGCAGCCAGATCTCTCGGGTGGACGGGTTTTTGCAGCAGCGGGGCCGTGACCGGGCCCATCTCATCCGGCGTGTATCCGGTGAAGCCGGAGGTGTAGATCACGGGCATTCCCGGATGGACCTGGCGGATACGGCTGGCCAGTTCAAAGCCGCCGATGGAGCCTGGCATCACCACGTCGGTCAGCAGCAGATCGAACGGGTTGCTGTCCTGTAACAGCTCCAGCGCCTGTTGTGCTGAGCCGACCGGCAGCACCTGGTAGCCGAGCGTCACGAGCATGTCGCGGGTCATCTGGCGAAGATCCGGTTCATCCTCCGCCAGAAGAATGGTCTCACCGGCGCCTTTCTGAAGGGGGGTGTCAGGGGCGGCAGCTTTGGGCAGGCTCAGATCGGAGCCGCGCGGCAGGGTCAATTGCACAGTGGTGCCGCCGCCCGGTTGGGAGTAGACCCGCAGATCGCCGTTTGAGTGGCGGGCAAAGCCATACACCATTGACAGCCCCAGCCCGGTGCCCGAATTGGCGTCTTTGGTGGTAAAGAACGGGTCGGTACAGCGGATCAGCGTGGCGTTGTTCATGCCCGGACCATCATCCGTGACAGAGAGTTCAACATAGCGGTGGTTTGCATTGGCAGCAGACGTGCCCAGACCTTCGTCGTCATTTCTGCTTTTGGCCCCCGGGCGGTCTTGCGGGGCAGCTACTGGCCGGGCCTTAAGAATGATGCGGGTGCCGTGACCGCTGCTCATGATGGCATCGCGGCTGTTGAGAACCAGATTCATCAGCGCGGTTTCCAGCTGTGCAGGATCGCAATAGACCAGCAAGTCGGGATCGGCCTCCTGCACCTGTATCTCAATCCGCGTCTCGAGCATCGGGCGGATCAGGTCGTGAAACCCTGTCAGAGTTTCCTGAACCGGTTTGGCCATGGCAAAACCGGGCTGACGTTTGGCAAAGGCCAGCAGCCGCGTTGTCAGCTGACGGCCCCGGTTGATGGTGGTTGTTGCAATGCCAAGGAACCGCGCCCGGTGCTCGGAGGTGGTTGCGGTTCCTGCGAGATCCACCGCATAGAGCAGCGAGGCCAGCAGATTGTTGATGTCATGGGCAATACCACCCGTCAGCTCACCCAGCGCATCCAGCCGGTTCCTGCGGTCGTTGACCTGCCGGTTTAGTTCCTCGTTGGTGACATCGTCCAGCACCAACACCAAGGCCACACCTTGGTGTTCGTTTTTCGGAACTGCGCTTCGGACCCGGACATATCGATGGTCATCGCTGTTGGCGCTGCGCCGCAGCAGATGGGTTTCTCCTGACAGGACATGGCCCGAACGGGCGCGTTGCAGCGGATCGGCGCTGGCAATCAACGGGGTGAGGGTGTCCTTATCGAGAAAGCGGATCGCCTCGGGCCAGACAAACGGGGTCTCGGCGGATATGTCCCCCAGCATATGGCGGGCGGGGTGGTTGATCCGGATGATCTGCCCCGCACGATCAAAGGCGACAATTCCGCTGGTGGCTGCGTTCAGCACCACTTCCAGTTCATCCCGGATCTCCGCAATCTCTGCGGCGCGTCTGGCTTTGTCTGCGGCGATGCGGCGGCGCGTGCGCAGTTTGCTCAGACCGAGCACACCCAACAGCGTCAGCAACCCGCCACCGATGGCATAGCCGAGCAGGCGCAGCCGCGCTGCATTCCAGAATACGGGGGGCTCGAAATACTTGCGGCGCAGCTCGGCATATTCGGCGGAGACCAGATATTGCGGCAGAGCGAGATCCAGCTTGTCGCGAACGTCACCCAGGCCAAAACGCAATGCCGGTGCGCGTTCATAACTCAGCAGTGCAGGCAGCACCTCAGTCAGAGCGTCCCGCATCCGGAGGTTTTCGGCGGCCACCAGAAGCTTGTCCGGGTGATCGACCACGGCATCGACCTGTCCCGTTTGCAGCGCGGTCAGCAGGGCTGGCACAGAGCTCATCGGGACGACCTGCCAGTCTAGTGCAGCCCCCATCGCCTGCGCAGTGGCATTGTCAGCACGCACGCCGACCCGGCGCGCGCTAAGGTCCTCCGGTTGCGCGATGCGATCGGCCAACTCCACCTGGGTAAAGAGGGATTGCTCCGCCGCCAAAATCGGATGCGCGAAATCCATCTGTGCCTGTCGGCTGCCGGTGATCTGGGCTGCGGGGAGGATGTCGTAGGTGTCCGATTGTGGCCCGCGCAGCCAGGCCTCTTCGCTGATGGTCTGAAACTCCAGCTGCAACCCGGTGCGCCGGGCGAGGCCGCGCAGCACGTCAACCGCGAAGCCGGAAACCTGTCCATCGGCATTGATCACCTGATAGGGAGGAGAAGGGTAGACACCCACCCGTAGCACATCCGGAGCAGGCAGGGGGATATCCAGAAAATACTTCAGCAGCAGCGCGTCAAGGCGCCGGTCCTGCTTCATCCGGTCAAGCGCGGCTTCGATGTCTGGCATCAGATCAGCACGGCTTTCATGGAGGGCGACGAACCGGTCAAATTGGCGCAAGGGCGGGTTGAGAAAGCTGACCCGCCCATCGACGGAGGCCAGCTTCGCGATATTGAATGCGACAGGTTCCGGGATTAGCACGGCGTCAACCCGGTGGGATAGCAGCGCCATGACGGCGGCTTCGGGTGTCGTGAAATTCACCGTGGTATTGCGGGCAAGAAACGCCTCCTGTTCAGAGCCGACCGCCGGTGGCACGATCCCCACGCGTACGCCGCTCAGCGTTGCGGTGGAGTGGCCCTGCACCGTGTCCGTCCGCATCATGGGGCGGAGGGTTTCGCTGGAAATCGGTATTGAGAACAGATTGCTGTTCCGCAGTGCAGGCAGTTGGGCGATACCGGCAATCAAATCGGTGCGCCCTTCGGCCTGCGCCTGTACGAAATCACGGCTCGAAGTCACTGGCACCAGTGTGATGCTGGTTCCCAACTCGGTTGCGAGGTCCTGCGCTAACTCCACCAGAAATCCGGTTTCCTGGCCCTGGCTGTCGCGCTGCGCAAAGGGAGGAACCGACAGGAAGCCGATGCGCAACGGGTTCGGGCCGTCCTGCGACCAGCCGGGCAAGGCCATAGTCACCAGCACAAGAAAGGAAAACAGGAACCGGATTGGTCTCGCCATGTAGAAGGCTCCGTAACGCGCTGGCTCAGATTAGGATCGCGGATTGCCGCCATGTTATAGGTGACCAGCCGGGAATGTCAGGCAAAACCGACCTCAGCTTCGGTTCTGTAACCGTTATGGCAGCTCGGCAATTGATCAAGCCCCGGACGCCGGGTAAAAGGTTTGCGGGAAAAAAGGCAGTGCATCGATGTCTCGTTCGGGGCAGTATCGCCAAGCCGCGGAGGAGCGACGGATATGGCCAACATACTGGTTCTGGAAGATGATGAGATCTTTGCCAGCCTGTTGCAGGTCTCCTTGGAACAGGCCGGTCACTTTCCCATCATCTGCGAGGACGCGACCGAGACGATTGCCCAGTACAAGGAATATGATTTTGATCTGGTCATCACCGATCTGATCGTGAAGAAAAACAACCGCGCCATACCGGATGGGGGCGTGATGGTTATTTCCTTCCTGCAAGGGCTTGCCCGCGACGGGTACGAAATCCCGCCGATTATTGCGATGTCCGGGGCCACGCAGCGTCCGGGGCTAGAGCAGTTACTGGTCACATCCAAGGATCTTGGCGCAACGGCGACATTGACGAAGCCGTTTGAGCCAGCAGAGCTGCTGATCCTTATCAATCAGCTGCTGGAGCGCCCGACCTGATCAATGCCTAGCGGCCGCTTTAGGGGGCAATCTGGATGCCGGGGGATAGAAAAGGCGCAGCCCGAATGCGGGATGCGCCTGATTTTTTCGGTAGATGATCTGGTATCAGCGCCGCTGCATGGTGCGGGGCATCTCTGACAGGATCTCGGCGCCGTCTTCGCGCAGGATCACGATCTCTTCCAGACGCACGCCAAACCGGTCCTTGAGGTAAATCCCCGGTTCGATCGAGAACACATTGCCTGCGCGCAGCTCAACATCAGAGGTGGCGGTAATATAAGGCGGTTCATGTACGTCGATGCCCAGCCCATGGCCGGTGCGGTGCAGGAACTGCGGACCATATCCGGCGGCGGCAATCGTCTCGCGGGCGGCACGGTCGACCTCGCTGGCGCGCACGCCGGGTTTGGCGGCCTGAACTGCGGCTTGAACTGCGGCCTCGACCACTCCGAACACCTGCTCATACTCCGCTTCCGGTGTGCCGAAAAAGCCGCAGCGGGTCATGTCAGAGGGGTAGCCATTCAGACGGCATCCCGTGTCGATCAACACCGCCATATCGCGGCTCAGCCGCGTGTCACCGGTGTGGTGATGCGGGAAGGCACCATTGGCGCCAAAGCCGACGATAGTGAATTCCGCGCTGGCACCATGGGCCTTGTAATATTCATGCAGGATCGCCTGCACATCCAGCTCACTCATGCCTTCTTCCAGACGGGAAAACGCCTCGGTCACAGCGGCATCATTCAACAGATGCGCAGCCTTCAGCGCGTCATATTCCGCGTCGTCCTTCGTCGCACGCAATAGGCCAACGGTATCATCGGTGAAACGCCGTTTGGGCGCGTCCATCGCATCCAAAACCCGCAGGGCAAAATCCGCACGCATGGTCTCATCCAGCACCACCGACAGGCCGCCAGCGGTGGCATCGCAGTCGCTCAGCAGTGCGGTAAGCGCGGCATCCGGCCCATCATCATCTGACCAGCAGCGGAACGGTAGATCGGTGGATTTGCGCGCGGCATCGGCGTTTAGTCCCGGCATCAGAAAGCCCGCGTGGCTCTGGCTGACCATCAGCAGCACGGGCCGTTCGTCGCCATGGGGGTTCACACCCGACAGCCACATCATATGGCTGGAAGGGCCAAGCACCACCAGATCGGTGGCGGTCTCTGTCATGCGGTGGCGCAGCCGGGTCAGCCGGTCTGCATAGGGGGGCGTGGTCATGGTCATATGTCCTGTAGCGCGGGCGGCCCCATCAGCGGCGGGAGATCGGGCCCGAAGATGAAAAAAGGGGCCGGCTTATGTCAGCACCGGCCCGAGCAGCCTGCCCCCGTCAGATAGGGGGCAGGCCAAGGCGCCAAGCGGCGCCGGGGATTAGTTCTTTTCCACCAGACGGTAGAAGACAAAATCAGAGGTCGCGCCGTTCACATAGCCCGAGACATCCGGATCCATCGCCACCTGATAGGCGGCCTGAAACATGATCACGATGGGGGAGCTTTGCTGCACCTCGGCCTGCAATTCACGATACATCTCCAGCCGTTTCTCCGGGTCCGCCTCGGTGAGGGCAGCCTTGGTCTTGGCGTTCATCTCCTCCGGCACGGCCCAGGCGTTGCGCCAGGTGGTGGTGGCCGCATAATTGTCGTCCGAGTTGTCGGAATTATAGGCAAAGGCCTTGGCGTTGGAATGCGGGTCCATGAAATCCGGACCCCAGTAGAGCAGCATCGCCTCATGGCTGCGTTCACGGTATTTGGTGATCACCTGGCTGCCGGTGCCAGGCAGGATTTCAAAGTTGATCCCCGCGTCAGCAAAACTGGCCTGCAAGGACTGCGCCATATCGGTAAAGGGGGCCGCATTGATCACATCCAGCGAGACGGTGATCGGGGTCTCAATCCCGGCGTCGCTGAGGATGGATTTGGCCCGCTCCGGGTCATAGCCGAACGGGGTCTCATCGTAGGAACCGGGAAAGCCCTTTGGCCAGAACGCCTGATGAATCTCCATCTGCCCGTTGATGATGGTGTCGGTCATCCCCTTGTAGTTCACCAGATACCGCGCGGCCTCCCAGACGGCAGGGTCGGTCAGACTGTCGGTTTTCTGGTTGAAGGACAGGAAATGCACCGCCGCCTGCGGGTAGGTCTCCACCTTGATGGCGTCGCTGTCAAAGCCGCGGATCTGGTCCGGGGTCAGGTTGCGGGCCATGTCGATATCGCCGGATTCGAGCAGCAGCTCCTGCGTGGCGGCTTCGGCCACGTGGCGGATGATGACGCTTTCCATCTTGGGTGCGCCCTTGAAATAATCCGCATTGGCGGCCAACCGGACCATCTGCGCCGGACGATAGCCCTGCAGCTTGAACGGGCCGGAGCCGGCGGCGTTTTCATTCAGCCAGCCATTGCCCATGTCGCCGTCCACGGCATTGGCCATCACCACCTCTTTGTCCACCACCGAGGCGGGGCGGGCCGCCAGCACGTTCATCACAAAGGCGGGGGAAAACTCCCCTTCGTATTTGATAGTGACGTTGTTGCCGTCGGTGGTGATCATCTGATCGACATTCTCGGCGGTCCAGCCCAGTTGCGCCAGGATGAAGGCCGGGGTCAGGTTCAGCTTGATCACCCGCGCCAGTGAGAACACCACATCCTCACCGCGCACCGGGTTGCCGGAGTGGAACACCGCATCGTCGCGCAGGGTGAAGCGGATGGTCTTGGCCTCCGCGTCGACGTCCCAGGCGCTGGCAAGGCCCGGCGCCAGAACGGTGGGATCCTCGGCGTCATATTGCACCAGGCGATCATAAAGGTTGGTGACCAGTTCACCGGAGGTGAATTCATAGGCCTGAGCGGGGTCAATGGCGACGATATCGTCGATATTCTGCGCCACGATCAGCGCATTGGCGGGCGTGTCAGCGATAGCGCCACTCGCCAGAGGCAGCGCCATCACGCTGGCCAGCAAGGCGGATTTCACGAGGTTCATGTCAGTCTCCCTGTTTGGTTCATTGGTATCCATCGGCCACGACCGCCCCCGCAGGACCGGCCTGCCGCAGCTGCCCGGTCAGGGCAGGTTGGGGGTGTTGGTGCTGTGCAAAACGCTGAGTGTGCCGGTCCACAACAGCCGCGCCGGCTGGTCGGTGGGATTGCTCCAGGAATGGGAGGTCAGGCCGCTGTAGTGCAGGCTGTCCCCAACCCGCAGACGGAACACCTGCCCATCCAGTGATTGATCAATCTCCCCCTCCAGCACATAGAGCATCTCTTCGCCCTCGTGGCTGACCTCCTCAGAGACATATCCGGGCGGCACATGCAGGATATAACTGGACAGCTCCGCGCCCGGAAACTGTGCGCCAAGCGCCTCGTAGGTAATGGAGGAGCCCGCCAGCGAGAATTTTGTCCGCGTCATCGCCCGTGTCACCGCGTCCGAGGGTTTCGGCGTGGCGATGAAATACTCCAGCCCCACCTCCAGCGCTGACGCGATCTGTGCCAGCGTGCCCAGCGTTGGGGTGGCATTGTCGCGCTCCACCTGGCTCAGATAGCCCACTGAGACGCCGGACACATCACAAAGCGCCTGAAGCGTCAGCCCCATCTGCTTGCGCCGCTTGCGGATCAACGCGCCCAGCATCGGGCCTGCGCTGCTGCGGGTCTTCGCCGTTTTCTGGGGGGCGGTGGTCTGGGGCATCGGCGGCTCTTATTCTGGATGGCTTTCAATCAGCTTAGGAAAAAAATTATTGTGAAGCAAAAAATTTTTGCTTTTGCAGAAAAAAATATTTATGCCCATAGGCAAGGTGCCGGTGTGTCTGCGGTCGTGAATCGTCGGCTTCGGCTATGTGAAAGGGCAGGGTATCTTGACCAGCACAGGAACAACGAGACGCGCAGTTCTGCGCTGGGGACGAGGGCTTGCGGGCTTTGCCATCGTGTCGACGCTGACCTTTCTCGGCCTTCTGGCAATCACGTTTTTTATTGGCCGTGTGGTGCCGATTGACCCGGTTCTGTCAGTGGTCGGAGATCGCGCCACGCAGGACCAATACGAGGCGGCGCGGGTTGCCATGGGATTGGATCGTCCGCTGGTGGTGCAGTTTTTCGCCTATGTGGCGGACGTCTTTCAGGGCGATTTGGGGCGTTCCGTTTCCACCAACCGGCCCGTCGTGTCCGATCTTGCGCGGGTGTTTCCCGCCACGCTGGAAATGGCCACGCTCGGCATCATCATTGGTGTGCTGATGGGGGTTCCCATGGGTGTCTGGGCTGCCGCGCGGCAGGGCACTTGGGTCGATCAGATCATCCGGGTCTTTGCGCTGCTGGGCTATTCGGTGCCTGCGTTCTGGCTCGGGCTGGTCGGACTGGCGGTGTTTTATGCGGGTCTGGGCTGGGTCGCGGGACCGGGGCGAGTCGATATCTTCTATGACGGGCTGATTGATCCGGTCACCGGTCTGTTGTTGGTCGATAGCCTGCTGGTCGGCGACACCGAGGTGTTCTGGAACGCGCTCTCGCATCTGGTGCTGCCTGCGGCCATCCTCGGGTTTTTCAGCCTCGCCTATATCGCGCGCATGACCCGCAGTTTCATGCTGGACCAGCTCAGTCAGGAGTTCATCACCACCGCCCGCGTCAAGGGCGTGCCGGAATGGAAAGTGATATGGGTGCATGGGTTCAAACCAATCCGGGTGCCGCTGATCACTGTGATTGGCCTCTCTTATGCCGCTCTGCTGGAAGGGTCGGTGATGATTGAGACCGTATTCAGCTGGCCCGGCATCGGCAATTACCTCACCGTGGCGCTGCTCAACGCGGATATGAACGCTGTGCTTGGCTCGACACTGGTGATCGGCGCGGTCTTCATCTTCATCAACAAGATCTCGGATGTGCTGTACCGGGTTCTCGACCCAAGGAGCCTGTGATGCTGAGCCGCGACTGGTTGCTGGACGACTCACCCGCCACACGGACCCAGGCCACCGCAGGGCGCGCCTATCGCATGATCCTTGCGCTGATGCGCAACCCGCTGGCGGTGTTGGGGGCGATGATCATCACGATCCTCATTCTTGCAGCGGCGCTGGCGCCCTGGATCGCACCGCATAGCCCAGTGGGGCAGGACCTGTCCTCCCGTCTGTTGCCACCTTCCTGGGCCAATTGGATGGGCACGGATGAGCTGGGGCGGGATATCTTCTCCCGCGTGGTTTACGGCGCGCGCATCACGCTGATGATCGTGGCGCTGGTGGCGGTGATATCGGCACCGCTGGGGCTGATCATCGGGGCGATTTCGGGCTACTTCGGCGGCTGGATCGACCGGATCCTGATGGGGATTACCGATGTCTTCCTGTCGATGCCCAAGCTTATTCTGGCGCTGGCCTTTGTCGCCGCCTTGGGGCCGGGGATCGAAAACGCGATCATCGCCATCGCAATCACCGCATGGCCTGCCTATGCCCGCATCGCACGGGCCGAAACGCTGACCTTCCGCAACGCCGAATTCATCGCCGCGACGCGTCTGCTGGGGGCCTCGCACAGCCGGGTTATCCTGCACCATGTGCTGCCGCTCTGTACCTCCTCGATGATCGTGCGGGTGACGCTGGATATGGCCGGGATCATTCTGACGGCAGCGGGTCTTGGGTTTCTGGGTCTGGGCGCGCAGCCGCCGCTGCCCGAATGGGGCGCGATGATCTCGCGCGGGCGGGTGTTCATTCTGGACCAATGGTGGGTTGCGACCATGCCCGGCATTGCCATCATCGTGGTCAGCCTTGGCTTCTGTTTCCTTGGCGATGGCTTGCGCGATGTGCTGGACCCCAAACAGGGGGGCAAGTCATGAGCCAATCCACATCTGCCCCCTTGCTGGAGGTTGAAAACCTCCGCGTCAGCTTTCCGACCCCCAAGGGACGGGTTGAGGTGGTCAAGGGGCTGAACCTGACCCTGGGCCGCGAACGCCTAGGTATCGTGGGCGAGAGCGGATCGGGCAAATCCATGACCGGCCGCGCCATCCTGCGGCTGATCCGCCGCCCGGGCCAGATGGCGGCGGACCGGCTGGCACTGGAGGGGCAGGACCTGCAAACCCTCAGCGAACGCCAGATGCGCAATATCCGTGGGGCGCGGATCTCGATGATCATGCAGGACCCGAAATTCTCGCTCAATCCGGTGATGACCATCGGCGCACAGATCGCCGAGGCGCTGGATGTCCACGAACGTCTCAGCCGCCGCGACACCCGTGCCCGTGTGCTGGAGATGTTGGAGGCGGTGCGCATCAACGACCCCGAACTGGTGGCGCAGATGTATCCCCACCAGGTCTCCGGCGGCATGGGGCAGCGGGTGATGATCGCGATGATGCTGATCCCGCGCCCAGATCTGTTGATCGCGGATGAGCCGACTTCGGCGCTGGATGTCTCGGTACAGGCGCAGGTGCTGGATCTGATTAATGATCTGGTGCGGGACAAGGGCATGGGCCTGATCCTGATCAGCCATGATCTCAATCTGGTGGCGCGCTACTGTGACCGGATCATGGTGATGAATGCCGGCCGCGTGGTCGAAAGCTGCGCCGCCGCTGATCTGCACAAGGCCAGCCACCCCTATACCCAAGGTCTGCTGGCAGCGGTGCCCCGGATGAAGGAAACCCGCGACACGCTGCCTGTGCTGGACCGATCAAGCTGGAGCGGCACATGACAGCGATTTCTCTGAGAAACCTCGATATTTCCTACGGCGACACGAGGGTGGTGCAGGGCGTCAGCTTTGATGTGGCTGAGGGGGAGAGCTTTGCGCTGGTCGGCGAAAGCGGATCGGGGAAATCCACCGTGCTGAAGGCGATTGCCGGGCTTGCGCCTGACTGGACTGGTGAGATCTCCGTTCTGGGTCAGCCGCGCAGCCACGGGATTGATCGCGCGTTTTCCCGAACCTGCCAGATGGTGTTTCAGGATCCCTATGGATCATTGCACCCGCGCAAACCGGTCGACTGGGTGTTGCGGGAGCCCCTGCGGGTGCATGGCATCGGCGCGCGTGACGCCCGCGTCGCAGAGGTGCTGGCCGCAGTCGGCCTCGACCAGCGGTTCCGGTTCCGCTATCCGCATCAGCTGTCCGGTGGGCAGCGCCAGCGGGTCGCCATTGCGCGGGCCTTGATGCTGGAACCCAAGGTGATGCTGCTGGATGAACCGACATCGGCGCTGGATGTGTCCGTGCAAGCCGAGATCCTGAACCTGCTGAAGGCGCTGCGCCGTGCGCAGGGGCTGACCTATCTGATGGTCACCCATAACCTGCCTGTTGTCAGCTTCATGTGTGATCGCATGGCGGTGATGAACAAGGGGCGCATTGTTGAGATCGCCCCAGCTGAGGCGCTGCATGACGGCGGCTTCAGTGATGCTTATACGCAGCAGCTCTATGCCGCCAGCGGTGGCGCGGAGCCGACCACGTGACAATTTCCCCGAGAAGATGGATCCCACCGAATGCCCGACGATAGACTGCCGGAAAATATCTCAGAGACCGTGTCTGTACCCCAGTCGACAGAGGCGCTGCGCCATTTCACCGACGCACTGGCCGCCGCCACAACTGCCGAGGCTGCGTATGATGCCCTCTGCGCGCTGACCAAGGCGACCGTCGGGGCAAAGCTGTTCACCGTGATGACGGTGGATATGACCGCCATGCTGGCCTGTCGCACCTATACCGATGATCCCGAGAACTACCCGACCTCCGGCACCAAGCCGATTGAAATGAATGACTGGTTTGAGATCGTCCATGGTCAGCACCGCAGTTTCGTTGCGAATACGCTGGAAGAAATCGATCAGGTCTTCCCCGATGCGGAGCTGATCGGGGCGCTGGGCTGCGGGTCGGTGATCAACCTGCCGGTACTGATCGGCGGCGAACTTGCCGCGACCATCAATATTCTGCATGAGTCGGGGTACTATACAGAGGCGCGCGTTGAGGCGGCAAAGGCCTTGCTGACCCTGCCTGCAATGGCGACGCTGGCCTTCGCCCGGCAGCTGTAGTCTCTGATCCGCGCGTTAGGCGAAGAAAGAGGCCGCGCGTCGGCGGCCTCTCTGTGATCTGCGGTCCCGTGCGCGCGGCGCCGAGAGGCCAGCGTCAGGAGCGAGGGAGGCGGAAAGCGGGTTTCCGGTCGGCGGATCAGTCTTCCAGACTGTCCTCGCGTTTCTCGTCGATCAATCCGCGTTCCTCATCCTTGCGTTTTTGGAAGCGGGTACCATAGCCTTCGAGTTCCTCGTCGGAAATCACCTCTTTGGCGCGGGTAAAGACCTCGTTCTCCTCCTCATCCATGTGATGCTCATATTCATGCTTCAGCTGTTCGAACTTGGTCATCCACAACTCCGAAGACATTTTCATCACATTCAGCTCTTCCATCAGATCATCAAGCTGCTGGTGCTCGTGCACGGAATGCCGGGCCGCATCCTGGCCCCAGGTCTGGCTGATCAGTTTGGAATAGAAGGTCTCTTCCTCCGCGGCAGCGTGGCTTTTGACGTCTTCGTAAAACCGTTTCCAAAGGGCGCCGCGCGCCTCGACCTTGCTGTCCTGAATGGAGGTCAGCAATTTGCGGTGGGTATCGTGATCGTCCTTGATTGCATCATAAATTGTTGGCATTGGAAGCTCCAGTCTGGCGGGGTCGGTTGAACGGCGCGGCTGCCTTGCCGGGACAGGGTGCCGCGGTTCTCTGACAGACAAACGCCGCGATCAGGCAGAGTGTTCCTAGATCGGTCAATCGCTCCGCAGGATTGCGCAGGATCCGGGTCGCGCGTGCTGCACGGTCCAGCCTATTTTGAGACGGCAGGCTGGCAGAGGATCCACGGAAATGACTCTGGATATGGTATTGGCGCTTGTGCTGTTTTTGTTTCCGCTGGCCTATAGTCCGGGGCCGGGCAATCTCTTTTTTGCGGCCAATGGTGCGCGGTTTGGTTTTCGCGCGACCCTGCCTGCGACAACGGGCTATCATACTGCTACGGCTGCGGTGACGCTGCTGATCGGGTCAGGGGCGCTGGCGGCTCAGGCGGTGGCGCAGGAAGCGTTTATTTGGTTGAAGATGGCAGGCGCGGGTTATGTGCTATGGATCGCATGGGGCATGTGGCGCGCCGGTGGACTGCAGGCAGAGCTTCAGGCCCGACCGGCCCGGTTTCGCGATGGTGTGCTGTTGCTGCTGCTGAACCCTAAGGCCTATGTGATCATTGCGGTGATGTTCAGCCAGTTTCTGGTGCCTGCCGATCCCGCGCGCATAGCCGATGACGCAGCGGCCCATCTTTCTTCGGGACAGCTGGGGCTGGTCACGATTATCACGCTGATCTTCACGCTGAACAATCTGGTGGCGTTTTCGATCTGGACATGGATCGGCGAGGGTCTTGCGCGACAGATCTTCCGCGATGATCGGGCGCGCCAGATGAACCGGGGGTTTGCCCTGCTGCTGGTGGTTGTCGGCCTCTGGATGCTGTTGATCTGACTGTCGATCTGACGGGGCCTATCTTACACCGCAGCGGATTTCGACCGGCCGCACCCATCAGCAAACCAGCGTAAAAAACGCGACAGGATCGCGCCCGCGCCCGCAGAGGTGGAACATTTTTGCATCGGTGACGTTGGGTCTGTGAGCGAGCACGGAGCCCATGATGTTGGAAAGTGATCTGAGTACCGAGGCGGGTTTTGCCTCTCCCCTTGACGGCCGGTTGGCTGAACGCGCGGATGCGCGGGGCGCTGTCAAATCGCTGCCGCAGATGTCTGGGGCCCGCACCCCCGCCGATAATCGCAAGGTCGGGGTCGAGATCGAGTTCGGCGGCCTCTCTGCCGCCGAGGCGCACGACATCGTCCAGCGCGAACTTGGCGGCGATATCCACGCGCAGGATGACATCGACGGCCCCAAGCCCCATGTCAAGAACACCCGGCTGGGCGATGTCGAGGTCTATCTGGACAGCCGGTACCGGACCGAAGTCCACGGGCTGGGCAAGGCGCTGTTCTCCCTCGCGGAGCCGCTGATCCCTGTCGAAATCGTGACCCCACCGCTGCCGCAATCGCAGCTGCCGCAGCTGGATCGTCTGTGTTCAAAACTGGCAGCGGCGGGGGCCACGGGCACGCAAGACGGTATGCTGAACGGCTTTGGCGTACATCTGAACGTCGAAGTTGCGGATATGACGGCGGATCACATCGTACCGGTGCTTACGGCCTTTGCTCTGCTGGAACCGGTGCTGCGCCGCAGTCCGGGCATCGACGTGTCGCGCCGGCTGCAGCCCTTTATCGCGCCCTATCCGGCGGCGCTGATTGATGCCCTCTGTGAGCACCCGCCACAGACAATGGAGGCGCTCTGCGACCTCTATCTCGACCATGCGGCGGATAGAAACCACGCGCTGGATCTGCTGCCACTGCTGGCCGATTACGCGCCGGATCGCGTGCGCGAAGCGCTGGGCGAGGATGACAAAACCGCCGCGCGCCCGGCCTATCACTACCGTCTGCCGGATTGCCGTCTGGGGCAACCGGGGTGGTCGATCAGCCAGGAATGGAACCGCTGGGCAGAGCTGGAGCAGATCGCCCGCGACGCTCGGCTGGACCAACTGATCAAGGCCTGGAAGGGCCGCCCGCGCAGCGAACAGCTGCTGAACCGCGAATGGGCCAAACACGCGGCCGAGGTTCTGAACACCGCAGCACGAGGAGACGCCGCATGAAACCGATCATTGCAGTCACCGTCTCGCGCCGCAGCGGCTGGCGGATCTTTCCCCTGATGGCCCTGAACATCTGGCTGGCCGGTGGCCGTGCCGTGCGCTGGCAAAGCGACCGCGCCGCCGATCTGGCGCAGGTGGATGGTGTGGTCATTGGTGGCGGAGACGACATCGCGCCAACGCTCTACAAGGGGCAGATCATGCCGGAGGTCCGTCTGGACCCCGACCGCGACGCGCTTGAGGCTGATATCGTGCGGCAGGCAACCCAACAGGATGTGCCCCTTTTAGGGATCTGTCGCGGGGCGCAGATGCTGAATGTGGCCCGCGGGGGCGCGCTCTATCAGGATGCCTATGCGTTCTATGGATTGGAAAACTACAAGACAGTGCTCCCCCGCAAGAAGGTCACGATTACCAACAACAGCACACTGCGGCGTATCCTTGGGGTGCCTGAGCTGAAGGTCAACGCCCTGCACAGCCAGTCGGTCAGCAACCTCGGGCAGGGGCTGCGTGTCACCGGGCGCGATCAGTCCGGCATGGTGCAGGCGATCGAGGATCCGGGCCGTCGGTTTGCAGTCGGCGTGCAGTGGCATCCTGAGCATCTGTTCTACCAGCCCGCCCATCTGAACCTCTTCCGCGCGCTGGTCGAGGCGGCGAGATCCAAACGCGACGACCCGGTCGAAGCGCTGGACATGGTCGGCTGATCCGCGCTGGCCGCGGCGCCCGCCCGTGGGTGCCGCTCGCCCTGACACCTCCCCCCGAGGCTTCGCTGTCTGAACGAAAAAAACGCCCGGATCGCTCCGGGCGTTTTTTATGGTTTCAGGGCAGTATGCAGCCCTAATCACGCCAATGCGTGATCAGCCGATGATGCCGTTCAGGGTCGCGCTGGGGCGCATCACGGCGGCGGTTTTTGTCGGATCGGCGTGGAAATAGCCGCCCAGATCAACGGCCTTGCCCTGAACCTCTGCCAGCTCGGCGAGGATCGCCTCTTCCTTGGCGGCCAGTTCTGCGGCGATGGGCGCGAAATGCGCGGCCAGCTCGGCGTCGTCCCCCTGCGCGGCCAGCGCCTCGGCCCAGTAACGGGCAAACCAGTAGTGGCTGGCGCGGTTGTCCGGCTCACCCACCTTGCGCGAGGGCGAGCGGTTGTGATCCAGAATGCCCTGCGTCGCGGCCTCGGCAGCAGCACCCAGCACGCCAGCCTTGGCGTTGCCTTTGCTGTCGGCGAGGAAATTCAGGCTCTCACCCAGCGCACAGAACTCACCCATAGAATCCCAGCGCAGGTGGTTTTCCTCAACCAGCTGCTGCACGTGCTTGGGCGCAGAGCCACCGGCCCCGGTTTCAAACAACCCGCCACCGTTCATCAGCTTCACAATCGACAGCATCTTGGCCGAGGTGCCCAGTTCCAGAATCGGGAACAGGTCGGTCAGATAGTCGCGCAGCACGTTGCCGGTGATGGCGATGCTGTCCTTGCCTGCAGTGATGGTTTTCAGCGACTGGGCTGTTGCCTCACGCGGGGCCATGATCTGGAACAGGTCGGATTTGCCTGCCGCTTCCAGCGCGGGCGTCACGTATTTGATCAGCTCTGCGTCATGGGCGCGGTTCTCGTCCAGCCAGAAAATCGCCTCGGAGCCGGTCAGACGCTGACGGTCCATCGCCAGTTCGATCCAGTTCTCGATCGGGGCCTTTTTCACGGTGCAGGAACGCCAGATATCGCCTGCCTCGACCTCATGCGCATGCAGCGTCTCGCCATTTGCCAGCACGATACGGATGGTGCCATCCGCAGGTGCCTCAAACGTGGTCGGGTGAGAGCCGTATTCCTCAGCCTTCTGCGCCATCAGGCCGACGTTGGCGACGGAACCGGCGGTGGTCACGTCCAGCGCACCATTGGCTTTGAAGAAATTGATGCTTTCATCATAGACGGTGGAATAGCAGCGGTCAGGGATCACGCAGTTGGTGTCGCCCTTGTTGCCCGCTTCGTCCCAGCCCTTGCCGCCGGCCCGGATCACCGCAGGCATGGAGGCATCGATGATCACATCGGACGGCACATGCAGGTTGGTGATGCCCTTGTCGCTGTCCACCATATACATGGACGGACGGTCCAGCGTGGCGATCTCTGCCTTGATCGCATCGCCATTGGGCAGGCCGTCGATGGTTGCCAGAACCGCGCCAAGGCCGGAATTGGCAGAGCCGCCAGCCGCTTCGATTTCAGCGCCGAATTTGTCCCAGACCGGACCCAGCCATGCCTTTACCGCGTGGCCAAAGATGATCGGGTCGGAGACCTTCATCATGGTGGCCTTCATGTGCAGCGAGAACATCGTGCCATCGGCTTTGGTGTCTTCGATCGCATCCTTCAGGAAGGACGACAGCGCCTTGGCAGACATGAAGGTCGCATCGGCAACGGTGCCCTCTTCCAGCGGCCAGCTGTCTTTCAGCACGGTAACCGCGCCGTCCTTGCCGACGAATTCGATCTTCGCGGTCCCGGCCTGCGCCGCAGAAATGGTGGCGGAGACTTCGTTGGCATAGAAATCATCGGCGGGCATCGACGACACTTTGGTTTTGCTGTCTGCAGACCATTTGCCCATCGAATGCGGGTTGTTCTGAGCAAAATTCTTCACCGCGCGGGCGGCGCGACGGTCCGAGTTGCCTTCGCGCAGCACCGGGTTCACAGCCGAGCCCTTGATGGTGTCATAGCGCGCGCGGATCTCTTTTTCCGCATCCGTTGCAGGATCTGCCGGGTAGTCAGGAATGCCAAACCCCTGCGCCTGCAACTCGGCAATCGCGGCGGTCAGCTGCGGTACCGAGGCCGAGATATTCGGCAGCTTGATGACATTGGCTTCGGGGGTTTTTACCAGCTGGCCCAATTCGGCCAGATCGTTGCTCTGACGCTGGGCGTCGCTCAACGCTTCGGGGAAGGTCGCAAGAATGCGGCCCGCCAGCGAGATGTCCTTGGTTCCAACGGAGACACCTGCCGCCGCGGCAAAGCTGCGGATGATCGGCAACAGAGAGGCGCTGGCCAGCTCGGGGGCTTCGTCTACGATGGTATACAAAATATCGGGGGTCGAATTTTCTGCCATATTCCACAACCTTTTTTCAGCGATATCGGAAACTTGGGTGAGCGATTGACGCTGCACCGGATGGACGGGGTGCTGCGGTCCAGCTTGGACGCGGGGGCGGTCATTCTGTGTCAGATCTGCTCTGACAGACCGGCAGCCCGCACGGACAACAGCCATTCATATGGCTCCCCGTGTAAATCAGGTCGCGCGCAGGTGCAATTGCCGACATGGGCTTTGTAGGGCGCAGATTGCCGCGCTTTTGAGATTATTGGGATGATATGCCGCCAATATGGGCAATTTGTCCCGTATTGGCCTCGCACATCGCTAGCCGCGCCAGCGCAACAGGCGGCGTTCTACCAGCCCGATCAGGCTGCTGACGAGCACACCCAGGATTGAGAGGATTGCCACACCGGCAAACAGCCGTTCCAGATCATAGAGCGACCCGGCCTCTAGAATATACGCACCAATGCCATGCTCTGCCCCCAGCATTTCAGCCGCCACCAGCAGGATAATGGCAATGGCCAGACTGATGCGCAGCCCCGACAGGATACCAGGCATCGCCCCCGGCAGCACGATCTTGCGCACAATCGACAGCCACGACAGATTAAAGCTCTGGCCCATGCGGATCAGGGTCCGGTCCACATTGTCCACCGCGCCATAGGTGGCGACCACCGTGGGGGTAAAGGTGCCAAAGGCGATCAGCGCATATTTCGAGGCTTCATCAATGCCGAACCAGATCACAAACAAAGGCAACAGCGCGATTTTCGGGATCGGGAACAACGCGGCGACCAAGGGCACCAGCCCGGCACGCACATAGGAAAACAGCCCGATCATCAGCCCGACGCCAATGCCGACGCTGGCCCCCAAGGCCGCGCCCACAACCAATCGCGACAGCGAGACGCTGACATGGGTCCACAGCAGGCCGGATGCATAGAGTTCCTGCAATGTGGCCAGCACATCGCTGGGGCGCGGCAGGGTCAGATTGGAAATCCAGCCCTGACGGGTGCCAAATTCGGCCAGAAGCAACAGCAGTACAAAGACCAGCCCGCCCACCCAGCGCCCGCCACGGGGGGCAAAGCCGCCACCGCGAAACTGGACCGGGCGCACGGGCGCATGTGGCTGGGGCGTCTGCGTGCTGGGGGCAGGCTGCACTGTGGCCATTCGGGTGTCAGACATTCATCAGCTCCGCATCTGCCGCCCGCGCCTCGTCACGCATCAGCTGCCACAGGTATTTCTGCTTCTGTTCCAGATCAGCATCGCCAAACTCACGCTCGGCCAGCGGCGTGTCCAGATGCACGATCTCTCGGATCTGACCCGGACGGCGCGACAGGACCACGATGGCATGGCCCAGACGCACCGCCTCGGCCAGATTATGGGTCACATAGACGGCGGTGAAGGGCGTACGCGTCCACAGTGCCACCAGATCATCCATCAGCAACTCACGCGTCTGGCTGTCCAGCGCCGACAGCGGCTCATCCATCAGCATCACTGCCGGGTTCACCGCCAATGCCCGCGCAATCGCCACTCGCTGCTTCATCCCGCCCGACAGTTGTTTGGGCAGCGCCCCGGCAAAATCGCTCAACTTGGTGCGCGCCAGAACATCGTCGATGATCCGCGCTGCCGCCGCGCCGCGAATGCCGTGGTCCTCCAGCACGAGACTGATATTGCCCCGGACCGTGCGCCAGGGCAGCAAAGCAAAATCCTGAAACACATAAGTCAGCGGATTAAGGCTGCCCTCGGGCGGCTGCCCCACCTGCAGGACCTCGCCTTGGGTGGGGCGTTCCAACCCGCCGATGAACCGCAGGAGGGTGGATTTTCCACACCCCGAGGGACCGACGATGCAGACAATCTTGCCGCTGGGAATATCCAGTGTGATGTCGCGTAGTACGGCGACATTGTCATAGGCATGACCCACCTCAGACAGGCGAATATCCATGATGTTGCTCCGCAAGAGGATGAGCCGGGGCAGGGCGCCCCGGCACAAAGGTCAGCCGATGGTGTCGACGTAGCTGGGATCCACCACGGTATCGAGCGTGATATCGCTGCCAACCAAACCCTCGGACTGGAACCAGGCCAGCTGGTCCGCCAGCGAGGCGGTGTTCAGCGCCGCCCCTTCGTTCAGGCGCATGGTGCCATTGATGATCGACTTGGCGGCTTTCTCGCGGGGGCGATCTGCGTAGACATATTTGTGGATCAGATCGACCATCTGATCGACGCCTGCATCACCGCTGGCCCGGTCGATCATGGTGGCGTTGTAATCCGCCACTCCGCGGCTGTAGGCGCTCAGGAAATCGCCGGTCATCTGCTGTTCCCCGCTGGCGTTGCTGGCCGAGGTGAACACCGTCGTCACCTGATAGTCGGGCAGATAGTCCGCCACATCGCCAATGATATGCACAGCGCCCGATCCCGCCAGCGGCTTGGCGATATGGGGCACGATCGACCAGGCATCAATCTGCCCTGATTTCAGCGCGCCGATGATCGCCCCGACCTTTTGCAGCGGCTTGAAGGACAGTGACACACCTTCCTTCTGCGCCATCCGCGAGCCCATGTAGTGGAACGACGATCCCGCCGTGGTCATGCCAAAGCTCTTACCGTCCAGCGCCGCAGGGCTGGTGATGCCCGCCTGATAGGCCGCGTCTGAGACCAGGATCTTCTGCCCGTCAATGCCCGGCTCCTCCGACAAGGCGCCGCCGATTACCTTGATCGCGCCCTTGTCCGCGAGCGAGATCAGCCCGCCCGACATCGCGGTGACGGCATAGTCGACGTCGCCCGACGCAATCGCCACCGACATCGGTGCCGCCGCCTGGAAAAACCGCAGCTCCACATCCAGCCCCGCATCGGCGAAATAGCCACGCTCCTGCGCAATGAAGCTCGCCGAATGGCTGGTAAAGCGCAGCGCCCCCAGCACGATCTTGCGCTTGCTCGCCAGCGCCGGTGTTGCCAGCCCTGCAACGGCGCCCGCACTGCCAAGAGCCGCAAGCGCGCGGCGGCGTGTCCAATGGGTCATGTCTTAATCCTCCCTCTTCGTGATTGTCGTGCCGGACCAATCCGGGCACCAATGTTTGCTGTTCCCACGTGGCGCGGGCAGGGTCAGACGCTCCTCGTGCCGGTCATCATGTCACCCGTCACATAGGTCTCCAGCGCCGCCACGGCGGCATTTGTGTTGCGCGCCAGAACCGCCTCCACCAGCGCCTGTTGTTGCTGTGCGCGGGCGGTAAAATCCAGCCGCCCCTCCCGCAGAAGTGCCAGCCGGAACCGGCGCGACTGGTCGTAGAATTTCAGCTGCATATCCGACAGCCGGGGCGATTGCGCGGCCTCCACCAGCACTGCGGCAAAGCTCCGACAGGCCATGTCCCAGTCCAGCGCCAGCGCATCATTGGCCTCTTTCAGCAGTGCCTCTTCTGTGCGGCGCAGCGCATGATGGGCGGCCAGAACCCGGCCCTCCCACTGTACATCGCTGCGCTGCAGCCCCAGCCGCAGGCCCAGCCGCTCCACCTCCAGCCGCATGAAGAGAATGTCCCGCAGATCGTCCTCAGTTGCGGAGGTCACGCGAAAGCCGCGCTGGGCGGTGGCCTCCACTAACCCCTCGGCGCTGAGCATCCGCAGGGTTTCGCGCATGGAGTGGTTGGAGCCGCCATAGGTCTGGCGCAGTGCCTCGATTTTCAGCTTCTGATCAGGGCGCAGCACACCAAAGGAGATGTCCCGACGCAGCGCTGCGGCCAGCACAGCGACAACCGTATCTTCCTCCGAGCGTGCGCGCCGACCAAACATGCTTTGATCCCTATTTTGAAAAATATCCAATATTTTTGCCGCGTCAGTCACACTCTGTCAATGGTTTCACCCCGCCCCTCATGCGCGTAGCTGCGATGCTTGCGCGGAGACGGCGTTGACGCCCCGGCGCGGCTCTGTCACTTCTGCATTCCACCCAGCTCTCTCTACCGCTTCAAAGGACCTTGCCCCGCATGACCAGTCTGCGCCTGCTGCACACCTCTGATCTGCATCTGGGCAAGCGGTTTGGCCAGTTTGATGAGGAAACCCGCGCCGCGCTGCAACAGGCCCGGCAGGGGGCATTGGCACGGCTGGCGCAGGTCGCCAGCGCTGAGGGTGCCGGACATGTGCTGATTGCGGGAGATCTCTTTGACACCGAAACCCCATCGGCGCGGGTGATCCGGCAGGCGCTGGCCGCGATGGCGGCAGCGGATCCGGTGCAATGGTGGATCATCCCCGGCAACCACGACAGCGGTGCAGCAGAGCCGCTCTGGGCGGAAATGGCACGCCACGCGCCGGAGAATGTGCATCTGCTGATGCAGCCCACGCCGGTTGAGATCGCCCCCGGTGCCACGCTGCTGCCCACCCCCTGTGAACGCCGTTTTGCCGGGCAGGATCGCACCACCTGGATGGACAGCGTCGAGACGCCGGAGGGGCATCTGCGCATCGGCTTGGCCCATGGTGCCGTGCTGGATTTCGACCGCGATCAAAACGGGGCAGAGACCATCGCCACCACCCGCGCCAGCAGTGCCCGGCTGGATTATCTGGCACTGGGCGACTGGCATGGCGATTTCACCCTGAACGCCCACAGCCGCTACCCCGGCACGCCGGAGCGGGATCGCTTCAAACATCCGGGGCGCGGCAGTTGTCTTCTGGTGGATCTGCCGGGCGCGGGCCAGTCACCACAGCTGCGCCAGATTGAGGTGGGACAGTACCACTGGCAGGATCTCGCGCTTGATCTGGCGCCGGGGCAGGATATCGGTGCCCTCATCAGGGAGGCGCTGCCGGATGATCCGCAGGACTGGCCCAACTGTCTGATCCGCATTCGCGCACGGGGCTGGGTCACCGCAGATCAGCACATGCAGCTGTTGCGCTTTATTGAAGAGCAGGCTCCGGCGTTTTGCCATCTCAGCCTTGATGAGGAGGGAGTGCGGATCGAACACCGGACCGAGGATCTGGACCAGATTGCCACCTCTGGCGCGCTGCGTGTCGCTGCTGAGGCGTTGACGGCCGAAAGTCAGAACAGCACCCTCGCCGAGGAGGCCCGCGATGTAGCCGCTGCCGCGCTGAATCGGCTCTATGCTGCCGTGCGGGAGGGCGCGGAATGAAGCTCACCTCCATTCGCCTGACCAATGTACGCCGCTTTGTCGACCCGGTGGAAATCACCGGTATCGGCCCCGGTCTCAACCTGCTGAGCGCGCCGAACGAGCAGGGTAAATCCACCATCTTTGACGCTCTGCACGCGTTGTTCTTCAAGGATGCGAAATCCTGGGACAAAGAGGTGCGCGCGCTGGCACCTCATGCGGGTGGCGACCCTGAGGTCGAGGTCGAACTGACCCATCAGGATAGTCATTTTCGCATCGCCAAAAGCTTTACCAAATCAGCAGGCAAAGGCACCGCGCGCATTTGGCGCGAGGGGACGCTCCTGCATCAGGCCGACGCGGCAGAGGCCTGGCTGCGCGACCTCATCGCCCCGCCAAAGGAGGGTCCGGTGGGGATGCTCTGGCTGCGGCAGGGGCTGACCGATTTCGCCGATGCCAAGGACACGCTGGAGGCGCGGCGCGATCTGATGTCGTCCCTCAGTGGCGAGGTGGAGGCCGTGACCGGCGGGCAGCAGATGGAACGCCTGCGCCGCCGTCTGCGCAGCGATCTCGACCGCATGGTCACCAGCCGTGGCGCCCGCAAGGGCGGCCCACTCGCTGAGGTGGAAGCCCGCGTGGCCGTGCTCTCTGAGCGGCGCGATGCGCTGACCGGGCAGGTCGCCGATCTGCGTCAACTGCTGGATCAGCGGCAACTCTTGCGCCGCGAACAGGCGGAGCTTGCCGCGCCGGAGGAAACTGCCGCCCGCCAGTCCCGGTTAAGGCACGCCGAAACCGCGCTGGCCGCCGCCGAACGTCACCGCGAGAAATGCGAGCAAGCCCGTCGCGCGCTTGATCTCGCCGTGTTGCAGCGCGACGGGCAGGCAGCCCGGATCGAAACACAGACCGCCCGCCTTGCCGATCACGCCCGCGCCACCACAGCCCTGATGCAGGCAGCAGAGCGGCGTGACGGGGCCGCAGATCAGGCCGCAGAGGCGGCCCAGCAGCTGAAACAGGCGGAGGCGACGGCTGCGCAGGCCCGCGACAGTGTCGCCCGGGCACGGAAATCCGTGGCGGCGGCCCTGCATGCGCAAGCCGCAGAACAGGCGCAGCTGCGTCGCACGGAGCTGGGCGAGCGTCTGGCACAGTTTGATGCGCGCCAGACCGAACTGGCCAAAGATCGCCAGCAGGCCGGGCAGGGCGTCGATGCGGATGCGCTCGCCCAATTGGAGGATCTGGCGCAGGCCGTCACTCTGGCGCAGCACGCCCGCGCCGCCTCTGCGGCGGCCCTCAGCGTCCGGTATCTGCCCGGCCGCACCGCAACGCTGCGCCTCAACGGTGAGAATTTCGAGGAGGGGGACGAGATTGCGTTGCCGGATGGCGGTGAGCTTGAGGTTCCGGGCCTTGCCACGGTCACGCTGCATCCTGCGCGCAGTGATGCCGCCGGGGCTGTATCCGAGGCCGAAACCGCGCTGGCAACGGCACTTGGACAACTGGATTTTGAGACCTTGGCACAGGCCCGTGCCGCCCATCAGGCGCGCCTTGCCGCCACCACCCGGCTGAAGGAAGGCGAAGCCACCCAGCGCGCACTTGCCCCCGAGGGGCGCGAGGCTCTGGTGTCAGCGATCGCGGCCCTGCCCGGTGGTGCTGACCCGCAGCAAGAGCAGGAGATCACCGCCACCTGCGACCCGCTGCCGGATCGCTCCACCCTGGAGGCGGCACTGGCGGAGGCGGAGGCCGTTCAGACGCGCGCGGAGGCCAATCTCGCCAAAGCGCGCACCGAGGAGGGCGCCGCCCAGCAATCCGCACATGGCGCCCTTGCTGAGGCCAAAGCGGCGGAGGCCGATCTTGACCGCGCCACGCAGGCCCTTGGCGAGACGGAAACCGCCACAACAGAGCTGGCCGCTCTCAGGGCCGAGATGCCTGCTTTGGAGCAGACCGTCACTGACGCCCGCGCCGAAGATGCCCGGCTGACCGCTGCCGCCCCGGATCTGGAACAGGCCCGCGCCGCCTGTCAGCGGGCCCGCTCGGTGGTGGAGACCGCACAGAGCCGATTGCAGGATTTGGCGCGCGATCTGGCCGTCTTGGACGCGCGTATCAGCGCCCATGCCAGTCACGCGGTTGAGGAGGAGCTGGCCGAGGTGACCGACCAGCTGGCCGTCGCGGAGGCCCGACAGCAGGCCCTGCATTTCGAAGTGGCCACCCTGCGCCGTCTTGATCAGGCGCTGGAGGCCGCGCAGGCGGGTGCTCAGGCGCAATATCTTGGGCCTCTGATGGCAGAGTTGACGCCGCTGTTGCGCAGGCTCTGGCCTGAGGCGCAGGTGCAGGTCGATGCCGACAGCGTGCTGCCCAGCCAGCTGGCGCGCGGCGCGGCAGAGGAACAGCTGACCCAGCTGTCAGGCGGCACACAGGAGCAACTGGCGCTGATGGTGCGGCTGGCCTTTGCCCGGTTGCTGGCCAAATCCGGCAGGGACATTCCAGTCATACTGGATGATGCGCTGGTTTATACTGATGATGCCCGCATCGAGGCGCTGTTTGATGCGCTGACGCTACAGGCCAATGATCTGCAAATTCTGGTGTTTTCCTGCCGGCAGAAGAGCTTTCGTGATCTTGGTGGCACCTGTCTGGCGATCCGGCCGGTGCAGGCGATTGCCTGATACGGCGAGGGCGTTAGTCGCGCAGCTCATCCGGGGCCACGCCCCAGAGTTTTTCCTTGGGCGCCCAGCCGCGATAGCCGCCGGCGGAAATTGAACACCAGCTGACTTCGCATTTGCCCAATCGGGCCACCACGCCCAGCTCAAAGGCGGCCGTGACCGGCGCGCCGCTGTCGGGGCGGGCATGAACCGTCAGCATGTCCTCTTCGATCAGCACGGTTCGGGCACCGGAGAGCAGCGCATAATGCACCCAGCCGCCCGCACCATCGCGGTCACGGACGCGGCGCCAATGGCCATATTCAGCGGTGATCTCCAGCGGCATGCCGCGCCGTTTGAACACCCAGTCGATCTTATGGGTGAGGGAGGGGCCACGGCGCACATTGCCCTCTGCGGCTTTCATCGACACGAAGCGGGGAAGGGGCAGATTGGTGACCGGACCACGCTCATCGCGCGCGGCGCCCTCGACCGGGATGAGCGCCCCGGTCATTGCAATCATGATCATGGCGACCACGGCCAGCCGGGACCGCAGATAAGATGCCGAAATGTTCACTGCCTGCTCGCTTCTTTTTTGCTGCCTGTTACCTGCCTGACCAATCCGAAAGCGCTGCGTTTTTTTGCCGACCTGCCCCTGATCTGATGTCCGGGTGCGATGAGGTCTGAAAAAAGAAAGCCGCGTCAGATGGGCCGAGGCGCGGGATGGTTCTTGTGCCTGCCCGCGTCCTGCGCCACGATGCCATGAGGCCAGAGAGATTGCAAAGCCGAGGGAGAGCAGCAGTGGCAAGAGAACGTCTGAGTGTTGTCGTAACGCGACGGTTGCCGGAGCCGGTTGAAACCCGGTTGAGCGAATTGTTCGATGTGCGCTTGCGCGAGGACGACACGCCGATGAGCCGGGCCGAACTGGCGACCGCGCTGAAGGATGCCGACGTGCTGGTGCCGACGGTGACCGACACCATTGATGCGGCATTGCTGGCACAGGCTGGAGACCGGCTGAAACTGATCGCCAACTATGGCGCCGGGGTTGATCATATTGATGTGGCAACGGCGCGCCAGCGCGGCATTCTGGTGTCCAACACGCCGGGCGTGCTGACCGATGATACCGCCGATATGGCGATGGCGCTGATCATGGCGGTGGTGCGCCGCATCCCCGAAGGCCTCGCCGTCATGCAAAAAGGTGACTGGCAGGGTTGGTCACCGACGGCGCTCTTGGGCGGGCGGCTTGCGGGGCGGCGTCTGGGCATTCTGGGCATGGGCAGTATCGGTCAGGCGGTGGCCAAACGCGCAGCGGCCTTTGGCATGCAGGTCCATTATCACAACCGCCGCCGCCTGCGCCCGGAGATCGAGCAGCGGTTTGAGGCCACCTATTGGGAAAGTCTTGATCAGATGGTGGCGCGGATGGATGTGCTGTCCATCAATTGCCCTTCCACGCCGTCGACCTTCCATCTGATGAACGCACGGCGCCTGAAACTGATGAAACCGGATGCGGTGATCGTCAACACCTCGCGCGGGGAAGTGATTGATGAACACGCGCTGACACGGATGTTGCGCAGCAGCGAAATCGCGGGTGCAGGTCTCGACGTCTATGAACACGGCACCGACATCAACCCGCGCCTGCGCGAATTGGAAAATGTCGTGCTGCTGCCGCATATGGGCTCTGCCACCCTCGAAGGGCGTCTCGAGATGGGTGAAAAAGTTCTTTTGAATATCAAGACATTCGAGGACGGCCACCGGCCACCGGATCAGGTCGTGCCGTCCATGCTCTAGGGTTGCTGACGCAGCCCGTCATATTAAGGGAGGCGACGTTATGAAACATCTGTTCTGGGCCGGCATACTGCTGGCAGCTACACCCGCTTGGGCACAGGAAGCGGCAGATGCCGTCGCGCCGGAAGGCGCCGCCGAAACCGCAGATGCCGGGTTCGCGGCCATCAGCGCGGAGGTCGCCGCCGCCATCGGGGCCAAGGAAGAAGGCACCCCGGTCACGGCTGACAATTGGATGGTGGCCGCCGCCAACCCTCATGCGGTGGCAGCGGGGGCAGAGGTGCTGCGCGCAGGCGGGACCGCTGCGGATGCCATGGTGGCCGTGCAGACCGTTCTGGGGCTGGTAGAGCCGCAGTCCTCAGGCCTTGGCGGCGGGGCATTTCTGGTCTGGTATGATGCGGCCACGGGCGAAGTGACCACACTGGATGGCCGCGAGACCGCGCCGCTGGCAGCCACGCCGACGCTGTTTCAGGACGACGCAGGCGAGCCGTTGAAATTCTACGATGCCGTGGTCGGTGGCCGCTCTGTCGGCACCCCCGGCACGCCTGCCTTGCTAGAAGCCGCGCATCGGCGCTGGGGCCGTGCCGCCTGGCCCGGCCTGTTTACCGCAGCCATTGATCTGGCCGAAGACGGCTTTGCCATCTCACCCCGGCTGGCCGGTCTGATCGAAAAAGACGCCGACCGCCTGTCGCGCTGGTCGGATACCGCCGATTACTTCCTGCCCGGTGGCACGCCGCTGGCGGTGGGCAGCATGCTGAAGAACCCCGCCTATGCCGATACCCTGCGCCGTCTCGCAGCGGAGGGCGCGCGCGGGTTCTATTCTGGCCCCGTGGCCGAGGCGATCACCAGCGCGGTGCGCGGCGCCGAGGGCAATCCCGGCGTTCTCTCAGCGATGGATCTGGCGCTTTATCAGGTGAAGGAACGCCCCGCCGTCTGTGTGGCCTATCGCGCGTTTGAGGCCTGCGGCATGGGGCCACCTTCGTCCGGGGCGCTGACCGTGGGGCAGATCCTCGGCATGCTCGGCAACTACGATCTGGCGGAACTGGGCGCAGATAACCCTGATGCCTGGCGCCTGATCGGCGATGCCTCGCGGCTCGCCTTTGCCGACCGGGGGCGGTACATGGCCGATAGCGACTTTGTGCCGATGCCGACACAGGGGCTGGTGGCGCAGGACTACCTCGAAACGCGCGCCACGCTGCTCAGCGGCGATGACGCCCTGCCGGAGGTGAACGCAGGCGCGCCGGAATTTGACCATGCGCTGCTGCTGGCCGATGATGAGTCGATTGAATTGCCTTCGACCTCGCATATCTCCATCGTCGATCAATATGGCAATGTGCTGTCGATGACGACCACCATCGAAAACGGTTTTGGCTCGCGGCTGATGGCGGCGGGGTTTCTGCTCAACAACGAGCTCACGGATTTCTCCTTCCGCACCCATCGCGACGGGGTGCCGATTGCCAACCGGTTGGAGCCGGGCAAACGCCCCCGCTCCTCCATGGCGCCCACCATTGTGCTGAAGGATGGGGAGCCGGTGCTTACCGTAGGCTCCCCCGGTGGCAGCCGCATCATCGGCTATGTCGCCAAGACGATCATCGCCTGGGCCGATTGGGGCATGGATGTGCAGCAGGCGGTGGCGCTGCCCCATGCGGTGAACCGCTTTGGCACCTATGATGTGGAGGCGGGCACCCGCGCCGAGGAGATGGCTCAGCCGCTCATCGATATGGGGTTTGAGGTCAACGCCCGCGACCTGACCTCTGGTCTGCATGTGATCGAAATCGGTGACGGGCTGAAAGGTGGCGCAGATCCGCGCCGCGAAGGCATCGCACTTGGCGAATGACATCGCCGCCCGGCCACATCTGGCCGGGCGTCCGATATCCTACCGACTACTGGGTATTGCTGGACCTTTGCACCGCTGTGTAAGTTAACAGGTGAAGTTCCGGGCAATCGTCCGGCACGCGCCTATTCAGGGGGATAAGACCATGGTGCAGGCCACAGCATTGCCGCGCAATGAGACCGGTATCAACGCGGTGATTGACGTGTTAAAACAACGCTTTGGTGAGCAGCTGCAGACCGGGCAGGCGATCCGCGAGCAGCATGGCCACACCACCACATGGATCACCAATCAGCCACCGGATGCGGTGGTCTTTCCGACCTCCACCGATGAGGTCGCAGAAATCGTCAGGACCTGCGCCGACTACGGCGTCCCGGTGATCCCCTATGGCACCGGCACTTCGCTAGAGGGGCATGTCAACGCCCCCGCGGGCGGGATCTGCGTGGATATGATGCGGATGGACAAGATCCTTGCGGTCCATGCCGAAGACTTGGATGTGGTGGTGCAACCGGGGGTGACCCGCGAGCAGCTCAACACCTATCTGCGCGATCAGGGGCTGTTCTTCCCGATTGATCCCGGCGCCAATGCCTCGCTTGGCGGTATGGCCGCGACCCGCGCCTCCGGCACCAATGCGGTGCGCTATGGCACGATGAAGGACAATGTACTGGCGCTTGAGGCGGTGATGGCAGACGGCGGGGTGATCCGCACCGCCCAGCGGGCCAAGAAATCCTCGGCCGGATATGACATGACCCGCCTTCTGGTCGGCAGCGAAGGCACGCTGGGCCTGATCACCGAACTGACCCTGCGGCTGCAGGGCATCCCGGAGGCGATCCGCTCGGCGCGCTGTGCCTTCCGCAGTGTGGATGACGCCTGCCGCGCGGTGATGATGACCATCCAATACGGCATCCCGGTGTCCCGGATCGAATTGCTGGACGAGATGAGCGTGCGCGCCGCCAACGCCTATTCCGGCCTCGACCTGCCGGAAATGCCGCTGTTGCTGCTGGAGTTCCACGGCTCAGAGGCGGGCGTGGTGGAACAGGCGGATACCTTCGCCCAGATCGCTGAGGAATTCGGCGGTTTTGATATCGCGGCGACCTCCACCGCTGAGGAGCGCAGCAAGCTTTGGCAGGCGCGCCACGATATGTATTGGGCCAGCCTGCAGCTGCGCCCCGGCGCCAGGGGGATCTCCACCGATGTCTGCGTGCCAATCTCGAAACTCGCCGAATGTGTCAGCGCTGCGCGCTCGAAAGCCGAAGAGATGGACCTCCTAGCGCCGATGGTCGGCCATGTGGGCGACGGCAATTTCCACGCGTTGTTGTTGATAGATATGGACAGCGCCGAGGAACGGGAGGCCGCAGATGCCTATGTCGGCTGGCTGAATGAGTTGGCGATCTCCATGGAGGGCACCTGCACCGGGGAACACGGTATCGGTCAGGGCAAACGCCCCTATCTGCAGCAGGAACTGGGCGAGACCACCCGCTATATGGCCGCGATCAAGGCGGCATTGGACCCCGAGAATATCCTCAATCCCGGCAAGATCCTGGAGATCTGAAGTCTGCCTGCCGGCAGCGCCGCGCGCCAGTCTGACGGCGGAATTTGAGTATTTAGAGAAAGGTGACAGGACGGACCTCGCTCTGTCACCTTTCCTGAAATACTCACGGCGCTGCCCTTGCAGGTGCAGAAGGCGGCCCGTTGCGAAGCTGCCGCACGCTGGGCTTACGTTTGCCCAATCTGAAGCTGTCATGATCTGAGCTGATCGCGATCACTGCCGGGACTGACATCCCCGGCACTTTGGAACAGGGCCCTTGGCAGGGGCACGCACAACCGACGTTCAGCGTGCGGGGCAGATGGCCCCGTCCCGCCTCCGCATCTGGCGGCGCCGCCACTTCTTATTGTTCGTTATTCTGGCCGTATTGCAGCACCGACCAAACGGCCGCAGCAGAGTATAAGAGAACGACACTCCGGCAGGGCAGTGCCCCGACCGGACCAAAGCCATGCGCATCGCGGCCTGTGCAAACCCAAGCGGCAAATCGGGGCCATGACCACGAAAACCGACAGAGGGCGGACAGAAACCTGCATTCAGGGCGACGCTAGGTCGGTTTTGTCATGTTTTGGGTCGGATGGATTTGGCGCGAAATTTGCAGGCGGGGCATAACTCCCTGCAAACGAGTCATCATTTTCCGGAGAGCGGGCCCATGAAAACCCAAGTCAAAGCATTGGTCGTCGGCGGTGGCGCTGTCGGCACCTCGATCGCCTATCACCTTGCCAAAGCAGGCTGGGACGACGTCATGCTGATTGAGCGTGATGAGCTGACCTCCGGTTCGACATGGCACGCGGCGGGCCTCCTGCCGCTGTTCAACATGTCCTATGCGACCACCCATATCCACAAATACTCGGTCGATTTCTACAAGACCCTTGAGGAAGAAACCGGCCTCAACGCTGGCTTTGCCGTGGTGGGCAACCTGCGTATGGCCCAGACTCAGGATCGCATGGACGAATACATGCTCTATGCCTCCACCGCAGAAACCTGCGACGTGGACTATGAATGGCTGACCCCGGATCAGATCAAGGAACGCTGGCCGCTGATCGAGACCGGCGATCTGAAGGGCGCGATCTACCATACCGAAGACGGCTACATTAACCCCGCAGACGTGACCCAGGCGATGGCCAAGGGGGCCCGTCAGCGCGGCGTTGAGATCCACCGTAAGCTGCAGGCCGACGATTTCCACTGGAACGGCACCCACTGGGAAGTCACCTGCACCAAGATGATCGAGAAGGGCGGCAACCTGATCGAGAGCGACGAGAAAGTCGTGATCACCGCCGAACATGTTGTCACCGCCTCCGGAAACCACGCGCAGCGCACCGCCAAGATGCTGGGCATCAAGATGCCGGCGATCCCGGTCGAGCACACCTTCATTGTCATGGACAAGGACCCCGAGCTGGTCAAATGGCGCGAAGCAGGCAACCCCGAGCACCCGGTGATCCGCGACGCCGATAATGAATCCTATGCCCGCGAGGAGCGTGGCGGTTGGATCCTTGGCATCTATGAGCACGGCGCGCCCGCGCGCTTTGAGCATGGCGTGCCCGACAGCTTCCGGGCGGACCTGTTCCCACTGGATCTGGACCGGATTGCCGACCAGTATATGGCGATGGCAGAGCGCGTGCCCTCCTGCGCCGAATCTGGCCTCAAGGACGATTTCAACGGCCCGATCTGCTACACCCCCGACGGCAACCCGCTGGTCGGCCCGGCACCGGGTCTGCGCAATATGTGGCTGGCAGAAGGCTTCTCCTTCGGCATCACCGCGGCTGGCGGCACCGGCTACTACCTGGCGCAGATGATGGTCGATGGCGAGGCCGAGATCGACATGGCGTCGCTCGACCCGAAACGCTATTCCTCCAACTGGATGACCACCGAGTTCGCGGCCCGCAAGAACGAAGAGTGCTATGAGCACGTCTACATCCTGCACCACCCGGACGAAGAACGCCCCGCAGCCCGCCCGCTGCGTACAGCACCCGCGTTTGACCGCCAGAAGGCCCGCGGCGCACAGTTCGGCTGGGTCAACGGCTGGGAACGCCCGAACTATTTCGGCCCCGTTGATGCGCCGGAAACCTTCGACCACGACGCCCGCTCCTTCCGTCGTGGCGGCTGGTGGCAGCATGCTGTGGATGAAGCCAAGGCCATCCGCGAAGGTGTTGGTCTGGTGGATGCTACTGCCTTCACCAAACATGTCGTCAAGGGCCCCGGTGCCACCCAGTTCCTCGATTGGTTCACCTGTAACAAACTGCCCAAGGTCGGCCGCATCAACCTGACCTATGCGCTGACCGCATTCGGCACCACCCGCACCGAATACACCATCGTGCGCAACGGCGAGAACAACTACTATCTCGTCTCCGCCGGTGCATGGTCCGAATATGACGCCGACTTCCTGCGCAAGGCCGCCGAGGATAAGATGGAAGAGTTCGGCTACATCGAGATCCAGGATGTGACCACCCAGTGGGGCGTCTTTGCCATCGCAGGGCCCAAATCCCGCGATGTGCTGAAAGAGGTGATCGTCGACGCCGACCCCGAAACCGCGCTGTCGAACAAGCGGTTCCCCTGGCTGTCGGCCCGTCAGATCGAACTGGGCATGTGCCCCGTCAATGCGATCCGTGTGGCCTATACTGGTGAACTCGGCTGGGAGCTGCATCACCCGATCGAGATGCAGAACTACCTGTTCGACCTGCTGGAGAAAGCGGGGGAGAAACACGGCATGAAGCTGGTCGGTGCGCGCGCCCAGAACTGGCTGCGTCAGGAGAAATCCTACCGCGCCTTCGGCAACGAGCTGGGCCGCGACGCGACCCCGCTTGAGGCCGACCTGCCGCGCTTTGTTGATCTGGAGAAAGACTTCCACGGCAAGGACAAGCTGGTTGAGACTGGCGTGCGCGTGAAATGCTGCACCCTGCTGATCGACGGGCCGGAAGATGCCGATCCTTGGGGCCATGAGGCGCTCTATGCTGAGGACGGCGTCACCCGCGTTGGCCGCCTCACCTCCGGTGGTTATTCGGTGGCCTTCGAGAAATCCATCGGCATGGGCTACGTGAAACCTGACGTCGCGGTCGAAGGCACCAAGCTGAAGGTCAAGATGCTGGACAAGCTGTGGGATGCGGTCGTGACCTGTGACAGCCCCTATGATCCCAAGAACGAAACCATTCGTATGAATGGCTGATCACAGACAGCGCCAACGCGGCTCTGACTGGAGCTCTAAAAAAGAAAGCCCCGGCCAATGTGCCGGGGCTTTTGCGTTCTGTCCTGAAAACCCATTTTAGTCTGTCAGGGCTGCGCGGCAGGAGGCTTCCCAATTGGTGAGAAACTCCATGATCTCCCAGCTGTCACGATGCCGGGGCGACGGGCGCGCGGCTTCGCGGTCGGACCGTGCGACATGATGCTCGACCAGCTTCGTTTGGTGATAGAACGCGTCATGGGGATCCTCGACATGGATCAGCTCCTCGGCGCCGTCGAACGGCGACCATTTGAGCGTGCTGCGGCCCTCAATGGGCTGCCACGGGTTGGTTTCGAAACTCAGAATGCCATTGTCGCCGATCACAGTGAACGCATTGCCGGTCCCGTAGGAGTCGGTAGAGTGCAGCGTGGCCAGAACGCCGTTTTCAAAACGCACCGAGCAGGCCGCATCGCAGACTGTCCCATCACCGTTGAGATTGCCAAACCCGTGCAGCTGGCGCTGACCAAACGCGTCCTCGCCACACATTGTCTGTACCGTCAGCTGTAGCAAAGAGGCCGGGTAACAACCCAGATTATACAGCGTTCCCATGCCCTTGGGGTTCACGAATTGCCAGATGTCGGCGCAGTAATACCCGTTGATACTGCGCAGCGCGCCAAGCCTGCCATCCTGCAATACCTCGACAAACCGCGCCAGCAGCGGATGCGCCAGATACATCAGCCCCTCGACAAAGAAAATGCCCGCATCCGCGACCGCGCCCAGCAGCGCGTCGGCCTCGGCCATGGTGGTGGTCAGCGATTTTTCCGACAGCACCGCCAGCCCTGCCTGCGCCGCCTTCGTGGTGACGACGTGGTGCATATGGTTCGGCAGCCCGATATAGATCGCATCCAGCTCCGGGTCAGACAGCACCGCGTCAAGATCTGTCAGACCATGGGGGATATCATGGCGCGCCTGAAACTCTGCGACCAGATTTGGCTGCCGGCCGAACACGCTATGGAGCTGCGATCCATCGCTTTTCTTGATGCCGTCAATCGCCTTGTTGGAGATGAACCCGGTGCCGATAATTGCCCATTTAAGTGTCATGGTAACCTTTGTGTCTTGGATCTGAGTGCGCGCGCGTCACAGACAACCAGAGCGGGCTGCATCGCGGCGAAGGGCTGACCGTAGTTCCATTGCTGGGCTTCGGCAAGTTCGGGCACCAAGAGATCACGCACTCTCGCTGATGTCGCCGTGTGCAACGGCCGTCTGGTCTCAAGCTGCCTTAACGTCTTGCCACCAGCGCCAGATTGTTGGCGGGCATTTCGATGACCTCCACCATCTCCAGCCCGCTGGCCTGTAGCCAGTCCATCACGTCGAAATCATCCTTGTAGCCGACCTCCGGGTCATGGCTGCTCAGTTTGGCATGAAAGGCGCGGTCGCCGTCGCTGGTCAACTCACCTGCGCGCATGAACGGCCCGTAGATTACGAAACGACCGCCCGGAGCCAGATGATCGGCAGCTCCCCGGATCAGCGCTTTGGCTTCCGGCGTACTGATCAGATGCAGCAGGTTGCACAGGACGACCAGATCAAACGCGGCCAGATCCTTGGGCCAGCGCTCTTCGGTGGCATCCAGCTGGCGGGCGGGGGCGATATTATTACAACCGCTGTCGGCGCTGTAGGCGTTGATGCTGGCCAATCGCGCCGGGTCCACGTCAGTGGGGTGCCACTCCAGTTGCGGGCAGCGACGGGCGAAGCCGACAATATGCTGGCCGGTGCCGCTGGCAATTTCCAGCGCGCGGGGGCGGGGGCCACCCGCACCGTCGGGTTGCGGGGCAATCAGGGCCAGAAGATCTGCGATCGGCTCCAGATTGCGTGCGGCTGAGGGGGCAAACAGCTTCTCGCCTGCCTCAGGCAACGCGACCGAGGCCTCTCCGGGAACCGTGCGAACAGCCATCAGCGCAACCGTCCGGGGCTGAGAGCGGCCAGTGTGGCCGCGTCGATTTCCGGCGTCTCACCGGTGATCAGATCGGCAATCACCCGCCCGGCAGCGGGGCTGGACTGCACGCCGTATCCCCCCTGACCCGCACACCAGACAAAGCTGGGCTGATCCGGATCGGGACCAAGAACGGGCACACCGTCAGCGACAAAGCTGCGCAGGCCCGCCCAGTTGTGCTCGACGCGGGTCACCGGCGTTGTCACCATGTCCTCATAGCGGGCGAGCCCTTCGGCCAGCACCATGTCGTCGGCATAGGCATCATGCGGGGCCACAGGGTCGGCATCGGCGGGAGAGACGAGGAGCTTGCCTGCGTCCGGTTTTGCGTACCAGCATTCCCCCACACCCATGATCATTGGCCAGGTGGTGACATCGTGGCCACCGGGCGCGGGCAGCCGCGCCATGGAGCGGCGTTTGGGCTGCAGGCCGATCGGGGGGAGGCCCGCCAATGCGGCGATCTCATCGGCCCAGGCGCCAGCGGCATTGACGATATGGCGGCTGCGCAGGGTTTCGGTGGTCCTGCCAGTCCCCGTGCCCGTGGCAACATCAACCTCCCAAAGATCATCCGTGGCGCTGTGGCGGATGGCGGTCACCTGCGCATCGGTGCGGATCCTGCCACCGTGGCTGCGTGTGACCTTGGCGAAATCCTGCAACAGCCGGTCGGCATCCAGATCTTCGGCGGTGTCGTGATAAGCGGCAAAGCCCAGGGTGGCGGGGTTCAGAACCGGCACCATCTCCAGCGCCTGTTCCACGGTAATCTCTGTCAGTGACAGGGTGGCGCAGTCAGCGGCAAAGGCCTTAGCCTGATCAGGGCCTGCAACCAGCATCATGCCACGCGGGCTGAGATAGCCGTTGTCGCGATGATGGGTTTCGCTGGCCTGTGTCAGCACCTGCACCGGGGCGGGGCCGTAATGCGCCTCAAACATTGCCGCAGAGCGACCAGAGGAATGATAGCCAAGTGCGCTTTCGCTCTCCAGAACGAGCGTGCTGCGCCGGGGGGCGAGGGCCGCAGCCGTGCTAAGGCCCGCAAGCCCGCCGCCAATGATCAGCACATCGGGGATCGGATCGCTCATGCCTGTTCCTCCAATCGGTCGGTGGCTGGCGCCGGACGCGGCGACAGCGCAGAGATGCGATCATAGAGCGCGGGCGTCATTTCGATATCCAGCGCCGCCAGCGATGGGCGCAGTTGCGCAAGCGTGCGGGCAGAAATAATCGGCGTGACCTGCTGGCCATAGCCCGACGCCCAGGCCACAGCGAGGCTGGCAGGTGCCACCCCAAGCTCGGCAGCAAGCCCGGACAGGGCGCTGGCGCTGTCCAGCATCCAGCGCTGGCCATAGCGTTCGCGGTAGCGGGGGTCTTCATCCAGCCGGCCCCGGCTGCCACCATCGGTCGGATCGGCGGCATATTTCCCGGTCAGCATTCCGCCGCCAAGTGGCGAATAGGGGGCAACGGCGATGTCCTGATCGGCGCACATCGGCAGGATCTCAACCTCGGCCTGACGTTTGATGAGCGAATACATCGGCTGCAGGATCGCCGGGCGCAGATCAAATTCCTGTCCGATCTGGATCGCCTTCATCACCTGCCAGGCGGCAAAGTTCGACAGGCCCAGATAGCGAAACTGCCCCGCCGCACGCAGCTCGGCCAGACAGGCAAGCGTATCGCGCAGGTCCGTCTCCGCATCGTAGCGGTGCAGGTAAAGGATATCGACCATATCCTGCGCCAGTCGCGTGCGCGACTGGTCGAGCTGGCGGCGGATATTCTCAGGGCCCGCACCGCCGGTATAGGCAACCTTGGTGGCGATCAGCAGGCTGTCGCGCTCATCCCGGATCAGTTGGCCGAGGATCTCCTCGCTGGCCCCATCGGTATAAACCCATGCGGTATCAAAATGGGTGATCCCTGCGGTGCGGCAGGCGTCATACATCGCCGCCGATTGCGCGGCATTGGCGCGGCCACCAAACTGCATGGTGCCAAAGGCAAGGGCGCTGGCGGGGGTGCCGTCGAGGCTGATCAAATCGGTGTTCATGGGCCGCAGCGTGGCATGAGTTCGCCGCAACCAAAAGCGCAAAATGTCGGATATTGGCGCAAAGATATCTGCGAGAAATCCCGCATCCCGCCTATCATAATCGTGAGTGGCAAAGCCCCGGTGCGCGGGGTAGGGGAGAGTATGTTTGATTCAAAAATCCGCCCGCTGATTGATCCGGTGCTGAACGCGCAGGGGCAGGTGATCGCCCGCGCCGGCATCAGCGCCAATCAGGTGACACTGCTGGGGCTGGCGCTGGGGCTGCTGTCGGCCGTGATGATCACCTGCGGCCTGTTTGCCCTGGCGCTGTTGCCGCTGTTGCTGTCACGGCTGGCCGATGGTCTGGACGGGGCGGTGGCGCGCGCCAGTGAGCCAAGTGATTTTGGTGGCTATCTCGATATCACCTGCGATTTCCTGTTCTACGGCGCGGTGCCGCTCGCCTTTGTGCTGGCGGACCCGGCGCAGAATGCGGTGGCGGGTGCGTTCCTGCTGATGACGTTCTATGTGAACGGCACCAGTTTTCTGGGCTACGCGGTTCTGGCGGAAAAGCACAAGATGAAGAGCGATGCGCGCGGGGTGAAGACGCTTTATTTCACCGGGGGCCTGTTGGAGGGGGCAGAGACCATCGGGTTCTTTGTTCTCCTGTGCCTGCTGCCGCAATGGTTTGCGCCGATGGCCTGGGTATTTGGCGCGCTCTGTCTGGTGACTGCTGGATCACGGGTGCTGCTGGCACTGCGGGTGTTCCATCGCGGCTGAAGTGCCGAATTGCGTCCTGGGATTTTGAGTATTTTTGGAAAGGTGACAGGCGAAGGTCATGGGACCCGGCGAGGCTTGCCCTCGCAGATGCCACTGAAGGTCATTGTGAAAAAAGGCCCGCCGGATGAGGCGGGCCTTTCGTGTCATTCCATCTTTGAGGAGGCAGCGCCGCTTACTGCGGGATGTCGCCCTGAATGCCTTCGACGAAGAAGTTCATACCCGCAAGTGTGCCGTCATCAGCGGTTTCACCCTCTGCCAGCCAGTCGGAGCCGTCCTGTTTTTTGATCGGACCGGTGAATGCATGGTAGGAGCCATCAGCCAGCGATGCCTTGAGCGCCAGGGCCTCTTCCTTCACCGCTGCGGGAACCGCATCGGTGATCTCGCCGATTTTCACCATGCCGTCGCCGATACCGTGCCAGGTGTCGGTGCTGGCCCAGCTGCCATCCATCACGGCCTGGGTGCGGGCGATGTAGTAAGGCGCCCAGTCATCGATGATGGAGGAGACGCGCGGCTTGGGGCCGTATTCCGCCATATCCGAGGCCTGGCCAAAGGTGTAGACATTGCCAGCGGCCTGCGCGGCGGCTTGCGGCGCGGTGGAGTCGGTGTGCTGCAGGATCACATCGGCGCCCTGTTCGATCAGAACCTTGGCAGCGTCGGCTTCCTTCGCCGGGTCAAACCAGGTGAAAGCCCAGACGATTTTGAACTCCACATCGGGGTTCACTTTCTTGGCGTGGAGATAGGCCGAGTTGATGCCGCGGATCACTTCGGGGATCGGATAGGAGCCGATGTAGCCGACGATATTGCTTTCGGTGAGATTGCCCGCGATGTGGCCCTGCACTGCGCGGCCTTCGTAGAAACGGGCCGAGTAGGTGGAGACATTGTCGGCGCGCTTGTAGCCGGTGGCGTGCTCGAACTTCACGTTCGGGAATTTCTTGGCGACGTTGATGGTCGGATCCATGTAGCCAAACGAGGTGGTGAAGATCAGATCTGCGCCTTCCAGCGCCATCTGGGTCATCACGCGCTCGGCATCGGGGCCTTCTGCCACGTTTTCGACGTAGACGGTTTCGACCTTGTCGCCGAATTCCGCAACCACGGCCTTGCGGCCCTGATCATGTTCATAGGTCCAGCCACCATCACCCACCGGACCAACATAGACAAATCCCACTTTGGTTTTGTCGTCTGCGGCCACGGCGCCGGTTGCCAGGCCAAGCGCCACTGCGGCGCTGGTCAGCAGTTTATTCAGTTTCATCTTTACGGACTCCCCGTTTTGGTTGTTGTGCCCAGGAGAGGACCCTGGACAGAGGTTCCGCCGCCCGCCAGATTAGCGGGAGGCGTGGAAATTGCGGCCAAGGGCGGCAGGTGCGCTGCTCTTGTCCGCGGAAAGAATAACAAGCACGACAATGGTGATAACGTAGGGCGACATTGCCAGATACTCGACCGGGATGGCAACGCCTGCGGCCTGCAGATTGAGCTGCACCACAGTGACCCCGCCGAAAAGATAGGCACCGAGCAGCGCGCGCCACGGCTTCCAGCTGGCAAAGACCACCAGCGCCAGCGCAATCCAGCCGACACCGGCGGTCATGCCCTCGGTCCATTGCGGCACCCGGATAAGGCTGATGTAGGCGCCGCCAACGCCCGCACAGGCACCGCCGAACAGGATCGCCATCAGGCGGATGCGGATCACCTTGTACCCCAGCGCATGGGCGGCGTCGTGGTTTTCACCGACCGCCCGCAGGATCAGCCCGGCACGGGAAAACTTCAGCAGCGCCCAGACAGCGGCGGTGAGCGCGATACCGAAATAGAGAATGATATCATGGCCAAAGAGGATCGGACCCACCACCGGCAGATCGCTCAAGACGGGGATATGGATGTCGCCCATTTGCGGCGGCTTCACCCCGACATAGGATTGCCCCATCAGCGCCGACAGCCCCAGACCAAACAGTGTCAGCGCCAGACCTGAGGCGACCTGATTGGCCTTTGCAAACTGGGTCAGGAAGCCGAACAGCACCGACAGCGCTGCCCCGGCAAAGGCGGCAGCAAAGAAGCCCAGCAGGGGGGAGCCGGTCTCAACCGCGGTGGCGAAACCGGCGATGGCGCCGGTGATCATCATGCCTTCGACGCCAAGGTTCAGAACGCCTGATTTTTCCACCACCAATTCGCCAATGGCAGCGATCAGGATGGGTGTGGCCGCCACCATCAGCGAGGCGATGAGCAGGACAGGGTTGATTGCAGAAAGATCCATATCAGGCGTTCCTCGTTTCACGCAGGGCAAAATAGAGCGGCAGTGCAAGGGAGAGGCCAACCGTGAAGGCCGCAGGCAGGGTCAGCCACCACAGGTCGACGCCTTCGCGTTTGGCGTCAAAGAAAGACCAGATCCAGAACATCGGAATCGACAGCAGGATATCCGTCGAAAACCCCGCAGCAGCCCCATTCTCAAACAGCGCCATGATGAACAAAACCGGCGACAGGCCGTTCTGGGCAAAGAATGAGGCAAAGAACAGCCAGGGCAGGACGGTGCCCAATACCGCGAGGGTCCACCAGAATGCAGGCCTTGGCATCACGCCACCTCCCGCTTGCGCAGGGTGAGGCGGAAATTGGTGAGCAAGTCGAACGCCAGCAGGAAGAACAGCAGCATCCCCTGAAACACCTGGATCGCGGCGGAGGGCAGTCCCATGTTGGACTGCGCGATATCGCCGCCGATATATGTCAGCGCCATCAACCCGCCTGCCAGCAGAATACCCACCGGATGCAACCGGCCCAGAAAGGCGACGATAATGGCGGTAAACCCGTAGCCCACGTTGAAATCGATGGAGATCTGACCGGAGGGGCCAGAGACCTCAAACAGGCCTGCAAGGCCTGCCAGCGCGCCGGAGGTGCCAAGGCAGAACAGCACCAGACGGGTGGGGTTCACGCCTGCAAAACGGGCCGCGCGCGGGGCCTCACCGGTCAGGCGGATGTGATAGCCCAGCATATGCCGATTGAGCAGCACATAGGCAAAGATCACCGCAATCAGCGCCGCCACAACGCCCCAGTGCATGCCGGTGCCTGTGATCAGCTCGGCATTATGGGCGCTGTCCCAGGATTGCAGGTTGCGCGAGCCGGGAAAGCCAAAGCCTTCGGGGTTTTTCAGCAATCCCAGCGAGACCGAGGCGAGAAACTGTTCGGCCACGTAGACCAGCATCAGCGAGACCAGGATTTCATTGGTGCCAAAGCGGGTCTTCAACACCGCCGGGATCATCGCCCAGGCCCAGCCCCCCAGCGCGCCTGCCACCACCATCAGCGGAAAAATCAGGACCGAGTCCGACGGGTAGAAGGCAAGGCCTGCGCCCGCGCCACAGATGGCGCCCATGATGTATTGGCCCTCGGCGCCGATGTTCCAGATGCCCGCGCGAAAGCCCAAGGACAGGCCGATGGCGATCAGCACAAGGGGCGCGCCCTTCACCAGCAGCTGCGGGCGATAGTAAAAGGAAAATTCGCCAAACAACGGGTCCCAGAAGATGGTGCGGATTGCCGCCACCGGATCTTTGCCGAGGGCAGCGAACAGCAGCCCGCCTGCAATCATGGTGGCCAGCACCGCCACCAGAGGCGTTGCCATCGACCAGACGCGCGATGGCTGTGGTCTCTTTTCTAGCCGGATCATTCCTATTGTCCCCCCCGGTCGCAGATCTGTGCCCGCGTGCCTGTCATCTTTCCAAAAATACTCCCGCCGGAGGCATCCGCCCCGAGCAGCAGATCGCTTCGGCGAGAGATCAAAGCGTCACACATGCGCAACTTCCATCCCATGTGCTCCCCCCATCATCAGGCCGATCTCATCGACACTCAGGCCCGCAGTGGGGCGGGGCGCGCTCAACCGGCCCTCGTTCAGGGCGGCGAAACTGTCGGCGATCTCCATCAGCTCATCCAGATCCTGACTGATGCAGATCACGGCGGTGCCCCCGGCGGCCAGATCCAGCAGCGACTGGCGGATCGCGGCGGCGGCGGCGGCATCCACACCCCAGGTCGGCTGGTTCACCACCAGAACTTCCGGGCGTTGCAAGACTTCGCGGCCAATGACAAATTTCTGCAGGTTGCCGCCGGACAAGGAGCGCGCGGCATTCTCCGGCCCCGGTGTGCGGACATCGAAACTCTTGATGACCTTCTCGGCGAACTCCTGCGCCAGCCCCCATTTGAGAAATCCCCGGCTCGCCAGCCCTTCGCGGGTGGCGGCGGTCAGCATGGCGTTTTCCGTCAGACTCATATCCGGTGCGGCAGCATGGCCGAGGCGTTCCTCAGGGGCGGCCAGAATACCCAGTCGGCGGCGCGCCACGGGGCCAAGGTTGCCGATTGGAGCACCATCCAGCGTGACCGCATCAGCCGCTGTTGTGGTCTCTCCCGACAGCACGCCCAGCAGTTCATCCTGACCATTGCCCGCTACCCCGCCAACACCGAGGATCTCGCCTTTGCGCACGGTCATATGCACGTTCTTCAGCGCGGTGCCAAAGGCAGAAGGCGCAGGCACCGACAGGCCGCTGATATCCAGCGCCACGTCTCCAAGCGCGCGGCCGGAGCGTTCCGGCGTTTGCAGCGCTGTGCCCACCATCATCTCCGCCATATCGCGGGCCGAAGTCTCGGAGGGCACACATTCCCCGACATTTTTGCCCAGCCGCAGAATGGTGGCGTGATCACAGAGGGTGCGGATCTCTTCCAGCTTGTGCGAGATATACAGGATCGACGTGCCCTCGGACCGCAGCTTCTGCAGGGTCTGAAACAGGATTTCCACCTCCTGCGGAGTCAGAACCGAGGTCGGCTCATCCATGATCAGCAGCTTCGGGTCCTGCAACAGACAGCGGATGATCTCGACCCGCTGGCGTTCGCCGGCTGACAGGTCGCCAACCGTGCGAAAGGGATCCAGCGGCAGGCCGTAGGTCTCCGAGACCCGGCGGATCTGGCTGGCCAGATCGCGCATCGCAGGCGGGTTTTCCATGCCAAGGGCGATATTTTCCGCCACATTCAGCGCATCGAACAGCGAAAAATGCTGAAACACCATGGCAATGCCATCGGCGCGGGCCTGACGCGGCTCGCCGGGGGTATAGGGTTCCCCCCGCAAGAGCATGGTGCCGCTGTCGGGCTTCACCAGCCCATAGATCATCTTGACCAGCGTCGATTTCCCGGCGCCGTTTTCGCCGAGCAGGGCGTGAACCTCTCCCGCGCCGATATCAAAGGAGACCGTATCGTTGGCAACAACACCGGGATAGGCCTTTGTCAAACCTTGCAGGCTCAGGAGAGGTTGGGTCACGCGCGTCTGTCCTTCTTCAACTCGTCTGTGGCGCCCAGGCGCAAAAGCTCTGCCGCAACCCCCACCGCAATCATCTGCGGATGCTTGCCAAGGGCGGGATCGCCGATGGGGCAGGTCAGCCGGGAGATCTGATCCGGCCTGTGGCCAAGATCCGCCAGCCGCGACCGGAACCGCGCCCATTTGGTGGCAGATCCGATCACCCCGGCAAAGGCAAAGCCGCGCAGCAACAAGGCGTGGCATAGCGCCAGATCCAGCGCATGGGAATAGGTAAGCACCAAATGCTGTGCATTTTCAGGGGCATGGGGCACCAATGCCGCAGGCTCCGCGACCGGGACGGCGGTGACTGTTGCGGGGATGTCAGAGGGGAAGCGTTCAGGCCCTGTATCGACCCAGGTGATATCCAGATCCGGCATCGGCGACAGCACATCGACCAAGGCGCGGCCCACATGGCCCGCCCCCCAGATCCACAGCGGGGTTTCGGGGTGATGGACCGGTTCCAGCAGCCAGCCGTCGGCCAGCTGCGGGTCCGGGCGCTGCCCCTGACTGCGGGCCAGGGCCAGTTTGCGGCGCAGGGCAAGCGGCGGCTCGTCTGTGTCTGTCCGGAGCGCCCGCAGGATCACCTCATCGTCGAGGCTGTCGAGGTCTTCAGCGCGGTAAATCTCGCTCCAAAGCGTGACAGAGCCGCCACAGCATTGCCCCAGATCGGGGCCGAGCGCGCGGATGGTCTGCTGTCGCATCCGTCCCGTCGCCAGCTGGGCGCGTGCTGCCTCAGCCGCCTCATGCTCCAGCGCGCCACCACCGATGGTGCCGGACTGGCCGTTGTCCCAGACCAGCATGGCGGCGCCCACCTCACGCGGGGAAGAGCCGCGGATGGCGGCAATCACCACCCGCACCACCGGTCCATGGGCACCGATCCTGCGGCGCAGATCCTGATGATCAAACCCCATCGCTCAGGCCTCCGGCGCGATGCGGCGCACCGCCCGCCAGAGCTCTTCCGCCGTTGCGGGCGCATTGAGGGCTGGATAGCCGCCCCCATAAGCCCCAACCGCGTCGCTGAGCGCGAGCCAGGCAGAAATCCCCAGCATAAAGGGCGGCTCCCCCACCGCTTTGGAGCGATAGATGCTGTCCTCGCGGTTCTCACCATCCCAAAGCGCGACATTGAAGACATCGGGCCGGTCCGAACAGGCGGGGATCTTGTAGGTGGAAGGCGCATGGGTGCGCAGATTGCCGGTCTGATCCCAGACCAGTTCCTCTGTCGTGAGCCAGCCCGCGCCCTGCACATAGGCGCCTTCGACCTGGCCGATATCCAGCGCCGGATTCAGCGAGGCGCCGGCATCATGCAGCACGTCGGCGCGCAGAATGCGGTTTTCGCCGGTCAGGCGATCAACAACAACCTCGGTGATGGCGGCCCCATAGGCAAAGTAGAAAAACGGCCGTCCCTTGCCCTGAATACGGTCCCATTCCAGTTTCGGCGTTTTGTAGTATCCGGTGGACGACAGGCTGATGCGGCCGGTGTAGCATTCCATCGCCGCGGCCTCAAAGCTCAGCTCTTCGCTGCCGATGGTGACGCGATCACCCTCAAACCGCACGGCTGTGACCGGCTGCTGATAGCGCTCCGCGAGATAGGCCGCCATACGGTCGCGAATGGTGTCACAGGCGGCCTTCACCGCCATGCCGTTCAGATCGGTCCCGGAGGAGGCTGCCGTAGCCGAGGTGTTCGGCACCTTGGCGGTGTCGGTGGCGGTGATCTTCACCTTTTCCAGCGAGATGCCAAAGCGGCTGGCGGCCACCTGTGCCACCTTCTGAAACAGCCCTTGCCCCATCTCGGTGCCGCCGTGGTTCAGGTGGACCGAGCCATCCTGATAGACATGCACCAGCGCACCGGCCTGATTGAGATGGGTCAGCGTGAAGGAAATGCCGAATTTCACCGGAGAAAACCCAATGCCGCGCTTGAGACGGTCACTACCGGCGTTCCATTTGGCGATTTCCGCCCTGCGCGTGGCATAATCCGATGTGTCCAGCAGCTCTGCCGTCAGCTCGTGCAGGACGAAGTCCTCCACCGGCATATGATAGGGGGTGGTCTGCACATCTTTGGCAGGCGTGGTAACATCGGCAGGCTCAACCGGGGCACCGCGAGAGGCCAGATCGCCTGCCGCATCCGGTGCAGGGGCGGAGCTGTCGTGGGGATCGCCCGAGGGCGCGGTGGGGGATTGCATTGGCGCGTAATAGTTGCGCTGGCGCAGCTCGACCGGGTCCAGCCCCAGCGCATGGGCCGCGTGATCCATCAGCCGTTCGATGCCCACCATGCCCTGCGGGCCGCCAAACCCACGATAAGCGGTGGCACTCTGGCGGTTGGTTTTCAGCCGGTGGCTTTCGATGCGGATCGCGGGGATCAGATAGGCATTGTCGCTGTGCAGCATGGCGCGGTCCGCCACCGGGAGTGACAGATCCTGCGCCCAGCCGCAATCGACCAGATGGGTGAACTCCACCCCTAGAATGCGCCCTTCGGCGTCAAAGCCCGCGCGATAGGAAATGCGAAAGGCGTGACGCTTGCCGGTGATGGTCATGTCATCGTCGCGGTCGTAGCGCATCTTGCAGGTCCGGCCGGTTGCGCGCGCAGCGATGGCGCAGGCCACGGCGAGTGCGTTGCCCTGGCTTTCCTTGCCACCAAAGCCACCGCCCATGCGGCGGGTCTCGACCCGGACGGCGTGCATCGGCAGGCCAATGGCCTCGGCCACCTTGTGCTGGATTTCGGTCGGGTGCTGGGTCGAGGAGTTGACGAGCATGCCGCCATCTTCCTGCGGCTGCGCGAGGGCGGCCTGACCTTCGAGGTAGAAATGCTCCTGCCCGCCGAGGTCAAAGGTGTCTTCAACCACATGGGCGGCAGACGTGATGGCGCTGCCTGCATCGCCTTTGGTGTAGATGCGCGGGCCGTCTTCAAACCGGCTGTTGGCGGCCAGCGCATCCTCCAGCGTCAGGAGGGCCGGGCGTTCGGCGTAGCTGATCTTAGCTTTGCGCGCGGCCACCCGCGCAGCACGATGGGAGGTTGCCACCACCAGAAACACCGGTTGGCCGATGTAGTGGACAGCTCCCTTGGCCAGCAGCGGCTCGTCATGGGCAGACGGTGAGACGTCATTGTCAAAGGGCAGATCTTCCGCCGTCAACACCGCAACCACGCCATCGCTCTGACGGACGGCATCCAGCTCCAGTGCGGTGATGTCCGCGTGGGCCACGGTCGAGAGGCCAAAGGCCAGATGCAGCGTGTCGCGCGGGGTCGGGATATCATCGACATAACGTGCCTGACCGGTCACATGCAGACGTGCCGCATCATGGGGGAGGGGTTTTGCAACAGCCATCACTTCACCTCCAGCACATGAGTGGGCGCGCTTATCTGGCCCAGATCGTCAAAATAGCGTGCGAGCATATTCGCCGCCGCCTCCAGCCGGTAGTCGGCAGAGGCGCGCATATCGCTCATCGGGGTGAAATCGCGGGCAAATTTGCCCCGCGCGGTGGCGAGTGTTGCTGCCGACAGGTCTTGGCCAATCAGGGCGGCCTCCACATGGCTGGCGCGTTTGGGCACGCCCGCCATGCCGCCAAAGGCGATGCGCGCGGCGGTGATCTGGCCGTCGTCGACCGTCAGGTTGAAGGCGCCCAGAACGGCGGAGATATCCTGATCGAAGCGTTTGGAGAGCTTGTAGACGCGCTGGGCATCGGCCTGCCCCTTCGGGCGTGCAGGCAGGGTGATCGCCTCGACAAATTCGCCGGGCTGGCGGTCCTGCTTGCCATAGTCGAGGAAGAACTCCTCCAACGGTAGGCTGCGGCGGCTGTCGCCGTGGCGGAGGTGCAGCATGGCCCCCAGCGCGATCAGCGCAGGCGGATTGTCCCCGATGGGAGAGCCATTGGCGATATTGCCGCCAATGGTGGCGGCGGCGCGCACCTGCTGGCTGGCAAAGCGGCGCAGCATTTCGCCATAAGACGGGTGGCGCGCGGCGAGGGCGCTGCGCAGGCGGTTCATATCCACCATCGCGCCGATGCGCAGGCTGCCGTCGGGCTGATCGGTGATCTCTTTCAGGTCTTCGCAGCCATCCAGAAAAATCACATCCCGCAGATCGCGCAGCTGTTTGGTCACCCAGAGCCCCACATCCGTGGCGCCGGCAATCAGCGTCGCGTCCGGGCGGGCAGCATAGGCGGCCGCCAGTTGGTCGGAGGAGGTGGGGCGCAGAGACGCAGGGGGCTCTGCGCTGTTTGGCTTAGGGGGCTCTGCCCCCCGGCCTGCGGCCTCCCCCCGGAGTATTTCGGGAAAGGTGACACTGTCCTCCGCGCGGATCCAGTCGGGCACCGGAGCCTCAGCAGCAGCCTCGGCGGCGCGGATGATCGGCGCATAGCCGGTGCAGCGGCACAGATTGCCTGCGAGCTGGTCGTCGTGATCCTGCGCGTCGTTTTTATGGGCGGTGACCATCGACATAATAAAGCCTGGGGTACAGAAGCCGCATTGGCTGCCGTGATGGGTGATCATCGCCTCCTGCACCGGGTGCAGCTGGCCATCGGGGCCTGCGGCACCTTCGACGGTGCGAATGGATTTGCCGTGAAGTTGCGGCAGGAACAGGATGCAGGCATTGAGCGGCTTGGCGCCATGGCCATCGGTGACCATGACCGTGCAGGCGCCGCAGTCGCCTTCATTGCAGCCTTCCTTGGTGCCGGTGAGGCCGCGGTCTTCGCGTAGCCAGTCCAGCAATGTCGCCGTCGGAGAGACCTCCGTCAGCGCGACCTCTTCACCGTTCAGCCGAAAGGTGATTGTCATGTCAGAAACCCGTCGCGTTACTTTGGTTTTCCCTTGGTGCCATCCCTTCGATGCGACGTAGAAGACATGGCGGGCCTTGGTTGCTCTGTTGCCGATAGCCTAGAAAGCAGGCTGTTGTTCTGGCAAGGAAAAGTGACTCTGCCATGGAGCGGGTCGGCGGCGCAAGATCCTTGCGGTGTGCCGGTGTATGCTGTTCTTTTTGAAGGGTTTAATGCCGAATTGCCGCAGGTTTCGGGCGGATCTTGATAAGACTTTCAAAGAAAGCGGAATAATGAGCGGTTAATTTTTTGGCATTTGGAAAAACCTTCCGTGTGTCGGAAGTTGATCGCCGGGGGCCGGAAGCGCTTTAACCTTGGCGGTGCTGGCGGTAGCTTGGCGACATGACAAACGCTCCCCGATTCATTCATCTGCGCACCCATACCGAATATTCGCTGCTGGAAGGCGCGCTGCGGCTGAAGAAGCTGCCGGATCTCTGCAAAAAACACGAGATGCCCGCGATTGCGGTGACCGACAGCAATAACCTGTTTGCGGCGCTGGAGTTTTCCGTTGCGGCCAGCGGGGCCGGGGTGCAGCCGATCATGGGCTGTCAGGTGGATCTGCGGTTTACCGAACCAACCCCCGGTGAGCGGCCAATACCCCCAGCGCCGCTGGTGCTGCTGGCGCAGAGCGAGACCGGTTATGAGCATCTGATGAAGCTGAATTCCTGTCTCTACATGCGCGAAGGCAGTGAGCTGGCGCATGTAACGCTGGAGGAGCTGGCGGCCCATTCTGAGGATGTGATTTGCCTGAGTGGCGGGCCGGATGGGCCGGTGGGGCGGCTCTTGCAGATGGGGCAGCGTCCGGCGGCAGAGGCGTTGATGCAGCGACTGAAGGCGATGTTCCCGGATCGTTTGTATGTGGAGTTGCAGCGCCATCCCGGTGAGCATGGCCAGCCCGACGCGGAACAGGCGACCGAGCGCGGCCATGTGGAAATGGCCTATGCGATGGACCTGCCGCTGGTCGCCACCAATGACGTCTATTTCCCGAATACAGAAATGTATGAGGCCCATGATGCGATGATCTGCATCGCCGAAGGGGCCTATGTCGATCAGGCCGAACCACGGCGGCGTCTGACCGCGCAGCATTACTTCAAGAGCCAGGAAGAGATGGTCGCGCTGTTTGCCGACCTGCCCGAAGCGATTGAGAATACGGTGGAGATCGCCAAGCGCTGTGCGTTCATGGCGTACCGCCGCGATCCGATCCTGCCGAAGTTTGCCGATGATGAGGTCGCCGAGTTGCGCCGTATCGCCAATGAGGGTCTGCAACAGCGTCTGGCGGTGATCCCCCATGCGGTGAGCGTCGAGGACTATCAGGAGCGGCTCGATTTCGAGCTGGGCATCATCGAGGGGATGGGATTCCCCGGCTATTTCCTGATCGTTGCCGATTTTATCCAATGGGCCAAGGATCATGACATTCCGGTGGGGCCGGGGCGGGGCTCGGGTGCGGGCTCGCTTGTGGCCTATGCGCTGACGATCACTGACCTTGATCCGCTGCGCTATTCACTGCTGTTTGAACGCTTCCTCAACCCGGAACGGGTGTCGATGCCTGACTTTGACATCGATTTCTGCATGGATCGCCGCGAGGAGGTGATCAAATACGTGCAGGAGAAATACGGCCGCGACAAGGTGGGGCAGATCATCACCTTTGGCGCGCTGCTGTCGAAGGCGGCGGTGCGCGACATGGGACGGGTCCTGCAGATGCCCTATGGCCAGGTGGACCGGCTGTCGAAGCTGATCCCGGTTGAGGGTGTAAAACCGATGTCCATCGTGGACAGTCTGCGCGAAGAGCCGCGCCTGCGCGAGGAGGCGGAGAACGAAGAGGTTGTCGACCGGCTGTTGAAATACGGCATGCAGGTTGAGGGGCTGTTGCGATCAGCGGGCACCCACGCGGCGGGTGTGGTGATTGGGGATCGGCCGCTGGATGCCCTGGTGCCGCTTTACCGCGATCCGCGCTCCGATATGCCGGCCACCCAGTTCAACATGAAATGGGTGGAACAGGCCGGTCTGGTCAAATTCGACTTCCTCGGCCTGAAGACGCTGACGGTGATCCAGAATGCGATGGACCTGATTTTCCAGTCGGGCCGCGATCTGCATGTGGCGGCCGATGGCACCCAGCTTTATGATCCGCCGGAGGGGGCGGAGAACCAGATCAACGCCATTCCGCTGGACGACACGGTCACCTATGACCTCTACTCAAGGGCCAAGACGGTGGCGGTGTTCCAGGTGGAATCCACCGGCATGATGGACGCGCTAAAGCGCATGAAACCCACCTGTATCGAGGACATTGTTGCGCTGGTGGCGCTGTATCGTCCCGGCCCGATGGAGAACATCCCGGTCTATTGCGAGGTCAAGAATGGCCTGCGCAAGATCCAGTCGGTGCATCCGCTGATCGACCATATCCTTGAAGAAACTCAAGGCATTATCGTCTATCAGGAACAGGTGATGCAGATTGCCCAGGTGATGGCGAACTATACGCTGGGCGGTGCCGACCTGCTGCGCCGGGCGATGGGTAAGAAGATCAAAGAGGCGATGGACGCCGAACGCCCGAAGTTTGAGAAAGGCGCGGCGGAAAACGGCGTGCCGGCCAAGAAGGCATCGGAGGTGTTCGACCTTCTGGAGAAATTCGCCAACTATGGTTTCAACAAATCCCACGCTGCGGCCTATGCGGTGGTCAGCTACCAGACCGGCTGGCTGAAGGCGAACCACCCGGTGGAGTTTATGGCCGGTGTAATGAATTGCGATATCCATCTGACGGATAAGCTGGCGATCTATTTCGAAGAGGTCAAAAAAGGCCTGAGCCTGCCATATGTGCCGCCCTGCGTGAACCGCTCCGAGGCGACGTTCAACGTGGTCAAGGGGGAGCTGGTCTATGCGCTGGGCGCGCTGAAAAACGTCGGCGTAGAGGCGATGCGGCTGGTGACGGCGGCGCGGCGTGAGAGCGGACAGGACAAACCCTTTGCCACGCTGTTTGATTTTGCCCGCCGGGTGGATCTGAAAAAGGTCGGCAAGCGCCCTCTGGAAATGCTGGCGCGGGCGGGTGGCTTTGATCAGCTGGACCCCAACCGTCGCCGGGTGTTCGACAGCCTTGGTGCATTGGTCGATTATTCGTCGGCGGTGCATGATCAGCGCAATTCCAGTCAGGTGTCGCTGTTTGGTGAGGCGGGCGAGGATCTGCCAGAGCCGCGTTTACCCGGCACCCCGGACTGGTTGCCCGCCGAACGGCTGTCGGAGGAATTCAAGGCGATTGGTTTCTACCTCTCGGGTCATCCGTTGGACGACTATATGCCCGCGCTCAAACGCAAGGATGTGATGACACTGGACGAGGTCACGGCCAAAGCAGAGCGCGGCCCGTTCATGGCCAAGATGGCCGGTGTTGTCGCTGGTCGGCAGGAACGGAAATCGGCACGCGGCAACCGCTTTGCCTTTGCCCAGCTGTCGGACACCAGCGGCGGCTATGAGGTCACGCTGTTTTCCGAAGTGCTGGAGAAATCACGCGAATTTCTGGAAACCGGCGCCAAGGTGGTGATCACCGCCGAGGCCACGATGGAGAGCGATCAGCTGAAACTGCTGGTGCGGTCTGTCGGGCCGGTGGATGCGGCGATTGCTGACGCCGGGCGCAGTTCGCTGCGGGTCTATATCTCGCAGGCGAGTGCGGTGGCGACGGTGGCGCAGGTGCTGGAAGACGCCAAATCCGCCGCCCGCAACGCCTCGCGCGGGGAAGTCTATATGTACCTGCAGGATCCCGGCCTGCCCGGCGACGTTGAGATGGATCTGGGCCAGCCCTTCCCCATCAACCCCCAGATCAAAGGCGCGCTGAAGTCGCTGGACGGGGTGATGGATGTTGAGGAGATTTGACGGTGTAGACTGCCGCTTACCCGGCTGACAGGCCGGGCCGCGCCAAACCAGAACCTTGCCCATCGTATTCCCACGCTGAACTTCCGATGAGAGAAAGGACCCATTCACATGACTGACCATCCAGACCTCACTCTGCGGGTTGCAGATGTGGCGGATGCCTCCAGCCTGGCGGCGCTGTCGATGGAGGTCTGGGTTGGCACTTATCTGCGTGAAGGGGTGAGCGGGTTCTTTGCCGATTATGCACTGGCAGAGCTGACGGCGGCGCGGTTTGAGACGCATCTGGCCAACCCGCAGGAGCATTTTATCGTCTCGCAAAACAGGGTCGGCATTGATGGCTATATCCGCATCAGTCGGGGCAGCCCGGGGCCTGTGCCAGGCTGTTCGAATGTGGAGATCACAACGCTCTATGTGCAGCCGCGCCACCATGGGCGGGGCATTGGGACTGCTTTGCTGCGCGCGGGTCTAACCCATTGTGCGGAGGAGGGCGCGGCGCGGGTCTGGCTGGCCAGCAATGCCGAAAATACTCCAGCCAAAGCGTTCTACCTGTCGCAGGGGTTTGACCGTGTTGGTGAAACGCAGTTCGTGATCGACGATCAGTCTTACCTCAACGATGTCTTCGCGCGCGACTGTTTCGGGTGAGCCCCCCATTAGAGGGCGGCGTTGAAGACCGAGTTGGTGTCGAGCAGATATTGGGAGATGATCGGGCCGCTGGCAGCGCCGATGGCGCGGGCGTTGGGGCCGATGGCGCCGCATTCAATGCGGGGCGGGATCAGGCCACGGGCGTCGAGAGTGGACAAGGCTGTGTGGGTGCGCTCGACCAGAGCTGCGCGGATGCTGTCGGGCAGGGCGCCGTCGATCAGCACCGCTTCGAAATCAATCACTGCGCAGGTGGCGAGGCTGGCGCGGGCAATGGCGTCTGCGGCCTGATCCAGCCAGGGGGTGACCTCGGCGTCAAATCCGGACCAGTGCATCGGCAGCTGCCAGAGCTGGCCGGGATCCTTGCCCGCGTCCCGCAGGCGCTGTTCGAGGAGGTGGATGGAGGCAAGATCGAGGAGCTTTGCCTCCCGTCCGTCGGGGCCGAGCATCGACAGGGAGCCGAGCGCGCCGGCGTTGCCCTGATTGCCCTCCAGCACCCGGTGGTTCAGCACCACGCCGCCGCCGATAAAGGCCCCGACAAAGAAATAGGCGTAGTCGCGGTAGGCCTTGCCGCGCCCATACATATGTTCGGCGCGGCAGGCGGCGGTGGCGTCATTGACCACATGTACGGGCAGCGCGCTGAAACGTGCAATTTCAGATGCGAAATCAACCGTCTGCCAATCCGCAAGTGCCTCTGCCGGGGCGTTGATCTGGGCGTGCCAGGTCCAAAGCTGGAAGGGAGCGGCCACGCCAATGCCGCAAATGCGCGGATGCAGATCTGCGGGCAATGCGGCCTCGATCTGGCGCATGCTGTCGCGCAGGAAATCAAAGACTACCGTCGGCGTGGGGTAGGGGTAGCGCAATCGCAGCTGCTGGCGCACCGCACCGCAGACATCCATCAAGAGCACCTCGACGCTGCGGCGACCGATCTTCAGCCCGTAGGAAAACAGGCCGTCGGGGTTGAGCCCCATGGGCACCGAGGGTTTGCCAACCCGGCCACGCTGGGTCTCTCCGCGTTGCAGCAGCCCGTCGGTTTCCAACTTGCGCAGGATGACGGAGACGGTTTGTGGCGACAGGCCGGTGCCGCGGGCCAGCGCGCTGCCGGGCATCGCCCCGTTGCGCTGCAGGAGAGACAGGATCAGCCGTTCATTGAACACGCGGACGCCGGTCTGATTGACGCCGCCGCTCAGGGATCTGGCTTGCTCTTGTTCCATGCGGCGGACCCTAATCACGCTTCGAGGTCTAAGGAAAGTGCGGATATCGATTTAATAAGTCAAGTTGATTTACTTATTGACAGGAAGGCCAGAATCACGGCCCTTTATGGGCGACATGGCGGCCCGACCGTCTTGTTTATTTTCATTGTGATGCTGAGGGAGGACATCATGAAGAAGCTACTATTGGGTACCGCCATTGGATTTGCGGCCATGACCGGCAGCGCCTTTGCGGCAGAGGGCGTGACCGCCTGTTTGATTACCAAGACGGACACCAATCCGTTTTTCGTCAAGATGAAAGAGGGCGCCGAGGCCAAGGCGGCAGAGCTGGGCATGACGCTCAAAAGCTTTGCCGGGAAGGTGGATGGCGACCATGAAACCCAGGTTGCGGCGATTGAGACCTGCATTGCGGATGGTGCCAAGGGCATCCTGCTGACCGCCTCCGATACCTCGTCGATTGTACCGGCGGTGCAGCAGGCGCGCGACGCTGGTCTGGTGGTGATTGCGCTGGATACGCCGCTGGAGCCGATTGATTCCGCCGATGCCACATTTGCCACCGACAATTTTCTGGCTGGTGAGCTGATTGGCAAATGGGCGGCGGCGAGCCTGGGTGACGAGGCGGCGAATGCCAAGATCGCGATGCTGGACCTTGCTGTCAGCCAGCCCACCGTGGGCGTGCTGCGCGATCAGGGCTTCCTGCAGGGGTTTGGCATTGATCTGGGCGATCCCAACAAATGGGGCGACGAGACCGATCCGCGCATTGTCGGCAATGATATCACCGCAGGCAATGAAGAGGGCGGTCGCCGCGCGATGGAGAACCTGCTGGCCAAGGATCCTATGATCAATGTGGTCTACACCATCAACGAGCCAGCGGCTGCAGGTGCCTATGAGGCGCTGAAGTCGATTGGCCGCGAAAATGACGTGCTGATTGTATCCGTGGACGGTGGGTGCCCCGGCGTGCAGAACATCAAGGACGGTGTGATCGGGGCCACATCGCAGCAGTATCCGCTGTTGATGGCCTCCAAAGGGATCGAGGCGATCAGCGCCTGGGCCACCACTGGAGAGAAACCCGCACCGACACCGGGTAAGCCTTTCTTTGACACCGGTGTGGCATTGGTGACCGATCAGCCCGTAGAAGGTGTTGACAGCATCGACACTGCCGAAGGGACCAATCTCTGCTGGGGTTGATCCCATCAGACCCCCTATAGAGGCAAGCCGAACAGAGCTTGAGCAGCGTTAGTAGACGCTGACCATCAAGGCGAGCCATGGGGGCGGTGGAAACATCGCCCCCTCTGCGCCGCTGCGGACCTGTTTTGCTGCTGCGTTCTGGTCGCGGGTGCCTGTGCCCCACCGGACGCCGGATTTTACGGAGAGAGTTATGACCACGCCCCAAAGCTATGAAGCGGCGGCCAGCGGCAGCCCCGAGGCCGTTGCAGATTTCGACCAGGGAGAGACCTCCTTTATCAGTCGCTTTCAACATATGCTGCATGTGACCCCGTCGCTGGTGCCGCTGATCGTGCTGGTGCTGTCGGTGATCGTGTTTGGGCTGCTGCTGGGCAGCAAGTTTTTTTCCCCCTTTGCGCTGACGCTGATCCTGCAACAGGTGGGCATTGTCGGCATTGTGGCCTGCGCGCAGTCGTTGGTGATCCTGACCGCAGGCATCGACCTGTCGGTGGGGGCTATCATGGTGCTCAGCTCGGTGGTGATGGGGCAATTCACCTTTCGCTACGGTTTGCCACCCGAGGTGGCGGTGGCCTGTGGGCTGATCTGCGGCACCATCTGCGGCTTTATCAATGGCTGGCTGGTGGCACGGATGAAACTGCCGCCCTTTATCGTGACGCTGGGCATGTGGCAGATCGTGCTGGCGAGCAACTTCTTGTATTCGGCCAATGAAACCATCCGCAGCCAGACCATCGCTGCCGAGGCGCCGCTGCTGCAGCTGTTTGGCGAGAAAATCAAGATTGGCGGCGCGGTCTTCACCTATGGCGTGATCTTCATGGTCATCCTGGTGGTTCTGCTGGCCTATGTGCTGCGCCACACGGCCTGGGGGCGCCATGTCTATGCGGTTGGCGACGACCCGGAGGCGGCGGAGCTGTCGGGGGTGAAGGTCACGCGGGTGCTGATCTCGGTCTATATGCTGTCAGGGCTGATCTGTGCCTTTGCCGGCTGGGCGATGATCGGGCGCATCGGGTCAGTCTCGCCCACCTCGGGACAGCTCGCCAATATTGAGAGCATCACGGCGGTGGTGATTGGCGGGATTTCACTGTTTGGTGGGCGTGGGTCGATCCTAGGCACATTTTTTGGCGCGCTGATCGTTGGGGTCTTTACCCTTGGGCTGCGCTTGCTGGGGGCGGATGCACAGTGGACCTACCTGCTGATTGGCCTGCTTATCATTGCGGCGGTGGCCGTGGATCAATGGATCAGAAAGGTGTCTGTCTGATGGAACCTATTTTGAAAGCCCGCGGTCTGGTGAAGCGCTACGGACGTGTGACCGCGCTGGATCATTGCGATTTTGATCTGATGCCGGGAGAGATCCTGGCGGTGATCGGCGACAATGGGGCGGGGAAATCCTCGTTGATCAAGGCGGTGTCCGGCGCGGTGGTTCCAGATGCGGGAGAGGTCTGGCTGGAGGGGCGTCGTGTGCAGTTTCACACGCCGATAGATGCGCGCAAAGAAGGGATTGAGACGGTTTATCAGACGCTTGCGATGTCACCTGCGCTGTCGATTGCTGACAATATGTTCATGGGACGCGAGCTGCGTAAACCCGGCTGGCGGGGGTCCGTGCTGCGGCAGCTGGATCGCGCACGCATGGAACAGATCGCCCGTGACAAGCTGAACGAGCTGGGCTTGGCGACAATCCAGAACATCAATCAGGCGGTGGAAACCCTGTCGGGTGGTCAGCGTCAGGGCGTGGCTGTGGCGCGGGCGGCGGCCTTTGGCTCCAAGGTAATCATTCTGGACGAGCCGACGGCGGCGCTGGGCGTCAAGGAGAGCCGTCGGGTGCTGGAGCTGATTCAGGATGTGAAATCGCGCGGTATTCCGATCATCCTGATCAGTCACAATATGCCTCATGTGTTTGAGGTCGCGGATCGCATCCATGTGCATCGGCTGGGCAAGCGGCTGTGTGTGATTGATCCCAAACAGCACAGCATGTCGGATGCCGTCGGCTATATGACCGGCGCGCAGGTGCCCTCCGAGGATCTGACCGCAGCATGACACGAGAGGTGACACCACTGGCGGATCTGGTGGCTCAGGTGCAGGCGTTGCCGGTGGCCGAGGGGCGCGCGCGGCGTCTGGTGGCGCTTGCAGGCGCGCCGGGCAGTGGCAAATCCACCCTGGCAGAGCTGCTGGTGCAGGCGCTCTGTGCCAATGGCACAGGGGCTGCGGTGGTGCCGATGGACGGGTTCCATCTGGACAATCGGCTGCTGTCGGAGATGGACCTGCGTGATAGGAAAGGCGCGCCGGAGAGCTTTGATCAGGCCGGGTTTCAGCGGTTGATTGCGGCCATGGCGGTAGAAGAAGAGGTGATCTACCCCGAATTCGACCGCGCGCGGGACATTGCCATCGCGGGTGCGGCGCGGGTCGATGCTGGTGTTGAGGTCGCCGTGGTTGAGGGCAATTATCTGATGTTTGACGCGCCGGAATGGCGCGATCTGGCGGCGCTTTGGGATCTGTCTGTGCGGGTCGATGTGCCGCGTGACATCTTGCGGGAGCGGCTTGTGGCGCGCTGGCAGGCCTATGGTTTGAGCGATGCCGAGGCAGAGGCACGGGCGGAGGGCAATGACATGGTCAACGCGGATCGTGTGGCCGCTGCGGCCCTGCCTGCGGATGTGATCTGGAAAGGTGAGACAGAATGATCCTGTGTTGTGGAGAGGCGCTGATCGACATGATCCCGGCGCCGGTTGCCGGGGCTGTGCCGGTGGTGGATGGCGCGGATGCGCAGACCGGGTTTGTGCCCCATTGCGGCGGCGCGGTGTTCAATACGGCGATCGCGCTGGGGCGTCTGGGGCAGACGACCGGGCTGTTCACCGGCCTGTCGCGCGACCTGTTTGGCCAGCAGCTGGCGGCGGCGCTGGTGGCGTCGCATGTGGATCACGGGTTTGCAGAACGATCTGATCAGCCCTCCACGCTGGCCTTTGTGCATCTGCGCGACGGTCATGCGGAGTATCATTTCTTTGACGAGAATTCCGCTGGGGCCAGCCTGCGTCCTGACCGGCTGCCAGAGCTGTCCGAGGATGTGGACACGTTGTTCTTTGGCGGAATTTCCCTGTGCAATGGCGCTGCGGCAGAGACCTATGCAGCGCTGGCGGCGCGCGAACGGGGGCGCCGGATCATTATGATCGATCCTAACGTGCGCGCCGGGTTTGCCAAGGATGAGGCGGCCTATCGCAGCCGCTTGGCGGCGATGGTGGCGGGGGCCGGTATCGTCAAAGTTTCGGATGAAGATCTGCACTGGATTTATCCGGGCGATGCACCGATTGAGGAGAAGATCCGCCAGATCCTGGCCGGGGAGGCCGGGATGGGACCTGGGCTGGTGATCCTGACGCTGGGCAGCAAGGGCGCGAAGGGGTTCCTGCGGTCCGGCCCCACGGTCGAGGTGCCCGCACAGGTGGCGGTGGTCGCGGATACTGTCGGGGCTGGCGATACGTTCAATGCAGGGTTTATGGCCGCCGCGACCGAGGCCGGCGTGCTGGCGGATGCGGCCAGCGGTGAGATGGATCCCGAGCAGCTGCGCGTCTGTCTGGGCTACGGCGCACGGGCTGCCGCCGTCACTGTTTCCCGCCCGGGTGCCAATCCGCCCTGGCGTGACGAGCTGGCGGGCTAGGGCCCGGTCCAACATTTGATCTGCTAAAAGGCGCCACCCGGTTACAACTGCCGGTGTGGCGTTTTGCGTTGGGGATTGCCGGGTATCATATGTTCATGTAATGTTCTCATGAATTATCTAGTGGAGGGTTGTTGAGATGATTGAGGGGAGCTGTTGCTGTGGAACGGTCAAATTCCGACTGAAGGCGGAACCATCCATGATGGGGACCTGCCATTGTTCGCGCTGCCGGAAGGCAGGGGCGAGTACCATCGTTTTTGTCAAGCGGGAGGATCTGAGCTGGATTGAGGGCAAAGATCAGGTGGCCCTGTACCAGCCAGCCCCGCCTTACAAATACGGCAGATGTTTCTGCAGGGTCTGCGGCAGCTCGCTTGGGGAAATCCTGTCAGAAGAGGACAGTTTCCCGATTGCTGCAAATGCGCTGGATAGCGAAATTTCGACGAGAAACCGGTTTCATGAATTCGTGTCGGAAAAGCCCGGTTGGTACGAGATTTGCGACGATGCGCCAAAATCCAGCGGCCATCCGGCCTGATCCATCTGGTTCGAGACCCATAGGGGCGTGACTGCCCCGCAGCGCCGTATTGCACGGGGCTGCGGGGGAGGGGGGCCATCAGGTCTGCGCGGTCAGCGTGCCAGTTGGCTTGCGGCGCGGGCGAGGTCGCGGATGGCGTCCCAACCGCCTGCCTCAACCAGTTTGGTCGGGGCGACCCAGCTGCCGCCGGCGCAGACCACGTTGGACAGTGACAGGTAGCTGTCTGCATTGTCCGGGCTGACGCCGCCGGTCGGGCAGAAACTGATCTGCGGCAGGGGGGCGCCGATGGCCTTGAGCGCGGGAGCGCCGCCGGAGGCCTCAGCCGGGAAGAATTTCAGCATGTCATAGCCGCGTTCCAGAAGGCGCATCGCCTCGGAGGCGGTGGCGGCACCGGGCAGCATCGGCAGACCGGCGGCCTCAGCCGCGTCCAGTAGCGTATCGGTGGCGCCGGGAGAGACGCCGAACTGTGCACCGGCCGCGACGGCGCGGGTGACATCCTCCGGCGTGATCAGCGTACCAGCGCCAACAACGCCGCCTTTGACCTTGGCCATTTCGGCAATCACATCCAGCGCGGCGGGGGTGCGCAGGGTGACCTCCAGCGCGGGCAGGCCACCGGCGACCAGGGCTTCGGCCAGCGGGCGGGCGTGAGCGACGTCATGGACGACCAGCACCGGCACGATCGGGGCCAGTTGGCAGATCTCGCGCGCACGGGTGCTGGCGTCTTGTGGGGTGATGGCCATGGATCAGTCTCCGATCAGGGTCGAGAATACGGTGGCGCCGGTATCGGCAGAGGTGACGGCATTGCGGAACAGTGCGAACATCTCGCGGCCGGTGCCGTGCTGATAGGCGGAGAGGTCGGCCACCACCGGGTCGCGGTCGTCAAAGCCTTCGGCCTTGACCTTTAGCGTACCTGTGAGGGCATCAACCCGCACCATGTCACCATCGCGCAGCTTGGAAATCGGACCACCGTCGAGGGCCTCCGGCACTACATGGATGGCGGAAGGGATCTTGCCCGAGGCGCCGGACATGCGGCCATCGGTGACCAGCGCCACCTTCTGGCCGCGCCCCTGCATGATGCCGAGGAACGGCGTCATCGAGTGGAGTTCCGGCATTCCGTTGGCCTTTGGCCCCTGGAAGCGGACCACGATCACCACATCGCCCTTGTCCAGCTCACCCGCCTTGAAGGCGGCCTTGGCCTCCTCCTGATCATGAAAGACGCGGGTGGGGGCTTCGACCACGCGGTGTTCTTCTGCCACGGCGGAGATCTTCATCACGCCGGTGCCGAGGTTGCCGGAGAGGCGGGAGAGCCCGCCGGTGGGCTGGAAGGGGGCGCTGGCAGGGCGAATGATCTTGTCGTTGAGGCTCTCGGCGGTGCCGGGTTTCCACACAAGACCATCGTCGCTGAGGAAGGGTTCGGCGGTGTAGCTCTCCAGCCCGCTGCCTGCAACCGTGCGCGTGTCGGCGTGGAGGTGACCAGAGTTCAGCAACTGGCCGATCACATAGCCCAGACCGCCGGCCGCATGGAAGTGGTTCACATCGGCCAGACCGTTGGGATAGACCCGCGCCAGCAGCGGCACCACGTCAGAGAGTTCGGAAAAGTCCTGCCAATCCAGAATGATGCCACCGGCGCGCGCCATGGCGATCAGGTGGATCAACAGATTGGTGGAGCCGCCGGTGGTCATCAGCCCGACGATGCCGTTCACATAGGCGCGTTCATCCAGAATATCGCAGACCGGCGTGTAATCATTGCCAAGCGCGCTGAGCGCGAGAGCGCGGCGGGCGCCTTCCTCAGTCAGGGCGGCGCGCATGTCGGTGCCGGGATTGACGAAGGAGGAGCCGGGCAGGTGCAGGCCCATGAATTCCATCAGCATCTGGTTGGTATTGGCCGTGCCGTAGAAGGTGCAGGTGCCGGGGCCGTGATAGGCGGCCATCTCGGATTTCAGCAGCTCGTCGCGCCCGATTTCACCGGCGGCGAATTTCTGGCGGACCTTGGCCTTGTCATCGTTGGAAATGCCGGAGGTCATCGGACCTGCGGGGAGAAACACGGCGGGCAGATGGCCAAAGACCTGCGCGCCAATGACCAGACCCGGCACGATCTTGTCGCAGACGCCCAGATAGACGGTGGCATCAAACACGTTGTGGCTGAGGGCGATGCCGGTGGCCATGGCGATGGTGTCGCGGGAGAACAGGCTGAGCTCCATCCCCGCCTCGCCCTGGGTGACGCCGTCGCACATAGCGGGGACGCCGCCGGCCACCTGCGCGGTGCCGCCGACGCGGCGCACGGCGTCGCGGATCCGCTGCGGGTAGGTTTCAAACGGCTGATGCGCCGAGAGCATGTCGTTATAGGCGGTGACGATGCCGAGATGCCCGGCGTTGCCTTCGGCGAGGGGCATCTGATCCTCGCCGGTGGCGGCATAGGCATGGGCCTGACCGCTGCACGATAGGTGGGCGCGGGCGGGGCCTTTGCCCTTGGCGGCGCGCATCCGGTCGAGATAGGCGGCGCGGGGTTTGGCGCTGCGGGCGATAATTCGGTCTGTGACGTCGCGGACTGTTTGGTTCAAACGCATCGGGTGCCTCTTTCAGTCGTCAGGTGCCGGTTGGTCGGATCGTGTCGGGAGCGCAGGCGGGCAGGCTCAGGAGCCGATGCCGCGCCAACGGCGATTGTCGCGGTGCATCAGCAGCAGCGCATCCTCTGGTCCGGAGCTGCCGGGATCATAGGGTTGCGGCGTGTCATTGCTGTTGTCAGCCCAGCCCGCGATGATCGGGTCGGCCCAGGCCCAGGCGGCCTCAACCTCATCGCCGCGCATGAACAGCGTCTGGTTGCCGCGGATCACATCCATGATCAGCCGTTCGTAGGCGTCCTGCGGCCGGCCGGCCTCTGGCAGGCTATCGGCGAAGGTCATGTCGAGATTGGCACCGGTCAGGCGCATACCGCCGGGACCGGGGTCCTTGATGGTGGTGCGCAGGGTGATGCCTTCGTCCGGTTGCAGGCGGATCACCAGCACATTGCCCTTGATGCCGCCGGTGCCGGTGTCCTCGGCAAAGATGTTATGCGGCGGGTCGCGGAAGAAGACGGCGATTTCGGATTCGCGGGCGCGCAGGCATTTTCCGGTGCGCAGATAAAACGGCGTGCCGGCCCATCGCCAGTTGGCGACCTCCACCTTCATCGCGATGAAGCTTTCGGTGGTGCTGGCAGGATTGCCTGCATGGTCGCGGTAGGCCTCCCCCTCCGGGCCGCGATACTGGCCACGGGCGATCTGGTCTGGGGCGACGGGGTTCAGCGCCTCGATCACCTTCACCTTTTCGTCGCGCACGGCGTTGGGGGTGAAACGGGCGGGAGGTTCCATCGCGGTGAGGCACAGGAGTTGCATCAGGTGGTTCTGGACCATATCCCGCATGGCGCCGGATTTGTCGTAATATTCGCCGCGCCCTTTGACGCCGATGCTTTCGGCGACGGTGATCTGCACGTGGTCGATGTGTGAGGAGTTCCACAGGGGTTCAAACAGCGAATTGGCAAAGCGCAGGGCCATCAGGTTCTGGACGGTCTCTTTGCCCAGATAATGGTCGATCCGGTAGATCTGGTGTTCTTCGAAATTGGCGCGCAGGGCGGCGTTCAGCGCCTGGGCCGAGGCCAGATCATGGCCGAAGGGTTTTTCCAGAACGATACGGCTGTCGGGGGTGGCGATCCCGGTGGAGCGCAGGCGACCCGCGATATCGGGGAACAGGCTGGGCCCGACCGAGAGGTAGAAGGCGCGGATGGCATCGTCGCGCAGCAGATCGCCAAGTGCCTGCCAGCCGTTGTCGCCGCGCGCGTCCACGGCGGTATAGTGCAACAGATCCACAAAAGCGGCGATTTCGTCGTCGCTGGTCTCGCCCGGCTGGCCATAGGTGCGGATGGCGTCAGCGACCATCTCCTGAAACCCGTGGCGATCCATCTCACTGCGCGAGGTGCCGATAATGCGGCAATCGTCGGAGAACTGGCCGATCTGGAAGCGGTGGAACAGGCTGGGCAGGATCTTGCGGCGGGCAAGGTCTCCGGTCGCGCCAAACAGCACGAGGTCAAAGGACTGGACGGGAATGACGCGGGAAACCATGGCTTTCTCTCTGTCGGCTCGAAGGGGAAATTGGCGGTCTTGTTGGTGGCTAGGGGTGCGGATGGGTGAGTTTCGACAGCAGGCCCCGGGTGGAGCCGTCTTTGGCCTCATAAGCCTCAGCCGGGGCGGAGCCGTCGACCAGCGGCAACAGGCTGACGGCCAGTTCCTTTCCGAGTTCAACACCCCATTGGTCAAAGGAGTTCAACCCCCAGACCACACCTTCGACAAACACACGGTGTTCATAGAGCGCGATGAGCTGACCCAGCACAAAGGGGGTGAGTTTCGGATAGGCGAGGGTGACGGAAGGGCGATTGCCAGTGAAGGACAGGTGGCCTGCCATCTGTTCCAGCGCATCGCCGGTAAAGCCACGTTTGGCGGCGATGGCGCGGGCCTGCTCGCGGGTGCGGCCCAGCATCAGGGCTTCAGACTGGGCGAGGCAGTTGGAGACCAGCAGCTGGTGATGATGGGGCAGATCCCCCTCATGCGCCTCGGCGGCGATCAGGAATTCGGCAGGTATCACGCGGGTGCCCTGATGCAGCAGCTGGTAGAAGGCGTGCTGGCCGTTGGTGCCGGGTTCGCCCCAGACGATAGGGCCAGAGTCGCGCGGCAGGGGGCTGCCATCCAGTGCGACGCTCTTGCCGTTGCTTTCCATATCTAGTTGCTGGAGATAGGCGGGGAAGCGGGACAGACGCTGGTCATAGGGTAGAATGGCGCGGCTACCGTAGCCGCAGATATTGTGGTGCCAGATACCGGTCATGGCGAGCATCACCGGCAGGTTTTCACGAAACGGCGCGGTGCGGAAATGGCGGTCCATCGCTGCGGCGCCGGACAGGAACTGGCGGAAATTCTCGGCGCCGATGGCAATCATAATCGGCAGGCCAACCGGCCCCCAGAGCGAATAGCGCCCGCCAACCCAATCGGCAAAGCCAAAGACCCGTTCGGGGGCAATGCCAAAGGCCGAGGTTTTGTCCCGCGCGGTCGAGACGGCGGCCAGATGCGCAGAGGTGTCATCCCCCAGTGTGGCACGCAGCCAGTCCAATGCGGTGCGGGCATTGGTCATGGTCTCGATGGTGGTGAAGGTCTTGGAGGCGATGATCACCAATGTGGTCTGCGGATCCAGCCCCTTCAGCGTGTCGGCGATATGGGCACCATCTACGTTGGACACAAAATGGCAGCGGGGGCCATCATGGTAGGGCGCCAGCGCCAGCGTGGCCATGGCGGGGCCAAGGTCGGAGCCACCAATGCCGATATTGATCACATCGGTGAATTTTGCGCCGGTGCTGGAACGGATGCTGCCATCGCGCAGCGCCTCGGCAAAGCTCTCCATCTGTTGCAGGGTCTGGCGGATGGCGGGCAAGACATCGTCACCATCGACTTTGATCGGATCATCGGTCTGTGCCCGCAGGGCAGTGTGCAGCACGGCGCGGTCTTCGGTGGTGTTGATCTTGTCGCCACGGAACATCTGGCTGATGCGATCGGCAAGACCGGCCTCGGCCGTGATCCGCTCCAGAAGCGAGAGCGCGGTGGTGTCGAGTGCAGTTTTGGAATAATCCAACAGCAGACCGTCGGTTTCTGCCGAGAAGGCCTGAAAGCGATCCGGAGCGTCAAAGCGGGACAGAAGAGACACATCGGCAGTCTGCGCGCGATGCTGTGCCAGAAGGTGCCAGGTTTGCGTCTGGGTCTGCGTCATCGTCCGTCTCCCTCGGGTATCTCTGCCCTGTTGCGAATCACTCAAGGGCACCGCTGACGTCTAGTTAGCGCTAACATGTGCATTTGTAACGCCCTAATATAGCAGTTTGCGTTGTCTAGCCCAAATAGTGCCGTCTTGACCGGTGGTGACTGCGGATAGGCGGGGCTTGGGATCAGATCCGCTGGCCTGCCTCATCAAAGCTGAGACAGTTGGCAGGGTCGAAATCAAACTGCAGAGTCTCACCGACATTGGTGTCATGCTGGCCGAACAGCCGCGCGGTGAAGGTGAGATCCTGGCCCATATCGACCAGGATATTGGTGTCGCCGCCCAGTTTTTCCACGTGAATCACCTCGCCGGTGAGTGGGCCATCCGGGCTGATGCGGGCGTATTCCGGGCGTATTCCGATGAATTGTCCGGGGTTGCCACCAAGGCGTTGCGCCGGAACAAAGTTCATCGCAGGCGCGCCGATGAATTCCGCCACAAAGCGATTGGCAGGATTGTTGTAAAGCTCCATCGGGGTGCCGACCTGTTCAATGCGGCCATCACGCAGCACCACGATTTTATCCGCAAGGGTCATCGCCTCGATCTGGTCATGGGTGACGTAGATCATGCTGGCCGACAGCTGGCGGTGGAGGCGGGCGATTTCCAGACGGGTGTTCATGCGCAGGGCGGCATCGAGGTTGGAGAGCGGTTCGTCAAACAGGAACAGCTTGGGTTCGCGCACCACGGCGCGGCCAATGGCGACACGCTGGCGTTGCCCACCGGAAAGTTCCGAGGGGCGGCGGTCAAGGTAGTCCTCCAGCGACAACATACGGCTGGCTTCGGCGACACGGGCGGTGATTTCCTCCTTGGGCTGACGTTCTTGTTTCAGAGCCAGCGCCATGTTTTCGCGCACGGTGAGATGCGGATAAAGCGCGTAGGATTGGAACACCATGGCGATGCCGCGTTTGGCGGGAGGCGTGGTGGTGACGGTCTGCCCACCGATGCTGATTTCGCCTGCGGTGGCATCCTCCAGCCCGGAGATGACCCGCAGAAGGGTGGATTTGCCACATCCCGACGGGCCGACAAAGACCACGAATTCGCCATCCTCAACGGTGAGGTTGATGTCTTTCAGCACCTCGACCGGGCCGAAGGATTTGCAGACATTGGTAAGCTGTAGGGCGGTCATGGCGGAAATCCTTCAGGTCTTCGGGGTCAGAGAGGGAGAGGCGGGCGCTGTGGCCTCGGCGTCTGTCAGGTCAGATGTCAAATCGACAGGCGCGCCGCTGCGGATGCTCTGGTCGGCGGCCAGACAGATCGCCAGCGAGGCAACGGCGTCCTGCATGTGTCGTTCCATGTTTAGGTCGTCGGCAATGACGCGCAGCATATGGGCCTGTTCGGCAGCGCAGAGGGCATTGTGATCGGGTTCTGCGGGCAGGTCGATGCGTCGGTCCGGGGTGCCCTGCGTGCTGCGATGTACGATCAGGCTGCCGACGGCGGTATGGCTGTCCACATCGTCCGAGCCACTCTTGTCTGTTTCGGTGATCGAGACCGAGCCATTCGGGGACACCACGTCTTTTACGAAATAGGCGGTTTCGGACATCATGGGTCCCCAGCCGGCCTCGTACCAGCCAACGGACCCGTCGGAGAAACTCACCTGAAACTGGCCGTAGTTATACATGTCCTCGGCGATCTCATCCGACAGGCGCAGGCCGATGCCATGGACGCGCTGGGGTGTGGCATCGGTGATCTGGCACATCACATCGACGTAATGCACACCGCAGTCCACGATCGGAGAGGTGGTTTGCATCAGCGCCTTGTGGGTGTCCCATGTGGGGCCATCGGACTGCTGGTTGAGGTTCATGCGGAACACATAAGGCGGGCCGAGATCGCGGGCCTCGGCAATCAGGCGCTGCCAGCTGGGGTGGTGGCGCAGGATATAGCCCACCATCAGCTTGCGCCCCAGTCGGCGGGCGGTGTCGGTCACGGCGCGGGCATCGGCAACCGTGGTGGCGAGCGGCTTTTCAACAAAAACATCCGCACCGGCCTCCATCGCGGCGATGGCATAGGGCGCGTGGCTGTCGGAGTAGGTGGCGATGACCACCAGATCGGGTTTTGTCTGCGCCAGCGCCTGATGGAAATCGCTATAGACCGGATAGTCCTGCAAGGGAGGCCGTGCGGCCGCGCCAGAGCGGTTGACGAGGCTGACAATGTGCGCGGTTTCGTCGTGATGGTGCGCCAGAGCGTGGGAAAACCCCATATTGCCGAGGCCTGCAATCAGAACGCGGGTCATTGGCGGCCTCCTGAATGATGGCTGAGCTGCTGGGTGGTTGGGTGCGCCGGACCAATAGATGACAGAACCCTGCCATCTAGGGGGGCTGGTCCGACGCGGCCCGGCATCATGGCCGGGCAGAGGCATGGTTTGAGCCGCAGCATCATTTCACCGCCCCGGAGGTGATGCCGCGGATGAGCTGGCGTGAGAAGATCACATAGAGGACCATCACCGGCAGGATCGCCATCGACAGGGCCGACAGAACCGCATTCCAGTCTGTCACGAATTGGCCGATGAAGACCTGGCTGCCCAATGTCAGTGTCTTGGTTTCCTCGGCCGGGGCCAGGATCAGCGGGAACCAGAGATCGTTCCAGATCGGGATCATGTTGAAGACGGCGACGGTGGCCATGGCCGGGCGCACCAACGGTAGCACCAAGCGGAAGAAGATGGTGTATTCTGACAGCCCGTCGATGCGGCCTGCGTTTTTCAGATCATCGCTCACCTGTTTCATGAATTCCGACAGGATGAACACCGCCAGCGGCAGGCCCTGCGCGGTATAAACCAGGATCAGCGCGGTCAGCGTATTGACCAGCCCGGTGTCCACCATCAGTTCCAGAATGGCGACGGTGCCGATGCGGATCGGGATCATGATGCCAAGGGCGAGGTACAGGCCCAGTAGCATATTGCCCTTGAACCGGTACTCCGCGAGGGCAAAGGCGGCCATGGCGCCAAACAGCAGCACCAGCGCCAGCGACACCACGGTGACAATCATTGAATTCTGGAAGTAGAGGAAGAAATCCCCCTGCTTCAGGACGGTCTGATAGCCGACCAGCGAGAATGTGTCGGATGTTGGCAGGCCGAGAGGGTCGCGAAAGATCGCTTTGCGGGTTTTGAAGCTGTTCACCAGGATCACAAACACCGGAAACAGGGCGATCAGCGTGTAGGTGATCAGCGCGCCGTGGGCGAGGATGCTGTTGAACGGGTTTGAACGGGATTTATGCATCATCGGATCCTCAGAACTGGTAGCGGCGCAGACGGGTCTGGATGCCGAAGAGATAGATGCAGACACCGATCAGAATGATCGCGAACATGGCGGTGGCAATGGCGGATCCCATATGCGGATCGCCCAGTTGCAGCTGAAATCCGAAGAAGGTGCGATACATGAAGGTGCCGAGGATGTCGGTGGAGAAATCCGGCCCGGCAAGCGCGCCTTGGGTGGTATAGATCAGGTCGAAAGCATTGAAGTTGCCCACAAATGTCAGGATCGAGATAATCCCGATGGAGGGCAGGATCAGTGGCAGTTTGATTTTCCAGAAGGCGGACATGCCGGTGATGCCATCAACCTCGCCCGCCTCGATCACCTCTTCCGGGATCGACAGGAGCGCGGCGTAGATTAGCATCATCGGGATGCCGACAAATTGCCAGACAGAGATCAGCGCCAGCGTGGTCAGCGCGTAGTCTTCTTTGCCCAGCCAGGGGGCAAACAGCCACTTCAGGCCGATGGCGTCCAAGAGGTCGGGGGTGATGCCCCAGATCGGCGAGAGGATCAGCTTCCAGGCGAAGCCGACGATGACAAAGCTGAGGATGGTCGGCACAAAGATGGCGGTGCGATAGAGTGCTGCAAACCGGAGCCGGGGATGGCTGAGGATTGCCGCCAGAGCCACCCCGATGGGGTTCTGCACCAGCATATGAACAAAGAAGAACCAGAAGTTGTTGCCAAGCGCATTCCAGAATTGTTCCGACCAATTGGGGTTGCCAAACAGGGTCTCGAAATTCGCAAGGCCTACAAATTGGCGGATCTGGTCGCTTTCGCTGTAGAGCGCGAGCCGCAGGGTATTGAACAGCGGGAAAATCATGATGGCCGTATAGACCAGCACAGCGGGCGCCAGAAAAACGGCGATATGCCAACGTCTGCGCGGTTTATGAGGGGTGTTTTGCATGATGTGTCCCATCTGTCGGCGGGTCCGGGCCGCATGTGGCCGCCCGGACGCCTGAGTGTCAGGTCAGTCAGGTGGTGGCGCGCTTATTTCTGCGGCTCGTACCAGCTGGCCAGACCCTCTTGCAGGTCTGCGCCCAGATCAGCGGCGGATTTGGTGCCCTTGATGGCGGCAACAGAGGCGCCCCATGTCTCATTTTCGAGGTTCGGCGTGCCGCGCGACAGGATCTGATAGGTGGAGCGGATGGTACTCTCACATTCGCCACGCCAGGAGACAAATTCCTGCGCCAGCGGATCTTCCATCGCGACCTCATGGTTCGACAGCGAGAAGAAACCCGGCAGCGCATTTGCGTAGATGCTGGCGAATTCCGCCGATCCGACCCAGTTCAGGAAGGTCTTGGCAGCCTCGGCATTGGGGGAGGCGGCATTCAGGCCAACCGCGATATCGGTGTGATCCGAGATGTAGCAGGTCTCGCCCGCCGCTTTAACCGGCGGTTTGAAGGCGCCCATGGCGAAATCAGCCTGGGTGTTGAAGCCGGAGATTTCCCAGCTGCCCGCCGGATAGATTGCAGCGCGGCCCAGAGTGAAGATGTTCTGGCTGTCAGGATAGGTCTGCGCCTCATAGCCGTCGCCCATGTAAGCGCCCCATTTCGACAGGGTCTCATAGGGGGCAACCCACTGATCATCAGTCAGTTTCTGCTCACCTGCGATGAGGGCAAGACGGCCTTCCTCACCCTTCCAGTAGTTTGGGCCGATGTTGTTATAGCCCATTGTGGCGGCTTCCCACTGGTCGTTTGTGCCCATCGCCAAAGGAACGTAATTGCCGTCTTCCTTGATTTTTTCCAGCGCGGCAAAGAACTCGTCTTCGGTTTCGGGCACATTCACGCCCAGCTCGGCAAAGGCGTCTTTGTTGTAGATGAAGCCGTGGATCACCGAAGCAATCGGGACGCAGAAAGTCGCGGCGCCATCGTCGGTCTGCCAGGCGGATTTTGCCACATTGGAGAAGCTGCCCATAGCGTCAAGATCGGAGAGATCGGCCAGCTGACCCTTGTCATAAAGGCCAAGCGAGGCATCAAAGGGGCGGCAGGTGATCAGGTCACCGGCGCTGCCCGCATCCAGTTTGGAATTCAGCACCGCATTGTATTCTGCCGGGGCAGAGGGGGTGAACTTCAGCTTGATGCCGGGGTTGGCCGCTTCAAAGGCGGGGATGATCTTATCCTGCCAGAGGGCGAGGTCATCGTTGCGCCAGCTCTCAATGGTCAGCGTGACGTCTTCAGCAGCTGCGGCGCCGCCGATCACGGTCGAGCCGAGCAGTGCGAGGGTAAAGAGTTTCCGTGTCATTCAGTATCTCCCAGTTTGCATGTTTGGTATTTGTAATCAGGGTCTTGGTGACCTCTTGGGTGGCGCGTGGCCGACCGTTACACCTGTGCGAGCGCGGCTCGCAGGTTGTCCTTGTAGTGGCGCAGCAATGTGTCTGCGGCTGTCGGTGACGCGGCCCCCTGCAGGAGCAGAATAGCGGGTTTCACCGCGCCGCCGGTTTGATCCAGCGCGCGGGCCGCGGCCTCTGCATCCTGCTGTGTGAGGGTGCTGACTATGCGGATCGCGCGCTGGCGCAGCTTGGCATTGTCGGCAATGAGGTTGACCATCATGCCGTCCATCACATGCCCCATCCGGATACCGGCTAAGGTGGACATCATATTCAGAGCGGCCTTTTGCGCGGTGCCGGCCCCCATGCGGGTCGATCCTGCGATGACCTCTGGTGGGGTGGGCAGGCAGATCGCCACATCAGCCAGGTTCAGAAGCGGTGTGCCAGCGTTGTTGGCAATGGCGATGACCTTGGCTCCGGCGGCCTGCGCAGTCCGGGCAAAGCCCATCGGGAATGGGGTGCTGCCGCTGGCGGAAAGGGCAATGACCACATCATTTGCGGCAACAGTCGCAGCGGCTTTGGCACCTGCCTCATCGTCATCTTCAGTATGGCCGGGCATACGTCCGTCGGCGGGGATGCCGCCAGCCATATGAATGGAAATCTGGTCGGCGCTGATGCCGAAGGTGCCCGGCAGTTCCGCACCGTCAGCCAGTGCCATCAGGGCAGAAGATCCGGCGGCCGCGTAATGCAGATGGCCGCCATTGTGCAGGCTGTTGGTGAGCAGGGCCGCACCGGCCGAGATGGCCGGGCGTGCGTCGGCAACGGCTTCGAGTGCACGCAATTGACCGGTCAGCAGGGTGTCGAGAATCTCCGCATCGGCACGCAGATCCAGCCCCTGAGCATCGGGGTGTAATGTCTCTGTCTGCGCCTCAGCCTGTGCAGATATGCCGGTCTTGGGCGAGTGGTCGCTCCTCGATCCCATGTGATTCCTCCCCCTCAGGTGAATGAGAAGTATTTAATACCTATACAATACCACTTGTCTACCATTTAATTTGTGAGAGAGTTTTTTGCAGTAAATTCCGCTAATTACTCTGCTGTATGGTGATCTTGCTGTTAGAGAGGTCTTTATTTTGGATGAAAGGTATCTTATAGGTATTGCATGACCGACTCGCGCTTTCCATATCTGATCGCCGTGGATGGAGGGGGAACCTCCTGCCGCTTTGCCCTGCTGAAATCAGGAGCGACACCGCCACAGCAATTGGTGGTGACTGGCGGCAGTGCCAATGTCTATACCGCGCCCGAGCTTGCGGTTGAGACCCTGAGTGCCGGATTGGCGGATTTGCAGCGGCAGTCGGGTCTGACCGATGAGGTGTTTCATCAGATTCCGGTTTATGCCGGGTTGGCCGGTGTCATTGATGGTGAGTCTGCCGCGCGTGTCGCGGACGCGCTGCCACAGGCGCATGTCCGGGTGGAGGATGACCGCATGCCCGCAGTGGTTGGCGCATTGGGGGAGGATACCGCCAGTCTGATCGGGGTCGGTACCGGGTCGTTTTTGGGGCGTCAGGTGGCGGGTCAGGTCACGCTCATCGGGGGGCATGGTACGGTGCTGGGGGATGAGGCGTCGGGCGGCTGGCTGGGGCGCCGTGCGTTACAGCTGACCTTGCAGGCAGCCGAAGGGATTGAGCCGATGACGCCGCTTCTGCGCAGTTGTTTGCGTGATTTTTCCAATGAGACGGCAAAGATTGTCCGTTTCGCCCAGACCGCGCGGCCGGTGGCCTTTGGCGCCTATGCGCCACGTGTGGCCAAGGCTGCGGTTGAGGGGGATGCGGCAGGGCGGCGGCTGATGGCGGAGGGCGCAGAGTATCTGTGCAACGGGCTGCAGGCGCTCGGGCGCCGGCCTGAGGAACCTGTTTATCATATTGGGGGTGTCGCCGCGCAATACGCCGCCTATCTGCCTGGGGATGTGGCGGATTACCTGCGCGGGGCCGAAGGTTCACCGCTGGATGGCGCGTTGGAGCTGGCAGGCCGATTTGCCCGCGAGATCGCGCAGGAGATGGTATGACGGTCGAGGAATTCCTGACGCCGGCCGCCTGGCTGGACGATGCGGCGGGTCCCCGCTACGTGCGGCTGCGCCAGCGCATTGAAGATGGCATTGAAACCGGGCTCTTGCCGAAAAGCGCACCGCTGCCTGCGGAGCGGGAGATTGCAACACTCACCGGTCTGTCGCGGGTCACCGTGCGCCGGGCGATGCAGGATCTGGTTGATCGCGGCATTATCGTGCAGCGGCAGGGCTCGGGCAGTTTTGTGGCGGATGGCACGCCCAAGGTGGAGCAATCGCTGTCGCAGCTGACCTCGTTTACCGAGGATATGGAACGGCGCGGTTATGACACCAGTGTCGAATGGCTGGAACGCGGCATTCACACGCCGTCACCGGAAGAGGTGATGGCCCTGGCGCTAACCTCCGGGGAGGCCGTGGCCCGAATCGCGCGTCTGCGCCGGGCCAATGGGCGTCCGATGGCGATCGAACGCGCGTCTCTGCCGGTGGATATCCTGTCCAATCCGCAGGCTGTGCGAGGCTCTCTCTATGAGGTTCTGGAACAATCCGGCAGCCGTCCGGTGCGGGCCTTGCAGCGGATTTCAGCGATCAACCTGCCCGAACAAGAGGCGCAGATGCTGGGGGTCGAGCCGGGGATGGCGGGCCTGAGCATTGTGCGGACATCGTATTTGCGCAACCGACGCGTGGTGGAGTTCACCCGTTCGATCTATCGCGGCGATGCCTATGATTTTGTCGCCGAGCTGCGGCTCGGGACGACCTAACCTGGCGACCCTGAGGAGGGGACCATGACAGATATCACCAAAATGCGCCGCGAGATCGACGAGATCCCGACGGCTGTGGACCGGCTGCTGAGCCATGGCCGGGTTGAGATTGAGGCCGTCGCGGATGCGGCGCGCGCCCTTGATCCCAATGTCATGGTGACCGTTGCGCGCGGTTCCTCCGACCATGTCTGCACCTATCTGAAATACGCCAGCGAGATCATGTTGGGGGTGCCTGTTGCCTCAGTCGGGCCGTCGGTGGCCTCAATCTACAAAGCGCCGCTGCGCCTGAAGGGCGCATTGAGCCTTGCGGTGTCGCAGTCCGGCAAAAGCCCGGACATCGTGTCTATGGCGGGCAGCGCGCGCAAGGATGGCGCGCTATCGGTTGCGCTGACCAATGATGCGGCCTCGCCTCTTGCGGCGGCGGCGGATCACACGCTGGACATTCACGCCGGGCCTGAGCTGAGCGTGGCGGCGACCAAGACGTTTGTGACCTCGGCTGTGGCGGGGCTGTGGTTGCTGGCGCAATGGGATCGCAATCAGGCGGTTCTGGCGGCGCTACACGCGTTGCCGGATCAGTTGGACCGCGCCTGTCGTATTGACTGGCCCGAGGTGCGCGACGCGATTGGTGCGCGGTCATCCCTGTTCACATTGGGCCGGGGGCAGGCGTTGGCGGTGTCGAATGAGGCGGCGCTGAAGTTCAAGGAAACCTGCCAGCTGCATGCGGAGAGCTATTCTTCGGCGGAGGTCTTGCATGGGCCGGTGTCTATTGTGGAAGAGGGGTTCCCGGTACTGGGCTTTGCGGCGGCAGATGCGGCCGAGGGCGCGCTGGCAGGCATTGCCGATCAGATCGCTGCCAAGGGCGCGCAGGTCTTTGCCACCACGGATAAGGTTACGGCGGCGCGCCGGGTAGATCATGTGCGTACGGATCATGCGCTGACCGATCCGATCAGCCTGATCGTGTCCTTCTATGCGATGGTCGAGGCCTTTGCGGCCTCGCGCGGGATTGACCCGGATGCGCCGCGCCACCTGAAAAAAGTGACGGAAACGGTATGACCGAAGATGTGCATCCGCTGCGTGCGCTGACTGGCGCGCGTATTCTGACCCCGGTGGGGTGGGAGGATGATTTTGCGCTGGTGTTGCGCGGCGATCAGATCGAGGCGGTTCTGCCGATGGGCAAACTGCCCGAAGGGGCCGAGCTCACCGAGTTGGACGGTGGTATCCTGACTGCGGGGTTTGTTGATCTGCAGGTCAACGGTGGCGGTGGGGTCATGTTCAATGACGCCCCCGATCTGGAGCAATTGCAGGTCATTGCCGCCGCACACGCAAAGATTGGTGCAACCTCGATCCTGCCAACGCTGATTACCGATACGCCGAATTTCGTCGCCCGCGCGATTGAGGCGACTGTGGAGGCGATTGCCGCCGGGGTTCCGGGCATCATCGGGCTGCATCTGGAGGGGCCGCATCTGGCGGTCTCACGCAAGGGCGCACATGATGCGTCTTTGATACGCCCGATGAGCGAGATCGATCTGGAGATGCTATGCGCAGCGGCCAGCCGGTTGCTGGTGCTGAAGGTGACCCTGGCCTGCGAATCGGCGACCCCGGCGCAGATCCGGCGGTTGAGCGAGGCGGGCGTGCTGGTGTCGCTGGGCCATACCGATGCAAGTCATGCCGATTGCGTGGCGGCGGTTGCGGCTGGCGCGCGCTGTGTTACCCATCTGTTCAACGCCCAGAGCCAGCTTGGCAATCGCGAACCCGGTGTTGTCGGCGCAGCGCTTGATCTTGGCGGGTTGTCAGCGGGGCTGATCGCTGACGGTGTGCATGTGCACCCGGCGTCGATACGGGCGGCATTGGCGGCAAAGACCGGACCGGGGCAGGTGTTTCTGGTCAGCGATTCCATGGCTACCGGAGGTTCCGACATTGACCGGTTTACCCTGAATGGCCGTGAAATCCGCCGTGATGACAACCGGTTGACGCTGGCTGATGGCACCCTTGCAGGCGCCCATCTGGAGCTGGCAACGGCTGTGAAAACCTTGGTTGAGGGATGTGATGTCGCGCTGGAGACCGCGCTGGAAATGGCCTCTGCCCGGCCTGCGAACCTGATTGGGCGGTCCGATCTGGGACGGCTGCACCCCGGCGCGCGCGCCGATGTACTGCATCTGAACGACGCGCTGGAGCTGCAGCAGGTCTGGCAGAGCGGGCTGGCGCTGTAGTTGCTGTTGCGGCGAGTCGCTCTGCGATGTCTTATACGGTGAAATTTGGCGCCAATTGTTTTGCTGGGGCTGGAAGTCCTGCTGGTCGGCTGTGAGCCTAGAGTCACCGATGCTGCACTGCAATCGAATGTCGGCCTATAAATTAGTCAAATGTGCTGCGAACAAGTTAGCAAATTACTCGCCTAGCAGCGGGGAATTTGTGAAGGTTTTGCCGTCGAATTCCACAAGCAAAACTCTTTGGAACGACAAAGGTAATCTTGCTGTGACCAACATCGATGTGGTGCCGTCTTCGCAGACCCAAAGTTTGGAAGCCTCTTTGAGTGCACAGTTAGTTGCCGAGCCCTCCGGCCCAGCATAGGTAATTATATCACGGTTGAGGGCGAAAGTTGATCCATCTTGCGATGTCATTTCGGGAATTGATGAGCAACCTGCCAGAAAAACGGCCGCCATCACTATACGAAGCGTTTTCGACTTGAACATCTTACGACGCTAGCGCGTGAGCAGACGTGAAGGTACCAGAAATGAACGGCACGTTTGTCCCGCCTGGCCACTCCGTTCTTAAGACTCTCCGCATGTTTTGATCAAATTATTTGCCCGCAGAGGAATGGATAGGCTAAGTCTCTGTCAGAACACTCTGCCGTGCCTTGGCAGAGGGATGCCTCGCAGATTGCGGGCGGACTGATAGGAGTGCCCATGACACCGCTTGCAGGTTTGAAGGTGGTCGAGCTGGCCCGTATTCTTGCGGGGCCATGGATTGGCCAGTCGCTTGCCGATCTGGGGGCGGAGGTCATCAAGGTCGAAAGCCCCGAGGGGGATGATACCCGTCGCTGGGGCCCGCCTTTTATCGAGCGCGACGGTGATAAAACAGCGGCTTATTACTATGCGGCGAACCGGGGCAAGTCCTGCGTCACTGCGGATTTTCGCACTGAAGACGGCAAGCAGACGGTGCTGGAGCTGATCCGGGATGCGGATATCCTGATCGAAAATTTCAAGGTCGGTGGGCTGGCGAAATACGGGCTGGATTATGACAGTCTGAAAGCGGTCAACCCACGTCTGATCTATTGTTCGGTCACTGGATTTGGGCAGGATGGCCCTTATGCTGCGCGCGCGGGCTATGATTTCCTGTTGCAGGGTATGTCCGGTCTGATGTCGATCACTGGCGCGCCGGAGGGCGAGCCGCAGAAGGTGGGCGTGGCGATCACTGATATTGTCACCGGGCTTTACGGGACCATCGGCATTCTTGCAGCGGTGGAACAGCGCCACAGCACCGGGCGCGGCCAGCATATCGACATGTCGCTGCTGGACTGTGCCACGGCTGTGCTGGCCAATCAGAACATGAACTACCTGACGACCGGCACCAGCCCGACACGGATGGGCAATGAGCACCCCAATATCGCGCCCTATCAGGTTATGGCGGTGCGCGACGGCCATGTGATCCTTGCGGTGGGCAATGACGGTCAGTTCGCGCGGCTCTGTGAGGTGCTGAATATGGCGGGACTGGCGGCTGATCCGCGCTTTGCCTCCAATCAGTTGCGGGTGGCCAACCGGGGCGAGTTGACACCGATGCTGGCGGCGGCGCTGGCGCAATGGGGGCAGGCGGATCTCTTGGCGGCGCTGGAGGCTGCGACCGTGCCTGCGGGGCCGATCAACACCATCGGGCAGGCGTTTGACGATCCGCAGATCAAGCACCGCCAGATGCAGATTGCGCCGGAAGATGTGCCGGGCGTGCGTGGTCCTTGGGTGTTTTCCGATGCGGAGCTGGCATTGGAGAAATCGGCGCCGATCCTGCCAGTGGCGCAGGATATGTCGCAGGGAGACTAGACCTCCGGATCGCCGACCGATTGGGTGGGTGGCAACAGCTTGAGATTGAACCAGACAGGAAGAGGGCGCGCCATGGCGATGGAGATCACCGGAGTTGAACATCTGTGGATCCCGCTGCCGGATGGGCGTCGGCTGGCGGCGCGGATGTGGCGGCCAGCGGCCGAGGGGCGTTATCCTGCGATCCTGGAATATCTGCCCTATCGCAAACGCGACGGCACTGCGCCGCGCGATGCCACCACGCATCCGGTCTTTGCCGCTGAGGGCTATGTCTGTCTGCGGGTGGATATTGCGGGCACGGGCGACAGTGAGGGGCTGTTTGACGATGAGTATTCCGAACAGGAGCTGAGCGACGGCGAGGCCGTGCTGGCCTGGCTTGCGGCGCAGGCCTGTTGCGATGGGAATATCGGCATGATCGGGATTTCCTGGGGCGGCTTTAACGGTCTGCAACTGGCCGCACGCCAGCCCGAAGCGCTGAAGGCGGTGGTCAGCGTGGCTTCAACCGTGGATCGCTATGCCGATGATATCCATTTTATGGGGGGCTGCCTGCTCAGCGATAATGCCAATTGGGCGTCGCAGATGTTTGCCTATCAGACCCGCCCGCTGGATCCCGAGCTGCGCCCAGACTGGCGCGAGGCCTGGGTGGAGCGGATTGAGGCGCTGCCGTTTATGGCCGCGGACTGGCTGTCCCACGCGCAGCGCGATAAATTCTGGAAACACGGATCGGTCTGCGAGGATTGGTCTGCGATCACAGCGCCGGTGCTGGCGATCACTGGCTGGGCCGATGCCTATGTGAATGCACCGCCTGCGTTGGCGGCCCATATGCAGGTCCCGGCCAAGGCGCTGATCGGGCCGTGGGAGCACCGCTATGCCCATATTTCCAAGCTGGAAGGGCATGATTTCCACGGTGAGGTGCTGCGCTGGTTTGATCGCTGGCTGAAGGGCGCAGACAGTGGGGCGGAGGATCTGCCGGATTATCGCACCTACATGCAGGAGCATTTCAACCCCACTAAGGAAAACAAACCCCGGCAGGGGCGCTGGGTTGCAGAGACCGCATGGCCCTCCCCGAATGTGCGCGAGGTGGTGCATCATCTGGGACAGCAGGGCAGGTTGCAGGCCGCCCCGGATGAGGGGGAGGCTGTGGTATCCAACCCGGCAACCGTTGGTGCCGCCGGTGGCTATTTTTGCGCGGGCATGCGGATCGACAATGAATTGCCGGGCGATCAGGCGGGTGATGATGCGCTGTCGGCCTGTTTCGATACGGCACCGCTGGACATCCCGCTGGAATTGCTGGGGCGGGCGCGGCTGCGGCTGGCGTTCTCTGTCGACAAACCTGTGGCGCAGGTGATGGCGCGGTTGTGTGACGTGGCCCCGAATGGCGTGTCGCAGCGCATCAGCTATCGCGGGCGGAACCTCTGCCATGATGAGAGCCATGAACGTGCCGAGGCGCTGGTGCCGGGCAAGCGGTATGAGGTGGAGTTTGCCCTCAATGAATGTGCGCATCATCTGAGGGCTGGGCATAAGCTGCGACTAGCGCTGTCGACCTCCTATTGGCCTATCGTTTGGCCCAGCCCCGAACCTGTGGCGCTGACCCTGCATCTGGAGGGCTGTGCGCTGATCCTACCGGAACGTTTGGTCGCTGAGGAGGTCGAGGCGCAGGCGCCAAGCGCCGCGCGGGACTATCCGACCTATCAGGCAGAGGTCACCCGCGCCCCATCCGGCACATCCAACACCTATGAAGAGGCCGACGGCACGCAGGTGCTGGAGACTTTTGATGACTATGGAGCGGCCATTGATCCGGTGCACGGGATGGAGGTCGGCAGCCATGTCGCCATGCGCTATGCGGTGCATCCAGATGATCCGGCCAGCGCCACCTTTACCAGCCAGTGGCGGTTTACATTCGCGCGCGGTGACTGGCAGGTGCAGGTCGATACTGACAATGAGATGCGCGGTGATCGGGAGGAGTTCCACCTCTGGCGCAAGGTTGTGGCCACTGAAGGTGCCGAACGAACCGAGGTCTGCGTTAAGGAATGGAGCGAGAGCCTGCCGCGCGATTGTTTGTGATTTCGCATCAAATCCTGTTAAAAATTGCTGTTTTTCCCCGGATTGACCCCCAGTTCGCCACGGTTTGGCCACGTTCTGTGACCAAAAACGGAACTGCGCGTTAACCATTTCGGGTGAGAATACCCCCCTTGAGATGTTTTCATCGCGCTGGAATGCCGGGCGGATGGTCCCCCGGTTGTGAGCAGACGATAAACAGAATTGGGGCGAGAAGGTGCATCTATCCGTTGTTGTACCCTGCTATAATGAGGAAGAGTCCATCCCCCTGTTGGTGGATCGGTTGGTGCAGGCAATCGAACCCTGGGCGGAGCGGGCTGAGATCATTCTGGTCGATGATGGCTCCAGCGATGAGACCTGGGCCGCTATGGAGGCTGCGCATAAGCGTCATCCGGTGGTGCGGGGCATTCGCCTGTCGGCCAACCGCGGCCATCAGGTTGCGCTGACCGCCGGCCTTGAGGCCGCGACAGGCGCGCGGATCTTCATGCTGGATGCTGACCTTCAGGATCCGCCAGAAATTCTGCCCGACATGATGATGATGATGGATCGCGGCTATGACGTGGTCTATGGCCGCCGTGCTGAACGCCAGGGGGAAACCCTGTTCAAGAAGGCAACGGCCTATCTGTTTTACCGCTTTCTCAACACGCTGTCCGATGTGGATATCCCCAAGGATACCGGTGACTTCCGCCTGGTGAGCCGTCGTTCGCTGGATGCGGTGTTGAAAATGCCGGAGCGGGCACGGTTTATTCGCGGTATGTTCGCCTGGGCCGGATTTCACCAGATCGGGTTGGAATATGTCCGCGAGGCACGCGTGGCAGGCGAGACGAAATACCCGTTCAAGGCGATGCTGCGCTTTGCCACCGATGCGCTGACAGGATTCTCCACCAAACCGCTGAAAATGGCCACACGGCTGGCGTTCTTCAGCTTGTTGGTGACCGTGCTGATGGCGATCTATGTCTTTGGCTCGCTGATCCTGTTCAACACGGTTGCAGGTTGGGCTTCGGTTCTGTTGGCGATCTCTTTCTTCTCGGCGATCCAGCTGCTGACGCTGGGGATCCTCGGCGAATATGTCGGACGGCTCTATATGGAGAGCAAGCAGCGGCCGCTTTACTTCCTGTCACAGGAAACCGGCCATCCGGCAGCCTATGCGGTGGATTTCACCGGCGAGGGCCGGGTGGGTGAACCACGGGCCACGGAACCCGCCCAAAAAGAAGCATCATGATCCGCGCCGCCGTTCAGAAGGACATCGGCCAGTTAATCCGCTTTGCCATCGTTGGTGTCTCGGTTGCGGCGATTTACGTCTTTCTGTTTCTCGGGTTCCTGCAGATCGGCCTGGCGGCGGGGGTTGCCAACGCGCTGGCCTTTGGCCTGGCGGTTCTTGTGCAATATGTCGGCCAGACGGTCTGGACCTTCCGCCAGAGGCTTGGCCAGCCGGATCAGGCGTTGCGATTTGGGTGTACCGTTGGGCTGGGGTTTGTCACCTCGGCGCTGCTGACGGGTGTTATCGGTCCGATGCTGGGCTGGCCGGAGTGGCTGGCGGCGACCACCGCCGCAGTCTGGCTGCCGGTGCAGAACTACCTGTTTTTCAAGATCTGGGTCTACGCCGGACACGGCGCTTAAAGAGGAGTGGCAAGAAATGTCGCATGTGTATTCGAATGAATTCTACGATTACATCGAGGCAGGCGCGCGCAGCTCGGCGAAGGCGCTGATCGCGGCGGTGCAGCCCTGGCTTGGCGCGCGGAGCGTGCTGGATCTGGGCAGCGGGCGCGGTGTCTGGCTGAGTGAATGGGCAAGTTCCGGCGTTGAGGACATCGCCGGGGTGGACGGTGATTATGTGGATCGTGCCCGTCTGGCGATCCCGGCGTCGTGTTACCATGCCGCGGATCTGACCGGAGATTTTGATCTGGGGCGGCGGTTCGAGCTGGCGCAGAGTCTGGAGGTTGGTGAGCATCTGCCGACGGCGGCCTCCGAAACCTTGGTTGCAGGGCTAACACGCCACGCCGATCGGGTGCTGTTTTCGGCGGCTGTTCCGGGGCAGGGCGGCGAGTTTCATATCAATGAACAGCCGCTGTCCTTTTGGCAGGACCTCTTTGCCGCGCGGGGCTATCGCGCATTTGACTGCGTGCGCCCGGCCCTGAAAGAGGCGGCGGGCGTGGAGCCCTGGTATCGTTACAATACGGTTCTCTATGTGAATGAGGCCGGGCGCGTGGGCCTGCCTGAGGAGGTCCTGGCAACCGAGATCCCGGCAGGCCAGAAGGTGCAGCTTGCGGGCAGTATTGGCTGGCGGTTGCGCCGGGGTGTTGTCTCTGCAATGCCCGAGGCGATGGTGACCAAGATCGCCCAGGCGCGTGCGGCTGTCATTGCGCGACAGGCACGGGCTGCGGGTCTGGTGAGTGCCGGTTCAGCAAAAGGGACAATGTGATGACACTGGTGATGGACGGCTCGGTAGTGGCGCCGCGGCGGGGCGCCTGGCCCTTGGCCGCGACGATCGCAGTGGCCTTTGTCGGGCTGCTGATTGCGGCAGCGTTCCAGCTGCCGGATCCGCTGATCCGTCACGACGACTATCCGGCGCTGTTTGGTGATGCGGAAACCTACTACGTTAAAACCCTGACTGAGGGGCGTTGGGTCAACTACCTGTGGCATTTGCGCGAAACACTGTTGCCAAGCTGGGGCAACTACCTGATCTACAACGCGCTTTGGGCGGTGGTTCTGGGATGCCTCGCGCATAATGCGCTGGGGGGGGAGGCGGCGCTATGGCGCAAGGGCGCGGTGGCGCTGATTGCCGGGTTGTCTGCGCCGGCACTGCTGATTTCACTGTGGTTCAATACGTTGATCCCCGGCATGGCGATCCTTGCCATCTATGCGTTGGCGACCACGCAGCTGTCAGATCGGACGTGTCGCTGGCTTCTGGTGCCCTTTGTGCCGCTGGCGCTGACCGCCTATACCACCTATCCGTTTTTCCTGCTGGCGCTGTGTCTGACCCGCGCCGATGCGCAACGTTCAGCGAAGGATCTGGCGGCGTTGCTGGGATTGTTCATCCTGTGTTTCGCACTGGCGATGGCGTCGATCTATACGCTGAATTATCTGTTCCACGGTGTCTTTGGCATCCCGATGGCCGAATGGCGGATGCCGAACCCGGCCCATGATCTGGCGTCGTTAATGGAGAATATGGGCCTGATCGGGAGTTTTCTGATCAGCTCTGCGTCGCTGGTGTCGTTCCACTTCTTGCCGCTGACCGTATTTCAGATGGCGCTGTTTGGCTGGGCCGTCTGGCTGGTCGGCAAATCCGACCCCTGGCGCGCGATTTATCCGCTGGCGGGGATCTGCCTTGGGATGGGGTTGATTTTTGTGCAGACGATCAAGACCGGTATCACCCTGCCGCCGCGTGTCTCCGGGTTTGTCTGGCTCTACTATGCGGTGCTCCTGGGGCTCATGTCGCAGGAGCTGGCGGCGCGTGGTGCGGGCTGGGACCGCATCGGGCGCAATCTTCTGGCTTTTGTGGCGCTGATCTATCTGGCGTTCAATGTGCTGCAACATCGCGATGTGACGGCCTGGCAGGCGGACAGCCGCAGGATGGTGGCGCAGATCACACCGGCGGATGGCCCGATCTATGTCAGTGGCACCTATCTGTCGCTGCCGTCGGGGGAGAAGTCGGGCTTGCAGCATGATCTGTCGGTGGCCTTCCGTCTGACGCAGCTGACCGGGCGGGATGTGGTGATCTGCGCGATGACACCAGAGGCCTGCGCGCATCTGCCGGAAGATGTGCAAGCGGGCGCCAGCGGTACGCAATATGAGGTGCGCAATCTGGACGTGGGCAGCGTGATCATGCTGTCGGCAACCCCAATCCGCGAGGCGGCACATAACATTCCCGATGGGGGATGAGCAGGTACATCAGGCGAAACAAAAACGGGGGCCTCAGCGCCCCCGTTTGCACGTCAGATCCGGTGGGTAGGCTCAGAAGTCGAGGCCAAGATCCAGCGTCTGCGCGGAATGGGTCAGCGCACCAGAGGAGATGTAGTCAACACCCGTGGCGGAGACCTCAGCAATACGGTCGCGGCGCATATTGCCGGAGGCTTCGGTCACCAGATGGCCCTTAGCCATCGCCACAGCCCTCGTCAGCGTTGGCGTGTCCATATTGTCGAGCAGCACCACATCGGCGCCGCCGGTCTCCAGAACTTCCTGCAATTGGGCAAGGGTGTCGACTTCGATTTCAACCTTCATCATATGGCTGACATTGGCCCTTGCAGCGTGCAGGACGGCTGCAACGCCACCAGCGGCGGCGATATGGTTGTCCTTGATCAGGATCGCATCGGACAGCCCGTAGCGGTGATTGTAGCCGCCGCCATGCAGAACCGCCTGTTTCTCTACCATGCGCAGACCGGGGGTGGTCTTGCGGGTACAGGTGATCCGGGTGTCCGTGCCCTTGGTCTCAGCCACGAAGGAGGCCGTCAGGCTGGCGATGCCAGAGAGGCGGCCCGCAAAATTCAGCGCCACACGTTCGCCCGACAGGATCGACGCGGCCGAGCCTGCGATGGTCATCAATGTCTGGCCGGGGGTGCAGGGTTGGCCATCCTGCACCAGGGTTTCGATCTTGAGCGTCGGATCGACAAGGTGAAAGGCGATGCGGGCAATCTGCATACCCGATACGACGCCGGTGTCGCGCGCATTGAGCCGCGCCTCGTAGGTGGTCTCTGCCGGGATCACGGCACGGGTGGTGACATCACCGCTTTGGCCAAGGTCTTCCAGCAGGGCAGCGCGGACAAGCGGTTCGATGATCAGATCGGGGAGAGTGGCGAAAGACGGGGTCATGTCGGATCCTGAACGGCGGCGGCACGGATGGCGCGGGCCTCGGTGAGGGTGATGTGGGTGCGATGGGCCTGCGCAGGGTCTGCCTCAGGATAGTCGTCGCGGAAATGGCCACCACGGCTTTCGCGGCGGGCCAATGCGGCGGCGGCGATCAGCGTGGCGGTGGCGCACATATTGGCAAAGCTCTCGTCGTCACCGTGCTCTGTCAGCAGCTGTTCGATGGTGACAAGAGCGGTTTTCAGCCCGGCTTCGTCCCGCCGGACACCGACATGGGCCGTCATCGTCTCGCGTAGGTGAGCGACGGCGCTGGCGGGGGCGGCAGGCGTGGTGGCGGGAGCAAAACTCAGCGAGACTTCTGGCGGGGTGGCCGTCTCCGTGGGGTTAGGACCCAGTGCCTCGGCAATGTCCTGAGCGGCGGTGCGGGCATAGACCAGCGCCTCCAGCAGGCCGTTGGAGGCGAGGCGGTTGGCACCATGCAGCCCGGTTGAAGAGGCTTCGCCACAGACCCAGAGATGGGCAAGACTGGCGCGGCCCTGCATGTCGGTGTCGATGCCGCCCATGTGATAATGGGCCGCAACCGCAACGGGGATAGGGTCCGCAACGGGATCAATACCGGCACGCGCACAGGTTTCCGCGACGGTTGGAAAACGGGTCAACACCTCGGCACCCAAGGCGTCGCGCGTGTCGAGCATCGGGCGGCGGCCAGCCTGCGTTTCGGCAAAGATCGCGCGGGCGACAATGTCACGAGGGGCCAATTCGGCATCCGGATGCGCGGCCAGCATGAATCGTGCGCCATCGTTGTTGATCAGCGTCGCCCCATCGCCGCGCAGCGCTTCGGTGGCGAGGGGGGCCGGGTCTTCACCAATATCAAAGGCGGTGGGGTGAAACTGGACAAATTCAGGATCGGCAATGCGGGCACCGGCGCGGGCGGCAAATCCGATCACCTGGCCCCGGATGCGGGGCGGGTTGGTGGTATGTGCAAACAGCCCCCCGGATCCGCCGCCTGCCAACAGGATCGCGGGGGCGCGGATCAGCACGGGAACCGAGGTGCCGCTGGCGTCACTGACCCAGACGCCGGTGACACGATTGTCTGCCACCTCAAGCCGCACGGCCTGGGTACCCTCGTGCACCTGAACCGAAGGGGTGGCACGCACGGCGGCGATCAGGGTTTCCATGATCTGCCTGCCGGCCTGATCCCCTTTGACACGTACGACGCGGGCGACGGAATGCGCGGCCTCGCGGCTCATGACAAAGCCACCATCAGCAGTGCGATCAAAAGGCGTGCCAAGATCGGTCAGATCCAGAATGTGATCCTGTGCCACCTTGGTGACCATGGCGGCGACCTCGGCATCAACCGTTCCGGCACCGGCGCGCACCGTGTCGGTGGCATGGGCGGCGGGGCTGTCGGCCTGATCCATCGCTGCGGCGACACCTCCCTGCGCCCAGGCAGAACTCGCGCCTTCGCCGAGTGTCTCGGGCGAGATCATCAGAACAGGGCGCGGCGCCAGTTCAAGCGCGGCATAGAGCGCGGCCATGCCGGCACCTACAATGATCACACGGTCGGTGTCACAGCTGGCGGTGGCTTCGGTCAGGGCCTGAACCCTGACCTGAGCTTCTGCTTGATTTGCGGCCGTATCGGTCAGTTTGGCACCGGGGGTGTCCAAGGATCAGATCCCCAGTTTCTGGCTGAGATCAATCATCCGCTGCACCGCCACACGGGCCTGCTCTGCCACTTTTGGATCTACCTCAACGGGTTCCGACATGGTGTGCAGTGACCAGAGGATCTTCTCCAGCGTGATCTTCTTCATGTAGGGGCACATGTTGCAGGGGCCGACAAAATCCACCTCGGGCAGCTGATCGGCGATGTTCGAGGCCATCGAGCATTCGGTGATCAGCATCGCCTTTTCGGGTTTTTCGTCGGTTACATATTTGATGATGCCGCTGGTGGAGCCGGAGAAATCAGCCTCATTCACCACATCCGGCGGGCATTCAGGGTGGGCGATCAGCCGGGTGCCGGGGTTCCATTCGCGGAAATCACGTAGATCCTTGGCGGTGTATTGCTCGTGTACGATGCAGGAGCCCTCCCACCAGACGACGTTTCTCTGCGGCACCTGCTGGGCGATGTTCTGCGCCAGATACTGGTCCGGCGTCATGATCACGGTGTCACTCTCCATAGCCGCCACAATCTGGGCCGCGTTGGAGGAGGTACAGCAGATATCGGAGGCGGCTTTGACCTCGGCAGTGGTGTTCACATAGGTCACAACCGGCGCGCCGGGATATTTTGCGCGCATCTCGGCGATGCCGTCGGCAGTGATTGATTCCGCCAGCGAGCAGCCGGCCTCCATATCGGGGATCAGCACAATCTTGTCGGGGCTCAGGATTTTCGAGGTTTCGGCCATGAAATGCACACCGCATTGCACAATCACGTCGGCCTCGACTTTGGTGGCCTCCATAGCGAGCTGCAGGCTGTCACCCACCACATCTGCAACCCCGTGGTAGATTTCCGGTGTCATGTAATTATGTGCCAGAATGACGGCGTTGCGCTCTTTCTTGAGAGCCAGAATGGCCGCAACATAAGGCGCGTAGGTGGCCCAATCGATCGGGTTCACCACCCGGTCCATATTGGCGTAGATCCCAGACATCTCTTCGGCCAGAGCCGGATTTGGCGCAAGGTCATAGTGGTTGGCGAGCTGATCGCGCATGGTTTGCAGATCGAACATGGCATTTCCTCAAAGCTGCGCCAGAGATGGCACTTTGGGAAAATCTTGTTTCATGTTCGCATTTAGCACGCAAGCAAGTGTCCCGACTTAATTGCGATCAAGGGCGGAATTCCTGCCTCTGATCGGCGTCAATCCGGCAGGATCGGCAACCCGTGTACATGCTTCTGCCCGAGACCTTGTGTCCGCGCGGTGATGTCAGCGCAAACGGGGCAGGGTCAATTTGTCCAAATTTCGCGATGGGTGACGTTTTTGTCTATTGGGCGGCCCGATATTGTGGTTTGCACAGAACCAACACGCAGTAGAGGGAAGCGGTAAGACCGGTTCCATAGGGGAGATTACCCACCTCAATGTCTGATCTCTGGGAAGGATTGGTCCAGGCCTTTTGGCTAGTGGTCACGCTGGATAGCGATCTGGTGGAGATTACGCTGCGCTCACTTCGGGTCACTTTGACCGCGTTGCTGGTGGCTTCAGTCATTGCGCTGCCCTTGGCGGCCTTGTTGGCGGTTCGACGGTTCCGGTTGCGGCGGGCAACTATTGCGGTGCTCAATGCGCTGATGGGGCTGCCGCCGGTGGTCGTTGGGCTTGTTGTCTATGTGATGCTGTCGCGGGCCGGACCGTTTGGCGTGCTGGGGCTGTTGTTCACCCCGACCGCGATGATCATTGCGCAGGTGATCATTATTGTCCCACTGGTGGCCTCCATCGCGCATCAGTCGCTGCGGGATCTGTGGAGTGACTACCACGATCTGCTGATTTCCCTGAACGCCAGTCAGTTTCAACGGATCTGTACGCTGCTCTGGGATGGGCGGCGTGCCTTGCTGACCGCGGCACTGGCCGGGTTTGGTCGCGCCATTGGCGAGGTCGGCGCGATCATGATTGTGGGCGGCAATATCGATCACGCCACGCGGGTGCTGACGACGGCGATTGCGCTGGAAACCGGCAAGGGAGATTTTGCCATGGCGCTTGGCCTGGGCTTTGTGCTGATCGCGCTGGCGGTGGCGGTGAATCTGACCATTCACTGGCTGGGCAAGACCGAAAGTGAGGGGCGTTGGTGACTGGGGCGAACACTCTCTTCCCGCTGGTGGTCGAAGCCGCGCAGGTGCGTCGGCGCGGCAAGACGCTGATCGGCCCGGTGGATTTGCGGCTGGACGGGCAGGGGACGACCATCGTGATCGGGCCGAATGGGTCTGGCAAGACGTCGTTGCTGAAGATGCTGCATGGTATTCTGCGGCTTGGGCAGGGGCGGATCACCTGGGGCTGCGCCATGGCGGAATCCCAGCGGCGTCAGGCTTTTGTGTTTCAGACACCGGTGATGATGCGCCGCTCTGTGGTCGAGAACATCGCCTATCCGCTGCGGCTGAACCGCGTGCCGCGCAAGGTGGCGCTGGCGGAGGCTGAGATCTGGGCCGAGCGGATCGGGCTTGGCGGGGATGCATTGCAACGGCCTGCTGTTCTGCTGTCTGGCGGGGAACGGCAGAAACTGGCGCTGGCGCGCGCGCTCATTCGTAAGCCGCAGCTGTTGTTTCTAGATGAACCCTGTGCCTCGCTCGATGGGCGGGCCACCCGCGAGATTGAAGAAATACTGACCGAAGCGGCAGCGTCTGGCACGCGGCTGATCATGTCGACCCACAATATGGGACAGGCGCAGCGGTTGGCAGACGAGGTGCTGTTTGTGCTGCATGGCCAGATTGCCGAGTTTTCAGCGGCGGAGGCATTTTTTACCCGACCGCATACCGAACAGGGACGCGCATTTCTAAGAGGAGATATTGTCGAATGAAACGGATTATGCTGGGGGCTTTGGCCGCGCTGGCGATGGGAACAGCTGCGCTGGCGGAGGAGATGAAGCTGGCGGTGACCACATCCTTCCACAACTCCGGTCTGGCCGAGGTTCTGCTGCCTGAAATCAAGGCCGATCTGGGGCTGGAGGTGCAGCTGCTGGTGGTGGGCACCGGTCAGGCGATCCGCCTTGGCGAAGCAGGTGATGTGGATGCGATTCTTGTGCACTCCAAAAAGGCGGAAGAGGCGTTTCTGGCCGGGGGCAATGGCACCCATCGCCGTGAGATCATGTATAATGATTTCGTCTTTGTTGGCCCCAAGGCGGACCCGGCGGGCGTTGCAAAGGCAGGCTCTGCAGCAGAGGCGCTACAGAAGGTGGCAGCCTCTGAAGCAGCCTTTGTCAGCCGGGGGGATGATAGCGGCACTCATAAGAAAGAGCTGAGCCTCTGGGCCGCGGCTGATTTGTCACCTGACGGATTTGGGGGCTGGTACAACGCTGTTGGCGCAGGGATGGGTGCGGCGTTGAATACAGCTTCTGGCATGGGGGGCTACATCATGTCGGACCGGGCAAGCTGGCTCAATTTCGCCAACAAGGGCGATCTGGCGCTGCTCTATTCCGGCGATCCCGTGCTGTTCAATCAATACGCCTATCTGCCAGTGAATCCGGAAAAGCACCCTCATGTGAAGACGGATCTGGTGGCCGATCTGGAAGCCTGGTTGGTGTCAGACAAAGCCAAGGAGCTCATCAACAGCTATCAGATCAACGGCGAAGCACTGTTTGTGTTCAACGCCCAGCAATGAACTTACGCCCTGATTGAGGCATGAAATGGAAAACGCCGCGCGGGGTTTGCGCGGCGTTTTTCTTTGTAGGCCGTGCGCATTCAATCGTCTGTCACATGGATGGCGAACTGCTCTAACCCTGCGTCCTGGGCCTCAATCGCGCGATAGCTTTCCTTGACACCGGCATCTGTCAGCTCGCGCATGACGGTCAACAAGGTGTTGGGCGCGTGATCCGCGCAGAGGTCGGCCATATGGGCCAGCTCTTCCTCCGCCACTGGGCGGGCCGTGTCCGCATTCGGCGCCCCATAGTAGCTGACAAAATGCGCCGCGAGCAGATTGGTGAGGGTGGCCAATTCACCCTCTTCGATCTTGGTCACCGCAACAAAGGTGGCGCGCCCGCCGGTCTCCAGCCCCATCCAGCCATTGGCAAAAGCCTGGCGCTGCTTGCCGGTCAGATCCGCCTCTTCCCAGTTGGAAAACTCAAACCCGCCGGAAATGCACCACTCGCCAGTGCGGGCGGGGCTGGCAAAGACGTTCTGATCGCTTTCGTCGAAGTGAATGGCGCGGGCAAGCTGCATCATGGGGTCTCCAGTAGCGTGGTGAGGGGGATCAGATGGGTGGTGGTCTCGTCCCGCAACAGCAGGCCGAAGTCCTCATCCACCCCGAGAAATGTACCGGTCCGGCCCGCGTGGGTTATGGTCTCGCCGATGTCCTGCGCCAACCCGCGCCAGGTGCTGTGAACCGGTTCTGTTCCGGTGTCTTCCCAACGGTTGATCCAGTGCAGCGCGTGGCGGGCCCAGCTTTCGAGCAATTGACCGGCATCCACATCGGCGCAGCCCTCGGCATAAAGCGCGGTGTCTTCGGGACGATCGCCGGTTTCGCCATCGCTCGGCGGCCAGAGCGGCAGGTCCAGACCAATGACCAGCCAGTCTGGCACCTCTGAGGGGGCAGTGGTGCTGGCGGCGGCGCGCAACCGGCCACAACGACCGCCATTGATGCGCAACCCGCCGTCCCATTGCAGGTGTACGGCCACCTCTGGCGGGGCCAGCGCGCCCAGGGCATTTTGTAACGCGATGGCGCAGACAGGCAGCATGGTCATCGCGTGCTGCAACGCCACCTCTGGCGCAAAGACGAGAGCCGCCTGCAAACGATCATGCGCGAGGTTATGCACGACCAACCCGGCGTCACAGCCCAGCACCGCCTTCTGACAGGCAAGGGCAAAGGGATCCTCTGCGCCGCTGAGGGCGAGCCCTGCCATCAGAGGCGGAAAGCTCAGTTCGCTCATGTCCGCCACCGGATCAGGCCTGACCCTTGGCGATCAGATCGGTGGCCAGATCGTGGAACGCCTTAGCCTGCGCGCTGTCGGGCTTGCTGACCGCAATGGGCGCGCCGCCATCAGCGGCCACACGTACGTCCAGATGCAGCGGTATTTCTGCCAGCAGCGGCACGTTCAGTTTCTCGGCTTCGGCCGCAACGCCGCCATGGCCAAAGACATGTTCCTCATGCCCGCAGTTGGAGCAGATATGGGTGGACATATTTTCCACCATGCCAATGATCGGGACGTTGAGTTTCTGGAACATGTCGATGCCCTTGCGGGCATCGATCAGGGCGACGTCCTGTGGGGTGGAGACCACGATGGCGCCGTCCACATGGGCCTTTTGTGCCAGCGTCATCTGCACGTCGCCAGTGCCCGGCGGCAGGTCGACGATCAGCACGTCCAGCGCGCCCCATTGCACCTGCATCATCATCTGCTGCAAGGCGCCCATCAGCATCGGGCCGCGCCAGACAACCGCCTGATCCTCGTTGGTCATCAGGCCGATGGACATCATGGTGACGCCATGGTTGCGCATCGGCAGAATAGTCTTGCCATCGGGGCTGGCAGGGCGGCCAGAGACACCCAGCATCCGCGGTTGCGAGGGGCCATAGACATCGGCATCCAGCAGTCCAACACGACGTCCCTGAGCCGCCAGAGCGCAGGCAATATTGGCCGAAACAGTGGATTTGCCAACGCCGCCCTTGCCCGAGGCAACTGCGATAATACGATCCACGCCGGGGATTTTCTGAGGACCTTGGGGCTGAGCCGGTTTGCTCCCCTTCAGATCCGGGGGCGCCTTGGCAGAATGGGCGGTCAGCATGGCTGAGACTTTGCCTGCACCGGGCAGCGCCGTCACCTTGGCGTCGGCCTCATCGCGCACGGGCGTGTAGATGTCGGATTTTGCCGGATCAATTTCCAGAACAAAGCGGACCGTGTCCTCTTCAATATTGAGCGCGCGGACAATGCCTGCGGCGACAATATCGCTGCCGGACACGGGGTCCTTGATGGTCTTGAGCGCTTCGAGGACGATTTCACGAGTGAGGGCCACGCCGGGGTTGCTCCTTCCTGTTGCCAGCTTGTTTCAAGCTGTCTTGTTTGTGGTTGGTTGCCTGCGGTGGCGTTTGCCCCGACTGCAACAGTTCTTGACGAAGATGTAGATGGTTTCCTAGCATTTCATATGGTCTGGGTATGCACTCTTTTGCGCAAATATGCGGGAATACTGGTTTTGCTGGTATTTGCCGTTTCGATGCAGCCGTTGATTGCCATGGCACAGAGTGATCCGCGCAAGGTTCGGCTGATTGCGCCGCAGGCGCTGATCGACACCGGGGTGCTGGGGTTCATGCTGCCCCGATTTTCCCTGAAAACGCAGGTGCGCGTTGAACTGGTCGATACAGCTGCCACGGCCGAGGTCGCATTGGGGCAGACTGGTCAACCGGTCATGGCGGGGCAAGGCGTTGTTTGGCATCTGGAGCTGATCACCCCGGATCACACAGGGGCGCAGCGGTTTGCGGATTGGCTGACCTCTGACGTGGGCAGGCGCACGCTTGCAGCCTTTGCTCCCGACGGCACACAGATGTTTCAAGTGCCAGAACAGGCCGCCGCGCAGGTTGAGGTGGTCGCATGGGAAGGGGACGCCGGACTTGGGTATGATCTGTCCAAGATCCATTGTGGGCGGTGCCATGCGGTGGATGAGGGCGGACGGATCAACAGCATCGGTTCGACTCCGTCGTTTTACGTTCTGCGCAGCCTTGCGGATTGGGAGCAGCGGTTTCAGGCGTTCTATGCCTTGAACCCGCACCCCGCCTTTACTCAGGTCGCTGAGGTCACGCCGCCCTTCAACGAGGCGCGACCCTCGCCGATCGTCCCGGTTGAGATCACGCTGGACGAGCTGGAGAACATCCTGGCCTATGTGGCGGTACTGAGCCCGGCGGATCTGGGGGCGCCGCTGGAGCATAAATAGGGGCGTCATCGTCTCTTGGTCCGTTGGGCTCAATGGTCCTTGCGCTTGCTGAGATAATCCTCGGTCGTGCGGACCTTGGGGCGATCCGCGCCCGCGAACGGAGAATTCTGCTGGTGGAACTGCGCATTGACGCGGCAGTCGTCGCACATCTGGATCATCCGTGCGGCATCCGGGTTGGCAAACATCGAATGTTTCCCAGCCAGCTTCTCGGTGATTTTGTCGATGGTTGATTTCACCCCGAACAGTGATCCACATTCGACACAGGCAAAGGGTTCTTCCTCGTGCAGAACCACTTGTGACAGCGCATCCGAGGTGAGGTTCAGGCGCGATTCATAGGTAATGGCATCCTCGGGGCAGATCGTGGCGCAGAGACCGCATTGCAGGCAGGCATCCTCCTGAAACCGCAGCTGTGGCAGGTCCGGATTGTCGCCAAGCGCACCAGAGGGGCAGAGCGAGACACAGGAGAGGCACAGCGTGCAGTTATCGGACGACACCAACACCGCACCATAGGGTGCGCCTTCGGGCAGCGGCAGCGTTTCCGCCGTTGGTACCAGTGCCTTGGCGGCCTGGCGGGTGATCTGGCGACGTGTGCCCATCGGGCGTTGTGGTGTTTCGACCTGTGCCTGGGGCGGGGTGACGTCAAATAGATGATCGCTTAGGGCATCGGGATCCGCCACATCCAACAGATGGACGTGCGGTCCGGCAATGGCCGCAGCAAGGGCGATTTCATGCTCTTGGACGTCGCGCTCGGCGCGTGGTGAGAGGAGAATTGAAACCTCGCCACACCCTGCGGCCAGCGCCGCCAACGTCTCTGCGTGGCCAAAACTGTTGAGGGCTTCGACATTCAGCGGGATCACATCAGCGGGGAGACCACGGCCAAAACGTGCGGCCAGCTGGATCATCTCGCCGCCGTGATTGTCGACCACCAGCAAGCGAGGCGTGCGGCCCCCGGCGTCAAGATAGGTTTTGGTCAGGGTCTGAATGCGCCGCATCAGCGCATCTGTCGGCGGCGCATCATAGGTGATGGCCCCCGAGGGACAGAGCGAGGCACAAGAGCCGCAGCCGGCACAGATCATCGGATCAATACTGACATGGTCGCCAGCAGGGCTGATCGCGCCGGTCGGGCAGATATCCAGGCACCGGGTGCAGCCCGTCTGACCTGCGCGCGAATGGGCGCAGAGCAGGGGTTCGGTCCGCACATAAAGCGGCTTCTCAAAAATGCCGACCAGTTGACTGGCGGCCATCGTGGCTTCGGCAACAGCGGTGGGAGACTTTGGGTCGGCCCGCAGGTAGCCATCGCGTTTTTCAGGGGCCGGAAACAGGGGTTGGCCGCCGCGCAGGTCCAGAATGATATCGCAGATCGACTGGCCGCCATTCCGGGCCTCGCCCCATGTCCAGCTACGCCCGGTGACATCCAGCTGTTGCAGCTGATCGATGGTGACGGCGAATTGCCCCAATGCGCCCTTGGCATGGCGCAGCTGGCCGGAAATCACGTCATAGGCGCGGCTGTGCGGTGGATCATGCGGGGTGTCGAGCAGCACCGTGACTGCAAGGCTGTCCTGCAAGCGTTCGGCCGCTGCAAAGGCCACATCCGGCGCGCCGAGGATCAGGCACAGCCCCTCGGAATGGATATCAATTGTCTTGGCCGAAGCAGGAGCGAGCGTCGCCTCGGCGATCAAGGCGGTCATTTTGGGCAGTGTTGAGGCGGTATCTGCGGTCCAACCGGCCCGGTCGCGCAGGTCGGTGAACCCTGGTGCGGGGGCGTCGATTTCTTCTGCCAGAGCCTCGAAAATACGGTGCTCCTGCGCGCAGCAAATAATTGCATCCCCCTGCGTCAGGGCAGCAGCGGCCTGATCGATCTCGTCTGTGCAAAGCGCTGAATGAAGCTTGGAGCAGGGCAGGCCGGTGCTGCGCGACAATGCCTCGGAATCGATAGATTGCGATCCGGCACAATCACATAAAATCAATGTCTTAGGCATGGGTTCCCCGCGTATTCAGTGGTCGCTCAGGGCAGCGTAAATCCGCCGCCTTGCGCTCAGACTAGGCATGTTTGCGCAAGCAGGTAAACCGCAATTCGCAACGTGAAGGGGGCTCTGTTCCCGGCAAATCAAGCCGGTGATTCGCGGTACAGGCAGCCTGAGTTGCCCCAGCGTTAAGCCTGAGTGAATTAGTCGAAATAGACTTTTCGTCCGGGCTGTCCTGCGGTGCCATATCCGGCTGGTCAATTTGACCATTGATGTTGATTTAATGCGCCATCAGCAAAAGTTATCTTTCGGCACGGCTCGGGAATGCGGCACTGTTGGTGCATCCGAATTCATGAGCAGGGCTTTGACTTGGCCGAAACCGTAGATCGCAGTGCAAAGACGTGTGTGATGCCGCTGGGTGTCGTGGTGCGGCGCCAGCCGGGTGTGACGCGTTGGGCGCGCTGGTCGTGGAAGGTGACCTCGGTCCTGCCTGGGGCAGCGCCAGCGGATTGGCAGCTGCTGCGTGAAGCGGGTGAGATCAGCGAGTTTCACGCCGCCACATTGCCGCTGGAGCTGCACCGGAGTGAAGCTGAGGCCTATCTGCACGGTCTGACCGCCGAGCCGCCTTGTATCTATGTAATCCTGCGCGATGGCGCATCGGAGGAGCGGCCGCTGGATGTGCTCTTGGTGACGGCCTCGCCCTACGAGGCGCAGGACTATGCTGACAACGGCGAGGATCTTGTTGAAAAAGTGCCGATGCCAGATGGGCTGGTGGCCTGGATCCGGGATTTTGCACAGCCGCATTTCCATGATGAGCCGTTCAAGAAGCGTCGCCGGGATCGGGTGAAAACCGATGCGAATGAGGACGGCATTGGGGATCCGCGCATTTCGCAGCTGACCGACGTTTATCGGTCACCCACGATGAAAAAGGCGCGCCTGTCATGAGCGGGGGTAATTTCTGGTCCCAACGACGCGCGAAGGTCGCGGCAGAGCAGCAGGCGGAGGCCGTCGAGGCCGCAGCCACCGCACGCGCGGCAGAAGAGCAGGCGCTTGAGGAGAAGAGCGACGCCGAAATCCTGGAAGAGCTGAACCTTCCGGATCCCGATCAGATGCAGCAGGGGGATGATTTCAGCGTTTTCCTGAAAGAGACCATTCCGGCGCGGCTGCGGACCCGCGCGCTTCGTCGTTTGTGGATCAGCAATCCGGTGCTCGCAAATGTCGATGGCCTTTTGGACTACGGCGAGGATTTCTCTGACAGCGCCATGGTGATCGAGAACCTCCAGACCGCGTATCAGGTGGGCAAGGGCATGACGGCCCATGTTGAGGAGCTGGCGCGCCAAGCCGAAGAGGCCGCCACCGCCGAGGCTGCGACGGACGAGACGGACATCGCCGATGTGCAGGAGGCCGATGTGGCGGCGCTTGAGGAGGATCCAGGTGATGAAACCGCGGTTGCGATGTCCACCACTCGCCCGCCAACAACGGCACTGCGCTCAGCCGAGGACGCGGTCGAGGTGGAGCCACAGGATGCCGCGCAGGTGTCAGCGGATGCGGCTGTAGCAGTGGTCTCAGACCTCGAACCTGCGCCAACGGCCACGCGGCGGATGCGCTTCCGTTTCGCAGCCGAAACCCATGGCGACGGGGGCGTCACATGATGTCGCCGCGACACATCTGCCTTTGCCTCGGTCTGATGCAGGCCGCTGGCAGCAGGTTCCCCAAAGAGATGCCCCAAAGACCACGCGTGTTGAGGAGACACCTATGACCGCCGAGCAAATCCAGACAGAGACAACCGCCCAACCACTGGCGGTACCGCGCGACGAGGATCGTCTGCGCGCGGATCTCTATAACTTTCTGGGGCTGATGCTGGCGACGCCGCCGGATGAGATGCTGCTGGCCCAGATGGCGTCACTGACCGGGGATGACAGCGATCTTGGCACTGCCATCAATGCGCTGGCGAAACTGGCCAAGCTGACCAAGCCGGCGGCTGCAGAGCGGGAATTCAACAAGCTGTTCATCGGTCTGGGGCGCGGTGAACTGTTACCCTATGCCAGTTACTATCTGACAGGTTTCCTGAATGAAAAACCGCTGGCGGCCCTGCGGCAGGACATGGCGGTACGGGGCATGACCCGCGCCCAGAACGTCTATGAGCCAGAGGACAACATTGCCTCTCTGATGGAGATGATGGGGGCACTGATTGTGGGCAGATTTGGGGACGCCGCGCCGTTGAGCGACCAGAAACAGTTCTTCAACAAACATATCGGCCCCTGGGCCGCGCATTTCTTTTCCGATCTGGAGGCGGCCAAGAACTCAGTTCTTTATACCGCTGTCGGTGCTGTGGGCCGGGTGTTCATGGAGATCGAAGCCGAAGGATTTCGGATGAGCGCGGAGCAATCCGCCTGAGCCGGGCCGGTGCGCCGGCCCATAACCCCGTGAACCAACCATTTGAGGAGGAGGATCACATGACCAGAAAGACCGAGGAGGCCACCAGCCGCCGCGACTTTCTCAAGCTGGCAGCGACCACAACGCCGATTGCGGCGGTGGCGGTTGCAACGACCGGCGGCACGGCCGAGGCGGCCGAGCCAGACCTGACATCAGAGGTGATGCAGGACACCGCGCATACCCGCGCCTACTACGACAGCCTCCGGTTCTGACACACCGGTGATGTATGAACGCCCACGGCGACTGGTTGCGTGACGCCCGACTGCCAAAGGCCCCCGATAACCCAGCGAACCCGTAAGGGAAGCAAGGGAGGAACATATGCTTAGGAAAAAGACCAACGGGGTTGCGCGACGCCCCCAGCGGACCAGTATCCTGTCCAAGGTTGCAGAAAGCTCTGTAGACCGCCGCGCGTTTCTGCGTGGATCCGGCCTGGCCATTGGTGGCCTTGCCGCCATCAGCGCCACAGGTGGATCTGTCACCAAGGCTAATGCGGCAACCGCTGCGGCCGGTGCCGTTGAGACCATCAAATCCGTCTGCACTCATTGTTCGGTCGGCTGTACCGTCGTGGCAGAGGTGCAAAACGGCGTCTGGACCGGTCAGGAACCCGGCTGGGACAGCCCCTTCAACCTTGGCGCCCATTGCGCCAAAGGCGCATCCGTACGCGAACACGCCCATGGCGAACGCCGTCTGAAGTACCCGATGAAGAAAGAAGGCGGGGAATGGAAACGCATCAGCTGGGAACAGGCGATCAATGAGATCGGCGACGGCATGATGCAGATCCGCGAAGAAAGCGGACCGGATTCTGTCTATTGGCTCGGCTCAGCCAAGCATAACAACGAACAGGCCTATCTGTTCCGCAAGTTCGCGGCCTATTGGGGCACCAATAACGTCGACCATCAGGCGCGGATCTGTCACTCGACCACCGTTGCAGGTGTTGCGAATACATGGGGCTACGGCGCCATGACCAACAGCTACAATGACATCCATAACTCCAAGGCGATCTTCATTATCGGCGGCAACCCGGCAGAGGCGCATCCCGTCTCGTTGTTGCACGTGCTGAAGGCCAAGGAACAGAACAACGCGCCGCTGATCGTCTGCGATCCGCGCTTCACCCGCACGGCGGCCCATGCCGATGAATATGTGCGCTTCCGTCCCGGCACCGATGTGGCGCTGGTCTGGGGTATCCTGTGGCACATCTTTGACAACAGCTGGGAAGACAAGGAATTCATCCGCACCCGTGTCTGGGGCATGGATCAGATCCGCGAAGAAGTTGCCAAGTGGACGCCCGAGGAAGTCGAACGTGTGACCGGCACCCCCGGTAGCCAGCTCAAGCGCGTGGCACGGACGCTGGCCAACAACCGTCCCGGCACCGTGATCTGGTGTATGGGCGGCACCCAGCATACCACCGGCAACAACAATACCCGCGCCTATTGCATCCTTCAGCTGGCGCTGGGGAACATGGGTACATCGGGCGGCGGCACCAATATCTTCCGCGGCCATGACAACGTGCAGGGCGCAACCGACCTTGGCGTTCTGAGCCACACTTTGCCCGGCTACTATGGCCTGTCCAAAGGCGCCTGGGCGCATTGGGGCCGTGTTTGGGGTGAGGACGGCGAATGGCTTGCCGGTCAGTTCGACACCATCAAAGGTGCCGACGGCAAGGATAAATCGCTGCAGAACCTGACGGGTATCCCGGTCAGTCGCTGGATTGATGGTATCCTTGAAGACAAGGATAACATGGACCAGCCCAACAATGTGCGGGCCATGGTTCTATGGGGCCACGCGCCAAACTCTCAGACCCGTATGACGGAGATGAAGACGGCGATGGAGAAGCTGGACATGCTGGTCGTTGTCGACCCGTATCCCACCGTCTCTGCCGTGCTGCATGATCGCACCGATGGTGTCTATCTGCTGCCCGCCTGCACCCAGTTCGAGACCCGCGGCTCGGTCACTGCGTCTAACCGGTCCCTGCAGTGGCGTGACAAGATCGTCGACCCGCTGTTCGAGAGCCTGCCGGATCATGTGATCATCGCCAAGTTCGCGAATAAATTCGGCTGGGGCGACCGGTTCTTCCGCAATATCGAGATGGAAGACGCAGAAACACCGAATGTCGAAAGCATCACGCGCGAATTCAACAAGGGTATGTGGACCATCGGCTACACCGGTCAATCGCCGGAGCGGATGAAAACGCATATGGCCAATCAGCACACCTTTGACCGCACCACGTTGCGTGCCATTGGTGGGCCTGCTGACGGGGATTACTACGGTATGCCCTGGCCTTGCTGGGGCACCGCTGAAATGGGTCACCCGGGGACGCCTAACCTTTATGACATGTCCAAACCTGTCTCCGAAGGTGGCCTGACCTTCCGCGCGCGCTTTGGTGTCGAACGGGATGGTGACAACCTTCTGGCCGAGGGTGTCTATTCTGCAGGCTCTGATATTCAGGACGGCTACCCTGAGTTCACCTATCAGATGCTGAAGGATCTGGGCTGGCATACCGAGCTGACCGCGAGTGAGCGGGCGTTCATCGCCAAGGCAGCCGGAGTGGACGGCTTTGCCGACTACACCCACGAGGTTGGTGAACAAAGCATGTCGCCCTTCCCGTCGGACTATGACGACAAGGTTGCGAAGGTGAACTGGAAGACGGATCTGTCCGGCGGTATCCAGCGGGTTGCGATTGCGCATGAATGTGCGCCATTCGGCAACGCCAAGGCCCGTGCCGTGGTCTGGACCTTCCCGGATCCGGTGCCAATCCATCGCGAGCCGCTTTACACCAACCGCCGGGATCTGGTCGAAGACTACCCGACATATGAGGACCGTCATTCCTACCGTCTGCCGACCCTCTATGCGTCGATCCAGAAAAACGACGTCTCCAAGGAATATCCGATCATCCTGACCTCTGGTCGCCTGGTCGAATACGAAGGCGGCGGCGAAGAGACCCGGTCCAACCCGTGGCTGGCAGAATTGCAGCAAGACATGTTTGTCGAAATGCACCCGCGTGATGCCAACAATATCGGCATTCGGGATGGGTCTCAGGTCTGGGTCGAAGGCCCAGAAGGCGGCAAGGTCAAAGTCATGGCGATGGTCACAGAGCGGGTCGGAGAGGGCGTTGCCTTCATGCCGTTCCACTTTGGCGGCCATTACCAAGGCGAGGATTTGCGCGACAAATACCCCGATGGCGCTGACCCCTATGTTCTGGGCGAGAGCTGCAACGTCGCACAGACCTATGGCTACGACAGCGTGACCCAGATGCAGGAGACCAAGTGTACTCTCTGCAAGATCAGCGCAGCATAAGGAGAAAGAGATATGGCAAGAGCGAAGTTTCTCTGTGACGCCGAACGCTGCATCGAATGCAACGCCTGCGTGACGGCCTGTAAGAACGAGCACGAGGTGCCCTGGGGTATCAACCGGCGTCGGGTGGTGACCATCAATGATGGCAAGCCCGGCGAACGGTCGATCTCGGTCGCCTGTATGCATTGCTCGGACGCGCCCTGTATGGCGGTGTGCCCGGTCGATTGTTTCTATCAGAACGAAGAAGGCGTGGTCCTGCACTCCAAGGATCTCTGCATTGGTTGCGGCTATTGCTTCTACGCGTGCCCCTTTGGTGCGCCGCAGTATCCGCAGGCAGGCAACTTTGGCAGCCGTGGCAAGATGGACAAATGTACCTTCTGCGCTGGTGGCCCTGAGGAGACGCATTCCAATGCGGAATTCTCCAAATACGGCCGCAATCGGATCGCCGAGGGCAAGCTGCCCATCTGCGCCGAGATGTGCTCCACCAAGGCACTGCTGGCCGGGGACGGTGATGTCGTCTCAGCCGTCTACCGCGAACGTGTTGTGGCGCGCGGCTTCGGCTCCGGTGCCTGGGGCTGGGGGACAGCCTATGACCAGAAGGGCGGCTGATCACAGCCTCCTTTGACATGATGGGATGGCCCGCCCGCGCGGGCCGTCCTGTTTACTTATTCAGTTTTCAAGACAACCCATGAAGGAGTGTGGCCCATGCTGCGCATCGCCTTTGCTATTCTGATGCAGCTGACGTTGATGGCTGGGATCGCTGCGGCGCAGGACGCCCCGGATGCCCCTGCGGCGAACACTGTGCCGGACCGCAGTGCCACGGGCGGGGCGCAGACGCTTGAGGATATTCTGGCGCGGCAGCGCGGGGAGAAGATCGACGACAGCTTTCGCAGCGATGACACGGGCGCCGCGGCCTTGGGGGCCGGGTTGACCGAGCAACTGGGCACGCTTGGCGGGGCCTCCGATCCCGAGCTGTGGCGCGCGATCCGCTATAATGCCGCTGACCTAAGGGTTTCGGCCGGGGGCGATGTGGCCACCGTGCTTGTGCAGGATGGTGGAATGCGCTGGCTGACCTTCCGGGAAGGACCGCTGCGCACCTATGGCGGTTGGCTGCTGCTGGGAACAATCGCGGCGCTGGCCCTGTTTTATCTGCTGCGCGGTCGCATCCGCATTGACGAGCCCGCAACCGGGCGCAGCGTGACACGGTTTCAGTTCATCGAACGCTTTGCCCATTGGGTACTGGCGGGGTCATTTATCTTGCTTGGCCTCACGGGGTTGGCCAGCCTGTTCGGTCGCATGGTGATCGCGCCCTATCTGGGCAAGGAGATTAATGCAGGCCTGCTGATCTGGAGCAAATGGGTGCATAACAACGTCTCCTGGGCCTTTATGCTGGCGCTGGTCATGGTGTTTGTCATGTGGGTCGCCCATAATATTCCGAACCGGACCGATCTGGTGTGGATCCGCCAAATGGGCGGCATCGTGGGCAAATCACACCCGCCAGCCAAGAAATTCAATTTTGGCCAAAAACTGATCTTCTGGTCGGTGATCGTCTTTGGCGCCTCTATTTCTCTCTCGGGCCTGTCATTGCTGTTCCCGTTTGAAATCCAGCTCTTTGCCAAGACTTTTGGTATTTTGAACGATCTGGGGCTGCCGCAGCTTGTGGGCTATGGCACGCTGCCGGTTGAGCTGGCGCCGCAGGAGGAAATGCAGCTGGCGCAGAGCTGGCACGCGATTCTCAGCTTTGTGCTGATGGCGATCATTCTGGCACATATCTATATCGGTTCGCTTGGTATGGAGGGCGCGTTTGACGCCATGGGCAGCGGCGATGTCGACGAAGCCTGGGCGCATCAGCACCATTCTCTCTGGTTGGACGAGATGCGTGAAAAGGGCGAAGTCACCCCGGACGGTACGAGCAGCGGTGGCGCCAAGGGCGCAACACCTGCAGAGTGACCGGCGGTGGCCCGCCACATGTCAGCACTCGCCGATGTGTCCCGCAAAACCTGCGCTATTTGCGGTGCGGCAGCGCTGTCGCTGATGGTCGTCGGTGATCACGCTGACGCAGATGAGTTCACCACATTGAAGGGGCACGGCGGGCCGGTCATGGCGCTGGCGGTTTCGCCGGAGGGGCAGGTGGCGACGGGCAGTTTCGACAATGCGATTGGCCTATGGCGTGACCGCAGCCCGCGTTGGCTGGAGGCCCACGAAGCGGCTGTTACCGCGCTTGCGTTCATGGATGCCGGGCGGTTGGTCTCCGCAGGGGATGATTTTGCGCTCTACCTCTGGCCTCAGGGCAGCAATACGGGGGAGCTGATCGGGCGGCATCTGGGCAAGATCCGGGCGCTTGCGATGACGCCGGACCGTAACACCCTTGTGTCTGGCAGCTGGGATGGGGAAATCGGCCTTTGGCCGCTTGGCGATGGCTCCGAACAGCGGATCAAGGTTGGCAGCGGCGTCAACGATGTGGCTGTCGGAGCGGACGGGGCTGTCTATGCGGCCACTATGAGTGGGCAGATCCTCGTTTACGAGGATGCCGACCGCTCGCCACGTCGGCTTGTGGATCAGGGCTTTGGCATCAACCAGCTGGTGCTGGGGCCGGATGGCGATTGGCTGGCCTATGGGGCTGTGGATGGTGCCACCCGCGTTGTTGACAGTCAGACCGGCGATCCGGTGGCGGATTTTACGCTGGAACGGCGGCCTATTTTGGCGATGGCATACCACGAAGGGACAGCACGGCTCGCCGTTGGGGACGGGCAGGGCTATATCATGATGGTAGATACGGAGACCTGGCGCATCAGCGCAGATTTTCGCGCCACCCGTGATGGGCCAGTTTGGGCACTGGAGTTTGCACCGGACGGGCAGACGGTCTGGGCCGCGGGATTGGATGATCTGGCTTATGGCTGGCCAGTCGCGCTGATGGGAGAGACTGAGGCGCAGATGGCGGGCAATCGCGGGTTCCTGAAGGATCCGGCCACGATGACCAACGGAGAGCGGCAGTTTATGCGCAAATGTTCCATCTGCCATGCGCTTGGCCCCGAAGACAGCCGCAAGGCGGGGCCAAGTCTTTACGATGTCTTTGGCCGCCCGGCGGGAACGCTGGCAGGTTACCGCTATTCAGAGGTCCTTGATGGATCTGATATAATCTGGGAAGAGGCGACGATTGATGCCCTCTTCGATCTGGGCCCGGATCACTATATTCCGGGGTCCAAAATGCCGATGCAGCGGATTACCGATCCGCAGGACCGGCGCGATTTGATTGCGTTTCTGAAACGCGCAACCAAGGTGGAGAAGTGACCAAATGAAAGCCATGTTGACGGGATTTGCCGCCATCATCGTGATTGCCGCCGGTGCGAATTTTGCGCTGGATCAGGCAGGGTTTGCCTCGCAAGAGGTGCATTCCGGACCTTCTGTTCGACTGGATTGACCGTGCTGACAACCGCACAGCCACCCCGCGACGAATATGGGGAAAACCTTGCCGGTGCGTCGATACTGGTGATCGACGACGAACCTGGCATGCGCAATTTCATGACCAAAATCCTGACCCCTCGCTGCAAACGGGTGGAGCAGGCGGCTTCGGCTGCGGAGGCTTCGAACATCTTGGATCAGGCGCATTTCGACCTGATCATCCTTGATAATATCATGCCGGGGAAAACCGGGCTTGAGTGGGTGCAGGAGCAGCATAAGGTCGGCCTGTTTGCGGACACGGTGCTGGTCACCGCCTATGCGGACCTGGAAACGGCCATTCAGGCCTTAAGGGTCGGCGTCGCGGATTTCGTGCTGAAACCGTTTCGCGCCAATCAAATCCTGAATTCCGTGGCTCGCGCGCTGGATCGCAAACATCTGCGGCGGGAAAACTATCTGCTGAAGCATGCCCTATCGGCCGAAGGCACGGCAGCGCGGGGGCGCCTGTTGGGTAAATCCCCGGCGATTCAGACCGCGCGTGACATGATCACCCGGCTGGCACCGCTGCCGACCCCGGTTCTGTTCACAGGTGCCAGCGGCACGGGCAAAGAAATCGCTGCACGTACGTTGCATTCGCTGTCGGACCGGGCGGAGAAACCCTTTGTCGCGGTGAATTGCGCTGCCATTGCCCCGGACCGGATTGCGCATGAGCTGTTCGGGGTGGTCGATGCGCAGGACCGCCGTCAGGACGGTCTGTTTCTATATGCTGATGGTGGTACGCTGTTCCTGGATGAGGTGGCGCAGATGCCAGAGCAGGTGCAGGCGGCCCTGTTGCGGGTGTTGGAGGATCAGCGCATCCGCCCGGTTGGCGCGGAGCGGGACATCCCACTGAATCTGCGGTTCCTGTTTGCCACCAACGCCGATCTGGAACAGGCGGTGGCCGAGGGACGGTTCCGGGCGGATTTGTACCACCGGATCAATGTGGTGAATATCCAGATGCCGCCATTGCGCGAGCGGGTGGAGGATATCGTCGAACTGGCAGCACTGTTCATGGAGCAGTTTTCCACCACGCTGGCGATGCCCGCGCTGGAACTCGATGCCGACACATTGCTGAAGTTCAGTCGATACGATTGGCCCGGCAATGTGCGCGAATTGCGCAATCTGATCGAACGCTCGGTCATTCTGGGCGCCTTTCCAGAGGAGTTTGCAGGCACCGGAGCGGTGACTGGTTCGGCCGCGATGGATACGCTGGATCTGGTGATGCAACGCCACATCATGCATGTTCTGGACGCCTGCGAGGGCAATAGGGCGGAGGCAGCCCGCAGGCTGGGCGTCTCGCGCAAGACGGTGGATCGCAAATGCGCAAGCTGGGGTCTTTGATCTGAGAGAGAGCGGCGGGCGATGCGCCTGCCGTTTGTGGCTTGGGGTCTTGTGCCTAGGACGTCGCCTCGACCGCGGGCAACCAGATTGAGAAAACTGCGCCGATGATTTCCTCATCTTCAACACGGTTCTCGGCCGAGATTACCCCGCCTGCGCGTTGAATCAGGGTCTGGCTGATCGACAAACCCAAACCAGTGCCTTCGCCCAGTTTGGTGGTGTAGAACGGGTTGAAGACCGAGGGCAGGTCTTTCTCCGCAATGCCTGACCCGGTATCTGCAACCTCTAGGCATGCACCGCTGACATTGTCCCGATCCATCTCGCGCAAGGTCAGCAAGAGCTGGCCGGAGCCCTCCATCGCCTGCACGGCGTTTAGGATCAGATTGATCACCACCTGTTGCAGCTCGCCGGGATCAATGCGGACCGCCGGTGTCTCGCCGAACTGTTTGGTAACGGCGATGTCCTGTTTGGTCACCACGTGGTCCACCAGCACCAAACAGTCGGATACCACCGGTGCCAGATCCAGGCGTTCCTCAAAGGTGCCGAATTCGGTCGGGCGGGCGAATTGCAACAGTTTGCCGACGATGGCGCTGATCCGCAGGATCTGATCGTCGATCAGTGCCAGTTCCGTTTCCACCTCCTCTGTCGCCGACCCCAGTGTCATCCGCATCACATCGACGTTACCCTGAATGACCGCAATCGGGTTGTTGATCTCATGGGCGACACCGGCAGTGATCTCCCCAATTGAGGCGAGCTTTTCGCTCATCACCAGTTGCTTATAGGTGGCTTCCAGTTTTTCATTGGCGGCGCGCAGTTCCGCAGTGCGCTGGTCAACGCGGGCGTTCAGCTCACCCGCCCAGTCGCGCAGTTTTTGATCGCGGTCCTGTACCTGGTCCAGCAGACTATCAAGATGGGCCGCGACCTGACCGATTTCATCGCGCCGCCCCACATTTCCATTGCGCGCGGCCAAATCGCCACGCTCCACACGGGCCATGGTGTGGCTCATCTGCTCCAGCGGCGCAAAGATCCCTTTGGCCAGCCATAAAAACAGCGGCGCCGAGAGTAGCAGAACCGATAGGAAAGACAGAACAACGGTCCAATACGCGGAGACTTTGGCCGCGGCAAACGGCGCCTCAAGGAAGCCCACATAAAGCATGCCGACCCGTTTTCCGAAACTGTCGGTCAGTGGCAGATAGCCGGAGATATACCAGTCGTTCACAACAAAGGCGCGATCGAGCCATGTCTGCCCGTCACCAAGAACAGCATCCCGTACGGCTTGCGAAACGCGGGTTCCAAGGGCGCGCACATCCTCGAAGAGACGGACATTGGTGGAAATACGGGTGTCGTCCAGAAACAGCGTGGCGGTGCCCTTGCGGCTGATCCGGTGACTGTCGCCGAGATAAACCAAGGCGTTGATCGTATCGATGAAATCCAGATCCCGGTTCAGTAGCCTGCCGGCCACCAGCACGCCTTCGCTGCCGGGGGTCGTCACCGGGGCGGCAGAATGGATCACCATGCCGCGATCTTCGGCGGGGCGGGTGGTGGGCGCGGCAGCTTCGGTTTCGATCAGCGGAATGCGGGCGCGGTTGCGGAGGTCGGCAGAGATCACATCAAGATCTGCGGCAGCGAAGATGTCGATTTCCGAGGCCAGATCCCCTTGGGCGGCGCGGCTGATGACCGGCCAGCGGCGGGCATCACGGTCAATGTTGCGCATCGGCAGGTAGTAGAGGAAATCGAGCCTGAGCGCCTGTCTGCGTTGATCCAGAAACCTCAGCTGATCCTGTAGCGGCGCGCGCAGGACCTTGGCAAATTGGGTCGAACTGGCGATGGCCGCCAGATCATCGCCGCTGTTTGCCTGTAGCTGCCGCAGGTATTGGTCAGCGATTTTCAGGTCGCTTTCCACGTTGACGATCAGGACGTTGTCATAGTCAGCGTTCCACCTGGCCATCGCCACGACCAGAAGCAGCGGCATCACCACGCTGAGCGGCAGGAGCGCGAGCAGAAGGAGGCGAAGCCGAACAGATTTCAAGGTGGCGATTTCCTGTGGACAGCAGGCACATCGGGATGCGGGCAAGCCATGGTGTGCGGGATCGCCCAACTGTCGCATGATGCGGATCGGCTGGGCAAGTCCGGACAGGGTGATCCTGTCCGCCCGGCACCTATCAGGCCGGGATTTCCTTGCCCGCCCAGTCAAATACCCGTCCGCTGTCACCGGGGGACAGGCCGTCGATGACCTTGGCCAGATATGCTGCGGATTGGGCCGGCTCGAACAAAGCACTCTCAGAGACGTTTTTGGAGAAGGGACCCGAAAGCGGTGTTCGCACCGTGCCGGGGTGCAGCCCGACGCAGATCATCTGGTCATTGCTGCGCGCTGTCTCGATCGCGTAGTTGCGGATAAGCATATTCAGCGCCGCTTTTGATGCGCGATAGGCATGCCAGCCGCCAAGGCCATTGTCGCTGATCGATCCGACCCGCGCTGACAGCGCTGCAAAGACCGCACGCCCTTTGCGTGGCATGATCGGCAATAGGTGTTTGGCAACGCTGGCGGGGGCGAAAGTATTTATTTCAAATACTTTCCGGAAGGCCTCGGCATCCTGCTGGCGGTAGCTTTTTTCAGGCCTGAGACCCGTCTCATCGGAGAGCACCCCGGTTGCGACAAGCACAAGATCCGGTGCAATCCCCCGGCTACGCAGAGCGCCGGCCAGCTCGGTAACCTGTGCTTCGTCGGTGATGTCCACCTGATGAGTGTCGATTTCGGGGCGCGATGGCAATGCGCTACGGGCCACTGCGGTCAGGCTGGCGGGGGAGCGCGCCGCGTAGTGATCCACCAATGCCGATCCGATACCGCCGGAGGCGCCAATAATAACGATATGCTGTGGCGCGCTCATTTACCGGCCCCCATCAGGCGCAGGAACAGCTTTCGCGGCAGATGCTTGCCGATGGTAAACACCCAGGCAAATGGTGCCGGAAAACTGGTGCTGAAGCTCCCGTTTTTCATTGCTTTTATGCAGGCCTCTGCCGCTTCTTCCGGGGTCTGGATCATGGGCATGTTGAAGTCGTTTTTTTCGGTCAGCCGGGTCTTGATGAAACCGGGGTTGATCACCTGAACCTTTATCGGGGTCTGGAACAGATCCGCCTGGAGGTTTTCCGCCATATGCATAACGGCGGATTTGGAAGCGCCATAACCGGTGGCGCCGGGAAGGCCCGTATGACCGGCGAGAGAGCCGATCAGCACAATATGCCCCTCGTTGGCAGCAACCATCTGAGGCACCACACGGCCGACCACACGAATGGCCCCCATGAAATTCACGTCACAGATCAGTTCAACCTTGTCGGCATCCCACTCTTGCGCGGGCATCGGATCGTAGGCGCCCGCGCAATAGAGGACGCCATGCACCTTGCCGATCAGGGCAGCAGCCTCACGGATGGCGTCACTATCGGTCACATCCAGTGGCAGAGCGGTGGCATTGGGCAGCTCCCCCGCGAGGTCCTGCAATCGTTCCTCGCTGCGGGCCGAGAGCATAAGCCGCGCTCCGGCTGCATCCAGCTTTTGGGCAATGGCGCGGCCCAACCCTTCACTGGCGCCGATGATCCACCATGTCTGTCCTGCAAACATCTTAGGTTCCTTTCGGACGGATGGTGGCCACCAGCTCAGCGACCTTGATGCCGAACTTGCGCATTTCAGAGCGGTTCATGATGGTGCCGTTCTCCATCAGATACATCCAGTCGGTGACGTTGAGCACGTGACCACCCGCACTCTCGGGGAGGCGGATGCGATAGGTCAGACGCACGGTTGCGCCGCTCTGCTGGCCCTCGCCGGTGCCGATGATGTCATCTGCGGTCGCGGTGAACGCCCCGTTTTCACCCATGGTGAGAAACCACTTGCGTTGCTGCGTGCCGCTGCTGGCATAGGAGAAATCCTCGCTCAACGTGCCGGTGTTGCCGTCCCAGGCTCCGTTCATTGTGGCGACAAAACGTGAGACCACGCGGCCCATTGGGCCATAGATCATGCCTTCGGAGATCATTTCGCCGCTCAGATGTGTGCGAATGTCGAAGTCGGGACCGGTGCCGGCGTAGTGCTGGGGGCGTTGGCTGCGAAACCCGAAACCGGGCCGGAGCAGTGCAAGCAGCAGCACCAGGATGATCGCTACAAGCAGGAATTTCATGGCGCGGTGACCTTTCTTGGGAGTCGGAGGACCATCGCGATGGCGATGAGTTTGATACAGCAGGGAATGATGGCGTAGGCCCATGTCAGGGTCTGGAGCGCGGCGATGCTGTTCTGGCCGCCGGGGGTGAAGCCGCTGAGTTGCAGCATCGGCAGGAGCAGAACTGCCGCCGCAGCAAGCGCCAGTTTGGCGGTGAAGGACCAGAGCCCAAAGGCCTGTCCTGCCTGCAACCCGGCCCGTGCCAACATGCGCGAGAACAGCACCGGCAGGATCACCATATCCGCGCCAAGCGCCGCACCAGATCCGACACAGATCATGGCAAACCCGAGCGCGGCACCAGCAGGCAGAAACGCTGCGGAAACAAACGATAGTATCGCCAATATCATCGCCGGAAACAGCACATTGCGCGCCCCAAATCGGTCTGTGGCTCGCGTCCATAATGGTACCGAAAATCCGGCAGCGAGGAAGAACAACACCAGAAAGGGACCAGCCATATCGGCCAGCGCCAGCTTATCCTCGACAAAGAACAGAAACAGCGTTGAGGTCATGGCAACGGGCAGGCTGTTGACCAGAGCCAGGGCGAGAAGGCGAAACCCACCAGCCTCACGCAGGGCTGGGATCGACAGAGGCTGCTCCGGCCGCGGTGTGGCGGTCCATAGACCGCGGGTCAGCCACCAAACTGCAATGCAAAGTCCGGCAAGCAGGCCGCCAAAGGCGGGGTAACCGGCCTGACTGGCGCCTAGCGCACCCAACAGGCTGGGGGCAAGGGCAGCGAGAATGATCCCGGCCAATGTGCCACCCTCGCGAAATCCGGCAAGGCGGATCAGCGCCTCCGGGCTGCCGGCGAGCGCAGTGCTTTGTCCATAGAACAGCACGGTGCCCAAGCTGTAGGCTGTGAACAGCAATACCAGTGCAATCACGAGCCAAGGCAAGACGCCCCCTGCAGCTGGGCGATACGTGTAGAGCAGGAGGAACCCCATAGCCATCCCAAAGGCCGCAAGCGCAGCAAAAGTCGCCCGCTCCTGCGGCCAGCGGTCGGTGATCCAGCCCAGCAATGGATCCTGCACGAAATCAAGCACCCGTATCCCTGCCAGTACTGCCGCCAGGGTGGCCAGGCTCACCCCCAGTTCCGCCGTCGCAAAACGCGGCAGATGGATGTAGAGTGGCAGGCCGGCGGCGGCCAGCATCATGGCAAACAGGGAAATACGGGTGGCTTGCATCAGTTGCCTCTGAGCTGACTGGACAGGCGCGCGGACCGGCTGTTGGGAGACAGCCAGATATTCAGAAACCGTTTGCGGGCCTCTGCATGGCGCACATCACAGGTCTGCCGTCCATTCAGGTAAAGTGCCACTTGGTTCGGGTCGCGTGTTGTGGCGACAAAACTGTCCCCGGCTGCCACATCGCGAAAGCAGCGTTCCAGCTTTGCAAGCAACCGGTCCTGATCCGCACGCGGTCCCTCCAGCCGGGTCAACTCTGCGGCAGTCGCCTTGGTCAGCTGCATACGCGTGAACCCGCGCCGATAGCTGAGCTTCAGCGCCATAGGTGTTTGCCAATCAAAGCGCTCTTGACCCTCAGCAAACAGGCTGGCGTCATAAAGCGGCAGACCGAACCAGCGGAAGGTCACCTCACCCAGTTTAATTGGGGATTTGAGGCCGGTATCCGCCGTTGCAGGGGTGCTGAGACTGCTCAGGAGCACAGCCAGTCCCAGTGCGAAAGACACCATGGCTGAGCGATGACTTGTCCAGAGGCTCTTGGTGTCGTGGGGCTGGCCTGGATCAGGCATGGGCCAGCTCCACCTGTACGACGTCGGTTTGCCCGACCTCAAAGGAGGCGGCACAGGTTTCCAGATAATACCGCCAGTTGCGCAGGAAGGCGTCGCCATAGCCCAGTGCCTGGATTTTTGCCGTCATTGCTGCAAGCCGCGCTGCCCACTCGCGGCAGGTGCGGGCGTAATCCTGACCGAAGGCAAAGTTATCCGTGACTTTCAGCCCGGCGGTGCGCGCCTGATGTGAAATAACCGCGTCGGACAGCAACATGCCACCGGGGAAGGTGTATTGGCGAATATAGTCCGAGGATTGCCGATAGATATCGAAATAGCTGTCCTGCACCGTGATCGCCTGCACCACGGCACGTCCATCATCCGCGAGGCGGTTTTTCAGGGTTGCAAAATAGCTGGGCCAGTACCGCTCGCCCACGGCTTCGACCATTTCGATTGAGACGATATTGTCGAATTTGCCTTCCGATTTGCGATAGTCGCAGAGCCGGATGTCGGCCCGTCCGTCCAGCCGTGCATCAGCATAGCCGAACTGGCTGGGAGAGATCGTCAGGCCGGTGACATGGCGGCCCTGTTCAGCTGCGCGATCGGCGAATCCACCCCAGCCGCAGCCAACTTCCAACACCCGGTCGCCAGCGCTCAGACGACTGAGGACCCGATCATATTTGCGGGTCTGGGCGCGGGCCAGATCATTGTCGCCGGGGGCAAACAGCGCCGATGAATAGGTCATGCTTTCGTCCAGCCACAGCTGGTAGAATTCATTGCCGACATCATAATGTGCCTTGATGTTGCGCGACGCGCCCTTGACCGAATTGGCGCGCAGCATCCGGTCCACCATCCGGTATTTTAGGCCCGCCCAGAAGCTGGGGTAGGCATAATCAGTGAGATGATCGAGGTTCAGCAACGCCACCTTAATCACGTCTTCGATGCTGGGCGTATCCCAGAGCCCAGAAACATAGGCCTCGCCGAGGCCGATATCCCCGCGGGCAGCCATTGCGGTGATCGCGCTCCAGTCGTGCAGCTGAATTTCTGCATGCGGGGCACCGGCGCCGAAATCATGTACATCCCCTTCGGGCGTATGCAGGTGAAGGCTGCCCTTGCGGATGCGGGCGCAGCTGTCGAGAAAGTCGTGTTTCACACGTTTGGTAAGAAAAATCATCAGCTGACCTCATGTTCCGGTGGGGTAGGGCGGGGGCGATAGTTTGCGCCCTTAAGTTTCAGTTTCAGCGCCTGCCAATAGATCAGCGCAACCGTGCGCAGGGTTCCGGCAGGGCGGCGCAGGCTGGCACCCAGCACGGCGGTGTTGCTCAACGGCTGGCGGGCGCCGGTCAGGGTGGCAATGACCCCCTGGTCACCATTCTTGTGATCGATGCGGATTGCGATCCGCCGTGGCCCTATGTCGAAATTGAACCAGTAGTCGCCCGCGATCTGCTGAAAGGGAGAGACGTGGAAGATTTTCTTGGCCTGAAGCTTGTCCGACGGGGCAATCGCGGTGAATTCGGGTTTGTGACAGACATAGCTGTGTCTGTCGCCGAAGGTATTGCTGACCTCCGCGATCACCGCGTGCAGGGCGGTACCACGAAAGGCGAGCCAAAAACTGACGGGGTTGAAGATGTGACCCAGATAGCTTGGTTGCGTCAGCAGTCGGATGGTGATCCCGTCCATCTTCAGGCCAGCGTCGGCAAAGACCTGTTCCGCCCAGGGCAGCCCGGCCCCCCGACGTGGCGCGCCGCCGTGATTGCGATCATGGACCGCAAGCAGGTTGAAGCGATTGCGCGAGAACAACAGCGGGCCGTTTTCGGCGCGCGGATCAATCAGCACGTAGTCCACGCCATAGCGGAAGCTGTTGGCGATAGCGCCATAGCGGGCATGTGTGGTCTGCCCGGCGATATGGTCGGGCCACTGTGTCATCCCACCACCCTGGTGCGCGCATCAATCCCCCGCGCGACGCGCACGGCGCTGGCAAAACCATCTTCGTGGAAACCGTGGCGCATGTAGGCGCCTGCAAACCAAGTGTTATTCTGGCCTTGGATGTCTGCGATCTGGCTCTGCGCGCGCAGGGCAGCCGTATCAAAAACCGGGTGACGGAAGGTTTTCTGATCGTAGATCAGATCGCTTTGCACGTCTTTCACCGGGTTCAGGGAGACGAAAAGCGGATCGTTTTCATCGATGTTCTGCAGCCGGTTCATCCAGTAGGTGACCCCGATGGCTGCCCGGTCATCTCGGGTGTCGGCCTTGTAGACCCAGGACGACCAGCAGGCGCGGCGGCGTGGCATTTGAGCGCTGTCATGATGCAGGATCATTTCATTATCCTGATAGCGCATAACCCCCAGCGTTGCCTGTTCAGCGCGCGTTGGCTGGCTGAGCAGGCGCAGGCTGTCGTCCGAATGGCAGGCCATTACCACCTGATCAAAATTCTCGCTGGTGCCATCGGGCAGATGGATGCACACGCCCTCTGCAGTTCGCTCGACACTGCGCACCGGAGTGCCCGGACGCAATTGACAGCCCATCTGTTCCAGTCGGCTGGTCAGACGGCGCACATATTCGATGCTGCCACCTTTGACCGTCCACCACTGGTGTTGACCTGAGGCACTGAGCAAGGCGTGATTGCGGAAAAACCGCACCAGAGACTGGGCTGGAAAGCCACGGATTTCATCAGGAGGGGTTGACCAGATCGCGCCGCAAATAGGCATCAGATAATAGCGCTGGAACCAATCGCCCAATTTCAGATCATTGACCAACTCACCGATGGTGACGCTGTCGCTCTTGGCGACCTGTTCGGCATTGGCGTTGAAGCGCAGAATGTCTCTGACCATGCGGAAAAATGCAGGCCGCGCGATGTTTCGACGCTGACCCAGCAGCGCCCCAAGATCTCGCAGCCCGTATTCCACGCGTCCGTCCCCGATGCTGGCACCGAAGCTCATATCGCTTTTGACAACGGGGACCTCCAAATCGCGAAACATCGACGTCAGATGCGGGTAATTCACATAGTTGAAGACGATGAAACCAGTATCGACCGGCTGATCCCCATTGCGCCCCGCCATCACTGTTCGGGCATGACCACCCAGCCGCGGGGCGGCCTCATACAGGGTTACATTATGCGTCTTTGCCAGCAGCCACGCTGTTGCCAGCCCGGAAATCCCGCCCCCTACGACGGCGATACGCTCGCGAGCGGATGATAATGCGTCAAAGGACATGCTGTCTCCATCTGTGATTTCAAGTTGTTACGCGGCTTCTGCCCGAGCGGATCAAAAAAGGTGACAGCTGATTTTGGTGAATTGGGAAAATACGAAAAAAATTTAGCCCAGAGTGATCCATTGCCGGAAAACGCGCGTAATGCATACATGTTGACCACGCTGAGCGATCCACCTCTTGCAGCCCCTGCGCCGCCCGTTACGGTAGACCGTGACACAAGTGCATTGTGCGAAAGGAAAAAAGTGGAACGGGAGAGCCTGTCTGATCAGACGATCTGGATGCTGGCCGTGCGTGATAGTCGCTGCAAGGTGGCGTTTGGGCGGCTGTTCGACTACTTCGCGCCGCGGCTCAAGGGGGTGATTTGCCGATCCGGCATGCCGCCCAGTCAGGCCGAAGAAGTGGTGCAAGACGTCATGCTGACCGTGTGGCGTAAATCGGCGATGTTCGATCCGGAGCGGGCGCAGGTGTCGGCCTGGATTTATCAGATCGCCCGCAACAGGCAGATCGACGTGATCCGCAAGGAGCGGCGACCGATCCCGGAAGAGCTGAAGCTTCCGGAAGATACACAGGAAGATGCAGCCCAGATTCTGGCGCTGGATCAGGAGACATCAAAGCTGCGTGCCGCGCTGGCCCGGCTGAAACCTGCTCAACGTGAGATGGTCGAAAAGGCCTACCTCGGCGAGCTGACCCATGCAGATATCCGGGAGCAAACCGGGTTGCCGCTGGGAACAATCAAATCCCGCATCCGCCTCGGACTTGAGCGGTTGCGTCATGAGTTGAAGGAACAAGGACTATCATGACCGGCGTACGCCATCATATCCCTGACCCGTTGTTGGTGGCTTACGCTTCCGGCAACCTGCCCTATGCCTATTCTCTGGTGGTGGCGACCCATCTGTCGATGTGTGACAGTTGCCGCACCCGGTTGACTGCGCATCAGGCTGTCGGCGGCTCCGTATTGGAAGCCTGCGGCACGCGGGATCTTTCGACTGATCTGCGGGATCGCGTGTTCGCCGAGTTGGATGAGCCCTATGAAGAGACGCCGCAATTTGGCCGCTCCGGTATTTTTCCGGCACCGGTAATGCAGGCGCTTGGCGGCTTGCCGCCAAAGTGGAAATCCCTTGGTATGGGAGTGCGCCAATCCATCCTGAGCCATGACGACGGTGGCAGTGTAAGGCTGTTGTACATCCCGTCGGGGCAGGCGGTGCCGGACCATGGCCACAATGGGCTTGAGTTGACATTGGTGCTGCAGGGCGCGTTTCGCGATGAAACAGGGCGGTTCGGCGTCGGCGATCTGGAGGTTGCCGACGATGATCTGGAACACACGCCGATCGCCGAGGAGGGTGAGACCTGCATTTGCCTGGCCGCAACCGACGCCGCGCTGCGGTTCCGGTCGCTGGTACCGCGCCTGCTGCAACCGATCTTCCGTATCTGAACACATCACAGGACGCATCCGGCCAAGGTCGGCAGCATCATCCGATTATGAGAAAGGGCTGCCCTGAGGCAGCCCTTTTTTACATAGTCATAGATGGCAGTTCTGGCGTTCAGCCATTCATTACCTTGCCCATGTGGCGGCCAGTGTCGACCATCCGGTTGGAGAACCCCCATTCATTGTCATACCAGCTGACAACTCGCACCAGCCCTTCGGCTGTGACAGCGGTCTGCGGCGCGGCAAAGCAGGAGGAATGTGGGTCGTGGTTGAAATCGATGGAGACCAAGGGATCAGTCTCATAGGACAGGATACCTGCCAGAGCCCCCTCGGAGGCCGCCTTCATTGCGTCGTTGATTGTGTCTACGGTCGCAGCTTTCTCAGGAATGAAGCTGAGGTCCACCACGGATACATTTGGTGTCGGCACGCGGATCGCCGATCCCTCAAGACGGCCTTTGAGATGCGGGAGCACTTCTGAGATCGCCCGCGCCGCGCCGGTTGAGGTGGGGATCATCGACAAGGCAGCCGCACGAGCCCGGTAGAGATCCTTGTGGCTGGTATCATGGGTCGGCTGATCACCGGTATAGGCGTGAATGGTGGTCATATACCCGGTTTTGATGCCGAAGGTGTCATCCAGAACCTTCGCAACAGGCGCCAGACAATTGGTCGTACAGGAGGCGTTGGAGACGATCACGTCGTCCTTGGTCAGATCATCATGGTTGACACCAAATACCACGGTACGGTCAACATCCTTGCCCGGTGCAGAGATCAGTACCCGCTTGGAACCATTCTTCAGATGTTTGGCGGCGGTATCACGGCTGGTGAACAGGCCGGTGCATTCATACGCAATATCAACGTCTTGCCAGGGCAGTTCTTCTGGATTGCGGATCGCGGTCAGGCGGATGCTGTGGTTGCCCACATGCATGGTGTCGCCATCCACCTTCACGGATGCGCGCAGGCGGCCATGCACACTGTCGTATTTCAACAGGTGCGCCAGAGTCTCAGCCGGAGACAGATCATTGATGGCCACAACCGAGATATCGTCGGTGTTGCTCTCCAGCAAGGCGCGCAAAACGCCACGGCCAATGCGTCCAAATCCGTTGATAGCAATTTTCAGGGTCATATGTGCAACTCCGGTGATGATGTGGGTGCAGCCCTCGACGGGCGCGCCCGGTGGTCTGACAGTTGCGGCATCGTTATCGCTAACAGTGGCAAAAATCAAGTCCGTTCGATACGCAAGCTTCAGGTGTCAAATTCTCTGAGTGGCGGGGCGGTGGTATGGTCCGGTTCACTGCTCGCACCGCTTAGCTATCTCTGATGACCTTACATCGTCGGGCGATTAAATGCATGACTTCTTTGGTGATTTAATATTAATTGATACACGCTATAATTGTTATTTGCTCTGGTCAAAGGGAGCCTCCATGCCGCTTCGAATTGTTGTGCTGTTTGTTGTCGCACCACTGTTTTTACTGGTGGGGTATTTCGCCTACAGCGAGATCGCCAAGCAAAGAGCGCTGCATATGCGATCTGGACATACGGCGCAGACCGCCCGTGAAGACAGTGCGATCAGTGACATGATCCATGAGTTGCAAAGGGAGCGGGGATTTTCGGTCGGATATGTGTCATCTGATGGGCTGACCTTTCCAGATGAGTTGACCCAACAGCGCGACCGGACAGACCAGACAATTGCATCGGCATTATCTGGTATCGACCTTATCGCGGTAGATCATCGGGAGGAATTTGATCGCGTCGTCGCGTGTTTGCAGACCTTGACGCATGTGAGGCAGCGTATCGATGGATGGGATGAAAACGGGCAGCGCATAATTGAGGAGGTTATCAACTCCTATACGCGCCTTATCGACCCACTGCTGGCGCTTGCTCAGGCAAGTACGGGATCTGACAGATCTACAGAATATCACGCGCTGCGGCAGGCTCGTTTTTTGATCAGTTCAGCAAAGGAAAAGGCAGGGTTGGAGCGGGCCACGGGTGCGGCAGGTGTCGTCATGGTGTATTCACTTTCGATGCAGGAAGAGCTGACGTCTTTGAGGCGTGAACAGCTTGCCACCCTGAGCGAGGTCGACGCGATCAAAGGCAGCTCAGCCTGGCTGCCGACACTGCAGAGAACAAGACAATATGTGGCGTTGGACGACCTGCATGAGATCATTCTGTCAGCCGATGCCACTACTGACTCTCTCCCTTTCACACGCACACAATGGTTTGCTGCTTCGACGGCCTGGATTGACCTCCTGCGACAGGAAGAGGCTGCTGTCACAGCCGAACTTGTTTTCCTTGCCAGTCAGCTTGAGCAGGAAACGGCATCTCAGCTGACGGAACTCATCTGGTTCTCGGTCTTTGCCGCTTTTACCGCCGCAGCTTTCGTGGTGGTGGCGCTAAAGTAGACGTTTCCTGATCTTCGGCGGCGATTGGTCCCGTCCCATGTGTCTTAAGCACACTGCGCATCGCAGACGTCCTTAACAGTCCCAAAGACAGAGCGGTTTGATATCGGAACCGACTATTCGGCAGAGCATCGGTCGCCGGGTCAAAGAGCGGTATGTGATCGGAAATCACTCAATCTGCCCGCATAGCGCACTTCTGTGCGCAGCTTTAGGAGATGTTTAGGACATCTAGGCTACCGCTGGGGCAGCATATTTTTTGATTCATTCACGATGGCGTTAAGAAAAAGGGTATAAAATGCTTAGATCGATATCTATTTCAAACCGAATTAACGCGGGATTTGCCGCACTTACAGTGCTACTCGTTGCATTGGCGGGCTTGTCGCTGGTGGTGGTCCGGGATTTGGGCGAAAGCTATCTGCAGTACCGGGCGACCGCCAAGCAGAGCATTGCGACCAGTGATTTTGTCGAAGACCTGTTTCAGGCACGGATCGCGGCGCTTAAATATCGCGCGACCCGCAGCGAGGAAAGCTCTGAGGAGGTGCAATCTAACATCTCTGAAATCATCAGGGATGGAAATGACCTTACCGTCTTCAGTGAAAATGCGGCCTATTCCCGAGATATCGAAGCCGCGGTGCAATCATCACAGCAGTATTTGGCTTATTTCGAAGATCTACGTGCTGCCGTCGCCCGCGAGGAAGCTCTGGAGCACAGGGCTTTGGAACTCGGAAAATCGGCGCGCAAGAACCTTACAGAGCTCAGCATTACCGCGAACAAAAGCCATGAAGGCGATCTTCAGTACCTGACGTCTCGTGCTCAGGAAAACCTGTTGCTCAGCCGGATCTACGTCGAAAAATACTTCCTTTCGAGAGACAGCGCCCATTTCGAGGAGGCAAACGCCTATATCACTGCCGCGATAGATAGTCTGCCGCGCGTTGTGGTGTTGTCCAGCACTCAGGAAGAGAAAGATCTGGCAGAGTCAGCGAGTGAGGAAATTGCGCTGTTCCAGGAGCAACTTGCGGAGATTCAGGTGGCAATCACCCAGGTCGATGAGATCAGTGCGCGGTATCTGGATAAGATCGGCCCTGAGATGCAAAACAGCTTTGAGCGGCTCGCTGAATCCATTGTTGCAACGCAAAATGAACTTGGCCCCAATGGCCAGGCAATTGTCGACCGGATGTTCGTGTTGGTGCCCGTCGTTGGCTTGTTGTGCACGGTTATTGCTGTCCTCTTGTCGGTGACAGTCGGACGCTGGATTGTTGTGCCCCTTCGTCAGGCCATCAAGACAACCAACCGCCTTGCTCAGGGTAAAACAGACGTGGATATTGTCGGTGCGGAGCAGCGCCATGAACTTGGCCAACTGGCACAGGCGTTGGTGGTATTCCGTCAAGCACACCTTGATCGGGATCGTATTGCGCAAGAGCGCGAAAACCGCGCCCGGGAAGAGCAGGCTGATGTCGTTAACGCCCTGAGTGAGGGGCTCGAACTGCTGGCCGACGGCACGCTTTCCGCGCGGATCAATGAAACCTTCCCTGAGGAATACGATGCACTGAGGGTGAATTTCAACGCGGCTATGGAGAAGCTGCAGGCGGCTATTCAGTCAGTGGTATCCAGCACTGAGAGTATTCGATCCGGTGCATCTGAAATCAACCAGTCGTCTAGTGAGCTGTCGATGCGGACCGAAACGCAGGCTGCGACGCTGGCACAGACGGCGGCCGCGCTCGCCACTCTGACTGATACCGTGCAATCCACCGCGTCAGGTGCCGAAAAGGCGAATGCCTATGCCAGCGAGACCAAACGAAGCGCCGAAGAAAGCGGAGAGGTGCTGGAACAAACGATCTCGGCGATGGCTGAAATTCGTGAATCGTCAGAGAAGATTTCTCAAATTATCAGCGTCATCAATGATATCGCCTTCCAGACCAATCTGCTGGCACTGAATGCCGGCGTTGAGGCCGCGCGGGCAGGCGAAGCGGGGCGCGGGTTTGCGGTTGTGGCCTCAGAGGTAAGAGCGCTGGCACAGCGGGCCTCGTCTGCGTCGGATGAGATCGAAGGGTTGATTTCCAACAGCTCTCAACATGTTCAGGACGGCGTGTCCTTGGTTGAAAAAACTTTTGGCTCCCTGAAACAGATGATTGAGAAGATCACCAGTGTGAACGGTCTGGTGGAAGAAATTGCAGGGGCGACGAAAGAACAGTCGACCGGGATTTCTGAAATCAACACGGCGATCACCCAACTGGATGGCGTCACGCAGCAGAACGCAGCCATGGTTGAAGAGACCACCGCGGCCGCTCAGATGCTGGACACGGATGCCAATACGCTCAATGGCCTGACTGCGGTTTTCTCGCTCACAGATGGGGCCGCCGCACGGTTCCGTCGCAAGGATGAAGCGGAGGGAGACAAGGGCAGCATCTTCGCATTCCCCGAGGGAAATCTGGCAAGCGCGGGGTAAGACCGCCGTCGTCTCTGAAAACACCCTGCCGTAGCTCACCGCTGCGGCAGGTTTTCTGCTGCCAATTGGTCAGGTGCGCGCGGCTTCAAAGGCACTCCAGGCGGTCTCGAATGCCTCAAAATCGAACCCCTCTTTACGGGCGGGATCCAGCACCAGTTTTTCAGTCTCCAGCAACTTGCGGATTGCGCCCTCCAGATGCGGTAGAACCGCTGGTGGGATGACCAGCGCGCCGTGACGATCGGCATGAACCAGATCGCCATCCCTGATCTGGAGACCAAAGACAGTGACCGGCGTTGCGATCTCTTTCACATGCACGAAGCCATGAGAGGGGCCGATTGATCCGGCAATCACAGGAAAGCCCTCCGGCAGGTCGCCCAGATCGCGCATCACCCCGTTGGTCAAAGCGCCGCTGATACCGAAGCCTTTGTGTACGGTGGTGTTGATCTCGCCCCAATAGGCGCCAATGCAGTTGGGGAAATCGACATCCTCAACCACCGTCACGGCGGGGCGGTGGCCGCTGGCCATATGGCGGTAGTAGTCCATGCGTCGCGCCTTGATTACCTCGGGCGGCTCAGTCGGGGGCGCCAGAGCCGAGATCCTGGCGGTCCGGGCGTAGCCGACCATTGCGCCTGCCTCGGGTGCTGAGGCCAGCATGGTGCCGCGGGTGAAGGCATTGAAGCCACGTTTGCCTTCGGCGACCTCAATCGCGTTGCAGACGGTGGGGGTATCGACTTGGCGCAGCAGGTCCAGAAGTGTGGGGGTCATAAGCTCTCCAGCCAGCGACGAAGGGCCGCTGTGGTTTGGTCAGGGGTTTCCAGCGTCGGCAGATGACCGGCACCATCGAGGATTTCCAGGTGGCTCTGCGGCAGCAGGTCGTGCATCAATTCATGGCGGTGCGGGGGGCAGAGCGAGTCCTCTCGCCCGCAGAGCACCAGCGTAGGTCGGTCGAACCGGCGCAACGTGTCGCATTGATCAGGGCGATCCCGCAGCGCCTTGGACTGGTTGACGAACACCTCCGACCCCAGATCGAGCGCCATCGCCATGCAGAGATCAAGGATCTGAGCCCGGTTTGGTCCACCGGTCAGATAGTTGGGCTTCATCTCTTCGCGCATCACATGTTCCAGTCGTCCGGCGCGTGCCGCCGCTATCTGCGGCTCTCTGCGGGCCTGCACTTCGGGCGCTTCGGCCCGCGGGTTGGTGTCCATCAGAGCAGCACCGAGGAGACGCTCCGGGGCTTGCCGGATTATCTCCATCGCGAGGATGCCCCCCATGGACAGCCCTGCAACGGCAAACTGTGGGGGGGCAATCTGCAGTATCGCCTGTGCAAGGGCCGCCATGCTGTCGCCCTGCCCGATAGGGGCGGTCATCAATGGGACATGACCCGACAATGCTGCGATTTGGGGCTGGAATAGTCGCGCGTCGCACATCATGCCGGGGAGCAGCAGGAGCGGTGTCACGCGCGCTCTGCCGCGAGTTTTGCACCTTCGGACAGGGCCGAGAGTTTGGCATAGGCGATATCGGGGTCAACCGCACCAAACCCGGCAAAGGTGCCAAAGCCACAATCAGATCCGGCGATCACCCGGTCCTGACCCAGAATATCGGTAAACCGCTCAATACGCTGGGCAACGACCTCCGGGTGTTCAACAAAATTGGTGGTGGTATCAACCACGCCAGGCACCAGCACTTTGTCATCGGGGATCTGCGCCTTGCGGTCGCGGAACACCGTCCATTCGTGGGCGTGCCGGGGATTGGAGGTTTCAAAAAGCACATAGCGTGCCTTGGTCGCCATCAGGGGGGCAAAGACCTTCTCCATTGAGATGTCGCAGCAATGTGGCCCCTCGTAGTTGCCCCAGCAGATATGCACGCGGACCTTCTCGGCGGGCACGTCGGACAGTGCGTGGTTCAACGCTTCGACATGCATTTGGGCGACTTTTACAAACTCATCGTCGCTCAATTCCGTGAATAGCATGTGACGCGACAGCGCCAGATCCGGGCAATCCAGTTGCAGGTCGAGCCCGGCACCGACGATGGTTTCATATTCGGTTTTCATCGCATCGGCGAGGGCGGCCAGATAGGCTTCGCGCGTGGGGTAGTGGTCGTTCTGCAGAAACAGCGAGATGACACCGGGAGACGCGGCATTCATGAACCCGCGATCTGCGCCATGCTCTGCCATCGCAGATTTCAGATTGGCGATATCTTTCTCCAACTCTCCCTGACCTTTGGAGCGGACCTCTCCGGTGCACATGGGACGGGCATATTGCGGGGTGCCGCCATCGTCAGCGAGACGCTTCAGGAAACCGGGAAACATCTTCAGATCAGCAGGCGCATTGCGCGGGCTGTCGCCGGAAAACCCTGTGTAACGGTCCTTTACGTAGGTCGCATAGGAGATTTTGGAGGTCTCGCCGTCGCTCACGATATCAATGCCGGCCGTAACCTGTTTTTTGACCGTATCGCTGACCGCTGCGCGCATGCAGGCATCGAAATCCGCCTGATCAAACGACTGCTGCCGCTCGCGGGCGAAGATGAAATCGACCACGTCTTGCGAGCGGGGGAGCGAGCCTACGTGTGTTGTCTGGACCATGTGCCGAATCTCCTCAAGTCAGATCTGCAACGGAGGACCTTGCCGCCGTCCTGATAGTGCCTCCGCGCCGCGCTCGCCGCCGCGCGGAGGGGGGTGCGTTAGTTGCCGGTCCAGGTCGCGCCGGCCGGATCATCGGTGGCGGTGACCCGGTAGAGGCTTGCCTCACCGGTCATGGACGGTTCCAGGCTGTGGGTCTCACCCGCCTTGATCAATGCAGTGTCGCCGGGATTAAGGGTTGTTTCGCCCCCTTCCCAACGCAGCCGCCAGTGGCCGCGCACCGGCATCAACACAGTGTGCTGATCATGGCTGTGCATGTCAGCAGGCAAGGAGCCGCGGGTCAGGAAATCGACGCAGAAACCGGGCTTGTCCTTGAGGAGCGCATCTGCACCGATCACCTTGGCCGGTTTGTCGCGGGCCAACGCCATCAGATCCCAGTACCGCGCCACATAGTCACGCACCACCGCCTCAACGGGGACCTCCGGGAATGCGGCCAGCTCCTCCTCGCTCAGCAATGGCATCGGGTTGATGCCGTCGGGCAGGGATACCCCTTTCTTGCTGTCGTAGAGCACACCGTTTTCACCCAGAACCAGCCCGTGGTCGCGGGCGTCTTCAATCACCTGAGGGGCCCAGGTGACGCCGCCGCCGGCATCATCACCGCCCAGCACGGCCATGATCATCCCGTAATCGGTGCCGATGTTCTCAAACCCGCGGAAGATGCCAGTGGGGATGTTGAAGATATCGCCTTCCTCGGCGACAAATTCACCGGCATCCCCGTGACGGCCCCAGAAGAAGCGCCAACGCCCCTTCAGCACGAAGAAGACTTCGGCGGTTGTGTGACTGTGCAGCGAGTTGCGGCATTTCGGCGGCTGGCCTGCGGCGCCAATGTTGAAGCCGATCTGGTCGGTGATATGGACATGCTGGTCCGGGCTTTCGGAAACGCCGCCGCCGATGATGGTGAAGTTTTCCTTCTGGTCGGAGCCGGGGGTGTGGGCGTCGATGAAGGCAGTCTTGCAGGGGCGCAGCTCACCGTAGCGGACGATGCGGTTTTGAATGGTGCTCATGTGTTTTCTCCATTTTGGATCTTGGGTTTGACAGGTTTCAAACCCGCACTCCGGGAGGGCGGTTGTTCAGGCGGCGCGCCCGCAGAGAGGCTCGGTGCGAATGGTAGCGCCGTGCCGCCTGACTGGCGTTCAGATATGAGGTCTGCGCATTCACTCAGAGGTCGCCTGTCTGTAGCAGGATCTGTTTCCAGATCGCGGTTTCGTCAAACAGGGTCCATTCGCGCCGCAACCGGATGTCGCCGCCGATCAGTTCACCCCATTCGGCGTGGCTGATGCCCAGCACGTAGATATCGGCGCCGGTAGGCGTTCCAAGCGCGCCCCAGCCATCATGTTTGCCATGCAGGCTCCAACGCACGGCTGAGCGGGGCGGCATATTGGTGTCGGAGCGGCCAATCTGGTGATGAATGGTGAAGGTTGCAGAGGGCAGGGAGGCGCGTAGCGACATCCAGAACTGATCGACCGCAGCGCGGCCATGGCCGGTCATGCCACCGGGGTATTCAGTCTGCACCGCGCGATCATAGGTATCCTCTACCGCACCCATATCAGCCGCCATCATGCGGGTCAGCAGGTCAGCATGGCGTTGCCCCCATTCGTTATCATTACCTGTGCCCTGATAGGGTCCGGGCTCGTCAGTCGTGGGCGTTAGTGGCTTCACGGCCCGTTCCGGACCGCCTTCGCGAGTGATCAGATCGCGGACAAAACCCTCCGGCTCCCAGCCCATCTGCCGCACGATCGCGCCATTGTCGCGGATGAGCCATTCGTCATCGATGGCATTGTTTCTGGCGTGGCAGTCGGCGAGGATCCGGTATTTCAGCTTGGTTCCCGTCGCCTTGCCGAAAGCCCCGTCGCCAAGATGTGTCGCCGTAGACATGATCCGGTGGCTCGACAGCATGCCCTGCTCCGGGGTGCCGGACCAGATCACATCCTCGCCCAGCAGGGTGCGGTCGGGGAATTCGGCGAGGGTTGCCATTGTGGCACCGATCACGCCCTGATTTCCGGTCGAGACCGCTCCGGGCATTCTGACAACGATCTCGGGCGCATAATACTCATGCAGGGTGGAAATACCCCGGTCTTCCCAGATCTCTTTGGTGATGCCGATAATGTAATCGGGGAAGTCTTTGAATTTGGGATCAAAACCCTTCATTTTTCCATCCTTCGGGAATGCGGGCAGAGCCGCGAACAATCAATGGGCCATCAATGGCAATACGGCGCGGCCTCTGCGGCGCGCCGTTGATTTCGTTCAGCAGAATATCCACCGTGGCCGAAACCATGCGATTGGCGGGCTGACGAACTGTGGTCATGTCATAGGCTGGCCAGGCGGCGGTGGGCACATCGTCATATCCCACCACAGAGACATCCCCCGGCACGCAAAGCCCCAGTTCGGAACGCAGCACATCCATCACCGCAAAGGCCATGTGATCATTGCCCACAAACACCGCATCCGGGCGGTCGCCGGTGAACATCTGGCGGGTGGCTTCGGCGGCGGTTTCCATCTTGAAGTTGCCCACGCCACGGGCATGCAATGTCAGCCCATCCTCGGCCAGTCGCTCGCAAAACCCCGTTTCGCGGTCGCGCTGGGTCGAGGCGCCTTCCCAACCCGCGATATAGCCGATCTTACGATGCCCAGCGGCCAGCAGAAACTCAGCGACCTTGCGCCCGCCTGCATAGTTATCCGATGTGACGGCTGACATGCTCGGGTCATCTTGCGACCGGTTGAACAGCACCATCGGCACACCGGCGGCGCGGCAGCGATCTGACAGTTCCGACGACATCGCAACCGAGGCTGCGATAATGCCGTCAACTTGATAGTCGAGGATTTCCTCAATCACATTGTCGATGCTGTGGGCCGTGTTGGGGGCCATGAACATCAACACGTGATAGCCGCGTTCCTGAAGCGCGTTGGACAGTTTTTCCAGAGCCTCCGGGTAGAAATGGTTCTCCAGATAGGCCACCACCAACCCGATGATACGCGAGCGACCGGAAACCATGGCCCGGGCCAGTGAGTTCGGTCTGTAGCCGAGGGATTCTGCTGCCGCGCGCACCTTGTCCACGGTTTTTTTCGAGGCGGAGGCTCCGGGGGTGAAGACCCGGCTGACAGCGGATTGCGATACGCCCGCAAGCCGCGCGACATCGGCAGAGGTGATCTTTGCGGCGGTCATTCTGCGGTCCATCCGCCATCAATCATCAGCGCGGTGCCAGTGATCAGGGACGAGGCATCAGAGGCCAGATAGACCACGCCACCCATGATATCCTCAACCTCACCGATGCGGCCAAGCTGGATTTTGCTTTCGATCCAGGCCCTGCGTTCCGGACGGTCAAAGGTGGACTGCGTGAGTGGCGTCACAATGAAAGTCGGGCAGATGGTATTTACCCGGATACCCGATTTCCCCCATTCGATGGCCATGGATTTTGTGAACCCCTCAACCGCATGTTTGGTTGCAGAATAAACGGCCCGGTCCAGACCGCCGACCTTGGCCATCTGACTGCTGATGTTGATGAGTGAACCGGGTTTGCCGACCGCCATCAGCCCCTTGGCCACTGCCTGGGTCAGGAAATAGGCGCCCTTGATATTGAGGTCGATCACCGCGTCGAAATCATCCTCGGCCGTATCGCTGGCAGGGCTATGGCGCGCCAGCCCGGCGGAGTTCACCAGAATGTCAAAGGCACCGTTTTGGGTTATCCGCTCACTGATGCCGGCCTGAGTGGCGGCAATGTCAGCGACGTCGAGAACCATCACCTCCGCCTGCATGTCGGCTGCCTGCATCTCCGCGACCAGCGCTTCCAGCGGCTCAATCCGACGGGCAGCGATGGTGACATGGGCCCCGGCCTCTGCCAAGGCCACGGCACAGGCGCGGCCAATGCCGGAGCTGGCCCCGGTCACCAACGCGCGTTTGCCATCAAGACGGAAGGAAGGGGTGCGGGGCAGGGTCACGGGCGATCTCCGATTTGTGGGATGGGGCCCGGATTGCGGGCTTTGTTGAACTCGCGCAGTCGGGCCATCACGTCAACGCCAAGCTGTGCATAGAGGTCAAGCAGATCGACCAAAACCCAGTTTTCCCGAATCAACCCATTCTCCAGCCGCCAGAAATCAAGACTGCGCAGGTCAATCATCTGGCCGGTGGGTGGAAGCCCCAGCCAGCCATCCGCCGACAGGCTCTGGCGCATATTTGGCCAGCCGGTAACAGCGGCATAATCGCCATCGCCAAAGAAATGGAAATCCAGCGTCTCATCCTTGGCGCCACGGTCAGGCATTGCATTCAGAAAGGGGATCTGATGCCAGTTGCGAAAGCCCGAAACACCGCGCGCTGTCCCAATCCCGGCGGGGCCATACCAGTTGAAACGTGGATGCCAGAAGCGCTCCATCTCCATTACCTCCGGGCCACCCTGCGCCGGGTGGCGCGTCAGGTGGGCCAGCATATCCACGATATGATCACAGGACGCCGTCGCCTGATCCCGGTCCCATGGGCCGCGAACAAACCCGTCCTGTGTGGCGGGACCGGGGATAAAAAATTCCCGCCCGAGTGAGGGTGCCATGGGCCAGGCACCGGCCTGCATCATCAGCTCCGGGAGGTCCCATATTGCCTGCATCTCGACGATTTTGCCATCTGAGATGCGATAGAATTCGTGGTACCGCATATGGGCGATGTGCCCGGTTGGGGGAATGTCCAGCCACGGCGCCATGAAGGTGCCGATATAGTGGCCGCCAGCCCCCAGCCACTGCTCTCCTTGGGAGGTTTCGCCTGCCATCAGGATCCAGTCGCGCCGTTCCAGATCCGGCATCGCCCGCAACAAGGGGGCATAGGCCGTCTGATAAAGCGCGTCCGGGCCGCGCATATCACCAAGAGGGTGGCAAAGATGGATCTCAGCTTGGGCAGAAAAAAGCGCTGTCATCGCGCTCTGCACCGGGTCCGCCGAAAAATCGCGCATCGCCGAGAACAGCGGAGATAACAGGGCCTTATGGGCGCTAGGGTGGTCCATCATTGGTCCGAATTAAGAGGAGGCTTTTGATGTCGGGCGGGAAGGCCCCCGCCCGGCAGATCTTGGATGTTTATTCAGCAGCGTCGCGGTAAGGGGCGCCTTCCCCATAGGGAACGTTGATCCCGCCGTAGCGACGAACCCGGATGTTGCATTGCTCGGCGTGGCCTACGAAGCCTTCCAGCATACACAGGCGTGAGCCGTATTCGCCAATCAGCGTTGCGGCCTCATCGCTGGTGACCTTCTGATAGGAATGGGTTTTCAGGAATTTACCCACCCAAAGGCCACCGGTGTAGCGCCCGGCCTTCTTCGTCGGCAGTGTGTGGTTGGTGCCGATCACCTTGTCACCATTGGCAACATTGGTGCGCGGGCCGAGGAACAGCGCGCCGTAACAGGTCATGTTGTCGAGGAACCAATCATCGCGGTCGGTCATGACCTGAACATGTTCCGACGCGATATCATCGGCTACCGCAAGCATCTCGTCGTAGGTATCGCAGAGGATTACTTCACCGTAGTCCTCCCAGCTGACGCGGGCGGTGCCAGCGGTGGGCAGGATGGTGAGGATCCGGTCGATTTCCTTCAGCGTTTCCTCGGCGAGGGTCCGGCTGTTGGTGACCAGAACAGCAGGGCTGTTGTAGCCATGTTCGGCCTGTCCCAGAAGGTCGGTCGCGCAGAGTTCGGCATCAACCGTGTCATCGGCGATGACCATGGTTTCGGTCGGACCCGCAAAGAGGTCAATGCCCACGCGGCCAAAGAGCTGACGTTTGGCTTCGGCAACAAACGCATTGCCGGGGCCGACCAGCAGATGCACCGGTGCGATGCTTTCGGTGCCGATCGCCATGGCGCCCACCGCCTGAATCCCGCCGAGTACATAGATTTCATGTGCGCCGCCAAGGTGCATGGCTGCGATTACGGCGGGGTTCGGCTCACCGTTGAAGGGTGGTGTACAGGCCACGATACGCGGCACACCTGCGACCTTCGCGGTAGCCACAGACATATGCGCGGAGGCCACCATGGGGAATTTACCGCCAGGCACATAGCAGCCGACGGATTGCACCGGGATGTTCTTGTGGCCGAGGATCACACCGGGCATTGGCTCCACCTCGATGTCAAGCATGGAGTCCCGCTGCGCCTGCGCGAATTTGGTCACTTGGTCCTGTGCGAACTGGATATCTGCCATCTCGCGCGGGGAGACCTTGGCGATGATCGCTTCAATCTCAGCCTCGCTCAGCCGGTAGCTGTCGCGGTCGTAATTGTCGAACTTGCAGGCAAGTTCACGCACGGCGGCATCGCCACGGGCCTCAATATCCTTCAGCGTTGAAGCCACCACAGAGGCGGTCTTGGCGTCGTCTTCGGCCCGGTCTGCTTCGGGTTTTCCGCGTTTGAGATAGTCAATCGCCATCGTATTTATCCTTTGTTATCGGGTCGTGGCGGTTGTGTCTCGCCACGATCAAATGCTTCCCAGCCTTCGCCGTTGAACAGATCGACGCCGAGCTGGGCGGCGACATGGGCGAAATCGACATTGACCCAATTGTCCACGATTTTGCCGTCAACGACTTTCCAGAAATCCATGTAGCGGATCTCCACCCGTTTGCCGGTGGGCGCTATGCCGAGGAAGGTCCCGCTGTGCGTGGCTTCCTGCCGACCAAAGGCCGCAGCCCATTCGCCCATGTAGAGGCGGGCCTCGTCGATGCAGACCTTGTCGGAGAAGGCTGCCTGAAACGGGCGCTGCCAGTTGTCCTGAAATTCCTTCAGCCCGGTCTTGGTGCCGCATCCCTGATTCCCCATCCAGCGGAACCCATCGGCAAAGAATTCGCCAATATCGCCGATGCGGTGGTCGTTCAGCCCATCGACCATCTCTTCGATGACGCGGCGGGTGTCTTCTGTTTTGCTCATATCCGTGTCTTTGGTCAGCACGGCTTGTTCTGGGCGAGACCCTTTCATTGGTCTTATCCTTTTCAGTCTACCAAGGGAAAATCTGTGATGGGGGGAGGAGATCCCGCACACAGAAAATCCCTTGGCATCCTGTTCAGCGCCGGATGGCGGCCGAGGGCGTTATGACGGAAAGAGGCGCTCATCCTTTGACCGCACCTGCGGTCAGGCCGCTCACGATCTGACGCTGGAAAAACATCACCAGCACAAACAGCGGGGCTGTGGCAGAGACTACGGCGGCCACGGCAAACATCACGTTGCCTTCGGTCTGGGTGGTCCCCATGAAGCTGGCGATCTTGGGTATCATGGTCTGATTGTCCTTGCTGAGCAGCATCGAGGTGACGGCAAAGTCGTTGTACGCCAGCAGGAAAGAGAACAGGCCGGTGGTGATGACGCCGGGCCACATCACCGGGATGATCACATGGCGGAAAGCCTGAAACTGGGTGCAGCCATCGACCTTGGCACTTTCGTCCAGTTCCTTCGGGATCGACTGGAAGAACGAATGCAACATCCACAGGGTGAAGGGCTGGTTGATCGCCACCAGAACGATGACCGTGGTCGCAAGATGCCCCCAAAGGTTCCATTCAAAAAACGGCAGCAGGTAGCCTGCAACCAGGGTAATCGGCGGCATCGCGCGGAAGATCAGCGCAGTGATCAGCAGCCAGAAGGTATAGCGATAACCGGAGCGGGACAGGGCATAGCCACCCAGCGTTCCGATCGTCAGCGAGGTCATCACCACGAAGATACAGACCAGTGTGGTGTTGATGCCTGCTTTCCAGAATTCCTCTTGGATCCAGGCCCCTTCGTACCCGACGCCGGTCACCGAGGATCCGTGGGTTGCCTTGGTCAGCGTACCGGTCAGCGCGTTTGTCCAGTCCGCGATGGAGAAGAAATCCAGCTCGACCTTGAAGGATCCCCAGAAGGTCCACAGAAACGGGAAGGCCGCGAGAATGAGCCAGAACAGGATGAAACCATTGACCAGCAGGCGCAGGCCCAATGGGCGGCGGGTGGCGGCGGAACTGCTCATGTTAAGTCTTCCCCTTGAAATCTTGCCAGGTCCGGATCAGCACCGGGGTCAGCAGTACGGCAACGCCGAGAATGGTCAGGACAGATGTGGTCGCGGCGGAGGACAACAGCCGGGTTTCACCGCCCATATCGTTGAAGATAATCCAGCTGAAAGACGTCGCATGGGCCTCAGCGTTGAAACCGACGATCGGTTCGAAGACGCGGAAGTTGTCCATCAGCTGAATGAGCGCAACAAAAGTGACCAGCGGCATCAGGTGCGGTACCACCACGTAGCGGACGCGCTGCCAGCGGGTGGCACCGTCGATCTGCGCGCTTTCCAACTGGTCCTGTGGCAGGGTTTGCAGACCTGCATAGAACACCACAAAGGCGAAGGGCGCAGAGTGCCAGACCCCATAGATGATCAGCATAACCCAGGTCAGCCCGGTCGAGGCCTTGAGCGATAAGGTTGGATCATCGGTCAGATATTGCAGCGCAGATCCAAGTACACCACGGCTGTCGATCATCCAGAACAGGATGAGGGAGCCAATCAGCGGCGTCACGATCATCGGCAGCAGCGAGAAGAAGATCACCAGCCCTTTGAGATGCCGGTTGAGCGAGTTCACGGCAAGCGCGATCATCAGACCCAGCACGATCAGCAGCGGGGTTACAGTAAAGGTATAGGTCAGCGTAAAACCCATCGCGCGGTAGAAGGGCAGGTCGCTGATTTCGCCCAAGAAAGCGCCGATGCTGTCGGTGCTGCGCCAGGCTTCTGCCACCTCGGCCACAGCCAGATGACCACGATCAAAATAGATTTGCAGGCCAACAAATTTGCCCAAAGGCTCCGCATCGCGCAGGGCACGGGTGGCCTCTTGGTCGATGGTGGTTTCCTCTTTGCAGCCGAAGGGACCGCAGTTTTCAACCGTCACCAGAACGGCGTCATGGGGCGTGTGAACGGACTGGAACAACACCGACACGATGGGCAGCGCGATGAACAAGAGCATCGCAAGCCCGGTGGGCAGAAAGAACCAGAAAAAGGTGCGGTGTTTCATGACAAACCGATGTCCAGAGTTCAGGTGGTGGTGGCAGAGGGGAGGCTCCCCTCTGCCGGTTGGGCCTCAACTTAGTTGAGGAACCCTTTTTCCTTGGCGGCAGCGGTATAGGCTGCTTCTGCATCAGCAAGTGCCTGTTCAGCGCTTTCCTTGCCCTGCATGAAATCGCTCAGCTCAGCACCCAGCGCGGTATGCAGCAGACCCATATAGGGCAGCATCGGGTAGGGGCTGGTGCTCATCTGCACGGCCTCAAAGACACCCTGAGCGGCATCGGTCGGCTCATAGCCGTCGATCAGCCAGACCGCCTGAGGTGCGGTTTCCTCGTTCAGCATCTCGGGGCGGATGCCATGGGTCAGCGCGACGAAGGTGGCTTCGGCTTCGGCGTCGGGAATATTCTTGGCGACAGTCCAGCCGTCCCACCACAGGGTAGAGGCGGCATCAGATCCCCCCGCCACGGTCAGCGGACCGGAGATGGCCATGTGATCCTTCACCTCCTGTACGACACCATCGGCATCGGCCAGAGTTGCAGCGCGGCTGCCCCACATGTTCATCAACGCGACATTGCCGGCACGGAATTCGGCGTTGGTGGCGTTGGAGTCATGGGTCAGGAAGTCGGGGTTCATATATTCCGACAGCGACTTCATCATTTCCAGAGCGGCTACGCCCTGTTCATTGTTGATCGAGACCTTGGCGCTGCCCGGCTCAAAGAAGCTGCCGCCGTGGCCCAGATACATGTTGTTGAATTCCTGCGCGAGGTTCCAACCCGCCTTGTAAGCACCGCCTACGGGGTTCTCCATGAGGCCCTTTTCGCGGATCATCTTGGCGGCTGCCAGCAGGTCCTCATAGCTCTTGGGTGGCTCAACACCGATCTCTTCCAACACGTCGGCGCGATAAACCAGATGCTGGGCGTTTGCCATGAAGGCCACGGCCATGATCTTTCCATCAATGGTGATCAGCTGGGTTTTCTGCAGCCCGTCACCGTGTTTGGCGACCAGATCGTCCAGCGGACGGATGACGTCTTCGTTCATCAGGGCCACGATGGAGGAGTTGGCGATGATCGCAGAGGTGTATTCCGCCGGGTTGCCGGTCATGCCCGCAACGTTGATCTTCTGATGGTCTGCAGTCAGGTTGGCCTTGACCTCGCCACCGGTGCACTCCTTGGCCGCATCGGCGACAGAATGGATGGCGGGGAATTCATTGCCGACAATATTGACCCGTGCCGAAATCTCGCAGGCAGAACCTGCGGTCGCGGCAAGGGCCAGAACCGAGCTGGCAAGTGCGATATGTGTGAATTTCATGGTAGTCTCCCTGTTATAGGGGGAAGCCGTCCGGACAGCATCCCCGTCTTTGCCCCCGTCGCATGCACGAAGGCGGCGGTGGTGGGGGATTACCCCCCCAGCCGCGCACCTGTTTGTGTATCAAACAGGTGGCAGTGATCGGTGGGCACGTGGATCGACACCATATCGTCGATCTCTGCGCGGAAGGTCTTATCTGCCTTGACCGAAACCAGGACGCCGCCAATGCGGACCGTAACCATGGTTGCATCGCCCAAGAGCTCCATCGTGTAGATCGGGGCGTTGATCTGGCCGCCGCTGTCCACAACGCTGGCGTCCTCGGCCCGAAAACCCAGTGTGACCGGGCCGTCCTGGCCACTCAGACCGGCAATATCCGTATGCTGGGCGGTAAACCGTCCGCCGGACAGGTCGCCCTCCATCAAGTTCATCGCAGGTGAGCCGATGAAACTAGCCACAAAGGCATTGGCGGGACGGTCGTAGATCTCTGTCGGGCTACCGACCTGCTGTACGACGCCTTTGTTCATGACCACCACGCGATCGGCGAGGGTCATCGCTTCAATCTGGTCGTGGGTCACATAGATCGTTGTCACGGCCAGTTCATGGCTGAGGTTTTTGATCTGCGCACGGGTAGAGACCCGCAACTTGGCATCGAGGTTAGACAGCGGTTCGTCCATCAAAAACACGTTCGGTTCGCGTACGATGGCCCGGGCCAGAGCCACCCGCTGCCGCTGCCCGCCTGACAATTCGGCCGGCTTGCGATGCAGGAATTCGTCCAGTTCAACCATGGCGCTGGCCCGTCGGACCTTTTCGTCATGGGTCTTGGCGTCAACACCGCGCACCTTCAGCGGAAAGCGGATATTTTCGTAGACGTTCATATTGGGATAAAGCGCATAGCTCTGAAAAACCATGGCGACGTCCCGGTCCTTCGGCTCCAGTTCGTTGACCCGATTGCCATCCACCAGAATGTCGCCCTCGCTGGCGCTTTCCAGTCCGGCAATCATCCGCATCGTTGTGGTCTTGCCGCAGCCCGACGGCCCCAGGAGAACCAGAAACTCCTTGTCTGCGATGGTCAGGTCGAAATTATCAACCCCGACAAAGCTGCCCCAACGCTTGCTGATATTACGCAGCTCTATCTGTGCCATGCGGGTCCGCCTCCCAGCGAAATCTATTTTGCATACGATTGCAAAAAGGTTAGTCTTTGCTGCGTTAATTTGGCAAGATAATTTTGCAATCGTATGCAATGTGGCGTGAAGCGCCTGTAAAATAGGGAAAGAAATGAACGATCTTCAGGCAGCAAAAGCCGTCGTGCGCGCCTTCTACGCCGATCTGGATGCTCCGGATGCGAATCTTGAAGCGGCTCTGATTCGACATACATCGCCCGACTACCTGTGGCGTGGTTTCCACCCGTTCAATGAGATGACCGAGGCTGCTGAGGTTGCCCGGCAGTTCTGGGCGCCGCTGCGCAAAAGTCTCACATCGTTGCAGCGGCGTGAGGATATTTTCTTTGCCGGGCGCAACCAGATGGATGATTTTCAAGGCATCTGGGTGGTGTCCATGGGGCATCTGATGGGGCTGTTTGACGCGCCATTTGTGAACATCCCGCCAACGGGTAAGATTGCGATGCTGCGCTATTGCGAGTTTCACCGGGTTGAAGACGGCAAGATTGCACAGACCGCGATGTATTTCGACCTACCCCATCTGATGGCACAGGCTGGTGTCATAGCCTTTCCCGGTCAGACCGCCGCGCAGTTGGTGCAGCCGGGGCCAATGACGCATGATGGCCTTCTGTTCGAAGCGCAACCAGACCACGAAGGCGAGACGACGCTGGCCGTGATCAACCGCATGATTGGTGAACTGGGGCAGTGGGACAACAAGCTCAGTCTTGAGGATGAGCTGCGTCAGACCTGGTGTGAAGACATGTTGTGGTGGGGGCCGACCGGCATCGGCGCCACCTATACCATCGAGCGTTATGCCAAGCAGCATTCCGGCCCGTTTCGCGCGGCCTTCTCTGACAGATCCAGGACCGGTCATACGGCGCGCCTGGCGGAAGGCGCCTACGGTGGCTTCGCTGGCTGGCCGAACTTCACCGCGCGTCTGACCGGCGATTTCATGGGTCGCACGGCGACCAATGAACGGGGCGAATTCCGGGTGATTGATATCTACCGGCGTAGCGGTGACAAACTTGCGGAAAACTGGATCTTCATTGACCTGCTGCATTTTTGGAAAGGGCAGGGATATGATGTCCTGCAACAGCTGAGCGATGGGACCCTGACATGATCGACGCGCATCATCACCTGTGGGACCTGACGGCGGTGCATTACCCTTGGCTGGCCGCCAAGGGTGTCTCGCGGTTCTTTGGCGACCCAAGCCCGATCCAGCGCAACTATCTATTCCCTGACTTTCGCGCAGAGGCCTCGGCCCTTGGGATCACCGGATCTGTTCACATTCAGGTCGGCGCTGCGGATCCTCTGGCGGAGGCGAAATGGGTTCAAGCTGTCATCGACGCGAACCGGGACTGGCCGATGGTACAGGTGGTGCATTGCGATCTGACGGCGCCAGATCTGGCGCAGCAACTCGACGTTTTTCAGGCACTGCCCTCGGTCCGGGGCGTGCGCCAGATCGTCGGTCGCGCCCCGGGTGAGGATGCGCAAACCGGCACCAATGCGCTTCTGGATGATCCAGGGTTTCTGGAGGGGCTGCTGCTGATTGGAGAACGCGGGCTGTCCTTCGATCTGCAGCTTATCCCTGAGCTGATGGAGAAAACCGCGCGCGTTCTGGGGCAGGCCCCGCGAACAAATGTGGCCCTGTGCCATGCGGGCAGCCCCCATGACCGAAGTCCTGAGGGGCTAAAGGCGTGGTGTCAGCAGCTCAGATGGCTTTCGGGTCTTCCACATGTACGATGCAAACTCTCAGGTTTGGGGATGTTTCAGCACCGCTGGACCGTTGAGGACTTCAGACCGATCATTGAGACATGCCTCGATCAATTTGGCGCTGACCGCTGTATGTTTGGCTCCAACTTTCCCGTTGATAGCCTTTATTCAAACTATGAAACGCTCTTGCACGCACATGAAAAATTGGTTCCTGATAGCCAGAGATCACAGGTTTTTGCTGAGACCGCAGCGCGCTTTTATAAGTTCTGAGATGTGTTGCTGATGGGGGAGGCAAGGGTGGCCAGCCAAAGGAGCCTACTCATGTCGAGCCCGACTGAGGGTGGGCCAAAAGCCGAGGTTGAATATACCGACCAATCCTGTCCCTTACTGCATAAACCAAGCTTGGCCCGCGCGTCTTTTCAGTCGCGCGGGGGAGGTGCGGTGACTGAAGAGGTGTTGTGCGTCGGTGCCAGCAACAAGCCTCACTTCAATTTGTTTTCAGCGACACGATCTCGACATAGGCACCCAGCATTTCCACCGCAGATTTCACCGCATCATAGGCGTTCTCTTTGACGATATAACCGGCAATCTTATGCTCATAGGCAACGGCAATATCCGAGGGCGCATCGGAGGTTGTCAGAACAAAAATCACCGAGTTCGCCAGCTCTTTGTCCTCGCGGACCTCGGCGAGAAATTCCAGCCCCCCCATGCGCGGCATATTCAGATCCAGCAGGATGATGTACGGGCGCTCAAGCGCGGCGGAATTCACCCCCCGCAGCAGATCAAGCGCTTCCTGTCCGTCGCCGACAACTTCAATTGGGTTAACAAGGCGTAGTTTTTTCAACGCGCGTTTGATCGCCATCACGGCAACCTCGTCATCATCTACAATCAGAAACGTAACGGATTCTCTATTGGTCATGCGGCCAATCCTTGGATGTCATTCGGTGTTTTTGCTGAGGGTGTATTGAGGGGGACACGGACCGTAAACACGGTGCCACGGGCCACATCCGGGTTGGAGACGACGGACACGCTGCCGCCGAGTGATCGGGCAAGTTTCTGTACAAGCGCCAGGCCCAAGCCGGATCCCTCCACTTCGTCGCGGGATTTCAGTGTCTGAAACAGAACAAAGATCTGGTCCTGATACTGTTTCGGAATGCCGGGCCCGTCGTCGGCCACGGTGATCTCGACGTAGTTGGGGTACAGCTCGCTGCTCATGCGGATCGTGCCAGATGATCTGTCGTGATGCTTACTCGCGTTACTGACAAGATTGATCAGAATGGTCTTCAGCGGTGTCAAATAGGCGCCGAAGGGACCACAGTCCTGCTCTACCCTGATTTCGAAAGCGGAGTTGGAATTGAAGTAGAGCCTCAGCTCTTCCGCAAATTTGGTCAGGCTGAAGGCCCCATGTTCGCCATCAATCTGGCCGGCCCGCGCGTAGTCCAGCAGGGCAGACAGGTGGCCTGACAATCTGTCCGTACGATTGCGGATCAATCCAATATTTTTCTGCGCGTCTGCAGGCATCTCATCGGCGAAATCTTCTTCTGTCCATTCGATCAGATTTGAGATGGCGCGTAGCGGCGCACGCAGGTCATGAGCCGCCACATAGGCGAACCGCTCCAGTTCCTCATTTGAGCGTTGCAGAGCTGCCGCAGTAAGGCGGGATTTCTCCACAGCTTTTGCGATCTCAGCAATCTCATCTGACCCGGCGGTGTCAATCGGATCTTCGAGATGGCCACGCGACATACGTTGAATATGGCGCGTCAGGCGGTGAATCCGCGAAATCATCCGAACCTCGATCATGAACCACAAAAGAGCAAGTGAAATCAGAAGCATACACATGTTGAATGCGACATCGACGAACCGAATGCGCTCAACAATACGGCTCGTTTCCGCGGCGCTTTGGCGAAACTCCATTGCGGCCCGTTGGGTGCTCGACCGGGTCCAGGCGCCGATGTTGTTGAGCACAGCCTCAGCCTCACCATAAAGCTGTTTCTGACCTGCTTGGCGCGTTTGCAGGGCTGATAGTGCTTCGACCACCCCTTCCGGGCCCAGCATGGTATTGCGATAGTCGACCAAGACACCGGCAATGTCGTGACGCGCTTCCAGATTTTTCAGCCGGGCAAGGCGAGAGGCAAGGATGTTGATCTCTGCCACCAGGCTCTGGCGTGCGCCTGTGTTGCCAGTACCGGTTTCAAGCGAGAAGTCTTTGGTCAGGATGGCGAGCGAGGCAACGCTGCCGGAGATTTCTCCCAAAGTCTTGGCGGTATCGATTGCCCAGGTGACCGACAGGGGTCCCTCCTGTCTGGATTGCGCGTCGCGCTGTTGATTGCCGAATTCGATCTGCGCAACAACAATGGATTTTTCCAGCGCCAGGATCTTGTCAACGGCCTGTGAAACAAGGGCATTAATCCTGATATTCTGAGCGACGATATCCTGGCGACCCTTCACCACGTTCTGAAACACATCAGCGTCTGCTGATGACAGTTCTTCGGCGATTGTATCTTCTCGGTCGCTGAAATTCTCACGAAACAGCTGCGAGAGACTGTCGACGCGCCGCCCCAGCCCCGCAAGCCCGTCCAGATCGTCGATCAGCCTGACCCGAGCCAGCGTTACCTCCAACCCGTGTTGCAGGTCGCCGAGGTCGGCAATCCTGTCCAGCAACGGAATCGTCCGATCAGACAGGTTCTCTGTCTTGCGCTCAATGCGGCTTAGGTCGTTCCACTCCGCATACATCGCGACGCAAATCGACGCGAGACATATAACGACACAAGATCTGAGGCGTGCGGTTAGCGACACTACGGGCCCCTTTTGCTGTTGGTGTGCTCAACATAAGGTTGAGAGGTTTACTAGTCCTTAACTGGGCGCAGATAGGCTTAAACCTACTGAGCCACACGCGAGGATCCCCATGTTCACGAGACGCGCTTTCACGACGCATGCCCTGGCGCTTGGCGGGGTTGGCGGTCTGCCTGCCGCAGCGCGTGCCGGAGTTGATCACCAGCATCCTAATCTGCTTCGTATTCTGGCCCCCCATGGGGCGGAGGCAAACCTAGCGCCGGTGGCCAAGAGTTTTGAGGCAATGTGCGGGTGTCGCACGGAACTGGTCGTGGTCGGCGTTGGCGAGGTGAACGCGGTTCTGACACTGGAAGCGATGCTGAACGATGTCGGCGTAGATGTGGCGCTGCCAGCCACCTTTGGCATACCAGACCTTGTCGAGGCGGAGGCCATTTTGCCCTTGGATGCGCTTGCTCAGCAATATGCGCCACAAGGGCTGACCGACGCGATGATGTACACCAGCGGCGATATCTTTGACGAGCGGCTGTGGGGCTATCAGACCGACGGTGATGTCTTTTTAATGTTTTATAACAAAAGCTTTATGGAGGATCGGGACCTCGGGAGCCGATATGCGGATCAGACTGGTACGGCGTTGTCGACGCCGCAAACCTGGGACGAGCTGGACCGACAGATGGCGTTTTTTCACGATCCGGATGCGGGTCGGTATGGCGGTTGCCTGTTCCGCACAGCGGATAAGGTAGCCTGGGAATGGTGGGCGCGGTTTCATGCCAAGGGTGCCTGGCCGTTTTCGCCCACGATGGAACCGCAGATCGCAGGAGCGCGTGGCATCGCCGCGCTGGAGGATATGATTGCCTCCGGCGCGCATCTTGTCGGGGCAGATCTGGATCTGTTTTCTAACTGGGCGCGCTATCAGGAAGGCGATATCTACGCCAATATTGGCTGGGGCGGTACGCAAAAGAGCCTCTATGCACCCGGATCGGCGATGCGCGACAATATGATCAACGCGTCGTTGCCCGGAGGACGTATTGGCGGGGCGGTGGTTCCTCTCTCTTATTTCAACTGGGGGTGGAGTTATGTTGTTGCCAAGAATTCAAAACAGCCCGAGCTGGCGTATCAGTTCTGCGTCAATGCCGTTTCGCAGCAGGTCGGCGCTGCGGCAATCGCCCAGACCGATGGGTTCTTTGATCCGTTCAGAACCGACCAGTACCAGGATCCAGCTATCATCAAGGCCTATGGCACGCAGTTTCTGACTGTTCACGAGCAGGCGATGCGCGCCTCGATGCCGGATCTTTATCTGGCGCGCCGTGGCGAATATTTTGAGGCGTTGTCCTATTGGCTGCTGGCCGCACTGGCTGGGGATGTGACAGCCGAGGTCGCGCTGGACAATGTTGCCCAATCCTGGCGGGCGACCACAGATCGTGTGGGCCTGGAGGTGCAATCGCGCCGCTGGATGGCGCTGCGCGACACCTATCCTGCCGATCTGCGAAAGGCTCTTACCGATGAAATATGACACCCCCGATCCGGCCCTGAGCCAGACCATGCGCGATCAGGCCATGATGGACGTGGTCTATAAGATTGTTCACGACTTGCGTGGTTCAGTGCGGGCCATCGCTGAATTGCCGAATTGGATTGAAGAGGATCTGCAGGATGTTGGCATGTCGCTGCCGGAGGCCCCTGCGCAGTCTTTTGATCTGATGCGGCGCCATGCGGAAAAGCTGAACATGATGCTTGATCAGCTGTCGCTGTATTCCAAGACCGGATATCGCGAGACAGAGCGGATTTCCGTTAGAACCTGCCTTGATCGGGCGATTGCGGCACTGAACCTGCCGAGTGACATGCAGGTGCGGGCACGATTTGATCCGGCGGAAATCGAGATGAATCCCGATGCGTTAATGTCGATGTTTCTGATCCTGTTGGGAAATGCTGCTGAGCACAACGCGGAGCCGGTGCGCGTTGCTGTCACCGGGTGCTTGCGCGACGGGTATTGGGAGATGCTGCTGCGTGACAACGGTGTCGGATTTCCGGCCGGTAAACTGGAGCGGGTTTTTGATCCGATGAGCAAGTTTTCGGTCGTGGAGACCGGTGGGGCAGGGATGGGCCTTGCGATCTTGCGCCGTCTTGCTGACAGCTACGGCGGCGTTGTGGAGGCATTACCGCCCCGAACCAAGCGGGACGGGGCGACTATTCGACTGCGTCTGAAACAAAATCACCGCGATTGAACGGCAGTGATGTGGTCCACCTTAATGGTGGACCACATTGAAACTATTGCTGTAATTCTCGATCTCATCGAAGAAACGCCAGATGTTCAGGCAGTGTGTTTCAATTTCATCAAGGGCTTCGGGGGATGGTGTCAGCCCCTGGTTATTGCAGCCGCGGATGAAGGAGATCTGACGATACATGCGCCGCAGTTTTGGCTGCAATTCACTTATGCAGCCCTCTGCCATGCCCCGGATCACGTTTCGTGTGGCGTCCTGCACTTCAGATTTCATCGCCGGGTTTGAGAATGTCTCGGCAATGGAGTTGTAGATCACTCCATGCAGTTTTTCCGCGGTCAGATTGCCCTTGCCGACATAGTCCACGCAGCCAGCGCGCATCGAGCTGACCACTGCTTCGGTATCTTCGCGGCCAGAGATCATCACCACCGGCACCTCTTCGGTCTCCAGCTGTTTTTTGACCACGGCGACCGCGTCAAGGCCAGAGGCATCGCGCAGCTGGTGATCAATCAGGCAGAGATCAACAACGTTTTCGTCCAGTGCTTTTTCGAGATCCTGAATGTCCGAACATGTAATCACCTCGACCGTTCGATCAGCCTGCGCAATGAGCCGCCGCATTCGCGTCCGGTCAAATTCACTGTCGTCCAGCACCAAGACGCATAGGTTGCCGGAGGGCAGTGTCGGGTGGCTGGTCTCCATCGTAACCTCAGTACCATTCATCGTGACGCCCTTTCCAAAGACTGTAGCCAGAAACTGACATTTCAGCCCTAATGAAAGATTAATATGCCCACCAACTGTCGTTAAGACTTTAACCGGACAGCTTTGAGTTGTGTATCTTCAAGTAGCTGAAAACCCATGTTCATAAGCTGTTAAGGCTGTTTTTCTCCTCTTTTCATGGGGCGATCGCATAAGAGGCCTCAGTATTTCTGAGATTTCCCCGATTGAATTTTATCTATGAAATTCTTTGAGGTGATACCACTTTCCTGAATATCCGCTACCGTAATGCTCTCGCAAAATCGTTCGCGTCAGCGTCTCGGAGGTCGGAGCCCTGCTAGAGCATCAGGCCTGCGATTCCCAAAAGTGTCACCGGAACGAACAAAAAACCCTGAGGAATGTCCTTGTACCTCTGACCGTTCAGAATCGGCAGGGCGAGCCCCCAGATGGCGTAGGCAGCGGCCAGACCGGTGGCGAGGATCGCGGCGATTTCGGCTTCGCCCGACCATGCGGGCCAGAGGAAGAGTGCTGCCACAGCCGCCAAGTTAATGCTCACTAGATGCCAGCAGTAGTAATTGACATAGCGCACCTCTGCGGACAGGCCGCGTGCCTCCAGCAGGGGGCGTGCGACGCTGGGGCCGCCGGCAAGAATGTGTAACAGAGTGTTGACGACCGACAGGCCGCCAGCGGCCAAGAGCCAAATATTCATGCGCGTTCATGCTCCAAACGGTTCGAGAATCTATTGAGCACGGAAAATGTCGGGTCCACTGCAGCGGGGCAATGTGGCAGACTGCCAGCGCGACAATACGCGCCTGCTTCTAAAGCTACACCATCAGGTCATAATGCGGGTCAACTCGGCCCATTGGGTGCGGCTGACAGCATCCTGTCCGGCAATCATCCAATAGGTGGCGTGGTGGTCGAGGTGGTCCCGACCCATCCGTACCAGCCGCCCAGCTGCCAGGTCCTGATCGCAGAGCGGCAGAGACCCAAGCAGAACGCCGGTGCCGGCGCGGGCCGCCCCCAGAGCGGACAGAAACGTATCAAATCGCAGATGCGGCACCGGCGTGGATCCACCGCCGTGGCAGGCAACCCAATCCGGCCATCCCGGTCGAGGCCCGGAACAGGCGATCCGTGGCCAGTCACTCCAGTGCCCGCCTCTGCGGCCAACCAACTCCGGGGAGGCCAAGGGGGCGATCCCTTCAGAATAGAGCGGCAGTTTGTAAGTGTGGGGCCAATCACCAACGCCGTAGCGGATGCGGACCACTTCGTCCTCCACTGCATCATGGGCGCCCAAGACCATGGTTCGTATCGCCAACTGGCCACCTGCGATGTCGCTCAGGGCGGCCAGTCGTGGGGTGAGCCACAAATCGATGATCGATTGGCTTGCAGAGATCGTCAACTGTCGCCGTCCGGTGCCAAACAGCGCCTCGGAGCTGTCGCGCATCGTATCCAGTGCCGACTGGATGTGCGGCAACCAGGCTTCGCCCTCCACGGTCAGGGTGATGGCGCGGGGGTGGCGGTGAAACAGCACAGTGCCCAGCCGTTTCTCCAACTGGGCGATACGCTGCGAAATGGCGGATTGGGTGATCCCGGTTTCCGCTGCCGCCGCGGTAAAGCTACCGCAGCGCGCCGCCGCTTCAAAGGCGCGGATCCATTCCAGGGGCGGCAGGGTGGGGCGCTGCTGTTGCATTAGCTGACCTTGGCCTTAGTGCGGAAATTCCTAATTTGAGATTATGTAGGGGCAATGGCAACATGCGCGCAAGAGTCATCTTCCGCGTTGCGGACCACCAATGAGGATACCATGCCGTCAGTTACTCTTGCCCCTGCGGGCGATTATCTCACCCTGTCTCACGGGGCATCCGACATGCGTTTTCACGCGATCTGGCTGCGTGACAATGCCAGCGACCCCGACACCCGGGCTGAGGCCAACGGCCAGCGTCTGATCGCGCTGCGGGACATTCCGGCGGACACCACGATTGCAGAGGCCACGCTGGACGGCGAGAGGCTTCGCCTGCGGTTTATGCCGGAGAATAAAACCGTTGCCTATGATCTCTCGTGGCTGCAAGCCCATACCTATGACAAGGCCCAGCCCGAAAAGGCGGGCTGGCTTGCAGATGGGGTTGAGACCTGGGACGCGGGGCTGATGGACGGCGTGCCCACCGGTGATTTCGCGGCGCTGGAAGCAGGCGGTGCGGCGCTGGGCGATTGGCTGGGCGCTGTGATGCGCTATGGATTCGGCAAGGTTGTCAACGGGCCGGTTGAAGATGGCGCCTTGTTCCGCGTGGTCGATCTGTTCGGGCATGTGCGCGAGACCAACTACGGGCGCCATTTCGAGGTGCGCACCGAAGTGAACCCGACCAACCTCGCCTTCACCGGCCTGGGCTTGCAGGCGCATACCGACAATCCCTATCGCGATCCGGTGCCAACCATTCAGGTGCTCTATTGCCTCGAAAGCTCCGCTGCCGGGGGTGAAAACATGGTGGTGGACGGCTTTGCCGCCGCGCTGCGTCTCAAGGCCGAGAATGAGGCCTATTTCAATGTGCTGGCGGAACATTGTGCGCGTTTTGAATACGCAGGCGAAGCCGGGGTCTGCCTGATCTCTCGTCGCCCCATGATCGAGCTGGCCCCCGATGGGGAGCTGATCGGGGTGCGTTTCAACAACCGGTCACTCGCAGCGGTGCAGGATGTCCCGTTTGAGAAGATGGCGCTCTATTATGCAGCCTATCGCCGGTTTGGCGAGATCATCGATGATACGGCGATGGAGGTCACGTTCCGTCTTAATCCCGGTGAGGCCTTTGTGGTGGACAACACCCGCGTCTTGCACGCGCGCAAGGGCTACTCGGGTGAGGGGACGCGCTGGCTGCAGGGCTGTTATGCTGACAAGGATGGGCTGCGTTCTGTCTATGACGCGTGGCGACGTCAGGCGCTGGCGGAGGCGGCAGAATGACCAGTCGTCAGCCACAGCCAGCAGCCACGCATGTCCCGCCAGACACGCTGAACCGTGAGACGATTGTCGCTTTCCTCGGCTCAATCTTTGACCGGCGCGGCGGGGAGGAATATCTGGGCGAGCCGGTGACCATGGGCGAACATATGCTGCAAGGCGCCACCATCGCAGAACAGAACGGCCAGCCAGAAGAGATCATCGTGGGCGCGCTGCTGCATGATATCGGCCATTTCACGTCCGAGTTTGGCACCTACCATCCCGATGATACCGAGGATCGACATCATGAGGACGCCGGGGCCGAGGTGCTAGAGCGTTTCTTTCCCAGTGTGATCACTGATTGCTGTCGCTATCATGTTGCAGCCAAACGGTATCTCTGCGCGACGAAGCCTGAGTATTTCAAACGGCTTTCCCCTGCGTCCGTCCATACGCTGGAGCTGCAGGGCGGGCCGATGAATGCGGAGGAAGTCGCAGTGTTTGAGGCCAATCCAAACCTGAAAGAGATCATTGCAGTGCGCTATCTCGATGAAGCGGGCAAGCGGGCAGGCATGGTCACGCCGGATTTCTGGCACTTCGCACCGATGGTGCAGCGGATGGTCGACCGGCACTGTGGTGTGTGATTGAGGTTTGAGCTGACTGCGGTGTAAAAAAGCGGCCCCTCTCAACTCAGAGAGGGGCCGCAGTCTTGATGGCCCTGTGCTGCGTTATAGCCGCACCGCCGCATCAATGCGCTGCGCTCAGCCGGGGGTCGGTGCGAGCGCAGCAGCAGAAGTTATGCAGATGCGCTCTGGGGATCACATAGCGTCCTTG
>NZ_JAGEUF010000008.1:0-168634 GCF_018101215.1 Phaeobacter sp. HS011 | reverse complement strand
ACGGAAAATCACAGAAGCAGCAGCCAATATGGCAGGAGCTAACGGTCAAAGCGCTTTCCAGCGTTATGGGATCACATAGGCATGAGGGGGCGGGCCGAAGACGGAGAAGTGCAGGCAGACACTCCCCGACGCACGCCATGACCGCGAATAGCCCAAGGACGAAGCCGCTCACGCGGCAATGGCACACGTGGCAGGCGTTCCGGACTGATCGATATCACCCAGATACACTTCAAAGAGGTTCTAAGTCGAAGGAATGGTAGAGCTGATCCGCTTGCCGCCTGGTACCGGTTCACATCCAATAGGAAAGGTGAACACCTTTCGGCTCATTTGACCAATTACAAAGGCTGGATGCACGCTGAAGGATATTCTGGCTTCAATGACCTGTACCGCTCTGGCGCTGTCAGTGAAGTTGCTTGCCTTCTCGGCAGCATGCTTCGCATGCGCCTGCTAGGGAGTACATGGCTCATATACGGCGCAAGTTCGTTGATGTGCTCCAATCGCAAGGGCTGGCCGTTTCTGAAGCGGGGATCCCCCGTATCGCAGAACTCTATGCCGTGGAAAAAGGCGCAAGGGGCCTGCAGCCAGAGGAGCGCGTCCGGCTGCACCAATCCCGGTCAAAGTCTCTGCCCGATGATCTGGAAATCTGGACGACTGAATAAGTGGCCCAAATCGCGGACGATAAAATCACACGTCTGATTGAACTCATGCCGTGGCGCTACGCTGCTGACGCGGCGTAGCGGGCTGCACCGAATCCACGCCAGAGCGCTATCCCGTGTTAGGTCGCGCAAAGACCCACGCGTAGGGCGTCTAGCAAACCGCGCGTATCGGCTTCACTCATGATGAGCGGTGGAGACAGTATCACGTTTGGACCCGAAACCCGGATCAGCGCACCGGCTTCATAGCAGGCCTCCTGAAGGGCCAGGGCCCTACGCCCGTCAAGCGGGGCCCGTGTCTGGCGATCGCTCACCAGTTCGAGCGCTATCATTAACCCGTAGCCGCCACGGACATCGCCGATGACATCAAAACGCTCCTTCAGGGCCAGACAGCCCTCATATAACTGCGCACCGCGCGCCGCTGCTGTTGCAGTCACATTCAGGCGCTGCATCTCTGCGAGACAGGCAAGTGCGGCCGCCGCACCGACGGGATGGCCGGAATAAGTATAGCCATGGCCAATCTTGGCATCGGGGTTGTCCTCGAAGACTTCAATCATCCGGGCACCCAACATAACAGCACCAAACGGGAAATAGCCGTTTGTGATGGCTTTTGCGGTACACATCATGTCTGGCTGGATGCCCCAGAGGCGGGCACCAGACCAGGCCCCTGTGCGCCCATAAGCCGTGATCACCTCATCGGTGATCAACAGGATGCCGTTGCGATTGCAGATCTCCTGGACCATTGGCGCAAATGATGGGTGGGGCGGGATCACACCGCCTGCCCCGAGGATTGGCTCCATGATCATCGCGGCAATTGTATTGGCGCCCTGAAAAGCGATCTCATCCTCCAGTGCTGCGGCGCAGAGTTGCGCCAGACGCTCCGGGTCGCTTTCATCGAAGGGGTTGCGATAGGTATAAGGGGCGGGGATATGAAAACAGCCGGGAAGTAAGGGTTCATAAGCAGTACGGAAATTGGCGTTTCCGTTTACCGAGGCGCCGCCGATATGGGTGCCGTGATAGCCTTTTTTGAGGCTGAGGAATTTGGTTCGGCCGCTGTCGCCACGCAGTTTGTGATATTGCCGCGCCAGTCGCAACGCGGTCTCCACCGAATCAGAGCCGCCCGAGGTAAAGAAGGCTCGGCTGAGCCCATCTGGTTCGAAGAACCGGCTGAGCTCATAGGACAGCTCAATTGCAGCATCATTCGAGGTTCCGCGAAATGTCGAATAGTAGGGCAGCTTGTCCAGCTGAGCGGCCATTGCGTCCTTAACCGGCTGGCAGGAATAGCCGAGGTTCACATTCCAAAGGCCACCAACCCCGTCGATGACCCGATGGCCGTCAATGTCCGTGATGAATACGCCCTCGGCACCGGTGATGATCTTGGGCGGCTGTGCGACACTGTCCTGCGGCGACGTCATCGGGTGCCACATCAGGCGGCCGTTGTGTTCCTTGAGGAAGTTTGACTCTGTCATGACGTAGAATCCGTTTCATAGTGCCGATTGGACCCGCTGGCCCAGGCAGATGTGACGTTTACCGGGAGCTGCCCCCCCCAGTTTCGGGTGATTTCGCGGCTGGCTCTGATCAGTTCTGTTTTGATCAACTGCTCTTGCTCGGGGGAGACACGCGTGGCGACGCTGGCCACCGAAACGGCGCCCGCGAACAGACCGGTCTGATCATAGAGCGGCGCAGAAAGACTATGGATCTCCGCCTCGAAGCTGCGGTCAGAACAGCCAAAACCGGTTGCGCGCGCATCGGTGATCAGATCGTGCAGCGCCGCGGCAGTGGTGGCGGTATGCGGTGTGAACCTGTCCATCTGCGAGAGTGCAGCGTCCAGCATGGCATCAGGACCAAAAGCCAGCGCGCAGAGGCCTGATGCCGTCGCATGAAGTGGAAAAGTCGTGATGTCGATGATCGCCCGTGTGCCGTGCCGGGGGGATTCGCAGGACGCCAATGCGTAGAGTGTGGTGCCTGACACAACCGAGACATGCGCCGTCTCTCCAGTTACGTCGGCGAGCTGCGACAGCGGCAATTGAGCACCAAGCTTGCGGGGGACAGTGGCCTCCCGCACCTGCGCCAGCTGCAGGATTGCGGGTCCCAGCCGATAGTGCTTTGTCGTCGGATTCTGCTCTACAAATCCAGCTAATTCAAGGGCTTGTATGTGTCGATAGGTGGTTGCCTTGTCACGCCCGGCAATCCTGCACAGCTGTGATAGGCCGATTTCCGGACGGTCAGCCGAGAAGTGCGACAGAAGTGCCAGCGTTTTGGTTGCAGAGGACATGTCGTCGGTCACCGTTCCTGTGGAGTCAGAAAAAATTTGACACATGATAGATAGCAAGGCAACCTTTTTTACGTAACATCGGTTTAATATGTGAACCGATATAAGGGAGGGGAAACATGTCGAAATTCAAAAGCTCTGTTACCGCGCTTGCCTTGGTCACCGCAGCTGCTGCCGGTGCGGTCCATGCCGAATACCCAGAGAAACCCGTAGAATTTGTGGTGCCATGGCCGCCCGGCGATCTGGAGGACGTTCTGACCCGCATGATCGCAGAGGATTTCTCGGCGGCCTATGATGTTCCAACTGCCGTTGTGAACAAACCCGGCGGTGGCGGTGGGCCATTCCCTGGTGCGGTTGCTGTGGCGGAGGCACCTGCGGATGGCTACACCATCGGCTCCTTTATTATCGCGATCCCGGTGGTTGGCCCGCAGATCGGTATTCCGCAGCTGAGCCCGGATCCATTTGTCCCATTGGGCAATTTTCTGACCTACCCGTTTGTAATCGCCGCCGGCGCTGATGCGCCTTATGATGATATCGCCGGACTGGCGGCTCATGCGGCAGAAAACGATGTGGTGTTGGGTCATTTCGGAGCGCCGCTGGTCCCAACTCAGGTGACTTTGGGTTTGGCCAAAGAAATGGGGTTTTCCTACGCTTCGGATGCGGCGTTTGATGCGCTGGACTGCAACACATTGGCCTCTGGGGATGTGGATGTGATCAACACCACGCTGCAGCTGATCCTGCCTTGCCTTGATGATGTGAAGGTTCTCGCCTCCATCGGTTCAGAGCGGATCCCATTGACCTCCGGGGCGCCGACCGTTGCAGAGTTGGCGCCGGATCTGGATGTGTCGCTTTGGAATGGGCTGTTTGTTCACAAGGAAACGCCGCAGGATGTACGCGACAAGATCATTGCCGTCGCGCAGGAAACCGTGATGTCTGATCGGGCTCAGGCCCTTGCTGCAGAAACGGGTGCGGCGGTCTACTGGCAGCCAGCGGCGGAAGTGGTCACACAGATTCAGACCGATACCGAGACCATGGCCCAGATTGAGAAGATGCTCTCCGAATAAGCACGTCCCGGGAAGCCCGGCGGTGGCACCGCCCGGTGACGACCATTCACGACGACGGGGGAACCAATGTCGCGGGTCAATACGCTTCAAGCCTTGTTCAAACGCTATCGCAGACCGGGCGATATCGTGTTTGCCTGGATTATCCTCATTGTGGCGCTGCTGCTGTTGGCGCAACTTTACGATCAGACTGCGTGGCGCAAAGGTGGTCCTCTGTTTGCCCAGCCCCGGTTCTGGCCTGCGGTCTCACTGACAGGCATGGCGGGTTTTGCGGCACTTCACCTGCTTGGTTCGGCTCTGTCTGAGCGTATTCATGGTCGCTGGCAGGAGGTCTGGCTCTGGCTGTCCTCACTGGAATATGCTGGTTGGTTTATCGCCTATGCGGCCGCCGTCCCATATGCGGGCTATCTTCCGGCCACGGTCCTTTTCGCAGTCGCTCTGGCCCTGCGGGCCGGCTACCGGCGACCAGCAGCACTTGCCAGTGCGGCAGCTTCTGCAGGGGTGATCGTGCTGCTGTTCAAAACCCTGCTGAAGGTGAACTTGCCCGCCGGCCTTGTCTATGAGGCACTGCCGGACGGGCTGCGCCAAGTCATGCTGACCTATTTCTGAACGGAACACTCGATGGAAAACCTCCTCGCCGGAGCCGAGATGCTAGCACGCTGGGACGTGGTTGCTGCGCTGTTGATCGGGTCAATCGGCGGCGTCGTGATTGGTGCGATTCCGGGCGTCGGGCCTGCGGTCGCCATCGCAATCCTTCTGCCTGCGACCTTCGCATTCGACCCCATCGTAGGGCTGACGATGCTGCTGGGGATTTACGGCTCCTCCATGTATGGCGGTGCAATTCCGGCGGTCCTGATCAATACGCCGGGCACGGCGGTCAATGCGCTCACCTCTTACGATGGCCACCCGATGACACAGAAAGGTGACGCTCACCGTGCACTTTCGCTGGCTTATAGCGCATCTTTCTGGGGCGGGATCTTTGGCATCGGTTGCTTGATCCTGTTGTCGCCGGTGTTGGCGCTGGTGGCTCCGATGTTTGGGTCCAGAGAGATCTTTCTGGCGGCGCTTCTTGGGGTTGTTCTGGTGATCCTCGCCCACCGCGGTCAGATATTCGCAGCCGGTGTGTTGGCAATGTTTGGTATCTTTCTGCAGACTATCGGCCTGGATGCGGTGGCCTATACCCAGCGCTACACTTTTGGTCTGACCTTTCTCAGCTCCGGCGTGAATCTGATAGTGGTCGTGCTTGGCCTCTTTGCGCTCAGTCAGGCGTTTTTTCTGCTTACGACACCGGACAACAGTCCGGATGCCAAACCCGTGTCCGGACGCATGAGTGCAGGCATACGTGAATTGATGCGTCACAAGCGGGTTGCCACGGTTGCCTCCGGCTGCGGTGTGATCCTGGGCATGATCCCCGGCACTGGTGAGTTTACGGCCCAGTTCATGAGCTACACCTACGCGCAGAAAACCTCCAAGACGCCGGATCTGTTTGGCAAAGGCTCTCCCGAAGGGCTGATCGCTTCAGAGGCTGCAAACAACGCCGTCCCGGCTGCGGCCATGATCCCGCTGCTGGCGCTTGGTATTCCGGGCGAGGCTCTGACCGCCATGATGCTGTCAGTGTTCTATGTTCACAATGTCATCCCCGGCCCACAGCTGTTTCAGAACAATATCGATCTGGTCTATGGCCTCTATCTGGCGCTGATACTGCTGAATGTGATCGTGGTGGCCTTTCTGATGGTGTCTACCAACCTGCTGACCCGGATTATCCGGATCCCGACCCGGTTTCTGGGTGTGTTGATCCTGCTGTTGTCCTTTGTCGGGGTCTACTCGCTGCGGAACTCCCTGACGGATTGTATGATCGCCGCAGGGTTTGGCGTTCTTGGCCTGATCCTCAAACGCCTGAACCTGCCGATTGTGCCGATTATTCTGGGCATGGTTCTGGGCGGCATCATGGAGGTCAAGCTGCGCTCGGCCCTGCCAAGACTCAAGACACCACTGGATATGATCGACCGCCCGATTTCCTTCATCCTTTTTGCGCTGATCGTTTTGGTTCTGGCGCTGCATATCCGCGCATTGGTGCGGGAATGGCAGTTGCATCAACCGGATGAAGATCACGATTTGCACGACAGCCAGACAAGGTAACTCCAATGGACCAAACCAAAATTGACACCCTGCGTGCGCAGCCTGTGCCGTGTTTTTCACATCTGATTGACGGGCAGCAGGTTGCTGCCTCCGATGGGGCGACGATGGACGTGCTTTCACCCATTGACGGGCGGCGGCTGACCCAGATCGCACGGGGAACAGTGATAGATATGGAGCGCGCCATCGCCTCCGCCCGCGCGGCCTTTGAGGACCGTCGCTGGGCCGGACAACCTCCGGCCGCGCGTAAGAAGGTGCTGATGAAATGGGCGGAGCTGATTGAGGCCGACGCGCTGAACCTGGCGGTTCTGGGGGTGCGCGACAATGGCACCGAGATCACGATGGCACTGAAGGCCGAACCGGGATCCGCTGCCGCAACCATCCGCTACTATGCAGAAGCGCTGGACAAAATCTATGGCGAGATCGCTCCAACCTCTAGCGACGTCCTGGGAATGGTCCACAAGGAACCGGTCGGCGTCGTGGGTGCGATCATCCCTTGGAATTTCCCGATGATGATTGGCGCATGGAAGCTGGCGCCAGCGCTGGCGATGGGGAACTCTGTGGTTCTGAAGCCGTCTGAAACGGCGTCACTCTCGCTGATGCGTATGGTGGAACTGGCATTGGAGGCCGGACTACCGCCGGGTGTTCTGAATGCGGTCACCGGTGAAGGCGCAGTGGTGGGGGAGGCGCTGGGGCTCTCCATGGATGTTGACGTTTTGGTCTTCACCGGATCAGGGCAAACCGGGCGCCGTCTGATGGAGTATGCCGCGCGCTCCAATCTGAATCGTGTGTATCTGGAGCTGGGCGGTAAATCCCCCAATATCGTTTTTGCCGACGCGCCGGATCTGGCAGATGCGGCGAAGGTCACCGCCGCTGGTATTTTTCGCAACTCGGGTCAGGTCTGCGTGGCGGGGTCGCGGCTCTTGGTGGAGGCCTCGATTCATGACGCCTTTGTCGAAGAGGTGGCGAAGGCAGCGCAGATGATGCGGGTCGGCGACCCGCTCCGGCTCGACACGCAGATCGGCGCGATCAATTCAGAAGCACAGCTGGCCCGGAACCTGCAATTTGTCGCCAGAGCTGAGGTCGAGGGAGGACAGATCATCACCGGGGGGCAGCGTCTGTTGTCGGAAACCGGCGGGTCCTACATGGCCCCCACAATCGTCACCGGTGTGACGCCTGATGCAACTCTGGCACAAGAGGAGGTCTTCGGCCCGGTGCTTGCGGTCACGCCATTTGAGACTGACGCCGAAGCCCTGCGGATTGCCAATGCCACGGTCTACGGTCTTGCAGGCGCGGTTTGGACTTCCGGGCTGACCCGGGCGCATCGCATGGTGCAGGGCGTGAGAACCGGTGTCATGCACGTCAACACCTATGGCGGAGCAGACGGAACGGTGCCTCTTGGCGGGGTCGGGCAATCCGGAAATGGCGCAGATAAATCGCTCCACGCCATCGACAAATATATCAACCTGAAAACCGCATGGATGAAACTCTGAGGGGGTGGCATGACCAATAAAACCATTCTGGTGATCGGCACCTATGATACCAAAGACGATGAGTTGAGCTTCCTCGCGGGGGTGATCCACGAGCAGGGCGGCCAGGTACTGACCATGGATGTCTCGGTGCTGGGCGATCCTGCGATCCCGACCGACTATTCAAAACATGATGTGGCAACGGCTGGTGACAGTTCTATCCAGGCTGCCATCGACAGCGGGGATGAAAACACCGCCATGCAGATCATGGCGCGCGGTGCCTGCGTACTGGCGGCGCGGCTGCACAGCGCTGCCGCCTTTGACGGCGTGATTATTCTGGGTGGCACCATGGGCACCGATCTGGCACTTGATGTCTGTTCCGCATTGCCGCTTGGGGTGCCTAAATACATCGTCTCAACGGTCGCTTTCTCGCCGCTGATCCCTGCCCAGCGACTGGCGCCCGATACCCAGATGATCTTATGGGCGGGGGGGCTATATGGGCTTAACTCCGTGTGCAGGGCCTCGCTCAGTCAGGCAGCCGGGGCGGTTCTCGGTGCAGCGCGGGCTGTGCAGATGCCGGACCCGGATAAACCGTTGATCGGGATCATGTCCCTTGGCACCTCCGCGCTGAAATATGTGATCCCGCTGAAGCCGGCGCTAGAGGCGCGCGGTTTTGAGGTCGCAGTATTTCACGCCACAGGCATGGGTGGGCGGGCGTTTGAAAGCCTCGCACGGCAGCAGACCTTTGCCTGCGTGTTTGACTTCTGCACGCAGGAACTGGGAAACCAGATCCACGGATCAGCCATCTCCGCCGGAGCGGATCGGCTGACCAATGCGGGTCTCATAGGTACACCGCAGATCGTGGCGCCTGGCTGCTATGATCTCGTTGATGTGGTTGGCTGGCAACCGGTTGCGGAGAAATGGGTCGACCATCCCACCCATGCGCATAATCGCCTGCTGACCTCGGTTGTGCTCAACACGGAGGAGCGGCGGCAGGTCGCGCAGGCCCATGCGACGCAGCTGGCAACCGCTACCGGCCCCGTCGCCATGATACTGCCTGAACGAGGGCTGGGAGAATGGGATCGGGAGGGTGCCGACCTCCATGACAGCGCCGGTTTGGCGACCTTCCTGGCGGAGCTTGAGGCAAGACTACCCGCGCATGTCGCCGCGCATCGCATCGACAGCCACATCAATGATGCCGACTTCGCTGACAAAGTGTTGGAGATTTTTGACAGCTGGTGCGCCGAAGGCATCATTTTGCCGGAACGGCGGATTGGTGGATCACAACATTGACACAGGCGTCTTTTTATTTAACTTGATAAGTAATACATCGCCAATACCACGCAGGATCCCGTGATGCCGCATTTCCAGATCGAATATTCTGCCAACCTTGAGGAGGCGTTGGACATGACGGCACTCTGCGAGGCACTCCGTGCCGAAGCGGCGCAGATCGAGACCTTTCCCACCGCGGGGATCCGTGTTCGGGCTGTTCGGGTGGACCATGTGGCGATGGCGGATGGCAATCCGGCGCACGGGTTCATTGACCTGTCCATCCGCCTGCGTGCCGGGCGCAGCCAGGCGGCCAAGAAAGACGCCATTGCGCGCGTATTTTCTGTGCTTTGCGATTTTGCCCGCACCGCGATGGAGAGCCGCCCCATCGCGCTCTCAGCGGAGATGCGCGACATCGACGCTGAGCTCTCGCCCAAATTCGGAAACATCCGCGACCATATGGAGGACAAGGCATGAGCCAGCTCGACAGCAATATCGGCAAATTGGAGAGCTATCTTGCGCGGTTCCGCGACACAGGGATCCGGAATCGGATTGCAGGCGCGGATGTGGCCGGAGGGGCTGGCGTGTTCCAGACCATCTCGCCGGTGGACAAAAGCGTGATCTGTGATGTGGCTCATGGGACGGCGGCTGACATCGATGCTGCCGCTCAGGCTGCGCGACAGGCCTTCGCGGAATGGCGGGATCTGCCTGCGGTCCAGCGCAAGAAAATTCTGATCCGCATTGCAGAGGGCATTGAGGCGCGTGCAGAGGAGATTGCACTCTGTGAATGCTGGGATACCGGCCAAGCCTACAAATTCATGTCCAAGGCCGCCCTGCGCGGGGCCGAGAATTTTCGCTATTTTGCGGATCAGGTGGTGCAGGCCCGGGACGGGCAGCACCTGCAATCCCCGACGCTGATGAATGTGACCACCCGTGTGCCTATCGGCCCGGTTGGGGTGATCACCCCCTGGAACACGCCCTTCATGCTCTCGACCTGGAAGATTGCGCCGGCGCTTGCCGCAGGCTGCACGGTTGTTCACAAACCCGCCGAAGCGTCGCCGCTGACAGCCCGCCTGCTTGTCGAAATCGCTGAGGAGGCCGGCCTGCCGCCGGGAGTGCTGAATACGGTCAACGGGTTTGGCGATGAGGCGGGCAAGGCGCTTTGCGAACATCCGGCGATTAGGGCCATCGCCTTCGTCGGGGAGTCGCGCACTGGCAGCCTGATTACCAAACAGGGCGCAGACACACTGAAACGCAACCATCTCGAATTGGGCGGCAAAAACCCCGTCATCGTGTTTGAGGATGCAGATCTTGAGCGCGCTCTGGATGCAGTGATTTTCATGATCTACTCGATCAACGGGGAACGCTGCACCTCCTCGTCGCGGTTGCTGATACAAGACAGTATAAGGGACGATTTTGAAGCCCGGCTGATCGAGCGCATCAACAATATCAAGGTTGGTCACCCGCTGGACCCCACGACAGAAATCGGGCCGCTTGTCAGCGAAGAGCATTTCAACAAGGTCACCAGCTATTTCGATATTGCGACGAAAGAGGGCGCAACCATTGCGGCCGGCGGCGAACCCGTAGGCGAAGAGGGGTATTTCATAAGGCCCACCCTGTTCACGGATGCGCGCAATGACATGCGTATCGCTCAGGAGGAGATCTTTGGCCCGGTGCTGACATCGATCCCGTTTACCACCGAAGCAGAGGCGCTGTCGCTGGCCAATGACACGGCGTACGGGCTTACCGGCTATCTCTGGACCAACGATCTAACTCGGGCGCTGCGCTTCACCGACAGGCTGGAAGCGGGCATGATCTGGGTGAACTCAGAGAATGTGCGCCATCTACCAACGCCCTTCGGTGGCGTCAAAGCCTCCGGTATTGGTCGCGACGGCGGCGATTGGTCGTTTGAATTCTACATGGAGCAAAAACACATCGGTTTCGCCACCGGCTCCCACAAGATTACGAAGTTAGGAGCGCTCTGATGCCTGTCCCAGCCCCAAATCTCTATCCCGACTTCAACACGATCCGGCTCAGCCATGTCTGCCTGAACGTCAAGGATCTGGCTGCCTCGCAAAAATTCTATACCGAGATCCTTGGCCTGCGGGTCAGCGATGCGGATGAAAACCGCATCTATTTGCGCGCGATGGAGGAGCGCGGCCATCACTGCGTGATCCTGCAACAATCAGATCAGCCGGGTACGGTTGAGGTGATGGGGTTCAAGACCTTTGACGAGGAGGATCTGGACCGCGCCGACGCCTATTTCCGCAAGAAAGGACGGCCAACCGGATGGGTGCAGCGCTCGTATCAGGGGCGTACACTGCTGACTTCGGACAACATGGGTATTCCGCTGGAATTCTACCACAAGATGGACCGGCTGGAGCCGATCCACCAGCAATATGCGCTCTATCGTGGTGTGAAACCTTTGCGGATCGATCATTTCAACTGCTTCAGCCATGATGTCGATGCCTCGGTCGCCTTCTACAGTGATTTCGGCTTTCGGGTGACGGAATATACCGAAGACGAAGACAGCAAGAAACTCTGGGCGGCCTGGCTGCATCGCAAAGGTGGCGTGCATGACATGGCCTTCACCAATGGCACCGGCCCGCGTATGCACCATGTGGCTTTCTGGGTGCCGAACCCGCTCAATATCATCGACCTGCTCGATCTGATGGCGACCACCGGCTATGTGACCAATATCGAACGCGGCCCCGGCCGACATGGCATTTCCAACGCCTTCTTCCTTTATATCCTCGATCCCGATGGCCACCGGATCGAAATCTACTGTTCGGATTATCAGACCGTCGATCCCGACCTTGAGCCGATCAAATGGGATCTGAAGGATCCGCAGCGCCAGACGCTCTGGGGGGCGCCGGCCCCGGAAAGCTGGTTCAAACATGGCAGCCGTTTTGTCGGCGTCACGCCGAAGGAGTCGGAGTTACAAGCCAGCCCGATCATCGCGCCATGAAGTTTGCAAGTTACAGCGCCGCCGGGCAGGCTTTCTACGGGGCCGCAACCGATGACGGGATGATCGCTCTTAGCCCGGACTTCCCGCAATGGCCGACCCTGCTGGATGTGGTGCGCGCGGGCGGGCTGGATCAGCTGATTGTCACGGCCGAGGGCAGATCCGTCACCCACACAGACGTGCAGTACGACATGGTGCTGCCCAATGCGCGGCGGATCCTCTGTGTCGGCGTCAATTTTCCAGACCGCAACGCCGAATACAAAGACGGCAGCGAACAGCCGAAATACATGTCGCTGTTCCCCCGCTTTGCCAGTGGTTTCACCGGCCACAATCGCCCGCTCATCCGCCCCCCCGAAAGCCATATGCTCGACTATGAGGGCGAGGTGGCGATTGTCATCGGCAAAGGCGGGCGGCGTATCGCACAGGCCGACGCCTATGACCATATCGCCGCGCTGACCATCTGCAACGAAGGCACCATCCGCGATTGGGTGCGCCACGCAAAATTCAACGTCACCCAGGGCAAGAACTGGGACAACTCTGGTGCCATCGGCCCTTGGCTGGTGCCGTTCCGGGACCCGGCGCAGCTGGATGACGCGCGGATCATCACCCGTGTGAACGGGGATGTTAGGCAGGACGATGTCCTGTCGCGCATGATGCACCCAATCCGGCGGGAGATCGAATATATCTCCACCTTCATGACGCTTGAGCCGGGCGATATTGTCGTGACTGGCACCCCCACCGGGTCCGGCGCACGGCTGGATCCGCCGCAGTTCCTGAAACCCGGCGATGTGGTTGAGGTCGAAGTGACGGGTATAGGCATTCTCAGAAACACGATTGAGGACGAACAGCCATGACGCCGCAGGACCATGCGCAGGCCGCTGCGGATTTATTACATGCGGAGAAAACTGGTCGGCAGATCGGGTTGCTCAGCCTGCGGCACCCCGAGATGGGCATGGACGATGCCTATGCCATCCAGACAGCGATTCATCAGGCTAAACTGGACCAAGGACGTCAGGTCATCGGGTGGAAAATCGGGCTCACGTCCAAGGCGATGCAATATGCCCTGAATATCGACATTCCCGACAGCGGGATCCTCTTTGATGACATGCTGTTTGCCGATGGTGGGCGTGTTCCCAAGGGCCATTTTATCCAGCCACGGGTAGAAGCGGAAATCGCCTTTGTCATGAAAACTGCGATTGGCGGCAGTGGTGTCACTCGCACCGACGTTCTGACCGCCACCGATTATGTTGCGCCCGCTCTCGAAATTCTCGATACCCGCATAGAGCGTCAGGACCATGCCACCGGGCAGAGCCGAAATGTCTTCGACACCATTAGCGATAACGCTGCCAATGCAGGTATCGTACTGGGACCGCAGCGCCATGCGGTCGACGCCTTTGATCTGCGTTGGGTCGGGGCGATCACCAGTCGGAATGGAGAGGTTGAGGAGACCGGTCTCGGGGCTGGCGTGCTCAACGATCCGGTCGAAAGCGTGGTCTGGCTGGCCCGCCGCATGGCGCAATATGGCCAGCGCATCGAACCGGGTCAGATTATCCTGTCGGGCAGCTTCATCCGCCCTGTCGAATGCCCCTCTGGCACAGATATCGCTGCGGATTTCGGGCCCTTCGGCGCAGTAGAGATCGGCTTTGCATAAACGCATATGATGGCCGATGGCGATCTGCGTTGCCTTGCTGTCTCAGTCGAACTTTCCCGAGGGTATCCCTGCCTGCGTGCACACCGGGCTGCGTGTTACGGCGCGCCGGTCGGGGCGCACCCAAGGATGGGTTTGTTGTTCTTCAGATGCCGCGCCACCAGCTGGCGTTGCTGTCTGCCGCTGGGGATCGGGCAGGCTGACCGGGCTGCGGCCTGTGTGGCAAGCAACTCGGGAAACAGCAGGGTAATTTCCTCATAGGCCTCCGGGGACAGGGCTTTCAGCGCCTCGGCGCCGGTGAACAGACTTTCGGTCGGGGCCCCTTCGGCGAAGATCACCTCGTGTTGGTCGCATAGCAGGTGGAAATACTCGACCGGCTCTCCGCTTGGTTCGACAAAAATACCGGGAAGTTCAGTCAGCCGCACCGCAGCCACCAGAACCTCAGGGGCAACAAACATCCGCTCCGAGATTTTCGACGACACCAGCATCCGGTGCTGTCGCGACACCAGAAGGTCGCGCTCCGGCAATCCATGCCCCAGCGCACCGGCGGTGATTCTGACAGGTCTCAGCTTGGGGTTGTCCGCCACCTCAGCGGCCGACAGCTTGCGGCTCATCACCATGCGCAGCGGACGATAGCTGCCGTCCGCGACCAGAACGCGATCCCCGGCAACAAGGGCCTCAACCACGATCCGGCCACGATCCGTCTCGATCAGCGTGCCGCGGGCAAAACAGGTGATGTTGGAATAATTCCAGCCCGAAGTATGGTTCTGATAGCTGCCCAGCGTCGCGCCGACCGTAAACTCAGAATCCGGCCCGGGCACGAAATACCAATTGCCACCGGTATTGAAGAAATAGAAAGTTTCAATATGGGCGGTGCCGCCAGTATCGGTGAAGGAAACATTGATCGCATAAGGCGTACCCGCAGATCCGCCGAAGGCGCCGCCATTGATGCTGATGCTTTCATTGCCGTCGCCCCCCCCCTGATAACTCGCGTCGTCATCGTCCAATGTGGCGGTATAGGAGGTGTTGTACTGGGCGTTATAGCCAGTCCCGCTCCACCTGAAGGCTGTGACTGTATACTGTGGCATCGCGCTACCCTCGCGATCCGGTATCGGCGGTGTCCCCGCCCGACAGAGACTGATCCGACAGCGATTGGAACAGCTGGCGCAGACCGGCTGGGGTCAATTTGTACTGAATTGCATCGGCGCCCAGTTCAGCCTCGACCGGCTGACGCTCCGCCGGATCAACCTCAATCCCGTTGCGGGACTTCAGTTCAGCGCAGAATGCGGCATTCTTGCTCATCGCCATTAACCTCGGCTCACTCTTCAGGCAGGACTATCTAGCACCTTAGGGCAGTGCGCCGTTTCTCCAAACACATTATCGATTTACGCCATCGCCCGGCTATCGCTCGGACGGCAACTGACCCTGGGGAATTTAACCGGGCTGTTGCATGGCGACAATGGGGGCGCATGTCTTCGTGCAGGACTGTTGCGCCCGGGTTCTGTGCCGGGCGTTCACGTCGGGCACCAGACATAGGTTCCGGGCCTTGCGTCAGGATCAGCGCAGCGGCAGATGGCCCAGGTGGTCGTCGCCGCGTTCCCGCGCCAGTTTCATCTGTTTCTGGCGTTCCCGGAACCGGGTCTTGTCGGCCTCTGAGGTTTCATCGATACAGAGATGGCAGGATACGCCCTGTTCAAAGGCCGGGTTGGCCTTATCTTCGGGCAGAATGGGACGGCGGCAGCCGTTACACAGCTCATGTGGGCCTTCCTGCAATCCATGGCCAACGGAGACCCGGCTGTCAAAGACGAAACAGTCGCCATTCCAGCTGCTGTCTTCTTTCGGCATTTCCTCAAGATAGCGCAGGATGCCACCTTTCAGGTGATAGACATCCTCGACGCCCTGACCAATGAGGAAATTGGTGGATTTCTCGCAGCGGATGCCGCCGGTGCAGAACATCGCCACACGTTTGTTGTGGAACCGGTCCTTGTTCTGCTCCCACCAGGCGGGGAATTCGCGAAAACTCTCGGTCTTCGGGTCGATGGCACCCTCAAAGGTGCCGATGGCGACCTCGTAGTCATTGCGGGTGTCGATCACCACCACATCGTCCGAGCGGATCAGATCATTCCAGTCTTCCGGCTCCACATAGTTGCCGACGCGGGCGCGCGGATCGATGTCCGGCTGGCCCATGGTCACGATCTCCTTTTTCAGCCGCACCTTGATCTTGCCAAAGGGCGGCTTATCGCTGCTGGCTTCCTTCCATTCCAGATCGCTGCATCCCGGCAGTGCCCTGATATGCGCCAGCACCGCATCAATCCCGGCCCGCGGGCCGGCGATGGTGCCATTGATCCCTTCCTGAGCCAGCAGCAGGGAGCCTTTGACCTGCTGTGCATCGCAAAGCGTCAGCAGCGCCGGTTTGATGGCGGCAGGATCGTCGAAACGGGTGAAGTGGTAGAGCGCAGCAATCGTATACATGGCGCCGCTTTACACCAAGCAGACAAGCCGCTGCAAGATGGCGGGCCGCGACATCGGTGCAGCTTTGTTGACGGGTGGGTTTGCGACGCGTACCCCTGTTACCAAAGTTGCGGAGACCCTTATGACCAAAGCCTTGATCGTGATTGATGTGCAGATGGACTTTTGCCCGGGCGGCGTTCTGGCGGTGCCGGATGGGGATCAGGTTGTGGCCCCGATCAATGCGATGATGGCGCAATATGATGCGGTTCTGATGACCCAGGATTGGCATCCCGGCGACCACAGCTCGTTTGCCTCGCAACATCGCGATGCTGCCGAATATGATATGATCGAGATGCCCTATGGCCCACAGGTTCTGTGGCCGGAGCACTGTGTGATCGACAGCGCAGGCGCCCAGTTCCATCCGGATCTGGACCTGCGCGGGGATCTTATCCTGCGCAAAGGTTACCGGCGTGAGATAGACAGCTATTCGGCGTTCTTTGAGAATGACCAGAGCACGGCAACCGGCTTGCACGGCTACCTGCAGGAACGCGGGATTTCGGATGTGACGCTGGTTGGGCTGGCGACTGATTTCTGCGTTGCCTTCTCTGCGCTGGATGCCGCGCGGCTGGGATATGATGTGACGGTTGACCTGACGGCCTGCCGGGCGATTGACCTGGATGGGTCACTGGCGGCGGCCATATCGAAGATGCAGACAGCTGGCGTGCACCTGAGGGATGCCCTTGGGTAAGTTGTTAACGAATTGACGATAATAACAGACTCGTCGTCATCAGGGACCTAGCAAGCAGATGTCGCAGGCCGATGCGCTCAAAAACGGGCCATTAGAAACCTACAACAGGCGATACAGCCAGCGCGGGCTGCTCAACCGGTATGCGGATGGGCGGCGCCAGTACTTTGTCTATCGCCAGATGACGATGGCGGGGCTTTCGGCGCTGATCGGGCTGTTGACCTTTCCGCTGGTTGGTCTGCTGGTCTTTCTCGTTGCCTTTTTTGGGGACATGCTGGACACGGTCTACCTCGCCCGGGCTACGCCCATAGGGGAGAATGGGCGCTTTCGGCAGGTGCAGGTGATCAGTGGGATCACCGCCGCAATTCAGGCCCTGTCACTCGCGTTTTTGGCCTGGTCACCATCGGTCTTCATGCATTCTGCCGATCACCTGCATCAGGCCCATGCCACGCCGCTTTTCACCGTAGGTATCCTGATCGGTGCGGCCATCAATGCCACCGTGATCCTGCCCTACAATGTGCCTGCTGGTATCACGCGGCTGGCAGTTTATGGCCTGACACCGCTGGTCGCGATCACGCTTGAATCCATCATCGAATCCGGCGGCGGTATGGATGAGGTGCAACTGTTCCAGATCGCGGGTCTGGGGGTGCTCTACTTCAGTGTCTTCTTCTTTGTCAGTTTCATCGTCGGTCGTTACAACCGCAGCCGCAAGAACACTCTGGCCATGGCGCTGCAGCATAAGCAGCTCGCTCAGATCAATGCAAAGCTGCAGGCCCAGCAACTGCAATCCCAGCGGCTGGCTCTGGTGGCGGAAAATGCCAACGACAGCGTGTTTCTCATGGATGAGAAAGGCCGGATCAGCTGGGTGAATGAGGCGTTTACCCGGATCACTGGCTATCGCTACGATGAGGCGATCGGCAAAATGCCGGGCGCGTTGCTCAACGGGGATGACACCGATATGGCGGTGGTGCGGGCGCTGGAGAAGGGGCGTGCCACTGGCAAACCCTTCCGGCTGGAGATCTGCAACCGGCGCAAGGATGGCCAGCTGCTCTGGCTGGAGACCAATCAGGTGCCGATGCTGCGCGACGATGGCACGGTGGAAACCATCATTGCCGTCGAACGCGATGTCACCGCCGCCAAACAATATGAACAGCAGCTGAAAGATGCCCGGATCGCGGCGGAGGAGGGCGCCCGGGTGAAATCCGAATTCCTCGCCACCATGTCCCACGAAATCCGGACCCCGATGAATGGTGTCATCGGCATGGCGCAGATGCTGGAACGCACCCAGCTGGATGAGGAACAGAAACTCTATGCCGACACCATCCTCGGCTCGGCCCGTACCCTTCTGTCGTTGATCAACGATGTGCTTGATCTGTCGAAGATGGACGCCGGCGAGGTGATCCTCAGCGAGGTGGATTTCGATCTGCCCGCCTGTTTCCAGCAGACCTTGCAGCTGTTTGAACCGCAGGCACAGGAGAAGGGCATCACCCTTGATCTGAATATTGCACCCGACGTGCCGCGCATCATCAACGGCGATGACCGGCGCCTGCGTCAGGTGCTGCTGAATCTGGTCGGCAATGCGGTGAAATTCACCGACACCGGCGGCGTAGGGGTCGCAGTCACGACCAGCCGCGTGGGCGACAGATTGCGCTTGCGCTTCTCTGTGACCGATACCGGCATCGGCATTGCCAAGGAGAAGCAGGATCAGATCTTTGAACGCTTCTCTCAGGCGGATGCAGCCATCACCCGACGGTTCGGGGGCACCGGTCTGGGTCTCACCATTTCGCGCCTGCTGTGCGAGGCGATGGGCGGCGAGATCGACGTCACCTCAGACCCGGGCAAAGGGTCCTGTTTCTCGGTGCATCTGCGGATGCAGCCCGCCACCGGGGCCAACCTCGCCGAGGTTGCGGCCAGCGCCCAGCAGGCGGGCCGGTCCCTAGAGGGGCTGCGCATCCTCGTGGCGGAGGACAACAGGATCAACCGCCTTCTTGTGGAGAAATACCTGCAGGATGAACCTGTGACGCTCGAATTTGCCGTAGACGGGGCGGAGGCGCTGGAGAAAACGCCTGATTTTGCCCCCGATGTGATCCTGATGGATATGTCGATGCCGGTGATGAACGGGCTGGATGCCACTCGCAATATCCGCGAGATGGACATTCGTCAGCCGGTGATCGCGGCGCTGACCGCCAACGCCTTTGACTCCGACCGTGAGGCCTGTCTGAAGGCAGGTATGGATGATTTTCTCAGCAAACCGATCAATCGCGATGATCTGCTAGCGGTCCTGCGCAAACATTGTCCGGCAGAGGGACGCAGCGCCGCGGTCTGATTTCCTTTGCTCCCGGCTGCGGGCTGTTTTATCAACCATTGAAACACGATGGATGAGGCCGCCTGTGGACATTGCAACCCGCGTCTATAACCACAAGTGGAAGATCGATCCGATCGTGCGATCCCTGATCGACACGGATTTCTACAAACTGCTGATGTGCCAGTCGGTGTTTCGCAATCATCGCGACACCCATGTGCGGTTTTCACTTATCAACCGTTCCAAACATATCCCGCTGGCGGATCTGATCGACGAGGGAGAGCTGCGCGAGCAGTTGGATCACATCCGTTCCCTGTCGCTGTCTCGCGGCGAGAGCACCTGGCTGCGCGGCAACACCTTTTACGGCAAACGTCAGATGTTCCGCTCTGATTTCATGGAGTGGTTCGAGGGGCTGCGCCTGCCGCCTTACCATTTGGAACGCAAGGGCGACCAATATGAGCTGACATTTGAGGGCAAATGGCCCGAGGTCATGCTCTGGGAGATCCCGGCGCTTTCTGTGCTAATGGAATTGCGCAGCCGCGCGGTGATCAACAGCATGGGCCGGTTTGAACTGCAGGTGCTTTACGCCCGCGCCATGACCCGTGTCTGGGAAAAAATCGAACAGCTCCGCGACATCGACGGCCTCAGCATTGCCGATTTCGGCACCCGCCGTCGCCACGGGTTTCTCTGGCAGGATTGGTGCGTGCAGGCCATGATGGAGGGGCTGGGCGACAAATTCACCGGCACTTCGAACTGCCTGATCGCGATGCGTCGCGAGGTGGAGGCCATCGGCACCAACGCGCACGAACTGCCGATGGTTTATTCCGCGCTTGCGGAGGATGACATGGCCCTTGCGCAGGCGCCATACGACGTGCTGTCCGACTGGCATGATGAACATGAGGGCAATCTGCGCATCATCCTGCCCGACACCTATGGCACCAGGGGCTTCCTTGATCGCGCGCCGGACTGGCTGGCGGGGTGGACCGGCATCCGTATCGACAGCGGCGATCCGGCCAGCGGCGCGGAAACCGCCATTCGCTGGTGGCAGGACCGCGGCGAGGACCCGCAGGACAAACGGGTGATCTTCTCCGATGGGTTGGATGTGGCCAAGATCAAGGAACTGCACGCGCAGTTCTCCGCCCGGACCAAAGTGTCCTTTGGCTGGGGAACCCTGCTGACCAATGACTTCCGTGGATTGGTGCCAGATGATGCGCTGGCCCCCTTCTCGCTGGTGTGCAAGGCCGTATCCGCTGACGGCAACCCCACGGTGAAACTCTCCGACAACCCGGAAAAGGCGATGGGTACAGCGGCCGAAATCGACCGCTACAAACGGGTGTTTGGTGTGGGAGAGCAGCAAAGCCAGGCGGTAATTGTCTAGCAATACTTCGCGTATTTTGCGGCCTGTCTGGCAAGGTTCCCAACAAGTTGCGGCAACAGGTCTGCCCCAATGTTTCGCACGCGAAACAATTGGGCAGATCCTATGACCTAAACGTCGGGGTCAATCTAGCCGTGATAAGCCGCGACAGTTTTCAGCTGCGAAAACCCATAAAGCGCCTCAAAGCCTTTCTCGCGCCCGTGGCCGGATTTTCCGACCCCGCCAAAAGGCAATTCAACCCCGCCGCCTGCACCATAGTTGTTGAGGAAGACCTGACCCGCGCGCAGGCGTTTTGCCAGCCGCATCTGGCGGGCGCCGTCACGGGTCCAGATGCCCGCAACCAGCCCGTAGTCGGTGCTGTTGGCAATCCTGACCGCCTCTGCCTCATCCTCAAACGGGATCAGCACCTGCACCGGGCCAAAGATTTCTTCCTGCGCCAGCGGATGATCTGCGACAACATCGGCAAACAGGGTTGGGCGCACATAGGCGCCCGTGTCGCTGGCCTCCTCACTCAGCACGCCCTGGCCCGCGATGGTCAGGTCCGCGCCCTTGGCCAGATAGCCCTCGACGATTTCTTTCTGGCGGGTTGAAATCAGCGGTCCCAGACGCAGGTCGGACAGGGCCGGCCCCACGGTCAGCTGGCTGTAGGCCGCGGCCATCGCGGCGCGCACCTGATCGTAGACACCCCGCTGCACCAGAATACGCGAAGCGGCGGAACAGGTCTGGCCTGCATTCTGGATCCCTGCGTTCACCAGAAACGGCAGGGCGGGCTCCAGATCGGCATCGTCAAACACCAGCTGCGGAGACTTCCCGCCCAGTTCGAGGGTGACCGGCACCACATTGGCCCCTGCCGCCTGCTGCACCAGCGCGCCGGTTCTGACCGACCCGGTGAAGGAGATATGATCAACGCCCGGATGCCCCGCCAATGCCGCGCCAGCCTCGGCGCCGATGCCCGGAACCACGTTCAGCGCGCCTGCGGGCAACCCGGCCTCCACCGCGATATGGGCAAAGGCAAGCGCGGTCAGGCAGGCTTCCTCGGCGGGTTTCAGAACACAGGCGTTGCCCATGGCAAGCGCCGCCCCGACAGAGCGTCCAATGATCTGCATCGGGTAGTTCCAGGGCACGATATGCCCCGTCACCCCATGCGGTTCGCGCAGGGTGTAGACGGTATAACCGGCCTGATAGGGGATGGTCTCGCCATGCAGCTTGTCCGCCGCGCCGCCGTAGAATTCCAGATACCGCGCCAGCGCCACCGCATCGGCACGCGCCTGTGTCAGCGGTTTGCCGACGTCCATCGCCTCCAGCTGGGCGAGGGTATCGACACGTTCCAGCACCATCTGGCCCATCCGGGTCAGAAGCCGCCCGCGTTCCGTCGCGGTCATCCCGCCCCAGGGACCATCCAGAGCGGCGCGGGCGGCCGCAACAGCGGCGTCAATATCGCGGGCGTCACCTCGCGCAATCTGGCAGAGGGGGCTGCCATCCGACGGGTTTGTCAGCGGCAGGGTTCCTCCACCGGCAGGCGCCTGCCAGCTGCCATCGATCAGGCAGAGTGCAGGATCAAACCAAAGAGGTGCTGCATCAGTCATTCTGGTCTCCTGCAATGTAGAAACTGTAGCTCTTGACCTGATGGTCCGTGAAGGGCGCGCCGTCGCGCAGTTGCTCGACCCCCTTGAGGGCGCTGAGACAGGTGCCCCAGAACGCCACCGCATTGGGCGAGCCTGCGGAAATCCCCATGCGCCAATAGCCGGGAAATTCGGCGAAGATCAGGCTGGCGGCTGCATGGCCGTGCCCCAACCTGCGATAGGCGGGATCAATGGCAAACTCCGACAGCTCACGGCGATCATCAGGCAGGTTGAGCACGATGGCAAACCCGATGCGGTCCTCCTCCTGACGGATCCAGAAAGCGGTCACATCCTTGCGGTGCAGCATCTGGCCTGCACGCTCGCTCGGGTCGATCCGCAGGTTTGGGGCAATTTCGGAGTAATACCGCGTCAGCGCCGCTGCAAGTCGCGCCCGTTCGCGCGGCAGGATCAAGGTCAGTCGAAAGCTCATGCCGCCCCCGTTGCCAGATCGGGCAGCACCGGGGCGGCGGCGATCAGGGATGTTGTGTATGGATGCTGCGGGTCTGCAAAGAGGTCTTCGGTCTTGCCGTGTTCCACGATCTGACCTTTTTGCATGACCAGACAGCGGTCGGTCATGCTGCGCACCACATGCAGGTCGTGGCTGATGAACAGATAGCTGAGCCCATAGGCGCTGCACAGCTCGGCCATCAGATCGAGGATCTGCGCGCGCACGGAGACATCCAGTGCCGAGACCGCCTCATCAAACAGGATCAGCTCCGGCCGGGTGATGAGCGCGCGCGCAATGGCGATGCGCTGACGTTGGCCGCCGGAAAACTGGTGAATATAGCGACCTGCATCATCGGGGTTGAGGCCTACGGCACTTAGCGCCTCTGCCACGCGGTCGTCCCGCTCCTGCCCGGTTGGGGCATCAGGAACCCCGTGAAAGGGTTCGGTGATCAGCCGTGCCACCCGGTGCCGCGGATTGAAGCTGCCGAAGGGGTCCTGAAACACCACCTGCATCTTGCGCCGCTGCTCAGCGGTCAACCCTTTGCCCGAAAGCGGGGTGCCATCCAGCAGGATCTCCCCACCTTGCAGCGGTTCCAGCCCCAGAATGGCGCGGGTCAGGGTGGATTTCCCGCAGCCGGATTCGCCCACCAGCCCCAGCCGTTCGCCACGATGCAGGGCAAAACTGACGTGATCCACCGCGCGCATCTGTTCGGCGGGTGCAAACAGACGTTTGCGCGGCAGGGGATAGTCACGCACCGCGTTGCGCACCTCCAGAAGGGGCGTGTCCTGCGGATGGGTATCCACCGCCGGGGGCAGGTCGGCCTGATGGTTCGAGGCGGCAAAGAGTTTCTGAGTATAGGGATGGCGGCGATTGGCAAGGAGCTGCGCCGTGCTGCCGGTCTCGACCACCTCGCCCTTGCGCATGACGATGATGCGATCGGCCATATCGGCGACAACCGCCAGATCATGGGTGATGATGATCATCCCCATCCCGTAGTCCCGCACCAGATCACGCAGCAGATCAAGGATCTGCGCCTGCGTTGTCACATCCAGTGCGGTGGTCGGTTCATCCGCTATGAGGAGCGTCGGCCGCATGGCGATGGCCATGGCGATCACCACCCGCTGACGTTGCCCACCGGACAGCTCATGCGGATACCGGCTGAGCGGGAAGCGTTCGGCAGGCAGGCCGACCCGGTCCAGCAGGCTGCGCGCCTCGGTCTCGGCTTCCGCCTTGGTGGCGCTGCTGTGCAGCAGGAGGGTTTCCATCACCTGATCACCGATGCTCTGCACCGGGTTGAGCGCGGTCATCGGTTCCTGAAACACCATGCCGATTTTGCGCCCGCGCAGATCGCACATCTGTTCCTCGCTCAGCGACAGGAGATCCTGGCCCTCAAGGCTCAGATGCCCGGAAAGGCGGGTGCAATTGGGCAAAAGGCGCAGAATGGTCAGCGCGGTCAGGGATTTGCCGGACCCGCTTTCGCCGGTGATGGCGAGGATCTCGCCGGGGTCCACCGACAGGGAGACATCCCGCAGGATCGGAAACGCTCCGATGGAGAGCGACAGGTTGGTAATCTCAAGGAGGGTCATGCGCGGCCCCCCTGCAATTTGGGGTCCAGCCAGTCGCGCAGCCCGTCCCCCATCAGGTTGAGGCCCAGAACGGTGAGGATGATCGCGCAGCCCGGCACCAGCGCCATATGGGGGGCGAGGCTGACCATGGTCTGCGCATCGGCCAGCATCCGCCCCCAGCTGGGCAGGGGTGGCTGTGCGCCAAGGCCGACGTAGCTGAGACCCGCCTCGGCCAGAATGCCAAGCGAGAACTGGATGGTGCCCTGCACGATCAGAAGATTGGCGACATTGGGCAGGATATGTTCGGCGGAAATCCTCGCCGCGCCCTTGCCTGCGACACGGGCGGCCAGAATGAACTCCCGCTGCCAGAGCGACAGCGCCGCGCCGCGGGTGACGCGGGCAAAGACGGGGATGTTGAAGATGCCGATCGCAATGATCGCATTGATCGCACCGGCGCCAAGGATGGCGGTGATCAGGATGGCGATCACCAGCGACGGAAAGGCAAAGACCAGATCATTGGCGCGCATGATGCCTTCGTCCAGCCAGGATCCGCGCTTGGCCGCAGCGGCAAGGCCCAAGGGCACGCCCAGCCCCATGCCGATGCCCACCGCCACCAGTGCCACTGCAATTGAGGTGCGCGCACCAACCATGATCATCGACAGGATATCGCGGCCAAAGTGATCGGTGCCGAGCCAGTGTATGGCGTTTGGGGCTTGTAGCTTGGCGGGGATGTTCATCGCGGTATGGTCGTAAGGCGTCCAGATGAAGGACAGCAGTGCGGCCAGCAGAACCAGCGCGGACAGGACACCGCCAAGGATGAGGCTACGGGTCATCGTGGGCCTCGCGGAGTGCAGAATGGCTGGTGCCCGGCTGTTCCGGGAATGTGTGAGCAATGTGGTTTGTCATGTGCGCCCCCGCAGTCTGGGATCGACCAGCGCATAGGTCAGATCGACAAGGAAATTCACCAGGATCACCGCAAAGACCAGAAGCATCACGACGCTTTCCACCACGATCAGATCACGGGCGGAAATGGCCTGAAACACCAAGCGTCCGAGACCGGGAAGATAAAACACCTGCTCAATGATGATCGCGCCGGCCAGCAGAAAGGAAAACTGCAAGCCGATGATGGTCAGCACCGGGATCAGCGCATTGCGCAGCCCGTGACGCCACAGAGCCTGCCGCTGGCTCAACCCTTTGGCGCGGGCGGTGCGGATGAAATCCTCGCCCAGAATATCGAGTAGGGCCGAGCGCATGACGCGGGCCAGAATAGCCGCCTGCGGCAGGGCGAGCGCAATGGCGGGCAGGGTGAGAGAATGCAGCGCAGCGAGTGGTCCTGCCTCCCAGCCGACAAACCCACCAGCACTGAACCAGCGCAGATTGATGGCGAAGACCAGCACGAGCATCATCGCAAACCAGAAGTTCGGGACAGCGACCCCCAGCTGGGTTGCGCCCATGACGGCGATATCGCCAGTTTTGCCGCGGCGGGAAGCGGCGTAAATGCCAGCGGGCAGGGCAATCAGCGTCGACAGCGTCAGGGCGTAGATCGCCAGCGGCAGCGACACCCAGAGCCGGTCCGCAACCATTTGCGCAACCGGTGTGCGATAGGTGTAAGAGGTGCCGAAATCGCCCTGCAACATACCTGTGAACCAGCTGATGTAGCGACTGAATTTCCCCTCATCCAAACCCAGTTCACTGCGCAGGGCAGCGATGGTATCAGGTTGCGCATTGATTCCCAGCATGAATGACGCAGGATCCCCCGGCGCGATCTCAATCACGAAGAAGATCACCCAAGAGGCAATCACAAGGCTGACGATCAGCGACAGCAGGCGTTTGGCGAAGTAGCGTCCCATTGGCGGCAGGTTAGGGGTGCGCTGGGCGCGGGTCCAGAGCGGCTGGACCCTGAGCTGGAGAAAACGGCAAAAACATTTATTTCCCAGCGCCCTAGCATGACCGTAAAAGGCGAAGCTGTGCGGCTATCGCGCGGCTGTTGCTGCTGTTGGATCTGCGGGGTTTGGCGCAGCACTGTTCCGCGCTATCTCTGGGCGCATGACACAATTCACTGCTGCTCCCACTCGGCCTGCCACCGCTGATACCGCCAGCCCCTTCGGCCCGCTGGAGGCGCCGCTGTTCATCGGCTCGGAGATCTATCGCGGGTCCAGCTATGGGCGGATGCACCCGTTGCGGGTGCCGCGGGTGTCCACGGTGATGGATCTGACGCGGGCGCTGGGCTGGCTGCCTGCGGCGCAGTATCAGACCTCGCCCCGGGCGAAACCGGCGGCGTTGGAACGCTGGCATAGCGCGGAGTATGTCGCCGCGCTTCAGGCGGCGGAGCGAGCGCAGGCGGTGAGCGAAGAGGTGAAGGCGCGCCACCATATCGGGACCATTTCCAACCCGGTGTTCCCGGAGATATTTCGCAGACCCGCCACAGCTGCAGGTGGGTCGATCCTCGCGGGGGAGCGGCTGGCAGACGGCGGCGTGATTTACAACCCGGCGGGGGGCACCCACCACGGGATGCCGGATCGGGCCAATGGCTTCTGTTATCTGAACGACCCGGTGCTGGCGATGCTGTCGCTGCGCCATCACGGTGCAAAGCGGATTGCCTATGTCGATATTGATGCCCATCACGCGGATGGGGTCGAGCATGGCTTTGCCGGTGACCCGGATGTGCTGATGATCTCGACCCATGAGGAGAACCTATGGCCCAAGACCGGTAAGCTGGTCGATGACGCAGGCGGAAGCGCGCTGAACCTGCCGGTGCCGCGCGGGTTCAACGATAGCGAGATGGCCTATGTGCTGGAGGAGCTGATCCTGCCTGCGGTGGCAGATTTTGCGCCTGATGCGGTGGTCCTGCAATGCGGGGCGGATGCGGTCACTGAGGATCCCTTGGCGCATCTGAATCTGTCGAACAATGCGCATTGGTCGGTGGTGGCGGCGCTGCGGCCCCTTGCGCCGCGCTATCTGGTGCTGGGCGGTGGTGGCTATAACCCCTGGTCTGTCGGGCGGCTTTGGACCGGGGTGTGGGCGGTGTTGAACGGGCATGAGATCCCCGACCGCCTGCCTGTCGAAGCCGAGGAGGTTCTGCGGGGGCTGGAATTCAAGGGGCACCGCCTGGGACGCAACCCGCCCGAACATTGGTTTACCACCCTACGTGATGACCCGCGTCCCGGTCCTGTGCGGGAGCAAATCCGCGAGGCTGTGACGCTGCTGCGCAGGCGGCGGGGGCTGCGTTGAGGCCTGACCAAACGGCAACAGCGCCCCGGTACGGGGCGCTGTTATTTGGTCTCTAATACTAGGGAAACGGCCTATTTTGCCCAGCTGACCACTGTCAGATCGGTGGCCTGTGTCGGTGCGTTGGCCCAGAGCCCTTGCAGATCCGCCTTGGCCACGCTGAGCGCGGCGAGCTGGAACAGGTAGCCGTTCACATAGTCGTTGGCGATGATCTCCTGCGCCTGTTGCAGCATCTTGGTGCGGGCGTCGGGATCGGTGGTGCCGGTCAGCTCTGCCATCAGATCCTGGAAGGCGGCGTTGTCATACTGGAAGTAGTAATCGGGCCGGGCGTAGATGCCGATATCCATCGGTTCGGTGTGGCTGACGATGGACAGGCCAAAATTCTTGCCCCGGAACACGGTTTCCAGCCACTGCGCCCATTCGACGTTGATGATCTCGGCGGTGATGCCAACCTCGGCCAGTTGGGCGGCGATGATCTCACCACCCCGGCGCGCGTAAGAGGGCGGCGGCAGGTGCAGTGTGGTGGTAAAGCCATCGGCCAGACCGGCCTCGGCCAGGAGGGCGCGGGATTTCTCCGGGTCATGGGCGCTGGTGCCGGTCAGATCGACATAGGCCGGGTTGTGGGGCGCGAAATGACTGCCGATCGGGGTGCCGTAGCCAAACATCGCGCCATCAATGATGGCCTGACGGTCGATCGCATGGGCCACAGCCGCGCGGACCTTGGGGTTGTCGAAGGGCGCCTGCTTGTTGTTGATCGACAGGATCGTTTCCCCCTCGGTCGAGCCGATGAGCACCTGAAACCTTGGGTCGGCCTCAAACTGGGGCAGATTCTCTGGCGCGGGAAAGGCGGAAAATGCATCGATATCCTCGGCCATCATCGCGGCAAAGGCGGCGGTCGGATCAGAGATGAATTTGAAGGTCGCCGCGCTGAGCGCCGGGGCCTCACCCCAGTAATCCGGGTTGCGGGCAAGATCGATGCGGTCGCCCTGCACCCAGTTGGTGAAGGTGAAGGCGCCAGTGCCGACGGGGGCGGTCTTGATCGTGTCGATTGTTTCGGGGGCCACGATGACCGCATCCCCCCATGCGAGGTTGAACAGAAGGTTGCCGTTGGGCTGTGACAGAGTGAGCTTCACTGTCAGCGGATCAACGACATCCACACTGGCGATATCGGCGAACAGTGCTTTCTGGGCGTTTGTGCTATCCTCGGCGCGGGCGCGGTCGAGGCTGAATTTCACATCCTCGGCGTCCATCGTGGACCCATCATGGAAGGTTACGCCGTCTTGCAGGGTGAAGGTGTAGGTCAGCCCATCCTCTGAGATCTCCCAGCTTTCGGCAAGGCCCGGCACAACCGAGCCATCGCCCATGAAGCGGGTGAGCCCTTCAAAGACGTTGGAATAAAGCACCTGGTCGATGGCGCCAGCTGCTGCGCTGGTGGGGTCCAGATGCGGCGGTTCCAGCTGCAGGGCGACGGTGACGGTGTCGCGCGCGGCGGCGGCGCCCGCCAGAATGGCCAGCGCGGAACTGGCGGCAAACAGGAATGGCAGTCGTGTCATCGGTGGTGTCTCCCTACTGTGGTGGCCGTCTTTTGTGACCTTTCGGAAAACTGTTCCGCATTTTCCGTCAGGTAATCAAGCTTGACGGGACATTTCGCCCCCTAGAAGCGCGCAGCGTAAATTGCTAGCGGTGCGCAATGCGAACGGAGAGGACAGCATCATGAGTGCAACGGCCCGCAAAATGGCACCCAATGCCGAGGATATTCGCGCCCGCAAAGGCGGCACCCCGCTGGTGAGCCTGACCGCCTATACCACACCGATGGCGCAATTCATGGACGGTCATTGCGATTTTGTGCTGGTCGGCGACAGCGTCGGGATGGTGCTGCATGGCTTGCCCTCAACTCTGGGCGTCACGATGGAGATGATGATCCTGCACGGGCAGGCCGTGGCGCGTGGGTTGAGCCAGGCGATGATGGTGATCGACATGCCCTTCGCCAGCTATGAGGAGGGCCCGCAGCAGGCGTTTCGCAATGCCGCCCGGCTGATGGCGGAAACTGGCGCAGGAGCGGTGAAGCTGGAGGGGGGTGTTGAGATGGCGGAAACCATCCGCTTTCTCGTGAAACGTGGCATTCCGGTGATGGCGCATATTGGCCTGACGCCACAGTCGATCAACACGCTTGGCGGCTATAAGGTGCAGGGCCGGGACGCGCAGGCCGATGCCGTGCTGGCGGATGCCCATGCGGTGGCGGATGCGGGCGCGTTTTCCGTCGTGCTGGAGAAGGTGCCGCAGGGGCTGGCCGATCGGATCACCGCTGAGGTGGCGATTCCGACCATTGGTATTGGGGCCAGTGCCGGCTGTGACGGTCAGATCTTGGTTGTGGATGACATGCTGGGGTTTTTCACCGCCTTTAAACCGAAGTTCGTGAAACGCTATGCCGACCTCGGCCCCTTGGCAGAGGCCGCGATTTCCGAGTATGCAGCCGAGGTGCGCACGCGCAGTTTTCCGGCGCCCGAACATGTGTTTGCAGACCAGGCCCCGGTTGCCGCCAAGACGGCAGCGCCTAAGGCCTCGCAAAAGGACTGACCCCATCATGACTGCCCCGATTCTGCGCCGCTTGAGCGATTTGCGCGCGTTGCATTCCGACTGGCGCCGCGAGGGTGCCCGTATTGGTCTGGTGCCCACAATGGGTGCGCTGCACGAGGGCCATCTGTCGCTGGTCGCTGCAGCCAAGTCCGCCTGCGACCGGGTCATTGTCACGATTTTCGTGAATCCCAAGCAGTTCAACAATGCCGAGGATCTGGCGAAATATCCCCGCACGGAACTGGCGGATGCGGAAAAGCTGGCCCCCTACGGGGTCGATGCCATCTATGTGCCCGACCCGGATCAGATTTACCCCGAAGGCTATGCCAGCACTGTGTCGGTGGCGGGGCTGACGGATGTGCTGGAGGGCGAGTTTCGTCCGGGTCATTTCGATGGTGTGGCCACGGTGGTCGCCAAGCTGTTCCTGCAAAGCGGTGCAGATCACGCGTTTTTTGGCGAGAAGGACTATCAGCAGCTGATGGTTGTCACCCGCATGGCGCGGGATCTGGATATTCCGATCACCGTGCAGGGTTGTGCTACGGTGCGCGAGGCATCCGGGCTTGCCATGTCCTCGCGCAATTTGCGGCTGTCACCTGAGGCGCTGGGCAAGGCTGGGCAGCTCTATCCGGTGCTGCGGGATCTGGCCGATCAGCTGCAGACGGGGGCGGCTTTTGAAGATCTCCTCCCAGTGGCCAAGGCGCATCTGGCAGAGGCCGGGTTTGGTGAGCTGGAATACCTGGATCTGCGCTGCGCCGAAACGCTGGAGCCTTTGTCGCGCCCTGATCGTCCGGCCCGTCTGCTGGTCGCGGCATGGCTGGATGGCATCAGGTTGATCGACAATATCGCGGTTGATCAACTAAATGATTAGTAGGGGCTGGTAGCGATAGCACTTTTGCGTCTAATCTCTGCCCCAAACGACCCAGGGGAGGGGCAAGATGACGTATATTCTGGCGATAGATCAGGGCACAACCTCGACCAGAGCGATCCTGTTTGATGACAGGATGCAGGCGCAGGGCTCGGCTCAGCAGGAGTTTGCTCAGCATTTCCCGCAGGCGGGCTGGGTAGAGCATGATCCGGAGGATCTGTGGACCTCAACGCTGGATGTCTGCCGCAAGGTGATGGCAGAGCAGGGCGTCACGGCGGCGGATATTGCCGGGATCGGCATTACCAATCAGCGTGAAACCACGGTGGTCTGGGATCGTCACAGTGGCAAACCGATCCACAACGCCATTGTCTGGCAGGACCGTCGCACCAGCCCGATCTGCGAAGAGCTGCGAGCGGCAGGACATGAGGACAGCGTGCGCCAGAAAACCGGGCTGCTGCTGGATCCCTATTTCTCGGGCACCAAGTTGAAATGGATTCTGGACACGGTGCCGGACGCTCGCGCCCGCGCTGAGGCCGGGGATCTGCTATTCGGCACTGTCGACAGTTTCCTGATCTGGCGCCTTACGGGCGGTGCGTCGCATGTGACCGATGCCACCAATGCTGCGCGGACGCTGATGTATGACATTCGCAAGGGTCGTTGGAGCAGCGAGATCTGTGGTTTCCTCGGAGTGCCGCGCGGAATGCTGCCCGAGGTGAAGGATTGCGCCGCCGATTTTGGCACCACCAAAGGTGAATTTCTTGGGGGTGAAATTGCCATTCTGGGCGTTGCTGGCGATCAGCAGGCGGCCACCATCGGACAGGCCTGTTTCCAGCCGGGTATGATGAAATCGACCTATGGCACGGGCTGTTTCGCGCTGCTGAACACCGGTGATACGCCGGTTGTGTCGCAAAACCGGATGCTGACCACCATCGCCTATCAGCTGGACGGCGCGCCGACCTATGCGCTGGAGGGCTCGATCTTTATCGCCGGCGCGGCGGTGCAATGGCTGCGGGACGGCTTGGGCATTATCGGCTCAGCCCAGGAAAGCGGTGCCCTGGCGCGCAATGCGGATCCCGGTCAGGACGTCATTCTGGTGCCGGCCTTTACCGGGTTGGGTGCGCCTTATTGGAAACCCGATTGCCGGGGCGGCATGTTTGGCCTGACCCGCAACTCGGGACCGGCGGAATTTGCACGCGCAGCACTGCAAAGCGTGGCCTATCAGACCCGTGACCTGTGGGAGGCGATGCGGGCTGACTGGGATGGTGAGAGCCTGGTCACCCTGCGGGTGGATGGTGGCATGAGTGCCAGCAATTGGACCATGCAGAGCCTGGCGGATCTCCTTGGGGCGGCAGTGGATCGTCCGGTGATGCAGGAAACCACCGCGTTGGGTGCGGCCTGGCTGGCGGGGATGCGGGCGGGGGTCTATCCGGATCAGGCGGGCTTTGCCGAGACCTGGGCGCTGGACCAGCAGTTCACCCCGGAGATGGACGAAGACCGACGCAGCGCCGCCTATGCGCGCTGGAAGCGTGCGGTAGACGCGGTGATCGGGGTCTGAGGCGTGGCCGCAGGCGGGCGCTCCCGCCTGCTCCGTCACAGTCGTGGACTGTGCCTGCACAGTTGGGGGTGGCGCCGCGTGATGCGCGGCGTTTTCTTTTGCTGATAAGCGGTTTGCGGGCAGGCCTGCCCGCAAACGCGCCATATCGATGGTGATGGCGCCGATCCGCGCCTCAAGGGTGACCCGTGCCTGTGGCACGGCGGCTGTGCCGCCCTTGACCCACCGCGCGGCGCCCGGTCGCCTCAGTTGATGCGGGTGCCTGCTGGTATGGTGCGGGGGCGGGCGTTCAGCTCCTCGATCGAGAAACCGGCGATGGATTTGTATTTTGCCGCATGGGCCGCAAGGTCCGCCTGCGGGATTACATCGCCGATATTGCTGAAATCACCACCGCAGAGATCTTCGACCTGTTGCAGCACGCCATCCGGACCACCGCCTGCGCGATTGGCCAGAGCGACGGCTGTGGTCACCGGGCGGACAGCCGCCTCATAGGCGCTGAGGGCCTGCGGATTGATGCCATGGGCCAGCATCTGCGCGCCAATGATGCGGGCGTCGACAATGGCTTGGCTGGCGCCGTTGGAGCCGACGGGATAGGTCGGATGGGCGGCGTCCCCCATCAGGCTGACTGGCCCATCCTGCCAGCGGGGCAGCGGATCGCGGTCCACCATCGGGTATTCATAGACGGTTTCGGCCCCTTTGATCAGCGCGGGGACATCAATCCAGTCGAAATGCCAATTGGCAAAATCCGGCAGGAAGTCACTGATGTCTGCCGCGCGGTTCCAGCTTTCACGTTTCCAGGGGGCGGATGGGTCGAATTGTTTTTCCGCAATCCAGTTGATTGTGGCGCTGCCATCGGCCTCCGGCGTGCTGATGGGATAGGCGACGAGGCGCAGCTGGTCGTGACCGATCATCGCCATCGCCGCGCCCCCATGAAAGGCAGGCGCGCGAGTGGTGGCGCGCCACAGGATGCGCCCATTCCAGATCGGTGCGCCCTCATCCGGATACATCTGGGCGCGGATGGCGGAATGGATCCCATCAGCGGCGATCAGCAGATCACCACGGGCGGTGCGGCCATTCTCCAGATGCAGGCAGACGCCCTGATCCGAGGTGTCGTAGCTGGTGGCGCGCGCGCCGGTGGTCAGGACGCTGCTGCCTGCGCGCTGGAGGAGCGCGTGGTAGAGCATCATCTGCAACGCGCCGCGATGGACGGAAAACTGGGGCCAACGGTAGCCTGCAGCCTCACCGCGCGGTTCCTCCCAGATGGTCTTTCCGAGCTTGGAGTAAAAGCCCAGTTGCCGGGTGCGCACACCGATGGCGGAGAGCTCGGCCTCAAGCCCCAGATCAAAGAGTTCGCGCACCGCATTGGGTTGCAGGTTGATGCCGACGCCCATCGGCTTCAGCGTTTCGGTGGCCTCATAGATGTGAAACGGCACGCCCAATTCGTGCAGGGTGAGGCCAAGCGTCAGCCCGGCGATCCCTGCGCCTGCAATCATCACCGTCATCTGGCTCTCCCACTTCCTGCGCGCTTTGCGGCATTAGAACCATGCCGCGAGAGGCAGAACAAGATGGGTAAATGCCGCGGTTAGAGCCGAATACACGCGGCTATCCATCCTCGCTGCTGCCGAGGCTGAGGTCAGGACCAAAGATCACGTCGGAGTAGCTGTTGAGATAGATCTTGAGCCAGGGGGTGAAGCGATCCGGGTGGCGCTGCACCTCCGCCAGGAGGTCATGATAGTCGACCCAGCGGGTCTCCATCACCTCTTCCGGGTTTGGCGCGAGATCCGGCACGCGATGGGCATGGGCCAGGAACACATCGACCACCTCATGTTCGATCAGCCCGTTGCCGACATCGGCGCGGTATTCCAGATGATGACGGAACTCGGGATATAGCCCGGTGATGCCCAGCTCTTCTTCCATGCGGCGGACCGCGCAGGCCGAGGAGGCCTCGTCCCATTGCGGGTGGGTGCAGCAGGTGTTCGCCCAGAGACCAGGGGTGTGGTACTTGCCCAGAGCGCGGCGCTGCATCAGGATCTCGCCGCCCTTCACCACAAAGACCGAGACGGCTTTGTGCTTCAGCCCCTGTTCATGGGCGGCCAGCTTATCAACCGGCGTCAGGGTGCCATTCACCCAGGCGGGAATCTTGTGGGTCATTGCAGGAACTCGCAAGGATTGAGCAAGGAGGCTGGCGGCCAAGCCACTGGGCCGGGCGCACAGGATCGGGCAGATATGGTGGTCATCAGTTGGAGATCAATCCCACAAACGAGGCTGCCCGGATCGGCGGGTGAGTGGATGCAGGGGCAGAAGGCCTGCGCGGGACGGTCAATATCGCAGAGAAATATGAAAATCAATTGTGCGAAAAGCCGCGGCCGGGGGCGCGCGGCTTTTGCCAGTTTGTCTGAACAGAGAAGATCAGTTGGTTGCGGTCTCTTCCGTGGTGGTCTCTGCCTCGGTTTCGGCAGCATCCGCAGGACCATGCAGCGCGAGGAATGCGTAGATATCTTCCGCGCCTTTCTTCAGGCGGAAGGACATTTTGGACTTGGCTTTCTTGTCGCCGAGGGTGTCACGCAGGAAGGCTTTGGGGTCGGCGGTATAGGCGGTGAAGGAGGCTTCGTCCCAGGCCAGGCCTGCTTCGCCCGCAGCGACCATGTCCTTGCCGTATTTGTAGCCCTCATAGGTGCCGGCGGTGCGGCCCACGACGCCCCAGAGGTTCGGGCCGGTCTTGCCGCCCTTGACGATCACGTCACCGCTGTCGGAGACAACCATGTGGCAGGATTTGCATTTATTGAAGCCCTTTTCGCCCTTGTCGGCGTCGCCTTCGGCAAAGGCAGGGGCCGCAATCAGGCCCAGGGCTGCTACAGCAGTCAGAAGTTTCATTTCGCTTGCTCCAATATTGAGTTGGCTTGGTCAATACGCGCGTGATCCGGCGCGGAGTCAAACGGGCGTATTGCCGCGTCCGCTCTCTGCTATACGCTCAGCCCGACTAATTGTATCTGATCTGCCTCAGGTCAAGGTTGGGGGCGACCGAAGGGTCAACTCTTCTGCCAGCAAGGCAGCAGGTCGCCCGGTTCGGGACAGGCCAGGGCGGCGGCGCGGGCGATGGCGCGGCTGAGACAGAGGGCTGCGGCGTGGCCGATTTCGCCCAGATCAGCGCCGAGTTCGCCACCTGTGGTGGCCGCACCCGGATCGCCGGTGCTGACGGCAAAGACGAGGTCGCCGTCGCCGGGGGAATGGGCCGGAACGATCGCCCGCCCGATCCCGTCATGGGCGGCAATGGCGAGACGCTGGCATTGCGATTTGGTCAAAGGCGCATCGGTTGCGACAATGGCAATGGTGGTGTTGCTGCCCTCGGCTGGGATCTCTGCGTCGGCGGCCAGTTTCTGCATTGAGGCGAGTTTCAGGCTGGGGGCGGGGGCGGTGAACCCTGAGGCCGGGTCCACACCCGCACCACCGAATTCACCGTCGATCTCAAAAGGGGCGGCCCAGAAATGACGATCCCCCGGCGTGGTGACAGAGCCAAGCGGATTGGCCGCCACCAAGGCGCCCACGGTGGTGCCATCCGGCAGCACAAGGGAGGCCGACCCAAGCCCGCCCTTCACCCGTGCGGCCAGGGCGCCGGTGCCCGCCCCGGCGGTGCCGAGGGCGAACTGGCGGTCTGCGGCCTCATAGGCGGCACGGCCGAGGGCAGAATAAGGGTTCTCTGCCCAAGCCTTGTCACCGCCGTTCAGGAGATCAAAGAGGATGGCGCCCGGCACGATAGGCACCCGCGCTGGCCCCACGGCAAAGCCGCGCCCGGCGGCGTGCAATCCGGCCACCACGCCGGAGCAGGCATCAAGTCCGAAGGCCGAACCGCCAGATAGCACCAACGCATCAATCTGGGCGACGGATTTGTCCGGCGCCAATAGGTCGGTTTCGCGTGTCCCCGGGGCGCCGCCCATCACATGCACCCCGGCGGTGAAGGGCTGATCGGCGGTCAGCACCGTGGTGCCGGATTTCAAGCGCCGGTCTTCGGCATTGCCGACCTTGAGGCCGGGCACATCGGTGATCAGGTTCAGGGGGCCGGGTCGCATGGGGTGTGTCCTTTGTCGTTGGCTCTGTGAGGCCTGTAGCAGGAGCGCGCTGGCGCGCGCGGCCTCCGGCGGGAGTATTTGGGGAAAGATGACGGGCCGGCCGGATGCCACAGGGAGGCCGTCAGATGCAGCGGCCGCCGTCGACCTCAAGCGCGACGCCGGTGACCATGCTGGCCTCATCCGAACAGAGATAGCAGGCGGCATTCCCCATATCCTCGGGCGTGGAGAAGCGGCCGATGGGGATGGTGGAGAGGAATTTCGCGCGCACCTCTGGCGTGTCCTCCCCCATGAAGGTTTTCAGCAGCGGGGTTTCGCCCGCAACCGGGTTGATGGCATTGACGCGCACCCCTGCGGGGGCGAGTTCCACTGCCATGGTGCGGGTGGCCGTAATCATCCAGCCCTTGGAGGCATTGTACCAGTTGAGGTTCGGGCGCGGCGATACCCCGGCGGTGGACGCCACATTGAGGATCGCACCGGACTGACGGGATTTCATATGCGGCACCAGTGCGCGGGCGGTCAGGTAGACCGATTTCATATTCACCGCAACGACCCGGTCGAAGTCCTCCTCGCTGACATCTTCGAGTGGGGTGGGCAGATGACTGACACCGGCGTTGTTCACCAGAATATCGACCTGACCAAAGTGATTGAGTGCGGCCTGCGCCATCTGATCGACCGAGGCGCGGTCAGAGACATCGACTGTCTGGGCGATGGCCCGGTCGGGTCCATAGGTTTCGCTGGCGTCGGACGCAGCCGCAGCGGCGGCATCGGCATTGATGTCCGCGATCATCACCCGCGCGCCTTCCGTCAGGAATTTGGTGACGATCCCGGCACCAAAGCCCGAGGCCCCGCCGGTTACAATGGCGCATTTCCCTGCCAGCCGCATATGCTCTCTCCCCGATTGACTTTGCGGCAGCTTGGCCGAGAGCAGGGGCCAGTGCAATCGCCTGTCTTAATCTGGGTCGATCTTACCGCGCGTCGCTTTGACATCACTGCGTTGGCGTTTGGCATCAAGGCGGCGGCGCACTGAGCCGCGTGTGGGTTTGGTGGCGATGCGGCGCTTGGGGGCAACCAGGGCCTGGCGGATCAGCTCGGCCAACCGCTCACGCACCAGATCGCGGTTGCGCTGCTGCGAGCGGGTTTCGTCACATTGCAGGATGATCGCGCCATCCTTGGTCCAGCGACGGCCCGCCAGCCGTTTCAGGCGGGATTTCACTGCAGGTGTCAGCGCCGGGGAGCGTGCGGCCTCGAACCGCAGTTCAACGGCTGAGGAGACCTTGTTGACGTTCTGCCCACCGGGACCGGAGGCGCGCATAAAGCTCTCGGTCAATTCCCAATCCTGTAGGGCGATGGTGTCGGTGATACGCAACATGGGGCGGACCATACTGCGGTGATTGGCGAAGGTCCAAGCGAAAGCCGGGGCTGCGTTGGGCACTGTGGACTGCGTGTCACGCAAAAAGGGCCGCCCCTTGCGAGGCGGCCCTTTCCGAAAGTTTGTAAGAGCAAAGGCAGGTTAGGGTGCGAGACCCAGCCGGATGGCTGCTGCCAGAGAGGGCTGCCTCAGAGGCCCGCCGCTCCGGTTGTTGCTACGCATTGCTCCAATACCTTTCTGGACACTGGATCACCTCCTTTTCTCTTTGTTTCCGTTACTCAGGATGGTGGCACGGAACGGAAGGATCTCCAAATAAAAAAACCAAAGTGTCAGTTTGCGGTGGCCTGTGGTCGTGTCAAACGGGCCACAATCAGGCGGAAGGGGATCAGGGCCAGGAGGGCCAGACCGACCTTAACGCCCCAATCCGCAACGGCGAGCGACACCCAGAGCGGGGCCACGGGACCGGTGCCAAGGACCGGCAGCATCTCAGCGGCCCAGCTGACGTCATTGCCGGGTTCCAGCCAGACCAGAGCGCCGGAAAACGCGATGCTGAAGAACAGCGCGGTGTCGACGGAGGCACCAATCAGGGTGGAGGCCAGCGGCGCGCGCCACCAGGCACCCTTGCGCAGGGCGGCAAAGATCGAGACATCCAGCAGCTGGGCCGTCAGGAAGGCCAGACCAGAGGCAATGGCGATACGCAGGGTCACGAGAGGACCGAATTCGCCCATGATCTGCGTGCCGATCAGCGAGCAGATGACGCCGACGACAAAACCGGCCAGCACCACTTTGCGGGCGGGGCCGGTGCCGTAGACGCGGTTGGTCACATCGGTCACGAGAAAGGCGATAGGGTAGGTGAAGGCGCCCCATGTCAGCCACTGGCCAAACAGGAATTGCACCAGAATGTTGGAGGCCACGACAATGGCGGCCATGGCAAGGATGCCAGGTAGATAAGAACGTGTCATTTTGTAGTCCGTTTTTTAGACAAGGTCGCGGAGACTTGTTTCGCCAATGCGAAAGATCAGGCCCAATAGCGGAAAAGCCGCAGTTTGGGCAAGGGTTTTGTCGGGATTGGCGCCTGTATTGGTCTCTGTGCGAGGCCTGTGATGACCTAGTCGGGGAGGCGGTATTCCACCAGTTCAGTGCGTTGCAGCGATTTGAAATTGTCGTCCGACACCATGGTTGCGCGCAGGGCGCCGCTTTGGTCACGCCAGATCGACACACCTTCCAGATTGTCGTGCAGCCCGAGGCCGGTTTCCAGCAGAGTGACCTCGCCGGTGATGCCGTCGGGACCAATATCCCAGCGTCGCAGGCGGCTGCGAAAGCCGATCAGACCAAAGTTGCGCTCCAGCAGGTAGAACCGGCCATCAGGACCGAAATCCGCCCCCACGGGCAGGAAATTGCCCCGGCTAGGCAGCACGAAGGGACGGTCCCAGCGGACACCATTCCAGCGCCAGACCGGAATATCGCCGGATGTGGTCAGCGCGCGTTCCGGCAGGGTGTAGAGGTGGCCTTTGCTGTCGATGGCCAGCGCTTCGAGCGCCTTGTTCAGGGGCAGGCGGCGGAAGGCCTTGGGACGGGGCAAGACCTCGGCGCGGCTGTCACCCCTGCGGTGGCGGGCCACGCGCGATACCCCTTCGAAGGAGATGAAGAGGGTGCCGTCACGCGCCACGGCGAGACCTTCGGCATCGACGATCCGCCCGCGCAGGATCGCGCCGTCTGATGCGCGCAGCTTATGGGCCTCGGTCGGGGTCACCGCCTTGATCGGCTGCATCGCACCCGGGCTGCGCTCAATACGGGCGGTGACGATGGTGGCGCGGTCGCTGACCACAGTCATCTTTCGCCCATCCGGTGACAGGGAGAGCGCGGAGAACCCACCAAACCATTTGGCCGGGTGGGTCCAGCGATAAGCTGCGATGAACTGCGCCCCGCCGGGCTGGGCGGCTGAAGCGACAGGGCGATAGGCCACCAGCGCGGTCAGGGCCAGTCCAAGGGCGGTTACGACGCCGAGGCTCAGTTTGATTGCAGAACGGCGGCGCATTGCTGAGGCAGATCCGATAGAGTGTGCTCGCGCCGTGGCTTAGGCCGGGGCGCATTGGGGTCGCGGGGTTTCGGTGGCGGCGGGCTCAGGATGTCCTTGACCCATTGGCGGGCATCGTCGCAGCCATCGCCGCGGGGGGGCGGATCCTGATTGACACAACCACGGGCACCATCAGGGCATTTCAGCCGCACATGGAAGTGATAGTGGTGGCCGTACCATGGCCGGATTTTACGCAGCCAGTCCCGGTTGCCTTTCTCATCGTTGCACATCTGAACCTTGGCCCCCGGGAAGACAAAGATCCGGGCGACGCGATCATCCTTGGCTGCGGCGCGCAGGATGGCATGATGCTGAGGGGTCCAGTTGGAATTGGTATAAGCGCCCTTCGCCCGGCGCAGGGAGATCGACGAGATCTTTTCGCGTTCGGCGACGGACAGATCAAGACGCTTGGCCGGCAGCATCCAGATATCGGCATCCAGCCCCATTTGATGACTGCGGTGACCCGACAGCATCGGCCCGCCGCGCGGCTGGCTGATATCGCCGACGTAGAGGCCGTTCCAGCCGCTTTGACGGGCGGCGACACGGCTCAGATCTTTGATGAAGTCGATGGTTTCAGGGTGGCCCCAGTTACGATTGCGCGACAGGCGCATGGCCTGCCAGGTCGGGCCGGTCTGGGGCAGCTGCTCTGCGCCGGCAACGCAGCCCTTGGCGTAGGAACCATGCGGCGCTGGTTTCTGGGCCGAACCGTTGCGCTTGGCGCCGAACAGCTGTTTGGCGGGCACGCCCGTGTCGGCAGAGCGGCTGACCACGGGGGCCACTGTGGGCGAGCGGCTGTCTCCGGCGGGACCGCAGGCGGTTAACAGGAGGGCGGTGAGGGTGATGTATCGACTGAACTTCAACTCAGGTCTCCTTCTGCATTGACCCAGCGCAGAACGATGAGCCCGATAATGAACAATAGAATAACCGGTGCAATGCCGAGGCGGGCGCTGCCGGTGAGTGTCGTGGCAATTCCGATCAGGGCCGGTGCCAGAAAGGCTGTGGCGCGACCCGAAAGACCATAAAGGCCAAACGCCTCGGTGGCGTTTTCAGGGGTGGTGTGGCGCACCATGAGGCTGCGGCTGGCGGCTTGCAGGATGCCCCCAAAACCGCCGATCAGCACACCGCAGGCAAAGAAAACCGTGTCGGGCAGGCCGGACCCTGCGGCGAGGGTCACGCCAAAGAACTGTTCGCGTGACATGTTCACGACCAGGAAACACACGGCCGTCAGAATCAGAATTGACAGGGTGATAACGGGTTTTGGGCCAAACCGGCGATCTGCGAGGCCGCCCAGCCAACTAAACAGCGCCGAAGAAATCACCGCGATAATGCCGAAGACGCCGATCAGGGTGATTTCCCAGCCCAGCACCAATCGCGCATAGATCCCGCCAAAAGCATAAAGCCCATTCAGTGCATCACGGTAGAGCATCGATGAAATCAGATAGCCGGTCAGGCTGGCGCGGTGGCGCAGGTTGGCGATGGCGCGCCCGACAGAGCGGATCGCATCGCCAAACCGCCCGCGCGCGCCGGTGATGGCATCGTCACGCACCCAGCGGAAATAGGGGATAATGAAGATAGAAAACCAGATTGCCGTCAGCGGGCCTGCGGCACGGGTGCCTTCGCGCAGCGCCGCATCCAGTCCCAGAATGGGGTCAATCCCGATCAGGGTTTTTCCGTCGGCCTGCTCAACAAACAGCGTCAGCATCAGAAACAGCGCAATCACCCCGCCAAGGTATCCGATGGCAAATCCGGTGCCGGAGATGGTGCCGACGTCTTCTTTGTTGCCAAGCGAGGGCAACTGCGCATTGACGAAGATCAGTGCAAATTCGGCCCCGATAAAGCCAAAACCAAAACTGATGAGCATCCACCACAGGTTCGAGCCGCCGGGATCCATGAACCACAGCCCCCAGGCGCCGGTGATATACATCAGCGAAAAGACCATAATCCACGGAAGCTTGCGCCCGGAAATATCGGCAAGCGCGCCCAAGAACGGCCCGCCAAGGCCGATCATCAGGCCGGTGATGGTCAGGCACATCGACCAGACGGTCTGCGCCTGTGCCTTTGCGGCCTCATCCGCGAGCCCTTGGGTGAGGTAATAATCGGCGGCAACCGCAGCAAAGAAAGGCGCAAAGACAAAGGTCACCAGCAGGGTGTGATAGGGCTGACTGGCCCAATCAAAGGCCCACCAGCCCCAGATGCGCTTGCGCATGGAAATCTGCGTCATGCCTCGTCTTCCCTCGCCCGATGCCTGTCGTGGTCTTTTGTCGTTACCTTTCGGTATGACAGGCCGGTGTGGGGTTAGGCAAGCGTGTCCTCAGCAGCCGGGGCATCAGGAACCACGGTTTGTGTCGGCATCATCGGCGGCCAGGGGCGGCCTGCGTCGGCCTCGCACCAGGCCTTGATCCAATCGGGCATCTGTGGCGCGGCGCTGTCGGTACGGCCGATGGTTTTCAGGACCTCCTGCGGCGAGACGATCCCCTTGGCGTCGGTGATTGCGGTGCGCAGCATCACGTGGCTGGCGCAGTCGCCGTTGGATTTCCACATGGATTGTTCGAGGTAGATGAAGCGATCGTCCCAGGCCACTGCCCGGCTGCGCATTTCAAACCGTTCGAACCCGCGAATGCGACGGCGGAACCGGACAGTGGTGCCCGCAACCGTCATGCCCCAGCGACGGCTGCGCAGGGCACCGATCAGGCCGACACGCTGGGCCAGCATGGTGCGGCCCAGATCATAGAGCGTCATCGCACGGCCGTTGTTCAGCTCCATCCAGATATCCAGATCCCAGGGCCAGCAAATGTGGCGGGAGACATGGGTGTCGGTCAGATCCAGCGGCGGCATCCGGCGGGCAACCAGCAGATCCTTGATCAGGCGGACGATGGGAAACATGGGCGCGCTCTCCTGTGTGATGTGCCCGTGTTGCCATGTGTTTACAGCACGTCAACCGCAACCTCGCGGCAGTCTTGCGATTTTGCGCGGGCGCGCTTACCTGTGAACAAGCTCCAAAAAGGGAAATCAAGAGATGCTGTCGCTGTTTCAAATTCTGATGCTGATCCTGGACATCGTCTGGTTCTTCATCATCGCGCATGTGATCATGAGCTGGCTGATCAATTTTCAGGTTCTGAACCTCAATCAGCAATTTGTGGCGCAGGTCTGGTATGGTCTGAACCGCTTGCTAGAGCCGCTTTATGCTCCCGTTCGCCGTATCCTGCCGAATATGCAGGGGCTGGATCTGGCGCCGCTGGTGGTGCTGATCGCGGTTTACGCGCTGCGGATCATTCTGACTAACAATATCGCGATGTTCTACTGATTGCAGGGTGGCCTCTGCCATTTTGATTGATCGCCGGAGCCATGGCTTGCGGCGGTCTTTTTCTGCGCGCTCCCCCTTTGCGGGGGCGCTGACCCTTGCCGCCTGAATCCGGTTGTGGGATTGTGACTGCCAAGACGAGCAGATCACCAAAATGAGGCCCACCGCCCCCATGTCCGCAGTTTCGCCGGAAATGACCGCCCCCAGTGGTGCGACGTCACCTGCCGTGTCCGCAACCGATGCGACACCGCTGTTGCGCGAGATCTTCGGATTTGACGGGTTTCGCCCCGGTCAGGAAGAGATTGTCGATGCGGTAACCGCTGGTGAGAATGTTCTGGCGATCATGCCAACCGGCGGCGGCAAATCCCTGTGTTTCCAACTGCCCGCATTGCTGCGCGAGGGGGTTACAGTGGTAATCTCGCCATTGATTGCGCTGATGCGGGATCAGGTCCGGGCGTTGCAGGAGGTGGGTGTGACTGCCGGGGCGCTGACGTCCGGCAATACCGACGAAGAAACCGAAGCGGTCTGGCAGTCTATTGAGGAAGGGCGGCTGAAGCTTCTGTATATGGCGCCGGAACGTCTGGCCTCCGGGGCGGCGATGGGCATGCTGCGGCGGATTGGTGTCAGTCTCATTGCCGTGGATGAAGCGCATTGCGTCAGCCAGTGGGGCCATGATTTTCGCCCGGATTACCTGCGCATCGGTGAGTTGCGGCGGGCATTGGACGTGCCTCTGGCGGCCTTTACCGCGACGGCAGATCAGGAAACCCGCGAAGAGATTGTCGAAAAGCTGTTTGATGGCGAGGCGCCGCGCAGTTTTCTGCGGGGCTTTGACCGTCCCAATATCCATCTTGCCTTTGCCACCAAAGACAGCCCGCGCCGACAGATTCTGGAGTTTGCTGCCGCTCGCAAGGGGCAATCCGGCATCGTCTATTGCGGGACCCGTGCCAAGACCGAGGCACTGGCGGCGGGGCTGCGCGAGGCGGGCCACGCGGCCTGTTATTACCATGGCGGCATGGACGCCGAAGATCGGCGCGGGGTGGAAACACGATTTGCCCGCGAAGATGGGCTGATCGTTGTGGCGACGGTGGCCTTTGGCATGGGGATCGACAAGCCTGACATTCGCTGGGTTGCTCATGCAGATCTGCCCAAATCCATCGAAGCTTATTATCAGGAAATTGGCCGTGGTGGCCGGGATGGCGCGCCTGCTGAGACGCTGACCCTGTTCGGGCCAGAGGATATTCGCCTGCGCCGCAGCCAGATCGACGAAGGGCTGGCGCCTGCGGATCGGCGCAGCGCGGATCATGCGCGGTTGAATGCGCTGCTGGGGCTGGCTGAGGCGCTGAAATGCCGCCGCCAGACCCTGCTGGCCTATTTCGGCGAGACGGCTGAGCCCTGCGGCAACTGTGATCTGTGCGATCAGCCTGTGGATGTGTTTGACGGCACCACGGCGGTGCGCAAGGCATTGTCGGCGATCTTGCGGACGAATGAGACCTATGGGTCAGGACATCTGATCGACATTCTGGTGGGCAATACCACCGACAGGGTACGCGACAAGCGGCATGACGATCTGTCGGTCTTTGCCTGCGGCAAGGAATACGGCAAACGGCAGTGGCAGGCGGTGTTCCGGCAGATGATGGGCCATGATCTGGTGCGCCCGGATCCCGAACGCCATGGCGCTTTGCGGATGACCGAGGCGGCGCTGCCGGTTCTGCGCGGCGAACAGGACATTGCCCTGCGTCGCGACACTATCAGTTCAGCCAAGCGCAGCCCTGCGGTGAAGGCGCTGGTGTCGGATGAGGACGCGCCGCTGCTGTCGGCACTGAAAGCCAAGCGGCGCGCGCTGGCGGAGGCGCAGAAAGTACCGGCCTATGTCATTTTCCCGGATCGAACCCTGATCGAGATGGCCGAAACCCGCCCCAGCTCGCTGGACCAGATGGCGCGGATCGGCGGGGTCGGGGCCAAAAAGCTGGAACGCTATGGTCGCGATTTCCTGTCGGTGATCACCGGCGAGAGCGAGGCGCTGCATCCGATGCGGCGCAAGTTGGCCGGGCGCGACGCTGGGTCGCTTTATGATGCGCTGATGGAGACGCAGACCCGTCTGGCGCGAGGTGATGATGGCACCGATAAGCCGCTCAGCTGTTCGGCGGCGCAGCTGGCGAAACTGGCGCAGATGCGTCCACAGGACGAAATGGCGATCACAAGGCTGTTAGGCGAGCGCCGCGCGGAACGTTTTGCGGCGGCGTTTCTGGACGTCTTGCGCGGCGCGGGCTAGGTCTTGTTCGGAACAAACGGGGGCAGAATATGCTGGTAGTGACTTCTCCGGCGAAAAAGCTGGACTGGAGCGAACGCGACGTTGAGATGACATGGCCTGCCATGCACGACGCGGCGACGGAATTGGCATCAGTGGCACGCGATCTGTCGGTGGCCGATCTGATGAAGCTGATGCATATCAGCGAGGATCTGGCAAAGCTGAATTATGAGCGGTTCCAGAGGTTTGCTGTGGATCCCGGCGCGGATGATATTCGCCCGGCGGCACTGGCCTTTGCGGGCGATACCTATCAGGGGCTGGAGGCGGGATCTCTGGACGCGGAAGAAATGGCCTGGGCGCAGGATCACTTCCGCATTCTGTCGGGGCTTTACGGTGTGTTGCGCCCGCTGGATGCGATGCAGGCCTACCGGTTGGAGATGGGTTCGCGGCTGAAAACGGAACAGGGCAAGACCCTCTATGACTACTGGGGGCGCGAAATTTCTGATGCACTGAATGCACAGGGCGAGGCCGTGGGCAGCGATGTGCTGGTGAACTGTGCGAGCCAGGAATATTTCGGCGCAGTTGACCGCGATGCGCTGAAGTTGCGTGTGGTGACGCCGGTGTTCATGGAAGACAAAAATGGCACGCCCAAAGTCGTCAGCTTTTACGCCAAGCGGGCGCGAGGCGCGATGGCGCGCTACATCATTCAGAACCGGCTTAGCGACCCTGCGGCGTTGCTGGATTTTGACAGTGGCGGCTATCGCTACATGCCGGAGATGTCGGAGCCGGATCAGCCAGTGTTCCTGCGCGCAGGCTGATCGCCACCGGCGCATCGGCTCGCCGGATCAGGCGGCGCCGGTCTGGGTGATCGTCTCGTGCGTTAGCGGCGCTGCCTCTGCCGGGAGATAGGCATGAATGCGTTCATGGATCAGCGCCTTGCGCAGAGGTTTGGTCAGGTAGTGATCCAGCCCCGCGGCGAGAATTCCGTCTGAATCACCGGCCATGGCATGGGCCGTGAGGGCGACAACCGGCGTATAGATGCCGGCGCCGTGTTCCAGCGCGCGAATTTTCTGGGTTGCTTCTTTGCCATCCATCACCGGCATGGAGATATCCATGAAGATCAGATCAGGCTGGAACGACTGATAGGCCTCTACCGCCTCAATCCCGTTGCTGACAAATTGCAGGTCTATGTTCAGATCCTTCACCATCTTGCGGAATACAAGCTGGTTGGTGCGATTGTCCTCTGCTGCCAGCACCCGCATGAGCCGCTGGGTGGGGCGTGTGCTGACGGCGGTGAGGGCCGCCGCGGGGGTCGGAGCAGGCTGGGGTGGGTCGGGGTGGGTTGCGACGCTGCTCAGTTCTCGTGGCGTCACCACGGTTTCGGGGACAGCAGAGGGGCGGGTCGCTGATCCGCCGCCGGGCAGATCGACCAGTCTCTGGAACAGCTCATCCCGCTGGATCGGTTTCAAAAGCACGCTGTCCGTCACCGATTGCACATCTGAATTGCTGGGTGCGGTGGGATCGCTGCTGAGCATCAGGATCGGCACCTGAGCAAAAGGTCCTGAGCGCAGTTTCTGTGCCAGTTCGACACCATTCTGATCTGGCAGTTGTTCGTCGCAGACAACCAGATCAACGCCGTCTGGCATGCCGGCAATCGCAGCGGCGCCATTGTCGAATACGGTGACCTCCAGCCCTAGCATGGCCAGTTGTTTGCTGAGCACATCGCGCATCACCGATTGTGAATCAATGACGGCGATCTGGCACAATCCCTTGGGCAGGGTGGGAATACTGGTGGAGGCCCCCTCCGCCAGCGGCAGCTCCATGCGGAAGCCGAAGCAGGATCCTTTGCCCTCCTGACTTTCGACCCAGATCTCACCGCCCATCAGTTCAATCAGCCGCTTTGAGATCGCAAGGCCAAGGCCGGTGCCCTCAAACTGGCGATTGCGCTCATCTTCGACTTGATTGAACTCGCCAAAGATATCCTGCACTTTCTCCTCCGGGATGCCGATCCCGGTATCCTCAATCGTGACGTGGATCGAACATATCTTATCATCCGCGTTGGAGATGCCGGTGATTTGCAGCGCAACGTGCCCCTCGGAGGTGAATTTTACCGCGTTGCCGACCAGATTGGTAAGCACCTGACGAATGCGCCCGGGATCCCCGACAAAGCTGGTTGGCAGGAACAGGTCGTAGTCCAGCAGCAGTGTCAGCCCCTTGTCCCGCGCTGTGGGCTGCAACAGCATCAGCACCTCATGGACGCTGCGTTCCAGATCAAAGGGTTCAGGGTGCAGTTCCAGTTTCTGCGCTTCAATCTTGGAATAGTCGAGCACGTCGTTGATGATGACCAGCAGCGCCTCTCCGGAATTCTTGATCGTATTGGCGTAGAGTTGCTGTTCGTCGCTCAGGTTGGTGTCGCTGAGCAGCTCTGCCATGCCAACGACACCGTTCATAGGCGTGCGAATCTCGTGGGACATATTGGCCAGGAAAGCCGATTTGGCCCGGTTTGCAGCCTCGGCCCGTTCGCGGGCAGCCTGCAACTCTTCCTCATATTGAACGGTGGAGGTGATATCGAGCGCGAGGCTGACCATATCCCCACCGTGGCCACGCTGATCAAGCAGCCGCAGGTAGCGATCATCCCACATCCGCACGACCACCGGTTCCGGTGAAGGGGACAACCAGCGTTCTGACATCTGGGCGCGCCAGTGATCCGGATCCTGTTCTCCGGTGTTGACCAGCCCCTCATCGGTGAGGATCTGCAGGATCCGCACGTAGGAGACGCCCGGCGTCACCTCCTCCAGACCGTCAAACAGATCAAGATAGGCGGTGTTGGCGCCGATTAGTTTGCTGTCCGCATCAAAAAAGGCGAACCCGTCCTGAAAGGCCTGGATCGAGTGCCAGAGACGACGCTCGGCGCGCTCAACTTTCTCGTTGGCGGTGGAGAGATCCGATTTCACCTTGGCGTTTTCGTCGCGGACGGTGGCCACCTCGGCCTGCGTGGCGCCGATCTGGCGGGTCAAGGCCAGCGCATGACGTCCGAGTTTGCGGTTGGCTGCCGAAAGCTCCGCCTGCTTCAGCTCAAGCAGGCGCTCCGCCGCGAGACGCGCGCGTCGTTCTTCCGTCAATCTGTCAGCAAGGTTCATCCCTGCAAACTCCACTTAAAAACCAACACGACTTATCTGCCCCAGTTTAGAGGGGCAGAGATTAAATTGAGATTAGCCCATCTGTTACGTTGCGATACCTTGCTATGGCGTTAACCCCGTGCCAGCCTCTGGGCAGGTTTGGAGGGTTCCATGGTGCGTGTGCTCATTTCACTTATTGTACTTTCGTGTGGTTGGGTTATTCAACCTTTAGTTGTTTTTGCTGATTCAATTTTTCCTGAAAATCGGTATGTCATTCAGCGGGATACCGATCATTTCGGCGCTGACCTCGGCCCATTGTTTGAGACCGATATGCGCAGCTGCGCCCGGGCCTGTTCGGCGCAACCTGACTGTGCCGGTTTTGCGTTCAACAGCCGCTCCAACGCCTGTTTTCCAAAATCCGCGATGGATCAGCCGTCGCCCTATGAGGGCGCGTTCTCGGCACTTAAACTGACCAGTAGCCGCGCCCAGAGGCAGGCGGCAGATGCGCGCGCTGCAGCCTTGCAAGGGGTGCAGGAGGACGATCTGGCACAGGCGGCAAAACAGGCTCAGAACCTTGGGTTACGCTTTCCCACCGGGGGTGTCAGCGTTGATGATCTGGTTGCGGCAGCACAAAGCGCGTCGCCTGCGACAGCGTTGCGTTGGACCGCGGAAGCGGTGGTGCTGAGTGACCGGAGCGATCTGTGGCTGGACTATGCCCGGAGGCTGTTGCGGCAGGAGGTGCAAGGATCGGCGCAGCGGCGCGCCCATGAGGCCGCCCTTTCGGCGGCGCTCAACAGTTATCTGCGCGGCCCGGATGATGCGGCCGAGGCACAGGCCCTGGCCACCGCAGCCGAGGCATTGGAACAGCTGGGGCGCGGTCGCGATGCCCTTGGGGTTCTGCGGCTGGCGGCGGAGCGGGACAACAGCCCGAAACTGGCGGCCCGTCTGGATGACGCAATTGCCAAATATGGATTTCGGATCACCGGAAGCCGGGTGGAGAGCGATAGCGCATCACCCCGTATATGTGTCGAATTTTCCGAAGATTTGGCGCGGAGCGGGGTCGAGTACGATGATTTCATCAAGCTGGCGGATCCGCGTCTGGTGGCTGAGTCGGCGGGCCGGGAACTCTGCGTCGATGGGGTCGAACATGGCACCCGTTACCGACTGACCCTGCGGCGGGGGCTGCCTGCCGTCACCGGTGAGACATTGGTCAAGGATGTGACGCTGACCCACTACGTGCGGGATCGAGGCCCGAGTGTCCGGTTCTCCGGACGGTCTTACGTATTGCCCAAGGGCGATCAGGTGGCTGTGCCGCTGGAGACGGTGAATGCCACCACGCTGGATCTGCGCCTGCGCCGTGTCAGTGACCGCAATCTGCTGCGCAGCCTGCAAGAGGATTACTTTGCCCGGCCGCTGTCGCAATGGCAGGAGGAACAGTTCGCCAGCGATATCGCGGAGGAGATCTGGAGCGGTACCGCCGAGGTCTCTCAGGCGTTGAATCAAACGGTGACCACGCGACTGCCCCTGGATCAGGCGCTGGCGGATCAACCGGTGGGGATCTACGCGCTGAGTGCGCAGCTGCCCGGCGCCGATCCTTATGACAGCCCAGCCGCGACCCAATGGTTTGTGCTGACCGATCTGGGGCTAAGCACAATGCTGGGCAGTGACGGGCTGCATGTGCAGGTGCAGGGGCTTTCCGATGCCGCGCCGCGTGCTGGTGTGCGGGTAGAGCTGATTTCCAACGCCAACGCCGTATTGGGAACCGCGGTGAGTGATGCCGAGGGCTATGCGCATTTTGATGCGGGTCTGACGCGTGGGCAGGGCGCGTCTGCTCCGGCCGTGCTGATGGCGCAGACGGGTGAGGCGGGGGAGACAGCGGCAGACTTTGCCTTTCTCTCGCTGCGGGATGCGGCCTTTGATCTGTCGGATCGTGGCGTTGAGGGGCGCGTGGCGCCCGGACCAATCGATGTGTTTTTGACCACGGATCGCGGAGCTTATCGCGCCGGAGAGGTGATCCATGCCACTGTCCTTGCCCGTGATGCGACGGCGCAGGCGATAACCGGCCTGCCGTTGATCGCGGTTTTGAATCGCCCTGATGGGGTCGAATATGCCCGTCTGATTTCGGACCGGGGCGTGGCTGGGGGCCATGTGTTTGCGCTACTTGTTGGAGACACCGCGCCGCGTGGTACCTGGCGATTGTCGATCCTGTCCGATCCCAAAGCGCCGCCCCTGGCCAGTCGGCAGATTCTGGTTGAGGATTTTCTGCCCGAACGGATCGACTTTACCCAAACTCTGACGGCAGCTGCCGGGCAGGAGCTGCGTCCCGGCACCAGCAGTCCCTTGCGGATTGAGGCGCGGTATCTGTTCGGCGCGCCGGGTCGGGATCTCAGTATCGACGGCGAGGTGACGCTACGCCCGGCGGATCAGCTGGCGGGATGGGACGGCTACCGATTTGGCCGCTACGACGATGTGGTTGCCCCGCAAAGTCGCCATTTCGGCGGCGCGCGTACGGACGCGGAGGGGATTGGGACACTTTCGGTGGCGCTGCCCGAGATTGAGGCGCTGGGTCAGCCTGTTGTCGCGGAGGTGACCACCCGTCTGAGTGATGGCAGTGCACGTCCGGTTGAACGGCAACTGAGCGTGGCCCTGCAGCCGGACGGTCCGGTGATTGGCATTAAGCCGTTGTTTGAGGATGTTGTCGCGGAAGGTGCTGCGGCGCGGTTTTCCATTGTCGCGCTGGCTCCTGATGGCAGCCCGCAGGATATGCCGGTGACATGGACGCTGAACCGGGTGGAAACGCGCTATCAGTGGTATCAGCTTTACGGGAACTGGAACTGGGAACCAACGACCCGCCGCAGCCGTGTTGCAACCGGCGCGGCGAAGGTGAATGCCGCCACGCCACTGGTGCTGGAACAGCCGGTTGACTGGGGCAGATATGAGTTGGTGGTAGAGCATCAGGGCGTGCCCTATGTCGCGGCGTCCAGTGACTTCTATGCAGGCTGGTACGTCCCGGACGAGGGGGCGGATACGCCGGACCAGCTGGAGGTGTCATTGGATCGTGACAGCTATAAGCCGGGTGATACCGCACGCCTGCGCGTGGTGAGCCGTGGCGCCGGAACCGCACTGGTCTCGGTGATGTCGAACCGTTTGATCAGTCGCCAAATGGTCGAGGTGCCCGCCGGGGAAACGGTGATCCCGCTGAGTGTTGCTGCTGATTGGGGCAGTGGCGCCTATGTCTCTGCGATGGTGGTACAGCCGCTGGCGGGCAAGGCAGATCAAAGCCCGACCCGGGCGCTGGGGCTGGCGCATGCCACGGTCACCCGGCCGGAGCAGGACTTGCAGGTGATGTTAGACCTGCCCGAGGTGGCCCGACCACGCAGGACCGAGCTGGCCAAGGTTGAGGTGCGCGGTGCCGCCCCCGGCGAAGAGGTCTGGCTGACGTTGGCAGCGGTTGATCTGGGGATTCTGAACCTGACCGGATTTCAGAGCCCGGATCCATCGGCGCATTACTATGGCCAGCGGCGGCTGGGGATGGAACTGCGCGATTTATACGGGCGGTTGATTGAGACTGGCACCGGGGCGCTTGGCCGGGTGCGTTCGGGTGGGGATGCGGGCACCGGGATGCGGTTGCAGTCACCGCCGCCGACGCAGGATCTGATGGCAGTGTTTTCCGGTCCGGTGAAGCTTGATGCGGAGGGGCGCGCCGAGGTGCCGATCACGCTGCCGCCCTTTAACGGGACGGTGCGGGTGATGGCGGTCGCCTGGTCGCAGAGCGCGGTTGGGCAGGCAGCTGAAGACATGCTGGTTCGGGATCCGGTTGTGGTCAGTGCGACGGCACCGCGCTTCCTGGCGCCGGGGGATAGCAGCCGGGTGCAGATCGAGGTCACCCATGCGGACGGCCCTGCCGGTCGACTGGAGCTTGCGGCCCGTACCCTTGGCGCGGGTTTGGAGATCGGCGCGCTGCCCCAATCGCTTGTACTGGCACCCGGCGGCAGCGAGACCGTGATCCTGCCCGTTGCGGCGCTGTCCGTTGGCGACCCTGAGATTGAACTGACGCTGACCACCGCTGAGGGGGAGACCCTGATTCAGACCCTGCGCCTGCCGGTGCGGGCCAATGATCCGATGGTTGCGACCACCCGCCGCTTCCAGTTGGCGGCGGGGAACAGTTTCCTGTTCTCCTCTGACGTCTTTACCGGGCTGCGACCGGAGAGTGCGCGGGCGGTGATGTCTGCGGGGCCATTGGCGCGGTTTGATGTGCCGGGGCTGCTCAATGGGTTGGATCTCTACCCCTATGGCTGCACCGAACAGGTGACCTCGCGCGCATTGCCGCTGTTGTATCTGTCATCGGTGGCAAAGGCTGCGGGACTGGGGGGCGCGCCTGAGGTCACCGCAAAGATCGACAGCGCCATCCGGCAGGTGCTGGCGCGCCAAGCCAGCAACGGTGGCTTTGGTTTGTGGCGTGCAGAAAGTGGCGATTTCTGGCTGGATGCCTATGCCAGTGATTTTCTAAGTCGCGCACGGGCGCAGGGCTATCAGGTGGCTGAGACACGGTTCCGTCAGGCGCTGGACAATCTGCGCAACCGGGTGAACTACGCGCCCGATTTTGACAATGGAGGCGAGGATATCGCCTATGCGCTGTTGGTTCTGGCCCGCGAAGGTGAGGCGGCAATGGGGGATCTGCGCTACTATGCGGATGTGAAGGCCGGTGATTTCGCCACACCGTTGTCAGTGGCGCAGGTGGGGGCGGCTCTGGCGGCCTATGGCGATCAGCGTCGGGCAGATCAGATGTTCGCCCGTGCCGCCGCGATGCTGCACCGCGCCGCTCCTGATCCGACACTGTGGCGGGCCGACTACGGCAGCCTGCGCCGCGATCAGGCCGGGGTTCTGGCCCTTGCCAGTGAGGCCGGGTCGGAGGCGGTGGATCGTCGCGCCCTGAGTGCGGGACTGGTCGGGGATGGTCAGCTGCTCTCCACACAGGAAAGCGCCTGGACGCTGATGGCGGCCCATGCGCTGATCGGTGGGGATGGCGGATCCGGGCTGCTGGTCAATGGTCAAACGGTGAATGGACCCATGGTTGAGGTGCTGGAGGGGGATCAGGATCGGGACCCGCTGGCGCTGACTGCTGCCTCCGGCAAGGATGTGGACATCACGCTGACCACTCTGGGTGTACCGCTGGTCGCGGCCCCTGCGGGAGGGACCGGATACAGTATCGAACGCAGCTACTATTCGATGGAAGGTGAGGCGTTGGTCCCGGACCAGTTCACCGTCGGTGACCGTTTTGTCACGGTGCTGCGGGTGGTACCGTTTGAGGCGGCTGGCGCACGATTGATGATCAATGATCCGCTGCCTGCGGGGCTTGAGATCGACAATCCGAGTTTGCTGCGGTCCGGTGATGTGCGCGGTCTCGACTGGCTCACGCTAAGCGAGGCCCGCCATGCCGAGTTCCGTGCAGACCGGTTTCTGGCGGCGGTCGACCTGCGGCGTGGACGCGATGGGGAGGCGGGCGCTCCGGTGACGCTGGCCTATGTGGCGCGCGCGGTAACGCCGGGTCTGTTCCATCATCCGGCGGCTTCGGTTGAGGATATGTACCGGCCTGCCTATCGCGCCCGCACCGCGACGGGCCGCGTCCAGGTCCGGTGATCCCCCTGTCGGAACCGGCCTCGCGTCGATCCCGTCGATGGCGTTGGTGGGCTGGAGGCTTGTCTGGCCTATGTGCGGCGGTGGTGATCGGCGTTGTTGCCTTCAACGCCTGGGTCGAGAACACACCAATGCCCGCCACGCTGGCGGAGACCGCGACAGAGCTGCGCGACCGCAATGGCCAATTGTTGCGGGCCTATCCGGTGGCGGATGGGATCTGGCGTATGGCTGTAACCGTGGATCAGGTCGATGCAGGCTATCGCGCAATGTTGCTGCGATATGAAGACAAGCGGTTCTATGACCACAATGGTGTCGATGCGCTGGCGCTATTGCGGGCGGCGGCACAGGCCCTGTGGCAGGGGCGGGTGGTTTCGGGCGGGTCAACGCTGAGCATGCAGGTGGCGCGACTGCTGGAGGATGGAAGTACCGGGCGCTGGGCGGGCAAGCTGCGGCAGATTCGGTTGGCGCTGGCCCTAGAACGTCGCCTCAGCAAGGCCCAGATTTTAGAACTGTATCTGATCCACGCGCCGTTTGGCAGCAACATCGAAGGGGTGCGTGCGGCGAGCTATGCCTGGTTCGGCAAGGAGCCGTCGCGGCTCACTCCCGCCGAAGCGGCGTTGCTGGTGGCGCTGCCGCAGGCACCGGAGGCGCGCCGCCCGGATCGTATGCCGGAAGACGCGCGCCGGGCCCGCAACCGGGTGTTGCAGCGGATGCGCGATGCCGGGGTGCTGGCTTCTGACGCAGCAGAGACCGCAGCACAGGCGCCGATGCCACGGGGCATGCGGGTCTTTCCTCAGTTGGCGCCACATCTGGCGGATTATCTGGTGGCAGAGACACCGGAGCAGGCGCGAATTGATCTGACCCTGGAAGCGGGACTGCAGCAGCGTCTGGCGCAGCTGCTGACGGAAAGCGTGGCGCGGCAGGATGCTAGGCTCTCGGCCGCGGTGCTGGTGGCGGATCACCAGAGTGGCGAGATCCTCGCCTCTGTCGGATCGTCCGGGTACCGCGATGATCTGCGGCAGGGGTTTGTGGATATGACACGGGCTCCACGTTCCCCCGGATCGACGCTGAAACCGTTGGTTTACGGTCTCGCTTTTGATCAGGGGCTGGCCCATCCTGAGACGCTGATCCACGATGGGCCGATTGATATCGATGGTTATGCGCCACAGAATTTCGACGGCCGCTTCCGGGGGGATCTGCGGATCCGGCGGGCGCTGCAGCTGTCGCTGAACACACCGGTGATACAGCTGACGCAGGCATTGGGCCCGGCGCGGCTGATGTCAGCGTTGCGGCGGGGCGGCGCACGCCCCCGGTTACCGGGCGGCAAGCCGGGGCTTGCGGTGGCGCTGGGCGGGGTCGGCGTGTCGCTGCGTGATCTGGTGCAGGTCTATGCGGGGCTGGCGGCTGGCGGGCAAGGCCCCCGGTTGCGGGCGCGTTTGCAGGCCCCTTATGAGCGGATGCCGCGTCTGATGAGCAAGGTCTCTGCCTGGCAGATCGGCGATATTCTGCGCGGCGTTCCGCCTCCAGCCGGGGCGCCTGCGGGTATGGTGGCCTATAAGACCGGAACATCCTACGGGCACCGCGATACCTGGGCGATCGGATGGGATGGCCGCTATGTGGTGGGGGTCTGGCTGGGACGGGCGGATGGCACGCCGGTGCCGGGAGCTTTTGGAGCGGAGTTGGCGGCGCCACTGTTGTTTGAGGCCTTTGGGCGGATTGGACGCGGGTTTACCCCCTTTCCAGCCGCACCTGCCTCTACCCTGCGCGTCGCTACGGCGGAGCTGCCATTGCCATTGCAGCGCTTTGACAGGGGGGGCATTGGTGGCCCGCCCGGTGAGCGCCTGCAGCTGGCCTTTCCCCCGGATGGGGCGGCTCTGTTGTTGGCTGAGGGCGGGCAAATGACCCTGCGGATCAAGGGCGGCGAAGCGCCGTTTCTGGTGCTGGCCAATCAGACACCCGTGGTGACCGGTGCCCGCCGTCGCAGCATCGATCTGCTGGGGCTGGAACGCGGGTTTTCAACGCTGGTGGTTGTTGACCGTAACGGCAGATCGGATCAGGCACGGGTACGCATCACCCGCCCGGATGAGTAGCTGTGAGGTTGCTGGAATGTGGAATCAGCTCCGCCCCTCGCGCAGCCAGCCAGCGATGATCGCAGCGCTGGCCATCAGCAGAACCAGCCAGGCGGGCAGCAGCGGCGTCTGCCTGACCGAGGTGGTACGATAGGCGTCACGCGGTGTCAGGCCGATCCAGCCGCGCCCTGCTGCAACACGTCCGGCGCGTACGCTGCGCAGGCTGGGTATGCCATCATGAAGCGACCGCACGCCGCCGCGTGTCTGGGCCACAGCGGCGGCCATGATCTCCCCGGTGGCGATGGTCTGTTCGAATTCGCGCGGGGCCGCAGGGCCGAGGCCGATCACGGTGGATTGTTCACCCTCTTTCAGCCGGTAAAGACCGGGTTCCGGCCCTTCATAGCGGCCTTCCCACCGGCCGGGTGCGGTCTGGGTCAGGGTGACCATCGCGGTGTTGCCATCCGGGGCGGTGACGGTGACCTCGCCGACATCCGCGTCGAGACTGCGGCGCTGAATACGCATACGCTGGCCGGTGGCCTCGGCGGAGAGGACATCCTCCTCCAGCTCCGGCTCTTTCATCATCCAGTGGGCCAGGCGGCGCAGCAGTTCCAGCTGTGGGCCGCCGCCCTCGTATCCCCGGCTCCAGAGCCAGGCATGATCCGAGGCCAGAAGCGCCACCCGCCCTTCCTCGACGCGGTTCAACACAAGCAGGGGACGGGAGTCGACGCCGCTCATCAAAACATGGCCTTCGGGCACGTCGACTTCGATCTGGCGCAGCCAGCGACCCCAATCAGCGGCGCCGGTCAGATCTGCGGTGACGGGATGGCGCTGGCCGAGGTCGGTGATCTCGGGCCTGTAGGCCCGTTCCAGGACCCGCGCCGAAGGGCTGGCGGGCAGAATACTGGAGAGCGGTGAGCGATAGATACTGTCGGCGCTGGCAAAATCCGGCCCCGCAGCGACAAGAACGGCGCCACCGCGCTGCACGTAATCGGCCACATTATCGAGGTAGATCGCGGGCAGGATGCCACGGCGCTTATAACGGTCAAAGATGATCAGATCGAAATCGTTGATCTTCTCCAGAAACAGCTCCCGCGTGGGGAAGGCAATCAGCGACAGCTCATCCACCGGTACACCATCCTGTTTTTCCGGGGGGCGCAGGATGGTGAAATGTACAAGATCCACGGCGCTGTCGGATTTCAGCAGATTGCGCCAGGTGCGCCCGCCGGGATGCGGCTCGCCGGAGACCAGCAACACACGCAGGCGGTCGCGGACACCGTTGATCTGGACCAGCGCGGCATTGTTACGATCCGTGAGCTCGCCTTCGGCGGTGGGGACGGTAAATTGGATCACATTGCGTCCGCCATGAGGCAGCGTCAGCGGCAGGTCGAAATCGACACCAACCGGCAGATTGAAGCGCTGAGGCTCGGCGCCGCCGATGGAAATCGCCAGTTCCGCCAGGTCGCCCGCTGTCGGAGCATCGCCCTGATCCTCAATCCTGAGGGTCAGCGTCACCGGTTCACCGATGATGGCAAAACTGGGGGCGTTCTTCACGATCAGCCGCCGGTCCCAATCACCGGGGCGGCCGGTCAGTAGCAGATGCAGCGGGGCAGGCAGGGCCGGGGTTTGTGCGCTGTCATGGATCTGACCATCGCTGATCGCAATGATCCCGGCGACCCGTCCGCGTGGCACATTGGCCAGCGCCTCTGCCAGCGCGCCCATCAGGAGGGTGCCGCTGTTGTCGCTGCGGCCCTCGCGCGCTGGTATGCTGTCGATCGGGATCCGGCGGACCTCGGTATTGGCCCGCTGGGCGAGCGCGGTTTCCAGCGCTGTCACGGCGGCGCTGGTCTGCTCGGGACGGTCGGAAAGGGCTTGGCTGGCAGTTTTGTCCTCCAGCACCAGCACGATATCATTGAGCGGGGCGCGATCCTCGATCTGGTAGACCGGACCGCTGAGGGCGCCGATCAGGACGAGGGCAGCAAGGGCGCGCATGGGCCATCCGGCCAGACGTTTCCAGACCGCGAGAGTGAGTACTGCCGTGGTAAGGGCCGCCAGCAGCCAGATCACAGACCAGGGGACCAGCGGGTCAAAGAGGATGGTTTGCGTCATACGTCCAGCCTCATGTCATTGCCCCAACCGATCGAGCAGCGCCGGGACATGCACCTGATCGGATTTGTAGTTCCCGGTCAGCACATGCATCACCAGATTGACACCAAAGCGGTAGGCCAGTTCGCGTTGACGCTCTCCCGCGTAGCCGCGCCCAACCGGCAGCAGGGGGCGACCGTTGTCGTCCACGGCCCAGGCGGCGGCCCAATCATTGCCGCCGATAACAACCGGCGTAACACCATCGTTGAGGTTGCGAAATGGGATGCCTTCGACCTGTTGGGCGTCAGCGGGCGCGGCTTCGACCCAGACGGCGCCGCGGTTGTGGCGTCCGGGGAAATCCTGCAGCAGGTAGAAAGCGCGGGTCAGCACATGGTCGGCGGGCAGTGGCTCCAACGGTGGTACATCCAGCCGCAGTGCCAACTGTTGCAGGCGGCGTCCGGCGGGGCTGCTGGCCCCGGCGCGGGTCAGATCGGCATCGCGGGTGTCAAAGAGGATCATCCCGCCGGTACGCAGATAGGTGTTGAGCCGGTCATAGGCCGCGCCCGAGGGCATCGCCTGATTGGCGGTCACCGGCCAGTAGAGCAGTGGGTAGAAGGCCAGCTCGTCGCGCTCCAGGTTGACAGCGGCGGGGGGGGCGGGCTCGACCGAGGTGCGGAACCGCAGCGTGTTGGACAGCCCCTGCAAACCGTCACGCGCCAGTTGATCGACCTGGGGGTCGCCGGTCAGCACATGGGCCAGTGTCAGCTCGGCTGCTCGCTCTGCGGCCAAGGCATCAGCTGCGGGATCAGACGGGGGGGAGGGGGTAACCTCCTCAATCGCGATGGCGTTGCCTTGGGCGTGGCTGCGCGTGTCGTGACCGGGGCTGATGACCCAGACGGAGGTGGCCAACAGCAGAAGCGAGATCATGTTGCGCATCTTGCTCGCTGAGGTCTGCGGCTGGCGTGGCAGAAGCCCGGAGAGCAACAGGGCCGCAATCACATCAAGGGCCAGGAGAAGGAGGGCGAGGCTGATCAGCAGGCCACCCAGCGGGCGTTCGGGCGTGGCCCCATAGCCGTTGACAGGGAGGCCGAGGGGCCACTGCGCCGGAGTTAGCTGATCCGCTGTACGTATCACATTGCGTGCGATCCGCCGGTCGCCGTTTTGATAGAGCCCGGGTTGTAGCTCGGGTCCTGCTGTAGCAGCGATCAGATCTGGCCCGGCCACACCGGGCAGCGCATCTGCATCGAAGAGATCGCCAAAGCCGTCCAGCACCTGAAGGGGTGCCCATGTGGTGCCTTCCAGATCCACGGCCTCCGCCGGTTTGGAGCCGGAGGAAATCGCCAGCCGTTCCATCATCTGCACAAACAGACCGGAGAGCGGCAGGCTGCTCCATTCCGCATTTGCGGTCACGTGAAACAATACGATCTGACCATTGCCAAGCGGCTTGCGGGTGACCAGCGGTGTGCCATCGGAGAGTTCTGCGATCACCCGCTCCGCCAGAGAGGGATCGGGCTGCGCGACCACTTGCGAACTGACGGTGACATCAGGGGGAATGTTCAGCCCGAAAAAGGGAGAGTCTTCGGCAAAGGGGGCCAGGGTTTTCGGCTCTCCCCAGCTCATGGCGCCGCCGATGCTGCGGCCACCAATCCGCAGGCGTACAGGCAGTAGCGGTTCTTCGTCGGTGCGGGCGGTGTCGCTGGCGGCCAGCCGGGGACCGGCGAAACGCAGCAGCAGCCCGCCCTCGGTGGCCCAATCCACCACCGCAGCCTCCTGATCGGGGGGCAGACGGGCGGTATCTGCAAGGACAATCACGTCAGGATTGGCGGGCAGAAGATCGCTTAGCCCGCCCTCAAGCAAATCAGCGGTCGGTGCCAGCGCCTTGCGCAGATAGTGCAGGGGCGAGAGGAGGGCGAGACCTTCGTTACCGCTTTGGGCTGAGATCAGTGCCACTTCGCGGCGGCGCAGCCCGTCATCGGCGAGCGATACGGCCCCGGCACTGGTTTGGCCCTGCAGCTCGAACAGGCGGATGCGCGCGCGCAGCTCTGCGGGCAGAGACAGGCGGGCGGTGGCTTCACTGCCGTCGGCGGAAGTGCTGTCCGGGTCGGCAAAATCCACTGTCACTGAGCCGAGGGTTCGCATGGTGCCGCCCGGGTCTGGCCCCTTGGCAAGGACAGTCACGGTTTGATCGTCGCCTGCGCCGGGGCCTGTTGCGCCCCTCCCGTCGCCAGAGGCGGCCTGCGGGCTGCTACGAACGACGGTGATTTCCATTGCGCCATCCACATAAACAACCGGGCGCAGTGCCAGCCGGGGGGTGGCATGTTCATAGACGGTCAGCCGACCGCGTTGGCGCAGCGTCGCCAGCAGATCGTCCCGGCCTTCATATGTCAGCCCGTCGCTGAACCAGAGGCTGTCAAACCCACCCTCAAGGGTGTCTATCTGGGTCCGGGCACGCGCCAGTTGCTCCGGCGTTGGCTGCCAGGCTTGCGGTGCCTCACCGATGATTTGACGACGCCAGCTTGCCGCGCTTTGGAACTCAGGCGGTTGGGGGGCGGTCAGGCGTAGTACGGCGACCGGGCGATCAGCGCGTCCGGCCTCAGACAGAAGATGGTCGATTTCCTCTCGGGTGCGGTCCCAGTCCGGGGCGCCGGCCCAGCTGCCATCCAGCACCACCAGCAACGGGCCGCGCCCGGTCGGGGTCGCGGTGGGGTTGAGAACTGGTCCCGCCAGCCCGACAATGGCTGCCGCCACGGCCATCAGTCGCAGTAAGAGCAGCCACCATGGGGTGCGGTCCGACAGGCTGTCGTCGTCGCGCAACCCCAGAAGCAGGGTGACCGCTGGAAACAGGCGTTTGCGCGGGGCGGGCGGCACCGCCCGCAACAGCAGCCACAACAGGGGTAGCGCCAGAAGCGCCAGCAGCAGCCAGGGGGCTGTAAAGCCGATGCCTGCAATGGTCGTCATGAGCCGCTTCTTTCCATGGCCTGAAACAGCCACATCAAGGCGGCCTGCGCGCTATCACCTGTGTGATGAGTGCCCAGACGCCAGCCTGCCGCGCGGCACAAGTGGTCAAGCGCGTTGCGGCGTTCAGCAAGCCGGTCAAGATAGCGCTGTTTGAGGGCGCCAGCCTTCAGTGTTTCATGTCGCACCCCGCCACCCACGCTTTCGAAGATGGTGCGCCCGTCGAAGGGAAACTCTTCCTCCGCAGGGTCAAGCACCTGCATCAGCACGCCGTGGACACCACGATCTGCGGCCTTGGCCAGCGCCTGTTCCAGTGGCGCAAAGGGGCCCAGGAAATCGGAGAGAAACAGCACTCGCGCCTGTGGTTGCATGGCGCGATCTTCGGGCGGAGCATAGTCGTCTTCGTCATTCAGGCTGAATGCGTCGGCCAATCGCAGGATCTGGGCATTGCCGCGCCGGGGCGGCAGGCGTCCGCCGGTGAGGCCGACACGTTCCCCCGCCCTTAGCATCATCACCGAGGCGGCCAGTCCAAGCAGCCGGGCGCGGTCAATTTTCTCCGGCAGCGCCGGGGTGGAGGCAAAGCGCATGGACGCGCCCTGATCGACCCAAAGATGCACCGTCTGGGCGATCTGCCATTCCCGCTCGCGCACGAATTGCTGATCTCCCTTGGCGGATCGGCGGTGATCAATCATGCGGCGACTGTCCCCAGCCTGCACCGGACGGTATTGCCAGAAATCATCGCCCATCCCGGCACGACGGCGGCCGTGTTCGCCCAGAAGCACGGACCCGGCCAGCTGCTGTGCGCGAACCAGAAGCGGCGGGAAGCGACTGGCCGCACTTTCTGCGCGGTGGCGCAGGTCCGCTGCAGAGCCTGGGGGGCTGCCAGCGGTTCCGCTTGGCTGATGGGCGCGCGCCTGTGTCACGCGGCGACGCCGGGTCGTGCCATGGTCTCGGCTGTGGTGGTGATCAGATCAGTCAGGCTTTCGCCGCGGGCGCGGGCTGCGAAGTTCAGGGCCATCCGGTGGCTGAGCACGGGCTGCGCCATATCCAGCACATCGTCAGCGTTGGGGGCGAGGCGTCCCTGCAGCAGCGCACGGGCACGTACCGCCAGCATCAGGGCCTGTGCTGCCCGCGGCCCTGGCCCCCAAGCCACCGTCTGCTGCACCCGTTCAGAGGCGGCAGGGTCCTCCGGGCGGAAGGCGCGAACCAGATCCAGGATCATCTCTACCACGCTGTCCCCGACAGGCATCCGGCGCAGCAGAGTCTGTGCAGCCATCAGATCATCCGCAGTGAAGACCTGATGCGCGCGGCCTTCATCAACCCCTGTGGTGGCCAGAAGAATATCGCGTTCGGTCTGGCGGGTCGGATAGGGCACATCAATCTGGAACAGAAAACGGTCCAGCTGTGCCTCCGGCAGAGGATAGGTGCCTTCCTGCTCAATCGGGTTCTGAGTGGCCAGCACGTGAAAGGGTGTGCCAAGGGGGCGGTCGGCACCTGCCACGGTCACCATCCGCTCCTGCATTGCCTGCAGCAGCGCAGATTGTGTGCGGGGACTGGCGCGGTTGATCTCATCCGCCATCAGCAATTGGCAAAAGACCGGCCCCGGCACAAAGCGAAAGGCGCGGCTGCCGTCATTGGCGGTATCCAGCACCTCGGATCCCAGAATATCGGCAGGCATCAGATCCGGGGTGAACTGCACCCGGTTGCCTGCAAGTCCCATGACCGTAGACAAGGTTTCCACCAGCCGGGTCTTCCCCAGCCCAGGCAGGCCGATCAGCAGTCCGTGGCCACCGCACAGCAGCGTGCTCAGGGTCAGATCGACCACACGCTCCTGACCGATAAAGCGCCGGGTGATAGAGGACCTGGCCTGTGTCAGCTTGTCTTCAAGCGCTTCAATCTCGGCCAGCAGATCGTCGGGTTCGGACATGACTTTCCCTTCATGGCGAATATATAGTGATACTGTATCGCGTTGACAGAAAATGGCAAAAGCAATGAGCGGACAAAATCCCGTGACTTCCGGCAGCAACACCCCCGAAACCGGATCAGAACCCCCCAGCGCGGAGGGTCTGGCGGCTGCGGCCAAAACGGCGAGCAAAGGTGGGCTGCCACCTGTGCATCTGTGGAATCCGCCGTTTTGCGGCGATCTGGACATGCGGATTGCCCGCGATGGCACATGGTTCTACCTCGGCACCCCAATCGGGCGGTTTGAATTGGTGAAGCTGTTTTCCTCCATTCTGAAGCTGGAAGACGGCAAGTATTTTCTTGTCACACCCGTCGAAAAGGTTGGCATCACGGTGGAGGATGCCCCCTTCGTCGCGGTTGATTTCGAAGTGGGCGGCACTGATGAGGCGCAGGTGCTGCGGTTTGAAACCCATGTCGGCGATAGGGTTGAGGCCGGGCCCGCGCATAAAATCCGCGTCGTGCGGGACGAAGAGACCGGTGAGCCAGCCCCCTATGTGATGGTACGCGCCGGTCTGGAGGCGTTGATTGATCGCAAGAGCTTTTACCGGCTGGTGGATCTGGGGTGTCACCGGGACGGATGGTTTGGCCTGTGGTCGGGCGGCGAGTTCTTTGGAATCATCCCATCGGATGAACTGCCGGACGACTGAACCGGACCGAAATCTTAATGCGTCGGCAGAGGGCTGCCGGTCGCGTTGCGATGGGGCGGGAAGTCGCTGACCCAATTGAGTATATTGTAAAATTAGCGAAAATTCTTGTGAAAACCCGCTCAAAATCGGTGGAGATCTGAGGCAGATTGAGGCGGTGTGATCCTGGACGGATCAATGGTGAACCTGGCGGGGGCTGGGCTGGACCATTGAGGTGGCATCGTCCGGCACATGTCTGTTTGGCCGCCAATCGGGGGTGGCTCCAAAGGAGGTTTTCCAATGCCGAAATTTGCGGCCAATATTTCATTGCTGTTTGCGGAACTGCCCTATCTGGATCGTTTTTCTGCGGCCGCGCGGGCCGGGTTTGAGGCGGTGGAAATCCTGTTTCCCTATGAGTTGGCTGCGAAAGAAACTCAGAGGGCCTTGCTGGCCAATGGGCTTGAGCTGCTGCTGATCAACGCACCGCCTCCCAACTACACCGGCGGGATGCCGGGCTATGCAGCGCTGCCGATGGGGTCGGACCGGTTTCAACGTGATATCCGGCGGGTGCTGCGCTACGCGGAGGTGCTGCGGCCGGGCATGATCCACATTATGGCTGGTTACGCCAAAGGAGATGTGGCCAAAGACACGTTGATCCGCAATCTGCAATGGGCCGCCGACTATGCGCCCGGACAGCAATTCACCATCGAACCGCTGAACAGCGGTGATCAGCCGGGGTATTTTCTAGACGACTATAATCTCGCGGTTGAGGTGCTGGAGGCCGTGGACCGCAAAAATGTTGGTCTGCAATATGATGCCTATCACGCGCAGCTTATCCATGGGGATGCGATCAAGGTCTGGGAGGCCTTTGGCGACCGCGCAGCCCACGTTCAGATCGGGGCTGCTCCTGGGCGCTGCGAGCCGGGAACCGGACCGGTGGATTTCGAGCAGCTCTTCGCGGCGATTGACGAGAGCGGTTATGAAGGCTGGGTCAGTGCCGAATACACCCCGAGTACCAAACGGACAGAAGACAGTCTGGCCTGGATGGGCTGACAGAGGTCGCATCGGGTCATGCCAACCACTGTCAGGCATGAGGTGACTGCGGCCAAAGGTCCGACTGCTGCGTCATGACATATTCGAGAATTGAAATGTGATTGATCGCAGGGCATAACGCGGCAATTGATCCACGACCGGAGACCATCATGTTCCCTGCGCGATTCGCCCCTGTCCTGTTTGGTCTGATTTTGTCGGGTGTCATGTCCTGCATTGTGACGGGAGTTGCCACGCTGAAGGCGGTTGGCCTGAGCGCTGCGGCGCCGGGGCTATGGATGTCAGCCTGGAGTTTCGGCTGGCCTGTGGCCTTTGCAGTTGTGCTTGTGGTGGCGCCTGCGGTCCGCCGATTGGTGGCCTGGATGGTAAAACCGCCTGCGGAAACAGGGCCACACAGCGCAAAAAACTAAGAGCGCAGGCCAAGGGGCGCGGTTCTCCCGCCCGTCACCCCAGCATCAAAGATGCCGGTCTTCCCGTTGGGCCGGGCGCCATGCCGGTGGCATGGCGCGCTGCGCCTCAGGTCGATGGCTGGCATTGCCCGATCAGGCGCGTATCACCGTGGTGCCGCCCCGGCCAAAGGGGGGGCAGCAAGCCTTGTCGGTTTTGGAGCAGATCTTTAGTGAGCCTCCGCCCAGTTCTGGCCCCTGCCTGCATCCACCACCAGTTTCACGTCCAGATGAACGGCCGGGTCTGCCGCGGTTTCCATCACCTGACGGGCGGTTTCGATGGTGTCCTCAACCGCGGCTTCCGGTACCTCGAATAGCAGTTCGTCGTGAACCTGCAGCAGCATCCGTGCAGGCAGATGAGCAATGGCAGCAGGCATCCGAATCATCGCGCGGCGGATCACATCGGCTGCGGTACCCTGGATCGGCGCATTGATCGCGGCGCGTTTGGCAAACCCGGCGCGCGGTCCCTTGGCGGAAATCTCCGGCGTGTGGATCTTGCGCCCGAACAGGGTTTGCACATGGCCGTGCTCTTTGGCGAAGGCGACGGTCTCATCCATGTAACGGCGAATGCCGGGGAAGCGTTCAAAATAGCGGTCGATGAAGCCCTGCGCCTCGGCCCGCGGGATGCGCAGGTTACGGGCCAGACCAAAGCCGGAAATACCATAAATCACGCCAAAATTGATCGCTTTGGCCTGTCGGCGGATGTCCGATGTCATCTCCTCCAGCGGGACGTTGAACATCTCTGACGCGGTGAGGGCGTGAATATCCTGCCCCTCGGCAAAGGCCTGTTTGAGAGTGTCAATTCCCGCAACATGGGCAAGAATACGCAGTTCGATCTGGCTGTAGTCCAGCGCCAGAAGCACATTGCCCTCCTCCGGAACAAAGGCCTCGCGGATGCGGCGCCCTTCCTCGGAGCGGATGGGGATATTTTGCAGGTTGGGATCGGTTGAGGCGAGGCGCCCAGTGTTAGCCCCGGTCTGCACATAGGAGGTGTGAACGCGCCCGGTTTCAGCGTTGATATGATCCTGAAGCGCATCGGTATAGGTCGATTTAAGCTTGCTCAACTGGCGCCAGTCCAACACCAGACCCGGCAAGGCGTGTTCGGTCGCGAGGTCCTCAAGAATATCCGCCCCGGTGGCATAGGCGCCGGTCTTGCCCTTCTTGCCACCCTCCATGCCGAGCCTATCAAACAGAATCTCGCCCAGCTGTTTGGGGGACCCCACGTTGAAGTTTTGGCCGGCCAGTTCATGAATCTCGGCCTCCAGCCCAGCCATTTTCTGGGCAAAAGCGTTGGACATACGCGACAGCGTATCGCGATCAACCTTGATACCCTCGCGCTCCATCCGGGCAAGCACTGGCACCAGCGGACGCTCCAGCGTCTCGTAGACCGTGGTGACGCCTGACTGGTGCAGCTGCGGCTTGAACAGCTGCCACAAACGCAGGGTGATATCGGCGTCCTCAGCGGCATAGGCCACGGCATCGTCAATAGGTACACGGTCAAAGGTGATCGCCGATTTGCCCGTCCCCAGCAGGGGTTTGATCGGGATTGGCGTGTGGTTCAGATATCGCTCTGACAGTGTGTCCATGCCGTGCCCGTGCTGACCTGCGTGCATGGCATAGGACATCAGCATCGTGTCATCAATTGGCGCCACATCAATGCCCCGGCGGGCAAAAATCTTGGCGTCATATTTCATATTTTGGCCAATCTTGAGGATGCTGTTGTCCTCAAGCACGGGCTTTAGCAGATCGAGTGCGTCCTGCAGGGGCATCTGCCCGTCCGCCAGATCGTCAGAACCAAAAAGATCATCACTGCTGCCGGATTTATGGGTGAGCGGGATGTAGCAGGCGCTGCCCGGTTCCACGCAGAGCGAGATGCCCACAAGATCCACCACCATCTCGTCAAAACCAGTGGTTTCCGTGTCCACCGCCACCCAGCCGCGTTCGCGAATCTGGATCACCCATTTTTTCAGCGCCTCGGCGTCACGGACGCATTCATAGCTGCTGCTGTCGAAGGGCATATCCGCCACAGTCGCAGCCTCGGCGGTGTCGGTGCTCTGCGCGGGGGCGTCGACAATGGCTGGCGCCTCTTTGCCCAATTGATCGGCGACACGCTTGGACAGAGTGCGAAACTCCATCTCAGCCAGAAAGCTGAGCAACTGGTCTGCATCTGGGTCGCGTACGCCCAGATCATCCAGTGTGAAGTCCAGCTCCATATTGTTGTCCAGCTGGACGAGCTGCTTTGACAGTTCGATCTGCGCGCGGTTCTCGATCAGAGTCTGGCGGCGCTTGGGCTGTTTGATCTCTTCGGCGCGGTTCAACAGGTCCTCCAGCGAACCGTATTCGTTGATCAACAGTGCTGCTGTCTTGATCCCGATCCCCGGTGCGCCGGGCACATTGTCGACCGAGTCGCCAGCAAGCGCCTGGACATCCACCACACGGTCCGGGCCGACACCGAATTTCTCAAAGACACCATCGGTGTCGATGCGTTTATTCTTCATCGCGTCCAGCATTTCAACACCACCGCCGACCAGCTGCATCAGATCCTTGTCAGAGGAAATAATCGTCACCCGGCCGCCTGCATCGCGGGCCTGACACGCAAGCGTGGCGATAATATCGTCGGCCTCGAATCCTTCCTGTTCCTTGCAGGCAATATTGAACGCTTCAGTGGCGGTGCGGGTCAGGGGGATCTGCGGGCGCAGATCCTCGGGCATGGCTTCGCGGTTGGCCTTGTATTGATCATAAAGATCATTGCGGAATGTGTGCGATCCCTTGTCGAAGATCACTGCAACATGGGTTGGCGCGTCCGGGCCTGTGTTGCCTTCAACATAGCGGTGCAGCATGTTGCAGAAACCCGCCACAGCACCGATGGGCAGCCCATCAGATTTCCGGGTGAGGGGCGGCAACGCGTGATAGGCGCGAAAGATGAAGGCCGACCCGTCGATCAGATGCAGGTGGCAGCCGGTGCCAAAGGGGGTGGTTTTCATGGCTGATGCTCCGGTGTTTCGCGTTGTCCCCGTTATCGGTGATCGCGCGAGCGAGAGCAATTGCCGTTTCGCATTCCGGCGTGGCGGCGCCAAGGGCCTGCGGCACATTTTGCTGTATATACTAGTGATGTTGATGACGACCCCGCGGCCATGTCCGATGCCGCGATGCTCAGTACCAGACCAGCACGCAAAGCGGTGCTGGATCGGGTGCAGTAGCAATCAACCTCAGGTCAGGGGATTAAGCGGTTTTCTTTTTCGGCTGATTTGCTTGCACGACTTCGCGCATTTCGTCGCGGGTCATTGGCTTGCCGAAATAGAACCCCTGCACCGAAGAACAATTTTCCATGCGCAGGAACTGTAGTTCGTCCTCGACTTCGACACCTTCGGCCAGGACGGGAATGTTCAATGCCGCGCCGAGCAGCAGGGTCGAGCGTACGATTGCAGCCCGCTGTGCGTCGATGTGCACATTCTGAACGAAGCTCTGATCAATCTTGATCTTGTCGAAGGGGAATGTTTGCAGCATCGCGAGCGAGGAATAGCCGGTGCCAAAGTCATCCATGGCAATGCGCAGACCCATGGTCTTGAGCTGCTGCATGACCTTCAGCGTATGGACCTGATCATCGATGATACTGGCCTCTGTGATTTCCAGTTCGAGCCGTTCGGCCGGCAGGCCGGTTTCCAGCAGGATGTCCGAGACATGTTCGGCAAAGGACGGTTGCATCAACTGTTGCGGGGCGACATTGACGGCGATGTTGAAATCCCCCGGCCAACTGCTGGCTTCCTGACAGGCCGTGCGCAGAACCCAGAGGCCGATCTCACGGATCAACCCTGTCTCTTCAGCAATCGGGATGAAGGTGTCCGGAGAAACGCGGCCTTTTGTGGGGTGATTCCAGCGCAGCAGGACCTCAAAGCCAACGGGTGCAAGGGAACTGAGGTCGTTCTGTAGCTGATACGCCAGTTCAAACTGATCGCCAGCGATACAGGCCTGCCGAAGATCGCTGACCAGTTCCAGACGCGCGCGGTTGTGTTTCTCCATCTGTGCGTTGAACAGGTAGATATGCCGGTCGGCATCCGCCTTGGCGCGATACATGGCCACGTCCGATTTGTGTAGCAGGTCGCGGATATCCCGACCGTCCTCAAGGCTGGTGGCAACGCCGATCGCGACGCCGATGATGGCGGATGTATTGTCGAAATCCACGGGTTCCACGGTGAGCGCATGCAGGCGTTCGGCAAAGGCCAGTACCTGATCGACCCGGCGGAAACCCTGTTTCAGAGCAACAAATTCATCACCTCCAACGCGAGCGATAAATTCATCTTTCTCCAGCACGGAATTGAGTCGGTTTGCCACCGTCGTCAGAACGGAGTCGCCGGCAGAATGACCGTATAGGTCATTGATCTCTTTGAAAAGGTTGAGGTCCAGGGTCAGCACGGCCACGCGCTCTGTCTCGTCGCGTTCCAGCAATTCGGTTAGGCTTGCCATTTTGCGCGTCAGGGCCATCCGGTTGGGCAGGCCGGTCAGCGGATCATGCAACGCGGCATGTTGCAGCTGATTGCGCGCCTCGCTCTCCATGTTGGTTTCAATGCTCAGCGCCGCAAAACCGATCATCAGGATGATTGCCATCGTTCCAAGTACGAACAGGCCGAGTGTCGCGTCAGAAATTACTTCTGGTGGGACAGAGTAGAGTGGGCTGAGTTGCACTGTGATGGCTGACATTCCGGTGAAGTGCATGGTGCAGATTGTCAGTGTCATCAGAACAACTGCGACAATCCAGTGCCGCCCGGTCACATAGCGTGTCAGATATTCGTAGGTCGCCACCCCCAGCACAGCGCCGAGCAAAATCGATGAAATCAACGGGGTGGTTTGCCAGACGATTTCTCCAGGCAGCAAATACCCACTCATTCCGAGATAGTGCATGGTAGAAACGCTCAGACCGAACATCGCGCCGCTGGCCGCAACCCGATAGTTGGTCGAGTGGGCAAATGCGTAGACGCCGTTTGTCATGAGCATCCCCACGACCGCTGCAGCAAGTGACACGCCAGTCAGCAGAGGATCATACCCATGAGCATAGCCGGGGTCGAAGGCGAGCATGGCGATGAAATGTGTCGTCCAGACGGTGCCGCCGCTGATCAGGCTGGTGAGGGCAAGCTGGACAAGTTTGCGCGTGCCAGCCGTCCGGCCGAGGCGCTGGGTCATCAGTACCGACAGACAGGAACCGATGACGCAGACAAGCGCAGCCACGGCCACAAGGCCCAGGCTGTGTTCTTGCGTAATGCACTGAACGACGCTGTACATCTCAATCTCCGGTACTGGCAGATACACTCTTTATTCTGTGCACCATCATCGTAAAGAAACAGCTACCATGCCCTGATCGTTGCAGTCTTGATGCTTCAAATTCGTTACAATCGACTTCTGTTTCTGACAGCGGGCGGGAGTATACGCACATACGAAAAACGCCGCCCAAGCTGGCGGCGTTTTGTTAGACTGGAGATATGGCAGGCCGTTACGCTTGCTTGCCCACAGCATCCTTATGGACGAATTTGCAGTCGCAATAGGGGCATTCGACGAAGCCTTCGGCCTCGGGAATTTGCAGGTAGACCCGTGGATGTCCTAGCGCACCTTCGCTGCCGTCGCAGGCGACGCGGTAGCTGTCCACGATCTTGGTTTCCGGCGCTTCGATGGTCATCTCTGGCGGTCCTCTTGGTTATCAGTTAGTGGCTTTTATGAGCCAAGGGAAAACCGGGGGCAAGGGCCGCAATGACTGAGGACGCAATCCGTATCGAAGGTTTGCAGAAAACCTACAAGGGCCGCAGGGGGCAACCTGCCAAAGATGCGCTGAAAGGTGTGGATCTGAGCATTCCGCGTGGATCGGTCTTTGGTCTTCTCGGCCCCAACGGTGCCGGTAAATCCACCATGATCAATATTCTGGCCGGGCTGGTACTGAAAACAGCGGGAAAGGTCACGATCTGGGGCTTCGATCAGGATGAAAACCCGCGCCAGTCCCGTGCCTCCATCGGGGTGATGCCGCAGGAGTTGAACCTGGATCCGTTTTTCAGCCCGCGTGGCGCGCTGGAGGTGCAGGCCGGATTGTACGGGGTGCCGAAAACCGAACGCCGCAGCGATGATATTCTGCGCATGGTTGGGTTGGAGGATAAGGCGCATGCCTACGCCCGGACCCTGTCGGGCGGGATGCAGCGGCGGTTGCTGTTGGGCAAGGCGCTGGTCCATCACCCCAATATCCTCGTACTGGATGAACCAACGGCAGGTGTGGATATCGAATTGCGCCAGATGTTGTGGGAGAATATCCGCAAGCTGAACGCGCAAGGCATGACCATTATTCTGACCACACATTACCTCGAAGAGGCCGAGGAAATGTGTGATGAAATTGCCATCATCAATCAGGGTGAGCTGGTGGCGCGTGACACTACTGCAAATCTGCTGGGACGGCTGGATGCAAAGGCCATGGTTGTTCATCCGGCGCATCCTGTGACGGCATTGCCAGTGGGCGATGGGATCGCATCGGAGTTGCGCGGTGATGGCGCGGTGATCCTGCGCTACCACGGCAATCGGACCCGCGCAGAAGAGGTTTTGTCGGCGGTACGTGAGGCCGGGATTTCGATCCGGGACGTCAAGACCGAGGAAGCCGATCTGGAAGATGTGTTTTTGGCGCTGACAAAATCGCGGAGCTGATGGCGCGGTGGCGTGTCAGAACTTCGCCCTTATTAGAGCCTGAATATCCTCTCGGAGGCCGTTATTGTGTTTCGACGCAATGACGGCGGAAGGCACGTTTCAGCATATCGAGTTCGGCGCGCAACAGTTCTACCTCGACTCGCAGATCATCGCCGGTCAGCTCACCGCAGATGAGAGTGAAATCACCGATTTTTGTATCGGCCGTCAGATCATAGATCACAAAACTCTGGACACCATCGGCAATCGCTTCGGTTGGGATTGGAATGGTAAGGGACCACTCGTCAGCGGTTTCACTTTCTTCGAGGGTGACATCTGGCACCGGGCGGTCCAAGTGGCGCACCTCGATCACGGGCATGGAGCCTGACGCTCCGGGGCCTGCGATCCGTCCCTCCCACAGGCCGTCGCGAAAACGAATTTTGGTCAATGTCAGCTGGCTCATATCGGGCCTTTCGAATGCGGGTTAGAGACTGGCGCGACGGCTGCGGGACAGGGTGAGATCGCGCAGGGTCACCTGGTTCATTTCCGGGGCTTCAAAAATCAGTTCCAGCCACAGCCGCTCGACGCGTTTTTCGTTCAGCTCAGCATAGGCGAGGTCATATTCGACGTGGGTCCGCTTGTCGCCCATGGGCATTTCACGCACCAATTGTTCGGTGTTCGGACCATGCTTGATGTTGAGCCGGGCAAAGATTTCTATCGGGTTTTCGGTTTCCACCGTGCAATCCACCCGCAGCAGATGATCACGGCTTAGCCCGTTGGTCACCTCTTGCGGCAGCTCGATAACCAGCGACAGGAAGGAACCGTCAAAGCGAAACACGTCCAGACGGACGCCATAGGGGGCGAGGTCTTCCTCACGATTGTTGCGCAGCTGGCGTAGGGTGATTTCTGAGACGGCACAGTCGTGAAAGAGCTGAACCTCATCGCCGAGCCGGGTCTTGCTGGGAATCGCGGAGGCACCGGGAACGGGCAATGGGCCGCGCCAGAGTTCCGGGCGCCAACCCCAGTCGGTCCCATGGGGGCGCGGAAAGGCGTTGGACCCGATTTGCGGCAGCGCCAGTCGGCTTTCGGCGACATGAACCAGTCGATCCAGATGCAAACGCAGTGTTCTGGCGCGATTGCGCTGTTCCCTCAGGCGGCTGAGCGGCGCCTTGGGAGCCTGTTGTGCAAGCCGTCGCCATCGTTTCAGCACGCGTTTGAATAGCAGTTTTTCAATCGTCCTGCCCATAGGCTCAATATCCTGTCCTGCGCACTGTCATTGTCGGCGCGATGCGGAATGTGGCGACGTGCGCATTGTTTTTCTGACCCTAGCCAAAGCGATCGGCGCTGACAAACCTCCGGGCCGGTAATCTTGCCGGTCGATGGTATTGGTGGGTGCGTCGACCTGTTTGCAGCCGGGGCATCGGTCGCTATTGCGCGGCGGCATCGGTGCTGGGGGGCAGATCTGCGGTCACGGAGGCTTCAAGCGTTTTCGCGGTCAGCTCATTTAGCAGTCGCGCGCCGCGCCCGCCGAGGTTGCGGCTGCCGCCGGGGGCATAGAGCGCAACCGCCACCAGTTGATCGTTCAGCACGAAGGCGCCGCGCCAATGGATCGGACTGGCGCCTCGGGCGCGGTGATCCGGCATGTTCAGTTTGACCAATGGCAGCATCATATCGCTCCGTTCCGTCAGCAGTCGCGCGCCGGGCGCGTTTTTCAGCAGATCCGCGCTCGTCAGTGCCTCATCCGCCGGTCCGGCGGGGCCAACAGCGACCGTAATCAAGGCGCGGTTGCGGTTCGAGGGGCCGGGGCGCAGGCTGGAGCAGGGGACCACGATGGCAAAGCCACCTTCGGCCCTGTGGCCGGTCATGCGGGGATCAATGCAAAATCCGGTTGGCGGAACCAGATGAATGGTGTCGCTGGCAAAGCTCATGCGGGTGATATCGCCGGGTTGCGGGCCAGATGTATCTGTGATCCGCGACGGGCTGGTTCCCGCAGTGCATCCCGCCAGCGCGAGAGGGGCCACCATCATTAGGGCCAGCCGGGGCAGACCACATTGCCTGATCGTTGACGATATCCGCTGTGCGCCACCGCAAAACCACTGTGCAAAGGCGGTAGAAAAGCCACACCAGTATCTGCCCGCCAGGATAGTGCTGCACCCGTATTGCGCTTGTTGCGCAGCCTGCTCTCCATCCTGAATAGGTACGTTGTTTCCGTTGCTTACGATGGTCACAGTGGTCTCTGCCGGTCGTTGTCTTGCTCAACCTTGGCATAGTCCGAGGAGCGTGTTGGAGCAAGCACATCACACAAAAGTCGACCGGGTGTTGCCTTGTAATGTCAGGGGGCAATGATTACGGTCTGACCGCTGCACAGCCAGCAGGCGATTTCTTGCTGAGATCTTCCGACACGCAAAAGGAGCAGGGGATGCAATCCACCCTGTTTTCATTCATCTGGACCTATTCGCGGCGCCAGCAGATAGGTCTGTTGGCGTTGACCATGGTCACGTTCCCCTTCCTCTATGCGGCGTTGGAATTGCCCAAGCGGATTATCAACGACGCCATCGGCGCGCCGATGGATCAGGTTGAGGTTCTGGGGCAGCAGATCGGGCAGGTCGACTATCTGCTGCTGCTTTGTGTAGGGTTTTTAGCGGCTGTTCTGATTAGTGGCCTTCTGAAGATGCGCCTCAATACCATGAAGGGCATTGTCGCCGAACGTCTTCTGCGGCGCCTGCGGTACACGCTGATCAACCGGATGATGCGCTTTCCGGCGCCATACTTCCGGACCACCAGTCAGGGTGAGCTGGTCTCTATGATCACCTCGGAATCTGAACCGATGGGCGGCCTGATGGGCGACGCCGTGGCGCAGCCGGTGTTTCAGGCCGGGCAGATGCTGACGATTGTCGCGTTTCTCTTCATGCAAAGCGTGTGGTTCGGGCTGGCCTCGGTGGCGCTGATCCCGCTGCAGGCCTGGCTGATCCCGATGCTGCAACGTCAGATCAACCTGCTGAACAAGGATCGTATCCAAGAGGTGCGGGCTTTCTCCGCGGAGATTGGGGAGACCGCAGCGGGGATCGGTGATCTGCGGATCAATGGTGGCCGCCGGTATCGGTTGGCACAGATTTCGGCACGTTTGGGACGGTTGTTCGATATTCGGCGGCGGATCTACACCAAAAAGTATTTCATGAAGTTCCTCAACAACATGATCGGGCATCTGACGCCCTTTGTGTTTTACTCAGCCGGGGGAGTGTTGGCGATCCGTGGCGATATCACGGTGGGCGCATTGGTGGCCGCTCTGGCCGCTTACAAGGATTTGTCAGCCCCGTGGCGGGAGCTGCTGACCTACTACAATCAGGTGCAGGACATGAGCTTGCGCTGGTCGATCATGACCGATCGTTTCGCGCCCAAGGGCATGATCCCAGAGGAACTGATCGAGGGCACACCAACTGATATCCCGCATCTGCGCGGCGCCATCGAACTGCGCAATGTGTCGGTGAAAGATGCCGACGGAAATATGGTGCTGGAGGATCTGTCTCTGACCATCCCGGCGGGGGGGCGTGTTGCAATCCAGAGCAGCAGCGAGGCGGAACGCGCGGCTTTTGCAGCACTGCTGACGCGGGAGGTCGTGCCATTTCGCGGGTCGGTGACGATTGCAGGGTATCGGTTGGACCAACTGCATCAGGGGCTGATTGCGGCGCGCGTCGGCTATGCCTATTCGCGGCCCTATCTGTTCAATGGCTCACTTGGCGACAATGTGCTGATGTCACTGCGCGATCATCCCCATATGCCTGCAGGCAGCGAGACCCGTGGCAAGAGCCGTGTGATGACCGAAGCCTGCCGCGCCGGCAACAGCCCGGATCCACTGGCTGCGGACTGGATCAACCCGGCGCTGGCGGGGCTTGGATCCGAAAACGAGCTGCGTGACTGGTGGTTTCAGCTGGTCGAGGCGATGGGTATCGACGAGCAGCTGTTTCGGCGCACCCTGCACACCCGGTTTCAGATTGGTCCGCATCTCGGCCTTGTGCAGCAGATCATTGCCTTGCGCCCTCTTGTTGCGGAGCGGCTGGCGCATGCGGGTCTGGCCGATGTGGTGCATCGTTTTGATCCAGAGGTGTTCAATCCGGCGGTTCCGCTGGGCGGCAATATCCTTTTTGCGGCGCCCACCCGCCCTCTCGCGCCCGACGAGTTGATCGCGGAAGACGGACCGATCATCAGTGCTTTGCGGGATCATGGCCTGCAGCAAGACGTGATAACCTTCGGGCTTGGGGTGATGGAAACCTTGCGGCAGACCTTTGGTCGGGAGGACACAAACCATCCGTTGTTCAAACGGCTTGGGCTGGACGAGGCGCTGTATCAGCGTATCGCTGAGGTTGCTGACCGACAGGCCACGCTGGGGGTGACCGGGCTGCGCGAGGATGAACGGGTGCTGCTGGCCTCAGTGCCGTTTCTGATCTCTGAGGAGCAAATCGGTACGGCATTTCCGGAGCGGTTCAAGCAGCGCATCCTGGATATGCGGCGTGATGTGGCACCGGCTCTGCAGGCGCAATTGGGCGATCTCTTCGTCTCGATTACACCTGACGCATACCTGCCACGGCTAACCGTGTTGGAAAACGTGCTCTACGGACGTCTGTCGCTCAGTGCGGGTGCCAAGGCCAAACAGGTCGAGGATCTGGTCGCGGAAGTGTTGGAAGAACACGGGCTGCGCAAGCGTCTGGCGCTGATCCTTTATGATTTGCCCGCCGGTCTGGGCGGGACTGCATTGGAACCTGTGTTTCAGGAGCGCGCGGCCTTTACCCGGGCGGCGATCAAGCGGCCCGATATCCTGATTCTGGACCGCGCCTTGGCCAGCCATGACAGCGCCAGCAGGCTAAAATCCCGCGAGCGGCTGTCCAAGCTGATGCCAAATGCCACGATGCTGTTTCTGGAAGACCAGTTCAACCACCCGGAACGTTATGATATTTTTGTGAAAATCCAGAATGGCCGAATTGATGGCGTTGAGGGCAATCTGACCGACCCAATGGAGAGTGCCGCGCGAAACGACCTGGGCAAACGGCTGGAACTGATCCAGAGCACAGAGCTGTTCTCGAAACTGGATGCACGAAATCAGCGTCTGCTGGCCTTCTCTGCACGCTGGCATGACGTGGCCAAGGGCGATTATGTCTTCCAATATGGAGAAGCCGGTGACGCGGTATTCCTCTGCCTGTCCGGCAAGGCGGATTTGTTCTGGCCGGACCGCGCTCCGGAGACCGCGCCGATATCACAGATTGAACCGGGGCGGCTGATCGGGGATCTGGCCGTGATCCTGCACGAGACGCGACAGCTGGATCTGATCGCGGTTGAGGATTGCCGTTTCCTCAGGATTGGTGCCGAAGAGTACCGCGCCGTGATCGAGGCTGATGCCGGTGTTGCTGTGCAGTTGCTTGAGACAGTGTCGCGGCACTTGGTACAGGTGGCAGGGGTCGCACGGGCAGCGGATCAGAATGTCGCCGACGGTGACACACCAGCGGTCTCAGCCGCCGCTATCGTTGCGGAGGAGCGTCCCGGCAATGTCCACTAAGCCCGCGACAACAGCTTATGCGGCCCATGCGTTGCTGGTCGATCCGGCGCGGTCTGCGCCGCAACTCTGGCGTCTGTTGCTGGGTTTGCTTCTCATTGGCGTGCTCAGCTATGCTTTGACGAATGTCACCGTTCAGATGCTGATCGCAGCCTTTCCGGGCGCTTGGGTCCGCGATCTGCCCGCTGGTGGATCGCCGGTCGCGATGTTGGTTCTTCTGGGCAGCTTTCTCTGTGTGACAGCTGCTGTCGCCTGTGTACTGCCGCTGCTGCACCGGCGCAGTTTGAGCAGCGTGATTGGCCCCATGCCGTTGGCGCTGCAACAGTTTGGTCGCACCGGTCTGCGTCTTGCCGTCCTGATGGTCGGGCTGGCGCTGCTCTGGCTAATCCTGCCGGGTGGTCTGGACGGTGGCGTGATATCGGATCTGGTGCCGAATCTCGCGCTGCACCAGTGGCTTCGCCTGCTGCCGCTGGCGTTGATTGCGATCTTCATACAGATCAGTGCGGAGGAGATCCTGTTTCGCGGCTACCTTCAGCAGACACTTGCCGCGCGGGGGTTACACCCGCTGATCTGGCTTTTGGTGCCATCTGCGATTTTTGCGGTTGGTCACTATGCGCCGGGGGATGCCGGTTCAAATGCACCTCTCATTGCGCTTTGGGCTGGTGGATTTGGTCTGATGATGGCGGACCTCACCGCGCGTGCGGGCACGCTGGGTCCGGCAATGGCCGTGCATTTCGTCAATAACATCATTGCGATCCTGCTGTTTGGCTCCCCGACCAGCTTGTCTGGGCTGGCCCTCTTTCTGGTGCCCTTTGAACTGTCTGATCCTGTCGTATTGCGGCAGATGCTGTGGCTCGACTTCGCAGTTGTGGGGCTTTGCTGGCTGGTTGCGCGGCTTGCCATCCGGCGCTGATTGCATTTAGACGCGCGGGGCCTTATTTGAAGGTCCAAACCGCCCCTACAAAGGCACGACTTATGAACTGGATCACCAACTACGTCCGGCCGCGGATCAATTCGATCTTCTCGCGCCGCGAAGTTCCCGAGAACCTTTGGCGCAAATGCGATGAATGCGGCACCATGCTGTTTCACCGCGAGCTGAGCGACAATCTGAATGTCTGCAACAATTGCGGCCATCACATGCACATCACCCCCCGCGACCGTTTTCTGGCGCTGTTTGATGGTGGCATCTTCACCGAGGTTGCCGTGCCTGAGCCACTGGCGGATCCGCTGAAGTTCCGGGATCAGAAACGCTATCCCGACCGGATGAAAGCAGCGCAGAAGACGACCTCCGAGAAAGAGGCGATGCTGGTGGCCGCCGGTGAAATTGGTCGGACCCCGATCGTAGCCGCTGCGCAGGACTTCTCCTTTATGGCGGGATCCATGGGCATGTATGTTGGCAACGCGATCATTGCCGCTGCCGAAGAGGCCGTGAAACTGAAGCGACCTCTGGTGCTGTTTTCCGCCGCTGGTGGCGCGCGTATGCAGGAGGGCATCCTGTCGCTGATGCAGATGCCCCGGACCACGGTTGCTGTGCAGATGCTGAAAGAAGCAGGTCTGCCTTACATTGTGGTGCTGACCCATCCGACCACCGGTGGTGTGACCGCCTCTTATGCGATGCTTGGGGATGTGCATATCTCTGAGCCCAATGCATTGATCTGTTTTGCCGGTCCACGCGTGATCGAACAGACCATTCGCGAAAAACTGCCCGAAGGGTTCCAGCGCGCCGAATACCTGCTGGATCACGGCATGTTGGATCGCGTGACACCGCGCACCGAAATGCGGGAAGAGTTGATCAAGATCACCCGGATGCTCCTGGGTCTGCCACCGCAGATTGTTGGCGACTTGCCTGCACCAGATAAGAGTGAGCAGGCCGCGAATGATGCCAACGGTGCCGCAGACGCACCGACGTCAGGGAGCTGATCCTGCTAGAATTTTGATATCACGGCCCGCTCGTCCTGCGCGCGGGCCGTTTGCATATTGCCCTCGAAAAGTCGCCTACATCAGTGAGCCGCACAATGACCCAGACCTCCGACGCGATCCTTGCCCGCATGATGGCGCTGCACCCCAAGATCATTGATCTGACGCTGGACCGCGTTTGGCGGTTGCTGGCGGCCCTGGACAATCCACAGGACAAGCTGCCGCCGGTGATTCACCTGGCCGGCACCAACGGCAAGGGCTCGACCCAGGCGATGATCCGGGCAGGGCTTGAGGGCGGCGGCAAGAGCGTTCACGCCTATACCTCGCCGCATCTGGCGCGGTTCCACGAACGCATCCGGCTGGCGGGGGAACTGATTTCGGAGCAGCATCTGAGTGAGGTGCTGGATGAGTGCTATGCCAAGAATGGCGGCGAAAATATCACCTATTTCGAAATCACAACGGTGGCGGGTCTCCTGGCGTTTTCGCGCATGCCTGCGGATTACACTCTGCTGGAGGTCGGCCTTGGTGGGCGTCTGGATGCGACCAACGTCATCACGCCGGAGGTGTCGGTGATTACCCCTATTTCCATCGATCACGAACAGTTCTTGGGCAATACGCTGGCCAAGATCGCTGCGGAGAAGGCGGGCATCATCAAACGCGGCATACCGGTTGTGGTTGGCCCGCAGCCTGATGAGGCGATGGAGGTGATTGAGGCCACCGCGGCTCGCCTCGGTGCGCCGTTGATCGCTTATGGTCAGCACTGGCACGTCTGGGAGGAACGCGGACGGCTGGTGTTTCAGGATGAGGCCGGCCTCTTGGATCTCCCGCTGCCTGCCTTGCTGGGCGCGCATCAGATCCAGAACGCGGGTGCCGCTCTGGCTGTTCTGCGCCATATGGGCGCTGATGAGGCGGCTTGCGCGGCAGCAATGACCAACGCCGAATGGCCGGCCCGGATGCAAAAGCTGAAAACCGGCCCATTGGTGGATGTGGCCCCTGAGGCTGAGCTATGGCTGGATGGTGGTCATAACGCGGCGGCAGGCCTTGCGCTGGCGAAGGTGCTCGCGGGGTTGCCCGCAAGGCCCACGCATCTCATTTGCGGGATGTTGAACACCAAGGACGTGAGCGGCTACATGGCCCCGCTGGCGCCACATGTTGAAAGCCTCACGGCGATTTCAATCCCGGACGAGGTGAATACGCTCAGCGCTGAAGAGACCGAAGCCGCCGCCAAGTCCGTGGGCATTGCAGCAGGAACGGCAGAGAGCACAATCGCGGGGCTGCAGGCAATCATCGCCAAGGATCCGCACGCACGGGTGCTGATCTGCGGCTCGCTCTATCTGGCCGGTCATATTCTGCGCGACAATGGGTGACACTGAAATCCAGGATGCCTGCTGCGTACCCCGCCTGTCACCTTTCCCAAAATACTCCGGGGGTGAGAAAGCCTTGCTTTCGAGGGGGCAGCGCCCCCGGAAACGCATCCAGTTCCCATAGGTTGGTTCAGGTCTGCTGACCCCAGTCCTTGTCCTGCATCTCCCGCAGACGTGAGGCGGTGCGTTCGAATTCAAACGTGCCTTCCCCTTCGACATAGAGCATTTCCGGCTCTGCCGCAGCGGAACAAATCAGGCGCACCCCTGCCTCATACAGCGCATCAATCAGCGTCACGAACCGCTTGGCCTCGTTGAAGTTGTTGCGCGACAGGCGGGGTATGTCCTCAAGAACCAGAACTTTGACAACCTCCGCAATGGCCAGATAGTCGCCCGGCCCCAACATCTTACCGCACAGATCATAAAACCCGGCCCGGGCGACACCGTTGCGAAAGGCAGGTAGAGTAACCTCGCGCCCCTTGACCTCCAGCGTCAGGGGAAGGGCGGGGCCGCCGGAGAGATCCTCCCAGATCTCCCGAATCTTGGCGTTTGCCTCGGCATTTACCGGTGAGAAATAGACCTGCGCCCCAGTCAGACGATCCTGGCGATAATCGACCGGGCTGACCATCTCATGGACCTGCATCTGCTGCTTTATGAGATCAATGAACGGCAGGAACAGCTGCCGGTTCAGCCCGTTCTTGTAGAGGTCGTCCGGTATCCGGTTTGATGTCGTGATCACCGTGACACCTGCGGTAAACAAGGCCTCAAACAACCGCCCAACAATCATCGCATCGGTGATATCGGTGATCTGCATTTCGTCAAACGCCAAGAGCCGGACCGATCCGGCCACCTCAGCCGCCACCGGTGCGAGGGCATCCTCGATACCTTGCTGGCGTGCCTCGTGCATCTTGCCGTGCATTTCCTGCATGAAGGCATGGAAATGCACGCGGCGCGACGGGATACCGTCGAGACTGTCAACAAACAGATCCATCAGCATCGATTTGCCACGCCCGACACCGCCCCAAAGATACAGTCCTTTCACCGTCTCATAGGTGGCTTTGCGAAACAGGCCCCGCTTAACAGGGGGGGCTTTCAGACCTTCGGCTATGCGATCAAAATGGGGGAGCACGGCTTCCTGTGCAGGATCAGGCTTCAACAGGCCTGCGTCGATTTTCTGCTGATAGAGCGCGGTCAGATGGGTCATGCCGCAAGGGATAGCGCGGAGGGCTGCGGATGGGAAGAGATGTCCCGACAGGTCTCTACGCGCCTGCCTGGCAGGTGATGCGATGGATGCGGTGACCGATGCGGGATGCGGAGCGTTTCATACATCAATTATTCTTACCTATTCTCGCAAAAATCCTGATTTGACCGAATTTGGTTTTTCCGTACCGTCGTCTGACCGGACATATCCCGGCAAGGAGCCCGACCATGACCCGACCTGCCCCGCTGTTCACTCCCGTTCTGATTGTTGGCTGTGTCGTCATCATGGTCAGCTTTGCTGTGCGGGCGTCCTTTGGTGTGTTTCAGATCCCCATTGCTGAGGAGTTCGGCTGGCTGCGGTCGGAATTCTCGTTGGCTATTGCCATTCAGAATCTGGCCTGGGGCATCGGACAGCCTATTTTTGGCGCGATTGCCGAGAAAATCGGTGACCGAAAGGCGATCATTATAGGTGCGCTGATCTATGCGGCTGGCCTGGTGTTCAGCGCCTGGGCCACCACGCCATTTGAGATGCAGGCCTATGAATGGCTGGTGGGGTTCGGCATTGCGGGCACAGGGTTTGGCGTTGTGCTGGCCGTGGTTGGCCGTGCGAGCTCGGATGAGAACCGGTCGATGTCGCTAGCAATTGTGACGGCGGCGGGGTCTGCCGGTCAGATCTTTGGCGCGCCAACCGCGGAGTGGCTGCTGACATTCCTGAGCTGGCAGAGCGTTTTTCTGGTGTTCGCGGGCGTGGTTCTGGCGCTGATTGCAACATTGCCGTTGATGCGGGCGCCCGAAGCCGCCTCGAAGGCTGAGCTGGAAGAAAGCATGGGGGCAATCCTGAAAAAGGCGTTTAAGGACCCCTCTTACACGCTGATTTTTCTCGGCTTCTTCAGCTGCGGGTATCAGCTGGCTTTTGTTACGGCGCATTTCCCGGCCTTTGTGACCGAGATGTGCGGGCCGATCCTGCCGGGTGGCGCGCTGTATTCCATCGGGATCACCTCTACCTCAGCGCTTGGGGCCGTGGCGATCTCGTTGATTGGGGCTGCCAATGTGGGCGGCACGTTGTTGGCTGGCTGGCTTGGCAACCGCTACTCCAAAAAATACCTGCTGGCGGCGATTTATACCGGTCGCACGATTGCGGCGGCAGCCTTCATCCTCGTGCCGATCACGCCGGTCACTGTCATCGTGTTTTCCATCGTCATGGGGTCTCTGTGGCTGGCCACGGTGCCGCTGACCTCCGGTCTGGTCGCACATCTCTATGGGCTGCGCTACATGGGCACGCTCTATGGTATTGTGTTCTTCAGCCACCAGCTGGGCAGCTTCCTTGGTGTGTGGCTGGGCGGACGGATGTATGACATCTATGGTGACTACACATTGGTCTGGTGGATCGGCGTCGGGATCGGAGCCTTCAGCGCCATTGTCCATCTGCCGATCCGCGAGCATCCACGCACCGTGCTGGCCGCCGCCCGATGATGGCGCGACGGGGGGACTATGTCCCCCCCTGCCAGCAATCCAGAATGTGACGGCTGGTCATCAGGTCCATATGAGCGCCGCCGCCGTTTTTGAACAATGTGATCCGCGTAGGATCGAAGCGGGGGAAGGCCGTCAGATTGTAGAAATCTGCCCGCACATCATCGCGGCTGATCACCCCCTCTGAAAGAGGGATCTTGAATTCACCGATGTGATCTACAGTGGTCTCAAAGCTGTCGCAGTAGATGTCCGCGCGTTGCAACGCCTCATTATCTGTTTCGCGCATATCAGGGCGGTAGGCGCCGATCAGGTTGAGGTGCTGGCCAGGTCGCAACCAAGCGCCCTTGATGACAGGGGTGGAGGACATTGTGCAGGTCAGGATAATATCAGCCGCCTGCACGGCAGCTTCCAGATCGGCTGCAACTTTGGCGTTTGGATACTGTTCGGCCAGTGCTTCGGCCTTCTCAGCGGTCCGGTTCCAGATGCGGATCTGTGCCTTGGGGTAGGCGGTGCCAAAGGCTTCGATCAGCGATGCGCCAACGGTTCCGGCCCCGACAATCAGAACCTCTCGGCTGTCAGGGTTGGCCAGCCGCAGAGCGCCAAGAAGACTGTCCCCTGCGGTTTTCCATTTGGTCACCAGATGGAAATCAACCAAAGCCTCCAGCATGCCGGACTGATCAGCATATAGACAGACAGCGCCGTTGACCATTGGGTGACCCTGATCCGGGTTGCCGGGAAAAATTGTGGCACTTTTTACGGCAAGGCCCAGACCATCGATCCAGGCAGCACGGTTTAACAGCGTATCGTTGTCCCGGTAGAGGAAACTGTCGGCGACCTCGGCCCTCGGCAACTGGTGACCCGCGGCAAGCGCGTCGCAGAATGAGAGCCAGTCAAGATTGGCTTCCCCCTGATCAAAGGGGATCTGCAGGATGGCGTTCATTGGGCCCCCTCCGCTGTCAGCAAGCCCTCGGAGACCAGACGATCGGCCCAGCCCTGAGGGTGGGTAAAGAGGTGCGTCTGCCAGCCACGTTCGGCGGCGGCTTCAATATTTTCAGGTCGGTCGTCGGTGAAGAGCAGCCGCTCTGCTGCCACGCCTGTGTCTTGCTCCAGATGGGCGTAAATCTCCCCTTCCGGTTTGAGGGTTTGCAGATGACCAGACACAAAGGCCTGATCGAATTCGTTGAAGAACGGATAGGTGGTTTTGGCAAGATCAAACGTGCCGACACCAAAATTGGTCAGTGCAAACACTGGCACGCCGCTATCTCTCAGCGCGCGCATCAGGCGGACGGAGTGCGGGATTTCAGGGCTGGCCATCTGGAGCCAGCTGTCGTGCCAGTGGCGAATTTCTTCGGCCCATTCGGGGTGTTGATCGGCTAGCGCGTAAACAGCGCCTTTAAAGTCGTCACCTCGGTCAATGCCAAGATTCATACCATGCAGATCGACTTCGCGAAACAGTGCCTCGCGTCGGGCCTTGCCGATCTTGGCATCGTAAAAGCGCTCGGGCTCCCATTCGATCAGCACACGGCCGATATCAAAAACGACGGCTTGGATGGTCATCTTCAGGCTCTCCTATCCAGTCGAGCGCGGTCGCGGGCGTGGTGCGGGGCGACTGCGGCGGGTTTCGCGCCAGACTGAAACAAGCCCGGCGCCAATGATCAAGGTGGATCCGATCCAGACTGGCGCGTCAGGCCATTCGTCGAACACCAGAATCCCCCAGATTACGGCCATCGGCATGGCGATATATTCAAATGGGGCGACCAGACCGGCTTCGCATTGGCGATAGGCCTGGCTGACGAGGTAGCCGCCGATGGAACCGGCCAGCCCGACGGTGAGGAACAGGATCCAGTCCTGTGGCTCTGGCCAGATCCAGGCGCGCAGAATGAACTGTAGTCCGGCGTTGTCAGAGCTGGCAAAACGTCCGTCGCCGGTTGTCAGCCCCACAAGGGTGCTCACCAGTAAAAAGCCCAGCGTGGGATAGAAGGAAAGCGTTGCCGCCTTGTCCGCACCGCCCGCACGTCGGCTCAGAACATGCAGCGTGGCGTAGCCGCAGGCCCCCAGAAAAGGTAGGATCGCAGCCGGTTGAAAGGTGCCCGGGCCGGGGCGCATGATGATCAGGATACCGGTAAAGCCAATCGCAACCGCCATCCAGCGCCAGGGGCCGACCCGTTCCTTCAGGAAGAGGACCGACAGGCTGGTCACCACCAGTGGCGTGGCAAAGGCGATGGCTACCGCCTCGGCCATGGGCATGATCGCAAGACCGGTGAAGAAACAGAGATTGGCAAACAGCACCGCAAGGCTGCGCAGCAGATGTAGGCGAGGTTGGCGCGTTCGCAGAATACCGTAACCGCCTTCGAGCGGGATAATCAGCGCCAGCAATACAACCATGGCCACCACGGAACGCAGCATCACCACCTGATAGAGCGGGTAGTCTCCGGACAGGAATTTGAAAATCACATCAATGATGGAGAAGCAGACGGCGGCCCCGACTGCCGCAATGACGCCAAGAATGGGGAGGCTGGCCTGTTGCTGCGTCACGTCTGCCCCCTGTGGTCGTCTCTACTGCGATCAGTGGCGCAAAGAGCGGTCAAGGGCAAGGGCCGCGCAACCGGCGTCGGTCAGTTGGCAGCTGCAGCGCGGATTTCCCGCTCTAACGCGTCCAAAAAGCGAGACCGGTCCGCCTTGGTAAAGCCCTTGCCGCTGCCGCCCGCACCCAATGGATTGGCGGCGCGCAGGTCTGCCATCAGATCGCGCATCGCCAGTTGCTGGCCGATGTTGGCTTGCGTGAACCGCTCCCCATTGTGCCGCAGCACTCGGGCGCCAGCCTCTATACATTTGGCGGCCAGCGGGATGTCTCCGGTAACCACCACATCGCCTGTACCGCAACGATCCGCGATCCACATGTCCGCCACATCGGCGCCTTCAGATACGATCACGGTCTCTACCAGCGGGTTTTGCGAGGGGCGCAACCCGCCATTGGAGACCACGTACATGGTTACCTTGTGGCGGGTTGCCACGCGCTCTGCCTCGGCTTTGACCGGGCAGGCATCCGCGTCGATGTAGAGCGCCATTACTCCGCAGCCTTAGTCGGCTTCGCCTTGGCTGCCGATTTGCCCTTGGCGGCGGGCTTGGAGTTCTCCGCGTCTGATTTCTTCACCTTGAACTCATCAGGGATGGGCATCCGGTTGAAGGCATCAAGGCCGGCGATCTTATAAGCCTCTGCCAGGGTCGGGTAGTTGAAGGTGTTCTGAACGAAGTAATCCACGGTGCCTTTCAGGTTCAGCACCGCCTGCGCAATGTGGATCAGCTCCGTTGCGCCTTCGCCGACAATCTGGACGCCCAGAACCCGGCGGGTTTTGAGGGAGAACAACATTTTCAGCATACCATGTTCCAACCCCATGATATGCCCGCGCGAGGTTTCGCGGAACCGGGCGATACCGATCTCATAGGGGATGCCGCGTTCCTGCAGTTCCTCTTCGGACATGCCGCAGGTTGACATTTCGGGCACCGAGTAGATTCCGTATGGGAACCACGGGCTTTCCGGCAGGGTGGGGGTTTCCAGCGCGTGACAGGCCGCAACCCGCCCCTGTTGCAGCGAGGTCGAGGCCAGCGAGGGGTGACCGATCACATCGCCGGTGGCATAGATATGCGGCACCGGGGTCTGATAGGATTTGCGATCCACGCTGAGGCGGCCGCGGTGATCCGTCTCCAGCCCGACGGCCTCAAGATTAAGCGCCTCGGTATTGCCCATGCGACCAGCGGCAAACAGCAGCATGTCGCCACGCACATGACGTCCGTTTTCGAGACTTACCTCAATATGGCTGCCTTCGTCCTCGATCTTGGTGATGGCCGAGCCAAGCCGTAGATCGACACCATTCTCGCGGATCTGATGGGTAAAGTCCTGAATCAGTGTGCTGTCGATGAAGTCAAGGAAGGTGTCGCGTGGCTCGATCAAGGTCACACGCACATCAAGGGCGGAGAACATGGTGGCATATTCGACGCCAATCACGCCCGCACCAACGACAACCAGTGAGCGGGGGATTTCCTCCATCTCAAGGAATTCATCGCCATCGACCACGGTTTTTCCGTTGAAGGGCACGTATTCCGGACGATAGGTGCGTGTGCCGGTCGCGATCAGGAATTTCTCGCCTGTCACGCGAGTGGTATCACCTGCTTCGGTTGCGACTTCGACCTCGTTCGGGCCGACAAAACGGGCAAGGCCGGGCAGAACCTCAACATGGTTGCGATTGAACTGGTGTTCCAGCACGTCGACCTCATGGTCGAGCGTCATATGCAGGCGAGCCTTCAGATCCTCTGCCTGAATCTGGTCCTTCACTCGGTAGGCGCGCCCGTAGAAACTGCGCTCGCGCCAGCCGGAGAGGTTCAGTACCGTTTCGCGTAGGGTTTTCGACGGCACGGTGCCAGTGTGGACCGAGACACCACCCAGCCGATCCTTGCGATCGATGACCAGTACACGTCGGTGCAGTTTCCCAGCCTGAATGGCTGCGGTCCGGCCTGATGGGCCGGAGCCGATAATGATGAGATCGTAGTTGAAATCTGTCATGTATCAACCCCGGTAGAGCGCTTCGGCATGGAAGGACACATGGTCCTCCATGAAGGTGGAGACAAAGAAATAGCTGTGGTCATATCCCGGCTGCATCCGCAGGACGGCCTGCTGACGGCGGGCCGCCGCAGCCTGGGCCAGAGCCTCCGGTTTCAACAGGTCGAGGAATTGATCGGATGTGCCGGTGTCGATCAGGATCGGTCCGTCAAAGCCGCTATCCTGCATCATCAGGGTGGCATCGTGACGGGCCCACGCCGCCTCGTCCGCGCCGAGGTATGCGGTCAGCTGTTTGCGACCCCAGTCGCTGGCGGAGGGGTTACAGATCGGTGCGAAGGCTGACACCGACCGGAACCGACCCGGCAGGTTCATCGCCATCGTCAGCGCCCCATGACCGCCCATTGAGTGACCGGTGATCGACTGACGGTCCATGTCCAGCGCAAACCGCTCGCCAAGCAGGGTGGGCAGGTCTTCGGTGATATAGTCCCACATCTGGAAATGCGGCGCCCAGGGGGCCTGCGTGGCATTCACATAGAAACCGGCGCCTTGGCCCAGATCGTAGGCCTCATCATCGGCGACCCCTTCACCACGGGGGGAAGTGTCGGGGAAAACCATGGCGATGCCTTGTTCGGCGCACCAGGCTTGGGCTCCGGCCTTGGTCATCGCGTTTTCATGGGTGCAGGTCAGCCCGGAGAGATACCACAGCAGCGGTACTGGGCCGTCGGCGACCTCCTCCGGCAGGAACAGCCCAAAGGTCATGTCGCAGTTGGTGCTGCTGCTGGCATGACGATAGACGCCTTGCACGCCTCCGAAGGCGGCATTTTCCGAGACGGTTTCCATGGGGCGACTCCTTTGTTTCTGTGTTGGTCTATCGCTACCTTTGGTGGGGCATAGCGTCCAGTGACTGCGCGTCCCCGGCCCCTGTTTTTGCGACATATGATTGCAAAAACCTGAAGACTGCGGTCTCTGATGGTCCCAAGTGCTGCCCCGATCCGCCTATCAGGGCGCTTGGCCTGTGTTAGGGCAGGGTCATCTCCGAAACCCAGGCGATCACCATTGGCAGCGTCAGGATGGAGAGGGTCGTGGAGAGCAGTATTGCGGCGGAGGCACGATGCGGCGCAACGCCATAGTGCTGGGCCAGCATGTAGACATTGCCGGCAACCGGCAGAGCTGCGGCGGCAATTGCGACCGCGGCGGCATAGGGGTCGACCGGGATCAGCAGCAGGAGACAGAGCGCGACAGCAGCCGGGTGCAACACCAGTTTGGCAAAACTGAGCCAGCTGGCGATCTGTACCCGCTCAGCAGATTTGGAGGCCAGAGAAGCCCCAATGGCAAAGAGCGCCCCCGGTGTTGCGGCATCGCCGAGCAATGACAGAAACGCATTGGCAGGAGTCGGAATCGGCAGGGCCAGCGCTGACCATATCAACCCCGCGCAAATTGACAGGATCATCGGGTTCTGCAGCAGCCCTCGCCCAACCAGCCGAAGCGTATCGCCGCCGAACCCGCTGCCGCGCCCGACGTTGATCAGAACCACAATTAGGGAGGAGAACACCACCAGATCAACGCTCAGGATCAGCATCATTGGTCCTACTGAGGCAGGACCAAACAGCAGAACCATCATCGGCAAACCAAGAAAGCCGACATTGCCGATCGCCGCGCATTGCGCCTCAACTGCGGCAGTCTGCATATCGAGACGCCGCAGGAGTGCGACCGCCGTGGTCAGGATATAGACCGCCATCGTGCCCAGCAGGTAACCTAAGATCAGTCGGGGGTCGAAGATTTCGGAGAAGGACAAATTGGCGGCAAACCGAAAAATCATTGCCGACAGTGGAAAGTAGAAGACAAATTTGGTCAGGCTCGCAGTCGCCTGCTCGGAGAAGAAACGGCTGCGCCCGGCCCAATACCCAAGGCCAATAATTGCGAAAAACGGAAGTGTTCTCAGAAATATGTCGAGCATTGCGCCAATTGGTAACCTGAATTGACCAACGCGGGAAGAGGGTTCTGTCTCGGCTTGGCGTGAGTGTTTGGCCCGGGATCGGGCCCTGCATTTGTCTTCCCACGCAATGCCATGCCCGTCGGGCACTGCGGCGCTGATGCGTCTGGTGCAGAGGGGCGTTGGTCGCTGAGGTGATGTCTGTGTCGCAACGTTCTAAGGACGAGTTTATTTCCCTTGAGCGCGCAGAACGCTAACTCACAGGCTACCAAGGTGTTACAGATGGGTGTGAGGCACTGCTTGACCTCATTTGCGAATGTGTAGATTGGATCCCAGATCTGCGATATATTCGGTCGCGCCCGACGCCACAGCAGAGAGTATGGATGAACCAGCCAGCCGCCATTCCCCGTAAGGGCCGCAAATACGATCAGGTGCTTCAGGGCGCACGGGATGTATTCATGGCTCACGGGTTCGAAGGCGCCAGCGTTGACGATATCGCCCGCAAAGCCGGTGTCTCCAAGGCGACGCTGTACAGCTACTTTCCAGACAAGCGGCTACTGTTTATGGAGGTTGCCCGCCACGGCTGTGCCCGTCAGGCGGATACCGCGGTGACCATTGCGTCTGGTTGCTGCGATCCCGAGACGGCGCTGCGCGAGGCGGGTCATCATATCCTCTCGGTGATCCTGTCGGAGTTCGGTGTGAAAATGTTTCGCATCTGCGTTGCCGAGGCGGACAGGTTTCCCGATCTGGGGCGTCGATTTTACGAAAGCGGCCCTGCGACCATTCGGGCTCAGCTGCGAGAGTATCTGGCGGAGGCGACGTCGCGCGGGGAATTGCGGATCGACGATCTGGATCTGGCCGCGGATCAGTTCGCCGAGCTGTGCCGCGCGGATATGTTCTTGCGCTTGCTGTTCAATATCGAAGCTGAGATCGAACCGCAGGAGCGGGAGCGGGTTGTCGATGCGGCGATCACCACATTCCTCGCCCGTTATGGCGCGCTTGCAGCGAGTGACGAAACGGCCCGCTGATTACCCCTAGTGGGTGGTGAATTCCCTCGGTGTATCTCGATAGATTTGGTGACAATTGTGACAGGCGGAGATCAGCCTTGGCAAACTGCGTCTTAGTCCTGAGGCAGAGCGGATGTTCAGGGCGTGCGCTGCTTTTTCAGCAGCATCGGCATGGCGTTTGAAATCAGCCCAATTCGTCCAGATGCCACCACGCGCGTGGGACGAGAGATCGGTCACGTCGCGGCGAAAATGGCGCGGAATACGGCGTGTTGACCGGATCAGGGCACGTCGCGCTGCACGGGCGCTGGATCGATCAAACGCGATATAGTCCCGCGTCATTGCAGTGAGATCCTGAAGCGCCTTTTTCTGGCTGCTCATCAGGGCGATGCGCTGGGCGACATCTTTGTTCGGTGGTGGGCTTTCTGCCTCAACCCTGCCCGCGAGCAATAGGAATACAGCCATCAGCAACAGGCCGCTCATGATCGCGAACATAGGTATCAGAAGCTGGCAGTTGTTACGACTCCCTGCAACGGCCCGTGCCGGTTGGGTGTTTTCCCTTGTCAGGTGGGGTGTCATCGCCTGCTGCTTCCCTGGTCAGATGTGCTGCAATGCGGACAGGTTAGGCGGATCGGGTTAGATCGCGGTTAACGTGCAAACAGACTGCCAACGCGGATGGTTCGACAGTGAGCGAAACGTTTGTACTGGGCCTGATCGCAGACGCCGGGTTAGTCTATGTTCATGAGTACGCCACGATTTGATATCCTGGGCCAGGCATTGGCCGATGCCAGCCGCACCCGTATGTTGTGCGAATTGCTGGATGGGCGGTCGTACACCAACAAGGAATTGGCCTCAGCCGCAGGTGTGACCCCGCCCACCGCCACCGCACATTTGCAGATGTTGCAGTCCGCAGGTCTGGTGGTCTCCGAAAAGCGCGGGCGCTGTGTGTTTCACCGGTTGGCCAGTGCGGAGGTGGCACATACCCTCGAACAGCTGGCGGCGATTGCGCCGTCGGATCATCTGCATCGTGCACAGCAGCGAAAGGCGGGTCAGTTGGCACCGCTCCGTAGCTGCTATGACCATTTTGCGGGTCCGCTGGCTGTGGCGATGACTGCGCGTTTCATTGAGCTGGGCCTTCTGGTTGAGCGCAACGGCGGGTTTGAGGTGATCCCCGCGGCAGAATGGGACAGGCTTGGTGTGGTGCTGCCTGGCCGACCGGGAAGGCAGCCATTTGCCCGCCCTTGTATGGACTGGACGGAACGGCGCCTGCATATTTCCGGCCCCTTGGGGCGTCAGCTCCTGTCCCACGCGCTGGACGCGGGCTGGGTGAAGCGCCAGTCCGTCAAACGGGGCCTGTTGCTGACGACGCCGGGTCGGGCGGCATTTGAGCAGATCATTGGGCTGGATACGCGGTCTGTCGTGCCCGAACTTTCGCCGTCCTGAGTGCGGCGCAGCATGGTCGATCAGCAATAATGCTTGATTTACGGCCTGTTTGGCGCGACCCTGTTGATATGAGCTTTGACCAAGTGCAGCCCTTCTCATCGTTTTCTGACCCGCAGCAGGTTGCCTTTCACCGTACCGAACTTTCGGTGATCCTGTCGCTCTATGGTCGTATGGTTGCCGCCGGGGAATGGCGAGACTACGGCATTTCCACCCTGCGGGATCTGGCTGTATTTTCGGTGTTTCGCCGTACCGCTGAGCACCCGTTGTACCGGATCGAAAAGCGGCCCAAGCTGCGCAACCGGCAAGGACAATACGCGGTTGTTGGCATGGATGGTCAGATCCTGAAACGTGGACATGATCTGCGAATGGTGCTGCGTGTGCTTGAGCGTAAGCTGATCAGATCAGTGACCTGAAGAACTGACACTCGGCTGCATGGCGGCGAGCTGTGTCTCAGAGGGTGACGCGCCGATGGCCGGTGACCGGTCCATCTCCCTGTGACATGATCCGCTCTATGGCATCAGCAACAGGCTCCAATGCGACGGCCATATGATAGGCGTTTGCATGGATCATGGTTTCGGGGTCCTGTATCAGCGCCACATGCCCCTTCCAGAACAGCAGGTCACCCGATTGCAGATCGGTGGGCACCGCTGTGTTGCCAAGCGGGATATTGTCGCCCAACTCAAGTTCCTGCTGGTCACTGTCACCGGGGCAGTCCACCCCGCAGGCCAGCATCGCCGCCTGAACCAGACCGGAACAGTCGATGCCCCAGCGGCTGTTGCCGCCCCATAGATAAGGAGTCCCCATGAAAAGCTGTGCAACGGCGACCGGATTTCTGTCGGTTTGTGAAATCGGCCGCAGATGATGCCGGGGAACGTAGCCTTGAGTTGTTTCGGCAAATTTTCCGTCGAAGCTGAACACACGCAGCCTGCTGCCATGGCTGAGGCTGCAGAGATCTGCGGATTTCATATCTGCCGCGCTGTAGGCATGGGTCGCCGGGGTGCAGACCTGATGCGTGACCGGCTCGGGGGACTGCTCAAGCGAGGAGGTCGGGACATAGCCGACATAGCGATCTGCAGCAGCCTGTATGAAGGCCCAACCGTCATGGTCATCATAGATGGTGACTTCAGCCCCCAGCAGCAGCTGCCGGTCTCTTGGTCCATCTGGGCGTCGCAGGAGATTTACCACGGGCCGACAAACCTGTGCAGATTGCCCCTCGGCGATGTGCCTGCCGTCGGCATCCAACGCCAGATGTGCGGCGATCACGCGGTCGTTTGCGGGCGTGCGGCGAGGATCCATCATCGTATGCCTCAGAGTTTCAGCATCTGAGGGAGCGCTTCGAAAACTGCGCGCGCACCCTGCAATGCGCCGCCTTTGGGACGCGCTGGGGCTGCGCTGGGGGTCCAACCATAGATATCGAAGTGCATATAGCGGTGTTCTCCGGCAAAACGGCGCAGGAACAGGGCTGCGGTGATTGAGCCGGCGAAGCCGCCGCTGGGCGCATTGTCCAGATCGGCGATCTGGGGTTCGATCATTGCCTCATAGGGCGCGTGGAAGGGCATGCGCCAGACCGGATCGGCGACCGCAGCTGCTGCCGCGCCGATGGCATCCGCATCGGCGTCAACATCGGTATAAAACGGCGCGAGATCCGGACCAACGGCGACGCGGGCCGCACCTGTCAGTGTTGCCATGGAAATCAATAGATCCGGCGTGTCCTCCGCAGCAAAGGCCAGCGCATCGGCCAGAACCAGCCGGCCTTCGGCATCGGTATTGTTGATTTCAACGGTCAACCCGTTGCGGGCGGTCAGCACGTCGCCGGGGCGAAACGCATTGGCAGAGACACTGTTCTCGACCGCCGGAATCAGCACACGCAACTCGACGGGCAGCTTCAGCGCCATGATCATATGAGCCAGTCCCAACACATTGGCCGCGCCGCCCATATCCTTTTTCATCAACCCCATGCTGCTGCCGGGTTTGAGGTTCAGTCCGCCGGTGTCAAAACAGACCCCTTTGCCGACAAGTGTCAGCTTGGGACCAGTGCTACCCCAGCGCATCTCCAGCAAGCGCGGGCGGCGATCAGAGGCGCGGCCGACGGTATGGATCATCGGAAAATTCTGCGTCAGAAGATCCTGATCTGCGATCACATCAAGGCTTGCGCCATGCTGGTCGGCAAGGGCCTGTGCCGCGTCCTGCAGTTCAGCCGGACCCATGTCTGCTGCGGGTGTGTTAATTAGATCCCGTGTCAGGAATTCCCCGGCAGCGAGGGCTTCGATCCGGGCACCATCAATTTCCTCGGGCGCGATCAGATGTGTCTCGGTGTCTCGCCCTTTTTTGTAGCGATCAAATTGGTACTGGGCGAGCAGCCAACCCAGACACTCTGCTGAGCGGTTCTGTTGTGCGATGCCTTCGACGAGATGATATGTGCCCTTGGGCAGCTTGGACACTGCACCGGCAAGGATAAATCTGCGCCGCGCGCGGTCTTTCTCCGTACCATATCCAACCAATGCTTGCCTTGGCTGACCATCCTTGTCGGGGAGGGTGAGGATCTGCCCGACGGCTCCGTTAAACCCGTTGGCGCGCGCCCAGGTCGCAGTCTCAGCCGGTGCCTTGGCCAGCCAGCCCTCGCAGCTGTCCTGATCCAGCACGTGCAAAGCGATGCTTGCAGTGTCCGGTTTGGCAAAGGCAGGATGCTTGGCAGAGGGCATAACAGGATACTCCGGCTCGGGGGCGATTTGATCGTCACAGTATCCGTCACAGCGCTGTCTGCAAGCCCTGCAATTGCCGGGCGACCCGCCGTTTCCAGCGGGTGCCATTCGCGTATTGTTGTGGCTGCAACGCCAATGAGGGCCCCGAAAAGAGCCCGGACGCATCACACACGTCACAACAAAACCAGTAGGCGGTACGCAGTCTACCTTGGTTCTGACAGGTGGAGACTGGCTCCGTCGGCGGCAGATCCGCTGTCAGACTGATCTGAGCAAGTGTCCCCCCAGGATCACGTGTCAGACAGAAAGGTCTTGCTGCTCCCAGACGGCAGTCAGGGACCGTTCTCCAATCCGCATCAGTCGGAACAGGGTCGCCGACACCGCCGCAAAATCGTTGATATCAATTGCCCCGGTCACGTCACGGGCGACCCGCGCCATAGCCGTCATTCCGATCTGATCAGCGATGGCGATCAGCGATCGCGCGCTTTTACGCAGGTTGGCCATATCGTTTTGCCGCCACAACCGCTCGCAGTGAGACAGGCGCACGGCCAGTTCTTCAATCGCGCGACAGACCACATCTTCGGCCCCTGCCTCGCCAAGTTGCGCATAGAGGTCCGACAATTTGTCGGAATCCAGACGCACGTTTTCTTTGTGTATTACAGTGAGTATTTGAGCCACCACATTAAACCCCATATATTCATGCCCCCACGGCACGGGCCAAACTTGCGCCTCAGAAGTTGTCAAAAGGTTTCCAAGCGGGTGGTCAAATCTCTCGAATTTGCTAACAATCCTTGGTAACAGACCTGCCAGAGGTCAATCGAGGAACAACAGATGCAATTTGCAAAACCCCTGCCCAGCTATCTGGTGACGCGCTATCACGGGTGGAAAGCCACGACCTATAGCGAAAATCAGGGTTGGTACCGGCGGCTTGCCAGTGAGGGCCAGCGTCCGCGTGCAATGGTTATCTCCTGCTGTGACAGTCGTGTGCATGTCACCTCGATTTTCGGCGCCGACCAGGGTGAGTTCTTCATCCACCGCAACATCGCGAATCTGGTGCCGCCCTATCAGCCGGATGGTGACCACCACGGGACCAGTGCGACCGTCGAATACGCTGTCACTGTTCTGAAAGTGGCGCATCTGATCGTATTGGGTCATTCACAATGTGGCGGCGTACAGGGCTGTATTGATATGTGCAAAGGTCACGCACCTGCACTGGATGCCAAAGAGAGCTTTGTCGGGCGCTGGATGGATATCCTGAAGCCGAAATTTTCGCTGGTTGAGGACATCGAGGATACCGATACACAGGCGCGTCAGTTCGAGCGTCAGGCAGTTGTGGCATCGCTTGAAAATCTGATGACATTCCCGTTCATCGACAATGCCGTACGTGATGGCACATTGAGCCTGCACGGCCTCTGGACTGATATCGGCGAAGGTGGGTTGGAATGCTATGAACCGCGAAGCGGCAACTTCCAACCGGTCTGAGATCTGCAGTTGAGCGGCGGCCCAGGGTGGGTCTCAGGCCGTCGCTCGGTCTGAGGCCGCCATCCGCAGCGCGGCCTGAGTATAGCCGCCAGATGCACCATCGATGAAGTGGACATGATCGTCGCGCATTACCGATGGAACAATGCAGGTTACCAGCGCCTCATCCTGTTCGTGGAGCCCGTACCGTGCATGACCGGCGGTCGCAGCTTTTTCCAGGATCCGCGTAATGTCGTCGCGCACTTGTGGCGGGCAGTCGAGCGTCAGCTTGAGGCCATCGTCGAATTTTCGGAAATCGGCATTGGCCACCAGCATCCTGCGATAATGCTGCGCATCAAAACTGCCAAGCGGGCGCTTTCGGCTAAGGGCATACGCCGCCAATGTTGTCTGAATAAACAACTGGGCCTTGCGCAGGATCAGAGCGGTTTTCCCGCGTGAGATTTTGGCCTCAAGTGTCAGACCTGGCGGCGGGAAACTGAAGCTTGGCCCCCCTTCTGGTACCGGATGACCATTGCGTTGCAGCTTATCCGCCACGGCGAGAATATCGCCGGCAATCTTTGCAAAATCCTTGGCGGAGGTCGTTGGTTCTGGTTGCACTACCACCGAAAGGATCAGGCCATTGCGGGCTGGGATTGTATTCCAGCGGCAGGACAGGCCGGTCAGATCCGGTGGATCGGGCAGCGGGGCGGGCGGCACTTCAAAGCCGCCGAGCTTCATCTGTCGTTCGGCCCAGTTCAAACCACCGCCTGCGAACATCGCGTAGTCAGCGGCTTCGGATACGGCATAGCGGGCCACAGCAACATCCAGCCCTTCGGCCCTGATCCAGGACACCGGTAGCAGTGCCGCGCGCAGGTCAATGTCAAACTCAGCACTGGCCCAACTGCGCAACCGAGCCAAGGTGTCACGGGCAATATCGGCATGTTCAGGACCAACCGCAAAGGAGGCCCCGTCACCGCCAAACACATAGGGAAAAGGCACACCCTGCAATGCGTTTATCATGGCTGCGATAACCGAGGCTCCGATGGTATTCACCGTCTTGTAGCGCCCGGATGCAATCAGATCCGTGGAATTGACGATATCACAACAGCCCACCATCCAGTCTCTGGGCAGTGGGGTAAACGCGCCAGCCCGTGTCAAACCGGCAAAATCGCGGCTGGGCGAGAGGCTCTTGTAGAAACCATCCTGTGTCATATGCGATCCGTTCATCCTGTAGGTACCATAGCCTAGTGCGGCTGTGACGCACGACCAATCACGGCTAAGTGGTTTCGCGCTCTTGTGAATTGGTGCGAAATCGCCACTGTGGACCGATCAGAATTTCTGGCCCAGGTCATCTGCCGGGGCCGCGCATCTCATTCGGGGGATTTCATGCAGGCGGGGCTGATCATCTTATGTCTGGGCTATGTGCTCAGCCAGTTCTTTCGCGCATTTCTGGCGGTGCTCAGTTCTGCTCTGCAAACCGACCTGGGCGCCTCGCCTGAGGATCTTGCCTTTGCCTCCGGACTTTGGTTCCTGACCTTCGCCGTCATGCAGTTGCCGGTGGGGTGGGCGTTGGACCGTATCGGGCCAAGCCGTACCGCTGCGGCGTTGTTGCTGTTCGGCGGGGGCGGCGGGGCATTGGTGTTTGCGCTGGCCAGCCAGCCGGTTCACATCAGCTTTGCGATGGTCCTGATCGGTGTGGGATGTTCGCCCGTCCTCATGGCGTCCTATTACATATTCGCGCGCGAGTATCCGCCGCGCCGCTTTGCGACATTGGCGGCCCTGATGCTTGGTGTTGGCTCCCTTGGGAATCTGGTGGCGTCTTATCCAACGGCGCTTGCGGTTGAGGTACTGGGATGGCGCGGTACATTGTTTGGGCTTGCGGGGATCTCGACTGCGGTTGCACTTGGTATCGCAGTAACAGTGAAAGATCCGGCGCGGGTTGAGGCGAGCGACGGCCCCAAGGGTTCAGTGCTGGATATTCTGCGCATGCCGGTGCTCTGGCCGATATTCATCATGATGTTTGTGGCCTATGCGCCATCGGCAGCGCTGCGAGGCCTGTGGATCGGCCCTTATATGAGCGATGTCTTTGGTCTTGGTTCCGAGGCGATTGGGGTGGCCAGTCTGGTGATGGGGGGGGCAATGGTTCTCGGCACCTTTGCCTATGGGCCGATGGATCGGCTTTTGGGGACACGCAAAGGTGTGGTGCTTGGCGGCAATCTTCTGGCCTGCGCAGCGCTGGGTGGCTTGATGTTGTACATCGACGGACCGGTGCCGCTGGTGGTGGCTCTGATGGCGGCCGTCGGTTTCTTCGGTGCGGCGTTCCCGGTCATTCTGGCGCAGGGACGTGCCTTTGTGCCGCCGCATCTGGTGGGGCGGGGAGTGACCATGCTCAACTTCTTTGGCATTGGCGGTGTGGGAATCATGCAGTTCGCCAGTGGGCGTCTGCATGCGGAAACAACCGGAGCGGAGCTTTCCTTACCGTATTTTGTCATTTTTGGTTTCCTCCTCGCGTTTCTGGCGGCCGGGTGCGCAATATATCTGCTCAGCCGCGATAGCTTGGATTGATCTAGCCTTCCCTCGCGCGGGCTTTCCCGATAAGACACCGCAGCCGGTCACGAGGCCGGATACAATTGGAGAAACAAAATGGGTTATCGCGTCGTTATCGCGGGCGCCACGGGCAACGTGGGTCGCGAAATGCTGAACATTCTGGCGGAGCGCCAGTTTCCTGTGGATGAGATTGCAGTTCTGGCGAGCCGCAAATCCCTCGGCACCGAAGTCACATTCGGCGACAAGACATTGACGACCCAGGATCTGGACACGTTCGACTTTGCGGGTTGGGATATGGCGCTGTTTGCTGTTGGCTCCGACGCCACCAAGAAATACGCGCCGAAAGCGGCTGCGGTCGGCTGTGTCGTCATCGATAACTCGTCGCTTTATCGCTATGATCACGACGTGCCGCTGATCGTGCCCGAGGTAAACCCGCAGGCGGTGCATGGCTATGCCAAGAAGAACATCATCGCCAACCCCAACTGCTCCACCGCGCAGATGGTCGTTGCACTGAAGCCGCTGCATGATCGTGCCAAGATCAAGCGCGTTGTGGTCTCCACCTATCAGTCGGTGTCCGGCTCCGGCAAAGATGCGATCGACGAACTGTGGGATCAGACCAAAGCGGTTTATAACCCGACACAGGACGTGCCGCCGAGCGTCTACACCAAGCAGATCGCCTTCAACGTGATCCCGCACATCGACGTTTTCCTGGACGACGGCTCGACCAAAGAAGAGTGGAAGATGGTCGCCGAGACCAAGAAGATTATTGACCCCTCGATCAAGGTGACAGCGACCTGTGTACGCGTGCCGGTCTTTGTTGGTCACTCCGAAGCGATCAACATCGAATTCGAAGACTTCCTTGATGAAGACGAGGCGCGCGATATCCTGCATGAGGCACCTGGCATCATGGTGATCGACAAGCGCGAAGATGGCGGCTACGTGACGCCTGTCGAATGTGTCGGTGATTTCGCAACCTTCATCAGCCGCATCCGTCAGGATTCGACCTTGGATAATGGTCTGAACCTGTGGTGTGTCAGCGATAACCTGCGCAAAGGGGCCGCTCTGAATGCGGTTCAGATCGCGGAGCTTCTGGGGCGTGAAGTTCTAAAAAAAGGCTAAAAACCTATCCATTCAGGTAGGGGGCTGCTTCGAAAGAGGCGGCCCCTTTACCGTTTGTACAGCTGTTCTTGCCAGCCTTGATACCACTAGTCTGATGGGGGTTAGACAACGGTAAATGGGGGACAAGATCATGATGGAAAAACGATCAACGCAAGATATCACAGCGGGTGAGTACATAAGCGCGGGCGAAAGTGCTTGGGCCACCGCGCGTAATAGCTCGCGGTTGGACGCAGAGATGGCAGCACAGCTGAGAATGGTCCTGAGCGAGAGTTTCCGCACCGCAAAGAATTGGCTGGATCTGATCCGCGCACTGCGCAGCAAGGGATTCTACCTGGAGCGGAAGGACGGGCGCATTCGCCTGCGGGATGCCCATAGCCATGTTGAAATCTGCACCTGTCGGTTTCTGGGCTATCCGGGGGTGGAACTGGAAACGCGTTTCGGCGAACCTTTGCCAGAACATATCTGAGAAGTCTCAGAGTCGAGAGGGTAATGCGCAGGCTTTCGCCAATGAAACTGGTAACATCACGCGTGCGTCTCTAGGTTCGATGACAGGTGGGGTATTGTCCCGCAATGTTCATCAGTCGAGAGAGATTATGCGATCTGCTTTTTCAATTTTCACCTTTAGCGCGACGCTTGCCGTGACCACACATATTGCCTCAGCTGCGGTTTCGGACGTGATACATGTGGACAGCCAGGTCGCAGCGGTCACGCTGTATCCAGGATTGGCACAGATTACCCGAACCGCCGATGTGATGCTGCCCGAGGGACGGCATGAGCTGATCCTGCAAGGGGTGCCGCGAAGTGCGGAGACGGCGAGCCTGCAGGTTCAAATAGACGGTGCCCGCCGCATCAGTACCCGGGTGCGAGATGAGTTTGTTCCGCCGCGTGATGCTTCGACACCGGAGATTGAGGCCGCCGAAGCGCGGATAGATGAGATCGAAACACAGATCGCTGCGGTGGAAGATGAGGCCGCGCGCGCCCGGGCCGCGGCCCATGCGGCGCGCAGTTCTATTCATTTTTTGGAGCAGCTTGGCAACAATGACGGGCTCGTGGGCACGGATGCCTCCGCGCTTGCTGATATATCCCTGATGATCAGCCGTCGTGCCGCCGAAAATCACCGCCAGGTTGTTGATGCCGAGGCTGATGCCCGCCGCAAAGAGCAAGTACTCGCCACCTTGCAGGAGAACCTGACCGAGGCGCGCGCCGCGCTTGCGGCTCTTACGACAGAGGATGATGACCGTCTTTATATTGAGGTCGCAGTTGAGGCGACCGCTGCGGGTGCGACCTCAATTCGTTTGGACTATCTGACTGAGGGGGCAGGCAATATCGGCTGGTCTCCGAGCTATGAACTGCATCTCACAACTGGCGGTGATCCGGAACTGACGTTGAACCGTAGTGTGATCCTGTCACAGGACACCGGCGAAAACTGGCAGGATGTTGCGCTGACGCTGTCGACGGCGGAACCTTTGGGGCAATCAGGGCCATCGCGCCTTTTCCCACAGCTGCGGCGGATTGAGAAACCGATGCCCGTTCCAACATCGAAGCAGCGGTTGTCATCTGATATGGAATTGGATCTTGCGAACGAACCGATAATCGAAGCGGCTGTGGTGGTTGATGAGATTCTGCGGCAATGGTCTGTCGACCGCAGTGGCGTCGCCGCGGTCTATGGGTTTGATACGCCGGTCTCCGTTGCATCAGGGGCGGAGGCGCTGCGGTTGGAAATGGACAGTCTGAAGACCACCGCGACGCTCACGGCCCAGGCGGTGCCGCTGCGCAATGAGACCGCCTACCGTATGGTGCGCTTCACCAATGAATTTGGTGAACAGCTGCTGGCTGCGACGCAGGCTGCCCATTTCGTCGATGGCAAACTGATTGCAGTTGCGGATTTTGCGGGGCTGGCACCGGGAGCAGAGGCGGATTTGGGGTTTGGAGCGATCAAAGGTCTGACCCTGAGCCGCGATATTCTGGACCAGAGTGAGGGGGAGCAAGGGCTGATTTCGCGCAGCTCAGAGCAGGTCCGCCGGGTCGAGATTGAGGTGGAGAATCTGACAGACCGGGCCTGGCCGCTGCGCGTGCTGGATCGGGTGCCCTATTCTCAGCAGGATGCGCTGGAGATTGCCTGGGACGCCCGACCTGCACCGACGGAAGAAAACGTCGAGAAGCAGCGTGGTATCCTGGCATGGGACATGGAGATTGCCGCCGGCGCGACCGAGGTGATCGAAATCGAGACGGAGCTGAGCTGGCCCGAAGGCCAGATCCTGCGCTGATCTGCGCGCTAGCGTTGGCCGCGCAGGCGGCCGACCACACCGCTGGGGAAGAAATAGACGCTGAGAATGAACAGGACCCCCAGCCACAACAGCCACCTGTCCGGGCTGAGCAGTTCGGGCAGCAGAGGTAGTCCTTCGGTCATGCCAGAGAGAACACCCATCAGGTTTTGCAGATAGTTCTGTGCCAGCACGAACAGGGTTGCGCCGATGACTGCACCGTAGATGGTGCCCATGCCGCCAATGACGACCATCAGAAGAATGTCGATCATAATTGTCATCGACAGGGTGGTGTCCGGCCCCACATAGCGCAGCCAGATCGCATAGAGAGATCCTGACAACGCTGCTATCGCAGCCGAGAGGCAGGTGGCGGTGACGCGATAGTAGACGACACGGTAGCCAATCGCCTCCGCCCTGAAGTCATTTTCCCGGATCGCTTGCAGCACGCGGCCAAACGGCGAGTTTACGACCCGCAGTAAAGCCAGAAACAGCAACGCGCTGCCGCCGAAAATCAGGTAGTAGGTCAGCAATTTTCCGTTCAATTTGATCCCGAACAATGTGCCGTCAAACGTCTCTTTGCCAAATTTGAACGCAGGCCCCAGTTCGCGTGGGGTCTTGAAGGTCAGCCCATCTTCGCCTCCTGTGAGTCCTGAAAGCTGGCTGACCAGAACCGCCACGGCTGAGGCAACAGCGAGCGTGATCATGGCGAAGAAAATTGCTCGGACACGAAGGGAAAACAACCCGATCAGCAGCGCCAGAACCGCTGCGAGCGCCGCCCCCGAAATAGACCCGATTGCCAGCGCGTCAAAGCCACGCCCCATATGGGTTGAGGTTAGGGCAACCCCATAGGCGCCCATGCCGAAGAACATCGTATGCGCAAAGCTGACGATACCACCGTACCCCAGCAAGAGATCGTAACTGGCAACCAACACGATAAATATGCAGATGCGCGCGGCCGTATCGACAGTGCGAACGCCGGGGAACAGAAATGGCGCGAAGGCCAGACAGATCAGGATAACCACAAGCAGCAGTGCCAGCACGCGGGAGCGCGGCAGATCGCCAGAGAGAAGGGGACGGATCATTTTGCCTTTACCACCGGAATCATGCCCATCGGACGCCACATCAGGATGGCCACCATCAGGGCGATATTGGAAACAAGGGCCAGTTTCGGCTCAACGAAGGCGACATAGTTCTGCAGCAGCCCGACCAGCAGCGCGCCGATGAAGCAGCCCTCAACCGACCCCAGGCCGCCGATGATCACCACAATGAAGATCAGGATCATCGCCTGATTGCCCATATGGGCGGTGATCACCTCTTGGTAGAGGCCCCACATAACGCCCCCAAGGCCGGCCAATGCCGATCCGGCGATGAAAACACCGATGAAAACCAACCTCAGCCGGTATCCCAGTGCCGCAACCATTTCCCCGTTCTGAACACCTGCCCGGACGATCAGGCCGATCTTGGTGCGGCGCAGGACGAACCGCATGGCGGTAAAGACTGCCAACCCAACGCCGACTGTGACCAGCCGGTATTTCTCAATCGCGGCATCGCCGAAGGTGAGCGCGCCTTTTAGCGCTTCGGGGCGGGTGAAATAGATTTCCTCTGGCCCCCATAGCACAATGATCAGCTGTTCTGCGATGATCAGGCCACCCATGGTGACAAGGATCTGGCTGAGGTGGTTGCCATAGACGGGTTTGACAATCACCCGTTCGAAGGCCCAGCCCATGACGGCGGTTGCAGCCATAGCGGCAAGAACCGCGGCCAGGATTGCCAGCAGGTTCAGCCCCAGTGACGGGGCATTGGTCAGGTGACCCAGTGTCAGCAGGACGGAAATCCCGATGAAGGCCCCGACCGAGACAAAGGCTCCGTGACCGAAGTTTATGACGTCCATCAGCCCGAACACCAAAGTGAGCCCCGACGCCATCAGGAAGATCATCATCCCCATGGCCAGGCCGGATACCGTCAGGGTTAGCCAGCTGGCCGGGTTCTGCACCGCGATCAGACCGGCAATCGCCAAGACCGGAACCAGAATAAGCGGCGCATAAGGCGCCAGCCGGTCGGCAACAGACGACCGAGCCATTGTTGGGCTATGTTCAGGGGCTGTGGTCATCGGCTCATCTCCTGTCCGATGCAGCAATTGCGGAGTATGTTGCTCTCGTCAGACATCGTTCACTTCGCTTCCATGCTGAGACCCATCAGCTGTTCCTGTAGAGTGGGATCACCGGCGAGCTCGGCCATCTCTCCGGACCAGATCACGCGGCCATCGTCCATCACGTTGGCGGTATCGCCAAGCGCTTTGGCGACGGCGAAATTCTGTTCGACCATCAGGATGGAGGCTCCCTGATCTTTTAGATCCTTTAGCGCGCGGGCCATCGTGGAGATGATTGCAGGGGCCAACCCCTTGGTTGGTTCGTCAATCAGGTAGAGTTTGCGTTCTTCGATCATAGCGCGGGCAATCGACAGCATCTGTTTCTGCCCGCCGGAGAGGTTGCCGGCTTCGGATGTCCAGAATGTCTTCAGCGGCGGAAACGCCTGAAAGATCCAGTCCAGACGTGCGGGATCAATTGGGCCGGACACAGCGGCCAGCACCATGTTCTCCTCCACGGTCAGATCGGCAAAGATGCCCATGTCTTCGGGGACGAATCCCAGGCCTGAGCGCGCTATGTTGGCGGTGGGGATCCGAGTGATGTCATCGCCGTCAAAGAGGATACGCCCACGATGAGCCCGCCAATGCCCGATCACGCTGCGCAGGGTGGTGGTTTTACCGACGCCGTTGCGCCCCAGCAGCATGGTAACGCCGCCGCGCGGGACGTTGAGATCGACGCCCTGAAGAATATGATACTGCGCAATATTCGTGTAGATCCCTTCAATCCGAAGGATGGGATCGCCGATGGTCTCAGTGTGAGGGAGATCAGACATGATCCAGTACTCCCTCAAGTCCGCGCCCCATATAGGCCTCTTGTACGATATCCGAGGCCATCACCTCGGCCGGGGCACCATCCGCAGCCAGTGCGCCATTGTGCAGCACGATAATACGGTCGGCCAGCGTTCGGATCACATCCATCTTATGCTCAACCAATAGGACGGTGCGGTCGGTCTGCGCCTTCAGGTCCGCGATGAGGTCCAGCACGACTGGGGCCTCGTCGACACTCATACCGGCGGTTGGTTCGTCAAACATGTAGATCAGCGGATCGAGGGCTATCAAAAGAGCGACTTCCAGCTTGCGCTGATTGCCGTGGGACAGCTCTGAGACGATCTGGTTGCGCTCATCCAGAAGGCGCACACGGGCCAGGATTTCTTCGGCCTGATCCATAAGATCGGTGTGGCCTGTCACCACTGACCAGAGATTGAATCCGCGCCCGGCTTTGGCCTGAACCACCAGACGGACATTCTCCAATACGGTCAGATCGGGGAACAAGTTGGTCATCTGAAAGGCGCGTCCGATACCGGCCTTTGTGCGGGCTGAAACGGAGGCGGCGCTGATATCCTGACCGTTAAGTGTGACGCGTCCGGCGCTGGCTGGGATCTGCCCGGAAATCAGGTTGAAATATGTGGTCTTCCCGGCGCCGTTGGGACCGACGATGGCGGTCAGTTCTCCGGCGTGAAAGGCACATGTAACCGCATCGACAGCCACATGCCCACCGAAGCGTACAGTCAGATCATCGGTGGTCAGAAGGGGGGCAGTCATGAACGGATCCGTTTGAACAGGGATTAAATCGGGGTTGTCCGCCTGGCACCGGCAGGTGCGATCTTTTGGTGCGTGACAGGGCCCGGCACCGCATGCGCCGGACCCGTGAGAAGAGTAAGATCAGTTACGCACTGGGATCGGCAGATCGTCGATGCTCAGCTCGCGAACCAACTCAGGGATCGCCCATTCCACATCGTCTTCGACACGCAATTTGAAGTGATACATCGGCTGCAGCGCCTGATGATCTTCAGCCCGGAATTGCATGGTGCCTTTCGGGGTTTCCCACTCCATGCCTTCCATCGCGGTGATCAGCGCTTCGGTATCGGTAGAACCTGCTTTTCTGATTGCTTCGACGGCAGCGATACCAGCGGCCATGCCGCCTGCGGTGAAGAAATCAGGGGGGCCGTCGAACCGTTCGAAATGGGTTTTGACAAGCCAATCGTTCACAGGATTGTCGGGCAGCTCATAGTAATAATAGGTGCCACCTTCCATGCCTGCGAAGTCCTTGAACCCCTTCAGAGCGGCCAGGATATTGCCAACACCGGCAAATTCGATCCCGAAACGGCCGGGATCCATGGCGTTGATTTTGGCCCAAGGGTTGCCGCCACCGGCCCAGATGATGAAAAGCTTCTTTTCGCCTTCGAGATCTTTCATTGCGTTGAAGATCCGTTCTCCGGCCGCCGTGAAGTCAGTGGTATCGGTAGGTGCGAATTCTTCGTGGACGATCTCGTGACCCTGCGCGGCAAGGGCTTCGCGGAAGGCGGCGATGCCGTCGCGACCAAAGGCGTAGTCCTGCGCCAGCGTTGCGATATGCACATTGTCCCCGGCCAGGGCGATGGCGCTGGCCACGGCATCCTGGGAGGAGTTGCGCGAGGTCCGGAAGATATAGCGGTTCCAGTTCGATCCGGTAATGGAGTCAGCGACGGCCGGCTCAACGATCAGCAGTTTTTCGTATTCTTCGGCAACCGGTAGCATCGCCAGCGCAACTCCGGAGCTGACCGGCCCGATGGCCAGATCGACCTCATCATCTCCATAGGCCTCCTCAAGCAGCGCCTTGCCATTCTCGGGCTTGAGCTGGGTGTCTTTTTCGATCACCACAATCTTCTCGCCGTTCACCTCCATGGTGCCACCGGTGGCGTATTCCAGCCCCAGCATCAGCCCGTCGTGTGACTGTTTGGCGTAAGCCTCGAACGGGCCGGTTTTGCCATAGACATGGGCGATTTTGATATCAGCAAAGGCGGCGGTGGCCATAGCTGACGTCAGCGTCAGTGCGGAGACCATCCCCGCAGCAAATGTGCGTTTCATCCTGTAACTCCCTCGTGGCGCGCCAAGCCGTCTGGCGCGGTCTCGCTCCTGTCGTGGCAGGCTAGCGGCGAGGTGTCAAACGGGTCAATTGCGCGAAAATACGTATTTTCTTATGCGGTTTTGTCTCGTGGAGTGTCTGGAGCTACTTCGATGTCCAGTCCGTGGCGAGGGCGCGCGCGCTCTTGGCCAGTAGCATGACATCAATCCCGACGGCGAGGAATTGCGCCCCCATATCGAAATAAGCCTGTGTGGCCTCAGGCGAGGTGCCCAGGATGCCCGGCGCCTTGCCTGCGGCCTTGATTCGCGCCAGCGCGTCGGCAATCACGGCCCGCACCTCCGGGTGGGCCGAATTGCCCTCAAAACCCATATCCGTGGATAGATCGGCGGGCCCGATGAAAATGCCATCAACACCCGGCACCGCCAGAATTTTGTCGAGATTTTCGATGCCTTTACGATTTTCTACTTGTAGCAGTAGGCAGATCTGCTGATCGGCGGTTTGAATGTAGTCGCTGGTGGTACCAAACAGGGTCGCCCGCGCTGCTGTCGCGCCGACACCACGGGTGCCATGCGGCGGGTACTGGCAGGCGCGCACAAGTTCGCGGGCCTGATCGGCATCCTCCACGATAGGGACCAGAACGGTTTGCGCACCGGCGTCCAGCACCTGTTTGATGATCCATGTCTCACCCACTGGCACGCGCACCACCGGATGGCTGTCCGATGCCGCCAGTGCCATCAGTTGATCACGAATGGATCGGATGTCATTGGGGGCATGCTCCCCGTCGATCACCAGCCAGTCAAAGCCACAGGTCCCCATGACTTCGGCGACGGCCGCTTCGCCAAAACTCATCCAGCAGCCGATTTGACGATCTCCGTTGGCCAGCGCCTGTTTGAAGATATTTTTGGGTGCGGGCATGGAAACTCTCCGGTTTGGATCGGGCGCAATCGGTTGTGTCTGTTCGGGTCGGGCGCGACTGAGGAAAAAGGTATCGCCCCGCGCAGTGGCTTGTCCAGCGGTCAGGCATCAGCCTCGGCAGAGTGGGTTGGTCATCACTCGAGCGTTCGGGCGATTTCGGTGATGACATCATGGGCCATCATGACATCGGCTTCGGTTGTTTCGAATTGCCCTGCCTGAAAGCGGATCACCAAAGCCCCATCAACGCGGGTTTGGGTCAGGTAAATGCGACCATCGTCGTTGATTGCGTTCAGCAATCGCAGGTTCAGATCGTCCAGATCTGCGGCTCCATCGGGTTGATAGCGAAAGGACCAAAGAGACCACATTGGCGGTGTTACGATCTCGAAATCAGGCTCTGACTTGAGCCGATCGTGCAGTTGCTGTGACCATGTCACATGGTTGCGTAACCGTTGTCGCAGCCCTTCCAGACCGTAGGTCCGGATCAGAAACCAGATTTTGAGCGCGCGGAAACGGCGCCCCAAGGGCACTGACCATTCAGAGTAGTTGATGATGCCGTCTTTGCCATGGGTTTTGAGATATTCGGGGCTTATGGCCAGCGTCCGGACCAGATCGTCCGGATCTTTCAGGAAATGGGCAGAGCAATCAAACTGCACCCCTAGCCATTTGTGCGGATTGAAAACGATACTGTCGGCGCGCTCAATGCCAGGCCAGTAATCGCGGTATTCGGGGCAGATCATGGCGGAGCCGGCCCAAGCGGCATCCACATGGGTATAGAGACCGTATTTTTCGGCCACATCAAGCACCTGATCGACCGGGTCGGTGGCCCCAACTCCCGTCCCCCCGACACAGAGAATGACGCCGGCGGGCTGGTGGCCGACCGCGATGTCGGCCTCAATTGCTGCGTCCAGCGCTTCCGGGTCCATGCCACGCCAGTCTCCCTTGATCGGAACACGGACTAGATTTTGCTGGCCGATACCTGCAACCCAGATGGCGCGGTCGACGGAGGTGTGTACCTCCGAAGAGCAGTAGATCCGCAAGGTCTTTTGGGCAAACAGCCCTTGCTCATTGCCCTGCCAGTTCAGCGCCTTTTCCCGCATTGTGAGGACGGCTGCGAGGGTGGCGGAGGAGGCACTATCCTGAATGACACCCTGAAACTCTTCCGGCAGGTCAAGCGCCTGGCGCAGCCAGTCCATCATGCGGGTTTCCATCTCGGTCGCCGCAGGTGAGGTTTGCCAGAGCATGCATTGCGGTGCGATGGCAGAGGTGAGGAATTCAGCCAAAACCGATGGTGCAGCGGCATTGGAGGTGAAGTAGGCAAAGAACCGTGGATGCTGCCAATGGGTGATACCGGGCATCACGACTGCTTCAAAATCGGCGAAGATAGCTTCCATGTCTTCACCGGTTTCGGGTGGCGTGGCGGGGAGCGCATTCAGAACATCACCGGGTTCGGTTCTGGCGCGTACCGGCCTGTCACCAACCGTCTGATGATAGTCTTGCGTCCAGTCGGCAATCTTGCGCCCCCAATAGGAAAAGTCAGTCCAGTTCATTTGCTGTCCTTTGCGCTGAGAGGGAGAAACCCACGAGACTCCATGTGATTAACATGTGTATTAAAATCTGTCTACACAGCGGAATTATATCAATAGATACGATTGGTTGAGCGCCATTTTGCCCATCTGGGCAGGCGGCTGCCCTGTACGTGCCGTTTTTAGAAACACCCTCTTGGTGACGCCTGCACTGAAGATTTGCCTTTGTGCGCCGGGGCGGCGATAATTGGTCATGACCAAGAAGTTACCAAGCACAGACCGATCCTTGCCCATCGCGCTGCTGCGCGCTCGGGAGCGTGTGATGGGACCTATCCGCGCGCTGCTGAGCGACGCCGGTTTGACGGAGCAGCAGTGGCGTGTGCTGCGTGTTGTTCAGGAAACCGGAGGTATCGACCCTACGCAGATTTCTGAACGGGCCTGCCTTCTGCTGCCAAGTTTGACACGCATCTTGCAGAAGCTTGAGGACAAGGGGCTGATCCAGCGTACGAAGGATCAGATAGACCGCCGCCGCCAGATCGTGAGCATTACCTCGGCGGGGGCGCAGGTCATTGACGATAATCTTGAGGCCAGCCTTGCCGTGATTGCGCGCACTCGTACCCAAATGGGGGAGGATCGCTACGAGGCGTTGCTGGATTTGTTGAACGAGCTGCATCAACTGGACGAATAGGGGCGCAGGTCTACTGCGGGGACAGCAGCATGATTTGGACATCGGCTACATTGGTGCCGGTTCCACCCGTTATAAGGAGATCTCCCGCCAGCTTCAGCGCAGCGTTGCTGTCGTTGTTTCTGAGGAGGGCATCGGGGTTGCCACCGTTGTCACTGATACGCTGCCAGGTTCCGCTATCGACAACACCGCCTGCTGCATCTGTCGGACCGTCACGCCCATCGGTGCCTGCGGATAGGAAGGTCCAATGCTCTTTGAGGGCGCGACGCCCCAGGCGGGCGATATGTAATGCAAGCTCTTGGTTCCGTCCGCCACGGCCACTGCCGGTCAGCTGTACAGTGGTTTCTCCGCCAAAAATCAGAGCAGTAGGGCGACCGGTCTCCTGTTCTTTGGTTGCGGCGAGAATTTCTGTTGCTGCCACCTCGACATCACCGATAAGTGCATCGTTGACGATATGTGCCGACCAGCCGTCGCGTGTTGCCTGATCGCGCACAGCACCCAGGCTATGGCGGTTCGACCCGATCAGATGGGCTGACATCACGTTGGAAGCCGCGGGCGATTGCTGCGGGTCCTCCGGTGTTGTCAGATGGGTTTGAACCGCGTGAGGCAACCCCTCCCACAGATTATGAGACAGAAGACAGTCGCGCGCCATTGCCCGCGAGCCCAATGGTGCCACTGTGGGGCCTGAGGCGATGGCTCTTAGATCATCGCCGATGACATCCGAGAGGATATAGCTGAACACCTGCGCGGGCTGCGCCGCACGCAACAGGCCGCCGCCCTTCAGCTCCGACAGCTGCTGGCGGATCAGGTTCATCTGGGTGATGTCGACACCGGCTCCGAGCAGCAGATCCGTCACAGCGGTTTTGTCAGCAAGCGTGAGACCTCCCGCAGGCGCTACCGCCAGAGCGGAGCCACCGCCTGATATCAGCGCGACTACCCTGTCCTTAGCGTTCAGATTGCTGAGTGCTGAGCGCAGGGCGTCCCCCGCGGCCAGACTCATGTGGTGCGGGACGGGGTGGTTGCCTGCCAGAACTTCAACATCTGACAGATCAGCAACATTCTCTGGATTGGTCACAGCAATTGCGCGGTCCGGGGGCGGCAGAATCGCCATAGCTTGCCGGATCATAGGAACGGCGGCTTTCCCAAGCGCGACAAGGATCAGGCGCCCACCCGGTTGCGGCAGGGGGGGCGGGTGTTGTCGCAGGCTTTCGGCCAGTGCCGCGGCAGGATTGGCGCGGGCAACCGCCGCTGCGAAGAACCTGCGGGCAGTACTGCGCAGATCAGTCATCCTGGCGGCCTGGAATGAGCGTCGGCCTATGGCGCAGCTGCCTGCGCGGCCCCTGTGGGGTGATGGTGTCCAGCGACAGCGTATGATCCATGTTGCGCATGCGATGGCGCAACATCTGTCGCGTCAGCCGGGCCAAATCACCTTGATAGTCCGGGTGCTCCGCGACATTGACGGCCTCGCCCAAATCGTCGTGATCAAACAGAAGTGGCGGCAAATCGGCGGCGAACTCCACCAGTGTGAATCGCGCATCGCGCAGAATCGCAAGACAGGAACAGCTCGCATCCGTGCCCAGGTGCTGCTGCCAGATGTTGGGGCGCTCCGGTTCGGCGAAATCCAGTTCCGAATAGCTGTAGCTGCGCCAGTTGTCTGGAGTGTTTCCGGCAAGCAGCGGTAGCAGGGAGCGCCCGTCCATTGCGTTCGGAATAGGCTGGCCCACCCAGTCCAAGATGGTCGGTGCAAGGTCGACGGATTCGGTGATGTCGTGCACCACAGCCCCGGCGCGTGCTGCGTTGTCAGGTTGGCGAATGATCAGCGGCGTGTGATAGGCCGCCTCATAGACCGAGAATTTCCCCCAGCTGTGCCGGTCGCCAAGCATTTCCCCATGATCTGCGCTGAGCACCACAAGCGTATCCTCCAGCTGACCGCTATCGCGGAGATACGCCATAACCCGACCGATATGGGCGTCGACCTCGCTGGCAAGGCCCAGATAGATCGACCGAAGCGTTTGGATCACCTCGTCACTAGGTTCTAGATCGGGGAACCCCTCGACAAAGGATGCAGGCGAGGAGGCACGGGTGGCTGGATCAAAAAACGGATGGACTGCACGCTCGTCCTCAACAGTGGCAAGACGTTGCGGCAGGGGCAGGGACGTAGGATCATACATCCGGTTGTAGGGTGCTGGCGCCACGAGAGGCGGATGCGGGCGTATATAGGTCAGATGCGCGAACCAATTCTGGTTACTGTATCCGGGCAGGGTTGCCAGAAATCGGTCGGTCAGGAATGCGGTGTCACTGTCCTCAGCTCGATACAGGGCCGGATCGTTGAGACGCGGGGCATCCCCGGTTGGAGATACCGGTTTGTAGATGTCCCAGTAGCGGTCGAATGTGTAACCTTTGTTCAGAAGATGTGCGCGCCATGGGTGCGACATTTCCATCCGCATCTCCAGCATCTCATGAAACCCGCTCATCGGGTATTCGTATGTTTGCATCGCCGGGTCATTGGGGTGATATACGCGGGGATCATGCGACGTGTCAGTGTACCCAAACAGCATTGGCAGATAGCCTGCCTTGCGCATCTCCGTGGCGAGGTTCGGTGTATCATGCCGCAAGGGGGTGCCATTGCGAACGGAGCGGTGGTTCATCGCATACTGGCCGGTCAGGATAGATGCGCGCGACGGCCCGCAGGGGTTCACGACGGTGTAGTTCTTCTGAAAGGTGACGGCATCCCCCATCAGGGCGCGAAGATTGGGCAACGCCACATGCTCCGCTAAGGCACCAAACAGGCAGTCGGCCCGCATCTGGTCAATCAGGATGAACAGGACATTCCTGCGCTGATCTGAACATGGGCTCATAGAGATCTTCCTCACGGTAATTGACGCCAGATAAGCCCGAAATCGCCTTCATGGCAAAGAGTTTCCCGGCTCAATACGGTCAGAATTGACCGATAATGTGGGTTTTTGTGTTTTCTCGTTTGATTTTTTTGATTGAGTTGTGGTTCACTGGCCGCCTATTCAACACTCCTGCACTGAGGTCACCGGGTGCCAGCAGACCAGAAAATGTCCCATCGCGAACTCGAACTGCTAGAGGCTCTGCGCCGTCTGGGCGGTTCAGCGCGCAGTGGAGAACTGGCCAAGGTACTGGGTGTTTCGGAAGAAACTGTGCGGCGCACGATCAAGGCGTTGGCCAAGCAGGGGTTGGTACAACGGGTCCATGGTGGCGCCTATCTGAGTGGACCGGATACCGCGGATAGTTTCTATCGGCGGATCTCCAAATATACCGAAGAAAAGCAGAGCATCGCCGCCGGAGTTCTACCGCAGATCACAGACGGGATGGCGATTTTTCTTGATGTGGGATCCACCACTGCGTTCGTCGCAAAGGAACTGCGTTGCCGAGCCAATCTGACAGTGGTGACCAATTCCATTGGCGTTGCGCAGACGCTGGCCAATCACAACGGCAACAGGGTGCATTTCCTTGGCGGAGAAATCCAGAGCAACGAACGTGGCACGTTTGGTCATGTTGCCGAACAGCAGGTACGCGCATTTGCATTGGATCTGGCGGTGTTGTCGGCTGATGCATTTTCTGCCAAACACGGCGCCCTCTACCACAGTGCGACGGAGGCCCAACTCGCGGCGGTGGTTGCGCAGGCCGCCGAACGGACGCTGTTGATATTGGCCCACCCGAAGTTCGATGACATGGCGCCGCACCGGGGGCCACAACCGGAGATGCTGGACCTGCTGATGACCGATGTTTTGCCCGGCCGGAAGTATCGCCGTGCGTTGGAGAGCTGGGGGATTGGCCTTGAGTTGGCGCCGACACAGGGTGCTGAAGCGGCGAGCGAGGTGAAGGCAAAGAAACGGGCCTCTTTGCTGGAGTGAGCCGTGGGTGCAGTTGCGTAGACGGATCTCCGTTAGGCGCCAAAATAAAGATCGGCAGCCGTTAGAAACTGCCCGACAGAAGGAAAAGACACGAGCCTATGGCCATATTGAGCTTTCTTACCAGCCTCGCCGGTGCTGTCATGCTGCTTCTTTTTGCGGTGCGTATGGTGCGCACCGGCATTGAACGCAGCTATGGGGCTACGTTTCAGCGTCTCTTGACCGAACAGCGCAGCCTCGTGCAGGCTAGTTTCGTCGGCGTTGGCATGGCCATCGTGCTGCAAAGTTCTGCGGCGGTTGCCTTGCTGACGTCAGGATTCGCGGCTGGGGGAATGCTGTCCTTTGCCTCCGGATTGGCGATTGTGCTGGGCGGGGATCTGGGGTCCGCGCTGATCATTCAGCTCCTGTCGTTCCGTCTGGACTGGTTGGTGCCGGTACTGCTGGCGGTTGGTGGCTATCTCTTCGTCAAGGTCGAGGCGAAAAAAGCCCGCCAGATGGGGCGCATCCTGATGGGGATCGCGTTCATCCTGATTTCGTTGCGTTTTCTGCGTGAGGCGATGGATCCGATCCGCGAAAGTGCATTCCTGCCCGCGATCGCAGAATACCTGGCGCGTGATTACATCACCGCGTTCCTTGTCGGTGCCGCACTGGCCTTTGTTATGCACTCATCAGTGGCGGCTATTTTGATGTGTGTCACGTTGGTGCAGATCGATGCGATCCCTTTTGCGGCTGGCTTGTCTTTGGTGCTGGGCGCGAATTTCGGCTCTGCGTTTATTCCGGTCTGGCTGAGCAGAGGGATGCCAGCGCCAGGGCGGCGAATACCGCTGGCCAATCTGGGGCTGCGCGGCACCTGGGCCGTGCTGTGCCTGTTTGGTGTCAATATGGCGTTGCGAGCCGGTGTTCTGGGCGCGCCTGAGGGCGGGCAGACGCTGGTCTATGCGCATTTGTTGTTCAACACATCGCTGCTGATATTGGCGCTGCCGTTTTGCGGTATGCTGCACGGCGTGCTGACAGGTCTGGTACCGAATCCGGCGACGCCGCAGGATGCAGCGCACGGGATGCCCGTCAGTGTGCTGAATACGGACGATTATCGGCAGCCCAATCAGGCGATCAGCAGTCTCAAACGGGAACTGTTGCGAATGTCGGATCTGGTTAGCGCCATGTTTCGACCTGTTCCGGATCTGTACCAACATGGTGACCGTACGCAGATCAGGGCGGTGCAGGCGCTGGACCGGGAGGTGAACAATTGCCTGTCAGGTATCCGGAGTTATGTGGCGGGCATGCCGAGCGAGGCGTTTGGCAAGGAAAACGCAAAAGTGGCCCGCGACTTGGTGGAATATGCCATCCGGCTGGAGACGGCGGGAGATGTGGTGGACGAACGTCTCGCCACCCTTGCGACCTCAATGCACAAGAAGGGCGTGCGGTTTTCGAAGGAAGGTTGGGCCGAGATCACCCGTATGCACGAGGTCATTGTCGCCAATATGCAGCTGGCCTCTAATGTGCTGATCTCGGACGATCTGGAAAGCGCACGTCTGCTGAGCCTTGAGAAGACGGAGGTGAAGCGCATGGAACGTGACAGCCGCAAGCGCCATCTGCGTAGGCTCCAGAGAGGGGCTGCGGAGAGCTTCGAGAGTTCCGATATCCATCTTGAGACCCTGCGCGCGCTGCGGGAATTTAACAGTCATATTGCAGCCATCGCCTATCCGATCCTCTATCGGAACGGGCAGTTGCTGGAGACGCGCCTGATCCAGGATATGCCTGCCGAGGAAATGGACTGATGCCTTCCAGTGGCGCCCTGCCAGATCTGAAAGCCTGACATGACTCCATTTGTGATTGCCATCATCCTGTCGGCTGCATTGCTGCATGCGATCTGGAACGCCATCGTCAAGACCGCAACAGATCGAACCACGACGTTGGGGTTGGTGGCGCTGGGGCATGTTCTTCCCGGCGCGGTCATGGTGGCGTCGCTGCCTTTGCCTGCGGTGGCGAGCCTGCCCTATATTGGCCTCTCGACCGTCGTGCATTTCGGATATTTTTACATGCTGGGGCGTGCCTATCAGCATGGTGATCTGAGCGTGGTCTACCCGATTGCGCGCGGAATCGTGCCTGCTCTTGTTTCACTCTGGGCGATGATTTTCGTTGGGGAAATGCTGCCCCTACAGGCTTGGTTCGGGATTGCGCTTATTGCTTTGGGGATCCAGCTGAGCAGTTGGAAAGCGCTGCGATCCGGTGTCGGGCGGGGGGCGTTATGGTACGCGCTGGGTACCGGGTTTTGCATTTCGGTATACTCGCTGGTTGATGGTATCGGTGTACGGCTGTCGGGGAATACCGTCAGCTACTGGGCCTGGGGTGCCTTTCTGCACATCTTTGTCGCGGTGTTTGTCATCTTGCGAAAGCGAGAGACATTGCCCGGATTGCCGCTCAGAGTTTGGGCGTTGGGAATCGCGGGTGGTCTGGTGTCGATGTGCGCGTATGGGCTGGTGTTGTTTGCGAAAAACTTCGCACCGCTTGGCGCGGTTTCTGCCCTGCGTGAAACATCGGTCATCTTCGCAGCGCTGATTGGCTTCCTGATCCTGAAGGAGGGCAATTGGCAGCGCCGCCTCGGGGCGGCTGTCCTGATGGCAGTCGGGGTTGCGCTTATCGGTATGGCGGTTTGAGCGCCTCGGCGATTTTGTGAACGCTGCCACAGTGTTGCAGCGTTGACGTGAGGGGCCTCCGGGGCGCAGACTGATCCGTGTGAGACAATGTGAGAGTCGGCATCCCTGTCGAAAAGCGCATAAGCGCCTTGTTCTGATCGTTGACGGTGGAGAGCTGAAACTGGCCCCATAAATGTGCCTGCCCGACATCGTCTGGCCTTATCGAATTCTGAATCTGTCACTGTAGCAACAGGAGTGTGTTCCGCAGAGTTTCACCACCAAAAGCAAAAACAAAGAACCAACAGTTCCATAGGGAGAAAGACAAGATGACTGCAAAGTCCAAAGTAACCCGCCGTTCCATTCTGAAGGGAGCAGGCGCGGCAGCGCTGGCAGCACCGCTCTACTCCAAGAGCGCACTGGCATCCTCCGGTGAGATCAACATTCTAATGTGGTCGGATTATCTGCCGCCCGAGTTCATCGCCGGGTTTGAGGCCAAAACCGGGATCAAGGTGAATTATACGGGTATCGGGTCGAACGAAGAAATCATCAACAAGATGAAGGCAACGAAGGGTCAGGGTTTCGATATCGTTTCACCGACCAATAACCGATCCCTGCAGTGGGGGCCGCTGGAGCTGCTGAAGCCGTTCGACCTCAACAAAGTCAATATGGATGCGGTGAACCCGGCAATGGCCAAGATCGGTACGGATGCCTGGAACTTCGACGATGGTGGTGCGCATTGGTTGCCGCATATCTGGGGCACCGAGGGCATCGCCTATCGCACGGACAAATGGTTGCCTTCCGGGGACGCGCCATCCTACGGGGATGTTTGGAGTGAAGAAAACGCAGGCAAAACCATGGGCCGCGCACATTCGATGATGCTGGGCGCAGGTCTCTATATGGAAGCTTCCGGTGAAATGGAGCCGGGCTCAATCTGGGCGGCCTATGATGACGAAGAGACCATGCGTAAGGTTTGGGGGCAGGTCACTGATTGGTGCGTGGCGCGTAAAAACCGCATCAAGCTGATCTGGAATGATGCGGATTCTCAGAAAAACGGCCTGCTGAACGAAGGTGTTGTTGTTGGCCAGACCTGGGATGGACCGCCGCTGGCGCTGAAATCTGCAGGTGAACCGGTCCATTATCAGGCACCGGTTGAGGGGGCTATGGCTTGGGTCGACGGGATGTCGATGCCGGTCGGTGCCAAGAACGAAGAGCAGGTCTATGCCTTCATCGATTATGCTTACGAACAGGAACCTGCGGGCAAAGCCATCGACAGCCACGGCTACAACTCACCGGTGCTGAAGGCCGACGATTATTCCGGTGATATCTATAAGAAAAACTTCGCGGAAGCCTATCCGGGCAACAGTCTGGCCAATCTGAACCCATGGCCTGCCGAAGCTCCTTGGTATGCGGATGTGCGCACCGAATTCGTCAACAAGTTCAAAAGCGCCTGATTACCTGATCGCGCGATCATATCTGGCTCCCGTTTCATGCGGGGGCCAGCCACACGCCTGAGAGCGTAAATTCAACATATTATCAACCGGATGCTATCTGCATCGGCCGGGGGCTCGCCTCCGAACGGACGGTTGCACCGAGGGAGAGGCCACATGAGTGCTGGGGTAGGCGTAGATCTTGAGAATCTCTGGATCCGCTTTGGAGATTTCGTTGCTGTGCGCGACGCGAATGTCAAAATCAACGGAGGCGATTTCTTTTCGTTCCTAGGCCCGTCTGGCTGTGGCAAGACGACCATCTTACGTGCGGTGTCCGGTTTTCTGGAGCCAAGCGAAGGCAATGTTCTGATCGGCGGCAACAATATGCGCGGGATTGGCCCGAACAAGCGGCCAACGGCCCTGATTTTCCAGAATCTCGCATTGTTTCCGCTGATGAAGGTCTGGGAAAACATTACGTTTTCGATGGAGATCAAGGGGGCATCGGCCAAGGACAGACGCAAGCGTGCAGATGAGTTGCTGGATATGATTGCCCTGCCGGGGCAGGGCGACAAACTGCCCTCAGAGCTTTCCGGCGGTCAGCGTCAACGGGTGGCTATCGCGCGTGCGCTATGTGCCGAACCGGATGTTCTGTTGCTGGACGAGCCGCTTTCTGCGCTGGATCTGAAATTGCGTCAGCACATGCGGACGGAGCTGCGCGAGATCCAGCAGCGTGTCGGCATCACATTCATTTACATTACCCACGACCAAGGCGAGGCGCTGACCATGTCAGACAATATCGCCGTGATGCGCGCCGGGGTGATCGACCAGATCGGTAACGGTAAGGCGGTGTACAACGACCCTGCAACAGCCTTTGCTGCGTCTTTTGTCGGCGAAAACAACGTATTCCGGGGTAAGGTAAAGCGGGTAATGGGCAATGAAGCACTCATCGCGACCAACCGGTCCGGTGATCTGGTTGCACGGATTTCCTCCGCCAATCAGGGCAAGATGAAAGAGGGGGATGACGCGATGATGTTCATTCGCCCGGAGGCATTTGCCCTGGCACCACAGGGCGCTACTGGCGACCATGTGGTCAGCGCCAAGGTCAATCATGAGGAATTTGAGGGCAATGCCTTCAATATTTTCATGGAGGGCGACGGTGGCAAAGAGTTGAAGGTTTCAATCCCCAACCTTGGCCAGTCCTTTGAAGATCACACAGGCCAGACAATCACCCTGGAATACGAGACGCAGAACGCTGTCATCGTACCCGCCGGTGAACTGGCCGCAGAATAGGGAGGCCTGGACCATGCCAAGATTCCTGAGGGAATTCTTCAATCGCAACGGCTATGGGCTGGGCTCTCTGATGTTGGGGCTCGTCCTGTTCTGGACGATTGGTCTTATCATCCTGCCACAGCTGTCGATGCTCGATTTTTCATTCCGGCCGAACCTGCCGCCGCCAGAAATCGGCGGACCGAAAGACATCTATACGCTGGAGAACTACAAATATCTGGTTTTCGGTCCCGAGGGCGGCGGTCAGGACTACAATGCGGTTGATCTGCGTGTGTTCTTCCGCACGCTGGTCGCGGCAGTCTGTGTGACACTGTTCAACCTGATCCTGTGCTATCCGATTGCCTATTATCTGGCGCAGACGAAGGGCAACCATATTCGCATCTTCGCGTTGATGCTGATCATTCCCTATTGGATCAACGAAATTCTGCGCGCCTTTGCGCTGCGCATCATCTTCGGCGAAAGCGGGGTTTTGAACACCGCACTGGTCGGGATGGGAGTGTTTGACACACCGTTTGATTTCATCCGGAACGATATCGCGCTTTATGCAGGGCTTGGGTATGCCTACATCCTGCTGATGATTTTCCCGATCTACAACGTGATCGAGAGTCTGGACCGCAATCAGATTGAGGCGGCCCGTGACATGGGGGCCAGTTGGGCCAAGATCCATCAGCGCGTTGTCATCCCCTATGCCAAGCCTGGTATCAGCTCGGGTTGCACTATGGTCTTCATGTTGTCGGCGGGTGCTCTGGCGGCGCCGCAGATCCTGGGCGGACCGTCTTCCCTGTGGTTCACACAGCTGATCTACCAGCAGTTCAATGACAACTCCGACTGGCCGCAGGGTGCTGCCTATGCGGTGGTATTGCTTGTGACCTGTATCCTGTTGGTTCTGGCCGTCATGCGCCTGTTCAAGGTGAACATGGGAGATATCGGCAAATGAAAAACCTCTCCTTTCTGCGCCTGAGCGTCTGGTTCTATCTGGCGATCTTCTTCGCCTATCTGCTGGGGCCGCTGGTGATCATGTCGGTCACGGCTTTCAACTCACCTGGGTTTCCCCAGGCGACGCCATGGGAATGTCTGACGTTCGAGTGGTTTTCGGCTCTGTTCCAAGACGAACGTATTCTGAACGGGATCAAGAATTCGATCCTCGTCGGGGCGGGTACGGTTGTACTGTCGGTTGCGATGGGGCTAGCGGGCGCGCTGATGCTGACCCAGATCTGGCCAAAGTTGCGTGCCACCTATTACACGGTGATCATCGCGCCGATCCTGATACCGGGTGTGGTGATTGGTATCTCAACACTGGTGTTCTGGGATCGCATCAATCGCATGGTTGGGCTGGGGGCGGATAGTTTTCTGTCGAACGGTTTGTTCCTGACCATCATTGGTCAGTCCACCTTCATTGCCAGCTACTGCATGCTGGTGCTGGTGGCCCGTCTGCAGCGCTATGACATGGCGTTGAACGAGGCGGCGCTTGATTTGGGGGCCACTCATGCGCAGGCGTTCCGCAAGGTGCTGCTGCCGTTCATGAAGCCTGCAATTGCATCAGCGGCAGTTCTGGCTTTCCTTGCCAGCTTCGAGAACTATAACACCACCACCTTCACCTTCGGAGAGTATCCAACCCTCACCATCGAACTGGCGCAGAAGGTGCGCTACGGCATTACGCCGGCAATCTCTGCATTGGCATTTATTATTGTTGTGCTGACGGTTTTTGCCGCGCTGTTCAACGAGGCGACCATCCGTCGGCGCGAAATTTTCGCAGCTGCCCGCAAGGATGCCACGGTTGAGGAGTTGGAAAGCGGGCGCCTGCGTTTGCCCGGCTTCCTCAGCTCGAACTGGGCGGCCCTAGGGTTGGTTGGGGTGGCCTGTTTCACTATCGTGATTGTTGGCACTGCGACTGTTTATAGCCCGGCCCAATGTATCGCGGATGTCAAAGAGCAGAAGCGCCTGGAAACCGAGGTGCGTATTCAGGAACTGCGTCAGCGTCGCGCCGATGAAGCGGCCCGTAGGGCAGCGGAAGAGGCCGAAAGCGGTGGGTCTGAGGCCGGTGGTGCAACATCCGAGCCCACAACCAGCGGCGGGAACAACTCCGGCTTTGGCGGGGTCTTTGATCCCAACGCATTGGGTGGTGATGCCGCTACAAGCGAGGGCGAAGACGAAAGCAGCGCTCCAGCGCCCGCGACAGGCGGCAATTCCGCTTTCGGAGGGGCCTTCGACCCGAATGCGCTCTCCGGTGGTAGTACGTCAGACGGCAACTGATACGCCGCCGGTGCAAACAAAAAACCTGCCCAGGCCTCGTGCTTGGGCAGGTTTTTTATGTGCGATACCTTGGTCGGCTAGTGGTCAGTCACTCAGGTTTGGCGTTGGCGAATTTTGGCGGCTCGCCGATCGGTTAACCAGAGATCAGCTGAGGCGCGCCCGAGCGGCCACCGTGGGTCGGACAGGAGCCTGAACAGACCCAAATCGGCGGAGCTTGTGCCAACCTGTCAGCCGCCCGGTCAGGATCCGCCACAGCGAACGGTAGACATTTATGATCAGAAGCTGGCGGTAGATGAGCCTGTTCAGCAGCAGCAACAACACCATGGACCGAGGCATGGTTGGCTCTGACCGCACAGCATAGTCTGCCATGATCATTTCCAGCAGCGGCAACGCCAAGAAGATAGACAGCACGGCATAATCGCGAACCGTGAAGGCATCAAAGGTGGTGCCATCAAAACCGGAGACAAACCGCACCAGCATGAGCACCAGCAATAGGTCGATGATCGGGCCAAGCAGAGGCATGATCACCCCAAAGATAACGAGATCGGTGAGCCCGACCAACCCGACTGCGTGCCCCTTCCGGATAGTGCTGCGGTGCTTCCATGCGGATTGCAGAATACCGATGGACCAGCGCATCCTCTGCTTCATCAGGGTGCCAACAGAGGCTGGCGCTTCGGTGTAGGCATAGGCACGCTCGGCCGCGCGAACCTCATAGCCCTGTTCCAGAAGGGAGATCGTCAGATCTGTGTCCTCGGCTAAAGTCTGGCTGGAGTAATAGCCGCATTTGCGCACCGCCTCAGTCCGCCAGGCACCAAAGGCGCCAGGGACCACCATGATCGCATTGATCGTCTCATAGGCGCGACGATCAATGTTCTGAGCAACGGTGTATTCCAGTTTTTCCAGCTTGGTTAGCAGGTTGTTTGAATTGCCGACCATGATCTTGCCGGCGACGGCGCCGACCTTGGGGTTGCGCAGGGGCTGCATCAGACGGCGGATCGCATCCGGTGCGACGATGGTATCGGCGTCGATCGCGACGACATAGTCAGTTGTCACATGCGAGAAGGCAAGATTAGCGGCCTTCCACTTGCCTCCATTGGGTTGGCGCAGGATCTGGACGTTTGGATTGTCTTTGTAGGTCTTGGTCACCAGCCCATGCGTGTCGTCAGTTGATCCGTCATCAACCACCAGCACCGAAAGATTTGGGTAGTCTGATTCCAGCACGCTATAGATTGTCTTCAGAATGCTCTTCTCTTCGTTGTAGGCGGGGATCACAACCGTGACCGGGGCGGAGAAATCACCCGTGCGATGGCGCAGGTCTGCACGGTCGGCCCGGCGGGACCGGATCGCCATAACAAACAAAACAAGAGCGCGAATGACACCGAGCAGCACTGCGAAGGGCACCAGGAAGGCCACCCATGTTGCGCTATTCCCGAAACCGGTGAAGGCAAGCGCCTCAAACGGTTCGAGACTGGCCGCCTGTCGGGTTTCATAGGGGCTGCCGACCCCCGCCATGGCCTCTTTCAGTGTCAGAAACTGATAGCCGCGCGCCTTCAGCTCAGGGATCAGCAGACGTAGGGCGCTGATCGTGTTACTGCGGGCGCCACCGCCGTCATGCAGCAGCAGGACCTGACCGCTGCCATCCAGTGCGTCCAGCGTGTAGTCGACCAGTTGCTTGGGAGTGAGGCTGCGCCAGTCAGGTGGCACGATATCGGCACCCAGAAGGTGGTAGCGCTGGTCAATGATGGTCTTCAACCGACGCGCCAGATCCCCCTCAAGCGGGCCGGGTCCGCGCATGTAGGGCGCGCGAAACACCACAGGTGTTTGGCCTGTCAGCCAGGAGAAGATCCGGGACTGCAACGCCAGTTCAACCTGAACCCGTGCCGGAGAAGCTCGATCAAGCCGAGGGTGAGAAAAGGTGTGGAGGCCAAAATCGAACTCGGACCGGGCCAGCGCGTCAACGACATTCTTTTGCTCGAACATCTGATTGCCGACCATGAAGAAGGTTGCGGGCACCTTGGCGTCGTTCAGGATATCAAGGATATCCTGCGTGTGATCCTGGGCGGGTCCATCATCGAATGTAAGAAGGATAGATTTTTCCGGAAGGGTACCGTAGCGGTCCGCAATGACTGGCAGCGGCAAAGGATCGGTGACCGCATCGGTCACCATCAGAGTCTCGGCATCCCGCGTGACATGACGGCGGCCAAGGACCTCTTTTTGGGCGAACCGCAGGAAGGGCCCAGTGCCGCGATATGAGACGAAGCTGTTCAGATCAATGTCGCGTAGCGTGTCAAAAGCACTGTCCGAAAGAATGTCTTCTTTGGCGAGCAATGGCCAGATGGAGGGATCTTCCTGCCCCAAACCCCAAATTGCAACGCCGTCGATGCCGGCCTCCGCAATGCTCAGAAGCTGGCTGTAATGGCTCACGGCATCCAAATACCAGATCATGTTTCGCTCGCCGCGCGCATCCATGTAGGAAATCAGCCCGTGGCCTTTCTCAGGCGCATAGCCTGCAAAGGCCCCGTATTGATCCGCCTGAGACATCGCATCTGCGTAGCTGATGAATTCGGGCGCAGGCGCACCAGTTGTCCAGTGCACTCCGCCAGCCGCCATTCCAATCACCAGTTTTTCCTTGGGAATGGTGCTGCGCGCGCGTTCCAGAACGGTCTGGAACCAATCCAGAGGGGCCGGTGACTCTTCATATATTCCAAGACGATAGCTGTTTTGAACCGCAGGTAGAATGACCCGGTCAGGTAAAGCGGCCCCGTAGGAAAGGGTCTCAATCTGATCGGGGGCAATGACAGCGCAGGACTCGAGGCTCTTGGCTGCGAAATCATCTCGCACGCCATCCAGATGGGTCAGCGCCTTCTGCAGGTTCTGTGCCTCCAACCGGCGCATATCAAAACACAGGCCGGACCACCCGTGCCGTGTTGCGAGATCTGCGGCCTTGGACCAGTGGCGGCTGCCGTCTTCCTCAAGCGCGGTGGCCTGAACATGCATCAGCGGTTGAATGGGGTGATCGCCAAATGGATTGGTTCGCACAATGTAAGGCGTGCCAAAATCCTGATTGCCGGATTGCAGCCAGTCGATCCCCTCGTCACTGATGATCAACCACTCTGGAACAAACACATTAATCGTGTCGCAGGTCCGTTGAACGGAGTTGGACACGTCTTCCAGATCGGCTGTCACGAAGGCATATAGCGTTGAAGGATTGTTGCTGGCGCTGCGGGCTGCGGATGTATGTGTTTGGCAGGCATTTTTCGCCGCCGTTGCGACGCTCGGGCCATCGCTGTCCAGCTTGTCATAGCCACCATCACCCTCAAGACTGTCGCTTTGCGGCAGGAACCGGCGCCAGTCCGAATTGACTGTATCTGTCGGCGCATTGTTCTGAAACAATGAGCGGGCCAGTTTAAACTCAGTGATGACACTCTGTGTGACTGCGATGATCATGGCCGCAGCCAGAGCCAATCCCAACACAAAAAACAAGGCGGCAAGAAACGGGCGAGTTGCCGTACCTGCCTTGAAAATCTGCCTTTGGGCGTCGGTGGAACTGGTCATCTCTGCCGGTAAGATTTCGGTCGGAAATGTCTTGTGCACACGGGCCTGGGGCGCAGATGGTTTTGATCTGCGTTTCCTTGCCTCTGGCGCCGTCCGATTTTTAGTCGTCGTATGCATCACTTGCCAACCCGTTCAAATAACGTGTTACTTTTTCATTCACTCGTTTGGGGGGCAGGCGATTTTCGCCAGATTGACTTTCGCGCGAACCATTTCGTTTCCGCGTCCGCTAATTAAGTTTTTAACAAAGTCCTAATGATAATTCAAGATGGGCATCGCGGATCGTTCAAGTTATGGTAAACACCGCCGGAACCAGAAAGTTGGACAAGCTAATGTCGTGGAAACGCCGTGAGTTTCTGGGTTTGGCCTCAGGTGGCCTGCTAAGCACGACCTGGCCGGCCCTGGCGCAGCCTCAGCAGGCCGAGGGGATACGTGCGTTTTCCATATTGCTGACCGGCGTACATCCGTCGCTGCCAGTAAATGCGCTTGGCTCTTTGATTTTTGCATTTCTATCGCAGGGGGTTGCACTCTCCGTTGAAGTCGCATTCGAAGACTTCGCCAAACACACACCGGATAGGACCCATCCGCTGCTGGCGATGCTAAGCGATACCGCCTCCCAAAACCGCACATTTGTCGAGATAGTTCCTGCGTCGCGCAATCTGATGCGGCAGACAGGATATTTTAAGGCGCGTAGCCTTTGGGGGCTGCGCTCGCAAATTGATCAACAGCTGCCCGGCGCTATGGCTGCTGCTGCTCAGCCAGCGCATTTTTCGACGGTGTCGACCAATGAGCTTGAGGGCGAGTTGCGGCAGGACGGTTTGCGGACCGGGGGGTGCACGACCGTGATCTATGATGCGGTTGAGGCGGCTGAGCGCGAGGCGTTGCTTGGTCCTGCCGCAGTATTGATGTTGCCACTGAAGGCGCGCTTAGATCTGAGGTCCGCGCAAGAGAAGATGACATCAGGGCTGTTTTCCAAATTGGGGGATGGGACTGTTCTTGCGGTGGATGTTGCAGAGCTGCCGATTGACCCGGCCCGCGCTTATGAGGTTGGTCAGCGTATTGCCGCGAGCGTCAATCGCGCGCGGCTATCAGGGTATCTTTTGTCTGTTTTGCCGCGTGAAATCTACAAACGGTGCTGCGCGTTCTTGCCGAATCACTCCAGACACTATGTCATTTTGCCGGAGTTTCCGGGCAGTGCTGAGGGGTACAATGGGCTGCTGGATCAGGCGCGGACCCGATTGGGCACAGACTGTGTGACCTTGGTGCGCGGTGGAGAACGTCGAGCCGACGGCGCATTCTTGGTCGAAACTCGTGATGGCGAGCAGCATCGGCTTGGGGCACCAGGGCTGGGGCCTGACGGGGAGCCAATCGAAGGTCCGATTTTTCTTGCAGACGATGTGGCCCCACAACGTGGCGATGTGCGTCATCCAGATGCAGTGTTTGTCCACAAGGCTCAAACGGTCAGTCGGCTTTCTGCGAAAGTACCGGCCGCAAACGGTATCTGCCTCAACTATCCTACAGGAATAGTTGATCCAGCTCATGAGCTTCTGCTTGAAGCACGAGATACGCTACGTGACAGCAGTCTGTCGCCAGAGGCACCTGTTTTCGATGCCGCTATGATGGCTGATGCCGAGTTGGCCTATAGCTACCTCGAACAGGCAGAAATGAACGCTACCGGATTGGCATTGACGGTTAGAAAGCAGATCAACGGCAAGTCATTCAACAACTCCGAGATCACGATGTGGGATGTCGGGAGTCTGATCCTTGGCTTGTTGGCAGCGGTTGAGCTGGAGCTGGCACCGGCTGACAGAATCTATCGCCGCATCAAGAAGATCATGGCATCGCTTCCGGTTATTCAGGATGGTGACGCGGCATATCCGCCGACGCTGATCAATGTTCGGGATGCATCAATTGAAAGGCGAGGGTTCGATGCCTGTGATTTCGCACGGCTTACCAGCGCAGTTACCCGGGCTGCGCAACATACCGCGCTTGCGGACGCCAGTTCGCAGCTGATGGGTAAATGGCAGATTGCGGGTTTGATGCAGGGTGGTGTCCTTAACAATATCCTCAAGACACGTATCCAATCATCTTATCTGTCGCATTGTGCGCACTACCAGACCCGGGTTCTACCAGCTCTGGGCCAGTCGGAAACCCGCTCACCCTACCGGGAGGCGTTTGCCGGAGAAACGGTTGCAGATAGAACGGTCAACTTGCTCTATACGGTTGATAAAATTGGCATCCTGCCGACTGAGCCGCTGTTGCTCGAATATGTGGAACTGGGACCATCTGCGGAATGCGCCGTACTAACGGATGTCTTTCTGGGCGCGATGAAGCACCACTTTGATCAAACCGGTCAATTGCTCGCGCCATCTGAGACGCCAATCGATACGGCGCCTTGGTTTGTCTACCAAGGCTTCGATCTGGGCCACGAAACACGTTGGAACGTCAGCTACAGGAAAGGGCGCGAGGTAGTGTTCGAACCGGTTGCCAGCAGCCCTTATGGCATTTTCTCAACCAAGGCAGCGTATCTTTGGTACGCGGTCAGACCCTGCAGGCACACTCGTAAAATGCTGGACATGGCACAAGAGCACGCCCGGATTGACGGTTTTGGAATGAGCAGTGGATTGTTCCTTGATGGGTATGCCCAAATGAAAAACCATGCCGACCTCAACACAAACGGGATCGTCTTGCAGGCGCTGGCGCATCTGAAGCGTCGCACTCGCTAGAGTAGCGTCAGCTCACAGGGCCAAAAACCTGACATCCGCTGGCTGAAATCTCACCGCGTGCCACTGGGTAACCGCGCCGGGGGTTGAGGCGGATCGGCTGCATCCCGGTCAGTCGGTTCATACATCTTTCTGTATCGCGAACGGAATTCCGCTTGCCCCCGATGTAGATATCAAGCCACGGGCGGCCATTCTTGCCCGTATGGCAGGGGCCATTTTGTGGTTGATGACCGTCACCGCAGACGTCTTCCACGATGGCATATTTGCGCAGGCGTTCAATGTAGAACCGCGTGCCCGCCGGGAAATCCAGCGTCTGGCGCCCCCGCCGGATGGCGTGTCCCACAGCGATGGTGACCGGGTCATTATATGTCCCGGTTCCCCCAGCCTGGCGTCGCAGGACGGGACGTGCGATGGCGGCGCTGCCAGGGGGTGTGTTATCCCAATAACTATACCCCGTCAGATAACCTTCAAATCTGACTTCGGTGCCACGTCGGACAAATTGATCCAGCTGGCTCTTGATATCATTGTTGATGCTCTGCGCAGGAAGCATACCGGCACAGACGCTCATCACGGTCAGTGCGGCAGCGGCCACGGCGGTTTTTCTGAAAATGGAGTTCCATATCGTCGACATGACATGTTCCTTATCGAGGGCGGCCTCGGGTTCTCGCGGCTGCCTGGATAAGGCTGCGCGCTGGTGTCTCTTCTGATCGCCAGACGGGCCGACCGGCTGTCGGCTCGCCATGGTGGCGGTCGTTTTCTGTAGTGCCCTGTCGGCGGTAATTTGCGTCTTTTGGTGGCTTGCGCACCGATCCTGCAGAAGCTCGGAGGTGAGGCGTTGATGCGCCCCTTGTGGTGGGGCGGATCTTCAGCGCCTTACGACTGAAGCAAAGCGGATACACCAGATGCGGCATCGCGCTCAAAGAGAGTCCGCTGGAATGGGCGGGATCCCTCCAACGGATAGGCGGATTTCTGGCAGAGCAGTTTCAGGAGGCCACTTGATTTTTTTGCCGATTGGCAAGCGCGCCGAAATACCGTCGTCGTTTCCAATAGGATCTGAGGTGGGAGAATGTTGGCGATCTGACCAGATCCGAGCCGTTGTCAGGGCCACATGTTAACGACAGCCAGACGCCTTTGTTCGTGTCAAAGCTGGGGAGGGGCCAGAGCCACTGAGTATGTGCCTGTATGATCTGCCGTGTGACGCAATGCCTGGAAAACTGTAGCACCGGCGCCCATTTTTTTGCGTGACTCAAATGGCCTGGGTCGTTCACCTGTCGCTTAGTACCAAGCGGAGTGGTCGATATCCGCAGTTTTGGAACAGGCGGTTGCTTTGGTTTTGCATCTATCATTCAACCCTCCTGCACCCGATGCTGTTGCGGTCCCGCACCCGCTCCAAGCTTGCAGAGGGGTGAGCCTTCGAGGTTCAGACTGGCGGGTGAAAATTAAAATCAGCCTTAACCGATGCGATTCGAGCGCAGGAAATTGCAAACAAATTGATTCAACGGCGGTTAATCGCTGACAGTCTTGAGTGAGCTGAGGTGTTGTCGCTGTGTGTGCGACAATCTGTGCGAATCGAGGATTGCCTCGGTTCCAGATCGATTCGGATCCGGGCATGAGGGGGGCGCCGAATGGTCTGGGGGGATTTGCCCGCGCCGAACTATCAATGGTTGGCGAGGGAGTGAGATGGAACGCAATCAAGCACAGCGAGAAACGCTCAGAACAGATGCGTTATCTTATAAAGATGTGAAATATCAATGTTTTGGAGACTGGTGCTGCTGGAGAGAATTGAACTCTCGACCTCTCCCTTACCAAGGGAGTGCTCTACCTCTGAGCTACAGCAGCGCCGGTGAGGGGGCTTTTAGGCATAAACGAACTGGGGCGCAAGAGCATTCTGGACGGTTTTTTCACACTCCGGTACAGAAGATCTATGGCAGAGAAGAAAACAGCAAAAAATGGCGGGTCGGCGCCCACGCGCGAAGATCGGTTGAAGGCCGCATTGAAGGCGAATATGGGCCGTCGGAAGGCCCAGGCGAAGGCGCGTGCGGTCAAAGATGACGAGACCGGCGGTCCGGCAGACGACCCCACAACAGGCAGTTCTAAGGAGTAAGGGCAGATGGATTCGATTTTGGTGACGGGGAATGGCCCACTGAAAGGGCAGATCCCTATCGCGGGTGCAAAAAACGCCTGTCTGACGCTTATGCCGGCAACGATGCTGAGCGAGGAGCCGTTGACGCTGACAAACGCACCGCGACTGTCTGACATTCGCACCATGACAACGCTGTTGCAGTCGCTGGGTGCTGAGGTTTCAACGCTGCAGGATGGTCAGGTGTTGGCCATGTCGAGCCATGACATCAACAATCACACCGCTGACTACGATATCGTGCGGAAGATGCGGGCGTCGATCCTTGTACTGGGGCCGATGCTGGCGCGTGATGGTCATGCCGTTGTCTCGTTGCCCGGCGGCTGCGCCATCGGCGCGCGCCCGGTGGATCTGCATTTGAAGGCGCTTGAAGCGCTGGGGGCGCAGCTGGATCTGAAAGACGGTTATGTTCATGCGAAGGCGCCTCTGGGCGGGCTGAAAGGCGGGGTCATTGACTTCCCGCTTGTCTCCGTCGGCGCAACAGAGAATGCGCTGATGGCCGCGACATTGGCCAAGGGTACGACCCTCATCAATAACGCGGCGCGCGAGCCGGAGATCGTTGATCTGGCGCAGTGCCTGCGTAAAATGGGTGCGCAGATTGAAGGTGAGGGGACATCTACCATCACGATTCAAGGCGTGGATCGTCTGCACGGCGCTACTCATCCGGTTGTCACCGACCGGATCGAGTTGGGGACCTATATGCTGGCGCCTGCCATTTGCGGTGGCGAGGTCGAGCTGCTGGGTGGGAAGCGATCCCTGATCGAAGCCTTCTGTAACAAGTTGGAGGCTGCCGGGGTTGAGATTACTGAGAACGAGAACAGCCTGACGGTACGCCGCGGTGATAACCGGGTAAAAGCGGTAGATGTCGTGACCGAACCCTTCCCCGGGTTCCCGACCGACTTGCAGGCACAGATGATGGCACTGATGTGTACCGCTGAAGGGATCAGTGTTCTGGAAGAAAAGATCTTTGAAAACCGGTTCATGCATGCGCCGGAACTCATACGTATGGGGGCGCAGATTGACATTCAGGGTGGTCATGCCACGGTAACCGGCGTTGAGGGGCTGAAGGGCGCACCGGTGATGGCAACTGATCTGCGGGCGTCGGTCTCCTTGATTCTTGCAGGTCTCGCGGCTGAAGGCGAGACCACCGTTAGCCGTGTCTATCATCTGGATCGCGGGTACGAACATGTGGTGCGCAAGTTGTCCTCAGTTGGTGCCAAGATTGAACGGATCCAGGAGCAGTAATGGCAGATGCAACATTCGACGACGGGCGCGAAGCGCCGCTGAATCTTGGCGCCCTTGGCGCTGAGGATCTGGAAATTATTGCCTCGCTTGCGCAGGATGCGGTGTTTCCGGTGACGGAGGTCAGCTGGCGACCTGCGGAGCGGCGATTTGCGCTGCTGTTGAACCGGTTTCGCTGGGAAGACAAAGATGCTGCCGAACAGCGTGGTCGCCCTTATGAACGGGTGCAAAGTGTGTTGGTCGTCGATCAAGTTTTGTCGGTGGCCTCTCAAGGCGTTGATCGGAAGGAGCGCGATCTGATTCTGTCGTTGCTGTCGCTGAGTTTTGAGCCGGGATCGGATGGTGACGGGCATATCGTTCTGACCCTTGCCGGTGACGGTGCAATCCGGCTTGCCGTTGAGGCGGTTGAGGTCACCCTGCGCGATGTGACGCGTCCCTATCAGGCGCCGTCCGGGCAGGCCCCTCTGCACGAGACATGATGCTACGTGAGTTGGTGGGCGCTGATCTTGCCGATCTTCGTGTCCTGTGGCGCGAAGGGCTGACCGCCTTTCCGGCCTCTTTCTTGATGACCGCAGAAGAGGCGGATGGCATCCCGGATGCGAACCTGCTCAGCGGGTTCGAGAGCGGCTCCTATTGGGGCGTGTTTATTAGTGATCAATTGGTCGGCTTTGCGGTTTTGCGTCAGGGCGGGCTGTCGCGTCTCTCGCATACAGCTGATCTTGGTCCCTTCTACATCTCGGCGGACTATCAGCGTCAGGGGCTGGCCAAAGCCCTTTTGGCACGGGTCTTGGATCAGGCTCGTGAGCGAGGGCTAAAGCAGGTGGAGTTGTGCGTGGATCAGGAAAACCACGCCGCGCGGAGGCTTTATGAAAACGCAGGGTTTCGTCCGTTTGGCCTGCGCCCGCGCTCTGTTGTCGTGGAGAGCCAGCCGCGAAACGATGTGCTGATGCTGTGCCCGCTGGATAATGCTCTGGCTGCGGATGAAATCCCGTCGCTTGCGCGGCAGGTGCTTGACTGACCTCCAATACACGCAACCATCTTGAGACTGCGGGCAGGGGCCTATATTGCAGGCTCAAAGGAGAGCCATGATGCCCGTTTTTCTGAACGCGTCCGATGCTGGTTTTGATCAGGCGTTTGCAACCCTTCTGGGGGCAAAACGCGAAGATAGCCCCGATGTAGATGCAGTGGTCGCCGACATAATCGCGGATGTGCGCACCCGTGGTGATGCGGCACTAATCGAGCTGACCGCGAAATTTGACCGTTTGCAGTTGACCGCAGATCAACTGCGCATTTCGGACGCTGAGATCGACGCCGCCATTCAGGATGTATCGACTGAGGAGCGCGTCGCGCTGGAGTTGGCGGTGGAGCGTATCCGCGCCTATCACCTGCGGCAGATGCCTCAGGGCGCCGAATGGCAGGATGATGCCGGGGCTTCACTAGGGTGGCGCTGGTCGGCAGTATCGGCGGCCGGTCTCTATGTGCCAGGCGGTCTGGCGAGTTATCCGTCCTCTGTTTTGATGAACGCGGTTCCGGCGAAAGTGGCGGGTGTCGAACGGCTGGCAGTAGTGGTCCCCACTCCTGATGGTCAGATAAACCCGCTGGTGTTGCTTGCAGCACGCTTGTCCGGTGTCGATGAAATCTACCGTGTCGGCGGCGCGCAGGCGGTTGCGGCCCTCGCCTATGGAACAGAGAGTATTGCCCCGGTTGACAAGATTACCGGCCCCGGAAATGCGTTTGTCGCGGCGGCAAAACGGCGGGTGTTTGGCAAGGTCGGCATCGATATGATAGCTGGCCCGTCGGAAATTCTGGTCATCGCCGATAAGGACAACGATCCCGACTGGATCGCGCTCGACCTTCTCAGCCAGGCCGAGCATGATGAAAGCGCGCAATCGATCCTGATTACAGATGACGAGGCATTTGGCCGCTCTGTAGCGGATGCGGTGGAGGCGCGCTTGCAGACACTGGAACGCTCCGCCATCGCAGGGCCCAGCTGGTGGGACTACGGTGCGGTGATCGTGGTGCCTGATCTGGATGTGGCAGCTCAGCTGTCCAATCGTATCGCCCCGGAGCACCTTGAGCTCTGCGTTGCGGACGCTCGTGCGCTCAGTGAGAAAACCATTCACGCGGGCGCGATTTTCCTTGGCCAATATACACCCGAAGCGATCGGGGATTATATCGGCGGCCCGAACCACGTGCTGCCAACCGCCCGATCTGCACGGTTCTCGTCTGGGCTGTCGGTGATGGATTTCCTGAAGCGCACCACGTTGAGCGAAATGACCCCGGAGGCGTTACGTGCAATCGGTCCAGCGGCCGAAACGCTGGCCAAGAGCGAAAGCCTGGAAGCGCATGGCCTGTCAATCCGGGCGCGCCTGGATCGGCTGAACCGCTGAACGCAGAGGACGGGAGTGCGGGGAAGCAGGCTGTTGCTTGCCCGCGTGTATGGATGGTGGCGCTGGCACATCGTTACGGCACAACTGTGCCCTGCGGATTGCCGTGGCACCGACCATCGGCTAGTCAGTTATCTACCTAACCTGCGCACAGAGACCTGACCCATGAGCCGCATCAGCCAAATCGACCTTGATGACCGCAATCTGCCGCCGCCGACGCCCGAAATTGAGCAGGAGCGTCGGGTCGCGATTTTTGACCTGATTGAGGACAATAGTTTTGCGCTGCCTGCGCGTGGTGAGCGAGCGGCGCCTGAGGGGCCCTACCATCTGGGGCTTGCCATCCGCGACAAGCGGCTGGTCTTTGATGTTGCATCCGAGGCTGGCGAAAAGGCGGCGGAATTTCACCTGTCGCTTTCGCCGTTCCGTCAGGTGGTCAAAGACTATTACCAAATCTGTGAAAGCTATTTTACCGCCGTCAAAACACTGCCGCCCAGTCAGATCGAAACCATCGACATGGCCCGCCGGGGTATTCACAACGAAGGCAGCCGCGTGTTGAAGGAGCGGCTGGAGGGCAAGGCGGAAATTGATACCGACACGGCGCGCCGTCTCTTCACCCTGATTTGCGTATTGCATTTTGGAGGCTGAAGCGTGAGCGAGTTGCCGCAGTCGATCCTGTTCTGCTGTGACCACAACGCGGTCAGATCCCCGATGGCAGAGGGGATCATGAAACAATTCTATGGCTCCGGTACCTATGTGCAATCTGTCGGCGTCAAGAACGACATGGAAATCGATGGCTTCTGCATCGCGGTCTGTCAGGAGATTGGCGTGGAACTGTCGCGCCATCGTTCACGTTCATTCGACGAGATGGAACAGTGGGGGGATGACCTATCCTCCTTCGATCTGGTGGTGGCCCTCTCTCCGGCCAGTCAGCGCCGGGCGCTGGAACTGACGCGGTTTTTCCACCTTGATGTCGAATATTGGCCAATTATGGACCCAACTGGACTGGGGGAAACCCGGGATGCCAAGCTAGACAGTTACAGGCAAACCCGATCCCAGATCATCCAGCGCCTGACAGAGCGCTGGGGCAACCCGTTGGAGATAAAATGAACAGCACCGTCACCTGCTATTTCGAGGCATTCAACGCAAAAGACACTGACGCCATGCTTGAGTGCCTGTCGGACGACGTGGCCCACCATGTGAATGAGGGCAAGATTCGCATCGGCAAGGCGCTGTTTGCGGAGTTTTGCACCCACATGAGCCGCTGCTATGATGAAGCACTCACTGATATGGTGGTGTTCGTCAATGCAGATGGCAAACGCGCCGCCGCTGAATACATCGTGAACGGCACCTATCTCGAAACAGATGCAGGGCTGCCGGAGGCACATCAGCAAACCTATCGCCTGCCCGCGGGGTCGTTCTTTGATTTGGAAGATGGCAAGATTACCCGCGTGACGACCTACTATAACCTTGCGGATTGGATGGCACAGGTCTCAGCCTGATGGGGATGCGTCTGGAGAGCCTGCGCGGCGCAGCGCTGGCGCAGGTGCTGGACGACGTCGCTCGCCTGCGGATCACTGTGTTCCGGGATTGGCCTTATCTTTACGATGGTGACCTGGCTTATGAGCGCAGTTATCTGCAAAGCTATCTGGACAGTGACAGGTCTGTGGTGGTCGGCGCATGGGACGGAGAGAGGTTGGTTGGTGCGTCGACTGGCGCACCTCTCATTGATCACGCCGAAGATTTTGCGGCGGCTTTCGAGGGGACCGGTCTGGCGCTGAAGGATGTCTATTATTGCGCCGAATCTGTTCTATTGCCGGAATATCGCGGAATGGGCTTGGGGCACCGGTTCTTTGATCTGCGGGAGGCCCATGCCAGGAAACTTGGCTATGTCGTGTCGGCATTTTGCAGCGTCCAGCGACCGGATAATCACCCGTCCAGACCGCCGTACTATCGCGATCTGAATGACTTCTGGCGCAAGCGTGGGTATGCTCCGATACCGGGCGCTGTTGCGCGCTTCTCCTGGCGCGATGTCGGAGACGCTGAGGAAACCCGCAAGCCATTGCAATTCTGGTCCCGGCTCTTGACCTGAGCTGAGACTTGCGGCCCATTTTGTCATCAACTGACAGGACCCAACAAACAGGACCCTCTTATGAAAGTAGCTGCTGCTGCCTACCCCCTTGATTGGTTTGATGATTGGAGCGCCTACGTGGCAAAGATCACCCGCTGGGTGCAGGAGGCCGCAGGGGAGGGAGCAGATCTGCTGGTGTTTCCCGAGTATGCTGCGATGGAGCTGTCAACGCTGGATGGCGCAGCGGTGGCAGGCGATCTGGAGCGGTCCTTGCATGGGGTCTCCCGGCGCATGCCGGATGTTGATGCGCTGCACCTGCGTCTCGCGGCGGAATTCGGCGTGCACATCCTTGGTGCATCCGCGCCAGTCTTTGATGGTGGCGCACGTCCTGTGAACCGCGCGACCCTTTATGCGCCGAACGGACAGAAAGGCGTTCAAGACAAGCAGATCATGACCATGTTTGAGCGGGATCCATGGAACGTGACCAATGGAGAGGCGCTCACAGTATTCGACACCACACTGGGAAAGATCGGCGTCCTGATCTGCTACGACAGTGAGTTCCCTCTGCTGGGCCGCGCGCTTGCAGAGGTGGATGTGTTACTGGTGCCGTCCTGCACGGAAGCACTGGCAGGTTACTGGCGGGTGCGTATCGGGGCCATGGCTCGCGCGCTTGAGAACCAGTGTGTTTCAGTAATGTCATCTATTGTCGGTCCCGCAGAATGGTCCGAAGCCGTGGACCAGAACACTGGCATGGGCGGAATATTCGGCCCCCCTGACACAGGCTTACCGGCAACCGGCGTGTTGGCCGAAGGGGTATTGAACAAACCGGGCTGGACCTATGCTGATGTCGACCTTGAGGCAATCGCCCATGTGCGCCGTGACGGTGTCGTACGCAACCGAACCCATTGGGATGAAAGGCCAGAACCGGGGAAAACAGTCACAATATGTCCGCTGCGGTGATTGCGCCCTTGAAAATCAGGGAAAAAGCGCTCATTTAAGCGCACGTCCCGCAGACTCGCGGGAAACCATAATTATGGAGATAACATGGCCAAGGAAGATACGCTCGAATTTCCCGGTGTCGTGAAGGAACTCCTGCCCAATGCGACGTTTCGGGTCGAGCTGGAAAACGGCCATGAGATCATCGCACATACGGCAGGCAAGATGCGCAAAAACCGCATCCGCGTTCTGGCTGGCGACAAGGTACAGGTCGAGATGACCCCATATGATCTGACCAAAGGACGGATCAACTATCGCTTCAAATAAGCGCTGGTGTCCACCAAGTAACAAAAGCCCGGCCTCTTCGCCGGGCTTTTGTTTTGGTTCACCTGCGATCGGCCAAGCGTAGTATGAACGCCCTCACCGCGATAACCAGTTGGGGTTTTTCAGCCTTGATGAACCGGCTATGACTGGGCCGAAGCCAACATTAAGTGCAGCCCTGCTGCGCCATAGGACAAAAGGGCCAGACATGGCATTCATTCTTGGATCGGGCAGCCCGCGCAGGCTGGAGTTACTGGCCCAATTGGGAATCACCCCTGATGCGGTTTGTCCGCCGGATATCGACGAAACGCCAAAGCCGAGGGAATTGCCGCGGTTCTATTGCGCCCGCATTGCCCGTCAGAAAGCCGAGGCAATTTCCGCCGCCGCGGAGGATCTCATCCTCTGCGCTGACACCACCGTCGCCCTTGGTCGTCGGATTCTGGGAAAACCTGACGACGTCGCAGAGGCCGCTCAATTTCTGTTGGCTCTCTCCGGGCGCCGGCACCAGGTGATCACATCTGTTGCCGTGCGTCGGGGGGATCGGATTTGGTCCCGCGATGTAGTGAGCGCCGTGAAGATGAAGCGGCTCTCCGATGAAGAGCTGAACGGCTACCTCGCGACCGGGGACTGGCAGGGCAAGGCAGGTGCCTATGCCATTCAGGGACCTGCGGGAGCGCTTATCCCTTGGATCAATGGATCTTTCACGGGAATTGTCGGCCTGCCACTGGCCGAAACTGCTGCCCTGTTGCGCGGGGCGGGCTGGACACCAAACAAGGAGGCCGTCGCATGAAGGGCCGTACAATCATTCTTGACCACATCGACGGACGCGAAGCCGCGGCACTCATGGTGGATGGCCAGCTTGAGGATTTGCTGATCGACAGCGATGCGCCGACCCCTGGTACGGTTTACCGTGCCCGGGCTGATCGGCTCGTTAAGGGACAGGGGGGGATGTTCCTGACAACGCCGGATGGCCCTGCCTTTCTACGCCAAGTAAAAGGTCTGGCACCGGGACAGGAGCTGCTGGTCCAGCTAACCGGCTATGCTGAAGCGGGCAAAGCACTGCCGGTCTCGCAGAAGTTGCTGTTTAAAAGCCGCTACGCCATCATCACACCCGAGGCTCCCGGGCTCAATATCTCTCGCTCCATCCGCGACGAGGATGAGCGTGATCGGCTGTTGGAAATTGCTCATGACGCGATGGGTGGCATTGCCTATGGCCTGATTCTTCGATCCGCCTGCGATGGTGCTGACAGCGCCGATATCGAAGAAGACATTCTCGCGATGGTGTCGCTGGCGTCTCAGGTGCTTGAGGATGCTGGTAGCGGGCCAGAAGTCCTGGCGGAGGGCGATACTCCGCATCTTCTGGCCTGGCGTGACTGGACAGATCCGGCAGATATAGAGCGTGACGCTGGCGGGTTTGAGCGTCTGGGCGTGCTAGACGCCTTGGAAACAGTGCAGGGCATTCGGGAACCTCTCAGCGGTGGCGTGTTTTTGTTCATCGAGGAGACCCGCGCCCTGGTTGCGGTGGATGTGAACACCGGCGCGGACACCTCGCTGGCAGCTGGGGTGAAGGCGAACATGGCCTGCGCCAAATCCCTCGCCCGGGCCTTGCGCCTGCGCGGGCTGGGGGGGCAGATTGTGATCGACCCTGCTCCCATGCCCAAGAAGGATCGCCGCGCCTTTGAAACGGCCCTGCGGGCCAGCTTCCGCAGTGATAGCGAAGACACGGTGCTGGTGGGGTGGACCACGCTTGGCCACTTTGAATTGCAGCGCAAACGCGGTCGCATCCCGTTGAAGGAGGTCCTGGCGTGAGCTGCCCGATTTGCGCTGAGGAAACTCAAAAAGATTACCGCCCGTTCTGTTCGCGCCGCTGCGCGGACATTGATCTCGCAAAATGGCTGAACGGCGCTTACGCGACCCCAAGCACGGACCCGGAAGACATTGAAAACGCTCTGGAAGAAGTCGCAAATTCCAGCGAAACGAAACATTAGCGAATTTCTTTGAAAAAGCCTCTGGACACGGTCATGCACACGTCATAGAAGGCCCACACCCAAGGCGAACAGCCTTCCCGTGCCCGGGTAGCTCAGGGGTAGAGCAGTGGATTGAAAATCCTCGTGTCGGTGGTTCGATTCCGCCCCCGGGCACCACTTAAAGTTCTGAAGAATAAGTGGTTTTTAGTCATCTGACTGGTTCTCCTCGCCAGGGTTTGACAGCTTATTTTGCGGGTTTGACACTTTTGCCTGCTGAGCACGTCGCTCATACTCGCCCTCCCAAACCAGCATAGTTTTTCGGTTCTTGCGAGCAAGTGCTGCGTTCTTGGAGTAATGCAGGCCCATGACTTTCGAATCTTGAGCCAGTAGATCGGAGATTTCGCGTTCGTCCTGCCCCGCCTCTCTAAGCCAAGTCGCCATCGTATGGCGAAGCCCCTTTGGTGTTAGGCCTAGGGCAATGCTGATCGGAATAGCCGCTCCGACACTTGTTTTGTTCCGACCTTTCCAGATCACCCCCTGATCCACTTGATCTTTCCGGAATTCCAATGCGTCAGTAGGATCTTGGCCAGTACAAAAAAAATCGTGGCAAGCGCAGCTCGCAACTGCGGAGAAGCAGCCTCTAGAACCGTCTGAACCTCCTCAAACGTCCAAGTCCTATACGTCTCGGGCGTGTCTTTCGGGCGCGGTTTTTTTGATCACAGCTTCTGCGAAATTCTTGGAAATTAGCCCTTTTGGGATACAAAATTTGAACACCTGGATGAGAAAGTTACGCACTCGGTTTGCCTTATCCCAGCTATATTTTTTGCTAGTTTGTCATGAATGGCAGCAAGCAGGGGCGTGTCGATAGTTGAAACGGGCGTGTCTCGTATCGGATGCAAAGTTCTGGCACACATTCGGTATTCACGCTTTGTCGCCTTCGATCTTTCCAAGAAGTGTTCCTCTGCGAAGTATGTAGAAATCAATCCACCCAGCGTCCCCGGCTTCGGCATTCTCTGCCTCATAGCATCAGACGCCGTTGATATTTTTGCGCATTCAGCCAGGAAGTCAGCAGAACCAAGTGGCTTCTTTCTAAGTCTATTTTGAGGCCGGTCAGGCGGTGATATCAGCGCATCTTGCCGTGCCGATCTCGGAATATTTTGAAACCTTTGACACGAACAATTGTCATCAAAGTCGATCCAGGATGTCTTCCCGGGTATCCGAAACCGCTCCTGACTTCACATTCTCGATCCAATCGTCGATATCCTTTCGATCCCAAAGGAGCGTGTCCTGCTTGAGCTCCACCGGACGAACTGGGCAAGTCGCTTTGAAGTGCTCTACGGGCAAGCCTGAGTAACTCGCCGCCTCTGATGGTCTCATCATGCACTTGTCGATCACGCTGATGTTGAGATTGGTCGTAGCCATCGGTTACCTCTCCCCACTAGTTTTCGTTTGCACGCAGTTCCTGCCCCGCATCCTCGGGCGTATTGATCTTGGTGGCATTTCTCTGGAACCGCTCCCAGCCAGACATCGTAAGCAGTTTTGTCTTTGAAGAAATTTCTACAAACTCCAACCTGCCATCGTTCATAAGTGCGCGAACTTGCGCAGCGCTCAACCCGACCATGTTGCCAAGTTGCTTGGGCGAAAGAAGACGCTCTTGCATCAAAGTATCCTCCTAAGCCTAAATGCTGACGAAACACTTGTTTTCGACCGCTTTGCATGATCAGGTGCGAAAACAAGAAAAAAGTGTCACTTCGAGCATGTGTGTACATTTTTGCACATAGAGCAATTGGAAATGTTGCATGGGACGCAAATCTGAAGACCTTCTCGTGGGGATCGGGGTAAGGCTAGCAATTACTCGTAACGAGATCGGCCTGTCGCAAGCGGATATGGCGAAGGTGATTGGGGTCTCGCTTCGCGCCTATCACAGCTATGAAAAAGGTGATCGAGGCTTGCCAATCGAAGCTCTGGTTGCTCTCCACGAGAAGTTCAAGTCAGACGTCAATTGGATCCTTTTAGGCGTTAAGTCTGCAAGGGTTGAGCATGACATAGAAGCTTTGCAAGAGTTTGAGACCTCTTTGGATCGGTATCTTGCGGACCAGGGCATCACGATCAAAAGTGAAAAGCGCGGCGCAATAGTCGCACGCTGGTACCGCTCTCTAACCGATGGAAAAGAAATCCAAATGGAAGATGTCTACACGTGGATCGAGCTGCTGAAGGAGTAAGTTGTGCTTTTTCGAACATTTCACACATGCATCGACATGAAATGGCCGTGCTTGAGAGAGCCAAGCAAGACATTGACCGCCTCACCGGTCCGGTCTTCAATACACTGTTCATCGCGGCAATATTGTATCTGATGTGTTGTGCGAGAAGTGGGTATTTTTCGACCTCAGAGGGGCTTGGACCTCTCGACATTCTGTTTGCCTTGTCTGCATCCGTCCTTGTCCTGGGGATCCCTGTACTGGGCCTCGCCTTACTGATCGAGCTATATCTCCGCCGCCGGATCAGCAACGCGTCGCGAGGCCCCTGAATGCTGGCGGAAATGTCGTTCGTTGTCGAGGCCCGCACAAACACTTCATGTCACTCGATCTCCTCATCACCTTTCTCTACACCTCGTCCCGACAGCGAGCGGCAAATTCATCTGAAGTTGTGTAGTGAGTATACACAATTTCACAATTGCCAACGCCGCATCGCTCGCGATCAATTTACTCCCATCCTGGTTGGAATATTGGCCACTTCTCGGAACCCTGACGTTCGCGCGAAGTACAGCGTCAAGTAAAGTGGGCTCAGAGTCGGCTTGCGGCAGCGCGGCACGCAGATCTTGGCCTGGCAGCCTCTCGCACGGGCCACGGGATGACGGCTGGCAGCCCAGAGCAGACGGTCGTGCCAGGCCCGGCGCTGGTATCGCCGCAGGTGCAAAGGTCTGGGGCCAAATTCCCGGAAGCGGACGCTCGGCAGGGCCGAGCTGCATCACGGGATGCTGCGGGTTGCACCGGAGGCGGCGGAGCGCAGATAGCGACCTTTGCAAAGTCGGCGGATCTGGTGCCATGACGAGCGATCAATGCCGCAGCCACACGAGGAAGAGCGGACCTTCGCCGCGAGTGCAGCCGCCAACCATCATCGAATGGAAGGGGGCGGACGAAGCAGTCGCTCCGGGATGTTTATTTCAATGCTTGCGCCAGCTCGTATGCACGTGTTCGTTCTTCCGCAAGCTCGATGTTGGCGGAAGCCGGAGCATCAAGGATCAAGTCGCTTAAGCTTCCCATGCCACCAAATAATCCTTCAAATAATTGTACGTTGTAACCATCAGATTTTTCTGCGACTTGGCGCACTCGTGACAGTTTCTCTGCCCAAAACTCCTGATCGTGCTTTGCAAGAATGGCTTCCAGCTTTCGCAGGCTGGAAATAAATTCAAGTACGTCCGGATGAAGCGGTTTTGGGCCCATACCTTTCCATGTCACACGAAGAAATCAGGCGTGCAAGGCTTTCAAGCAGAAGAGAGTTTGGGCTCACTACCGACTTGCGGCGTTGCAGCACCAAAGTTGCAGTAGATCCCGTACCTACCCCTATCATGGGATCACCGCAGCCAGCCCAAAGCGGTCACAGACAAGTGGTGCCGCACCGACGATGCTGCTGGTGCGAAACTTCTGGGTCAATTTCCCGAAAGCTGCTATTCAGCAAAAGTTCTCGGCCTCGGCTGATGCTGCGCCCAATTTTGGCGGCAAGCATGCCGAGCTAACGGAAGGTTAGCAGAAAACAAGCTCCCGCATTGGCTGGCACGACGCTGAGACCGCCGCCAATGGCTTCCATGGTTGCCTTAACTATATTGAGGCCCATTCCAGTGCCGCCGACGTCCCGTTTTGTCGTAAAAAACGGCTGTAGAATTTTGCCCGTGTTTCCTGTGCTGATCCCGGGACCGTCGTCTGCGATCCGCAGGCAGGTGGCGGCGCCGTCCTGATAGACAGTCAGCACGGCCTCTTGTGCGCCGTGCTGCTGAGAGTTCTCCAGCATATGGGTCAACATGATTTGCAAAGTTCGGGCCTCCACCGGCAACGGCAGGCTGACGTTTTCCAACTGGATCGCGAGGGCGGGGAAAGCCTGGGAAATTTGCGCGCGTATTTCGTTCAGGAAACAAGTTCCTGTCATGGCGCTCTGATCCGCGAGGCTGAAAGCACGCATGTTTGCTAGCAGGTCTTCCATGCGCTTGCCGCCCTTGTCCACCGTGTCCAGCAGACGGTGCCTTTGCGAAGGGGCCAAAGCGTCGTCCCGCAGCAGCTCTGTCGCGCCTTTCAGGGCGGTCAGGGGCGATTTCAGTTCGTGGGTTACATGGGCAGTGTAGGTTTTCAACGCATCCTGCTTGCTTTGAAGGCGTTCGGTCAGCGATTGGAAGCTCAGGCTCAAGTCCTCGATCTCTCGCGTGCCAAGCTGGTCCGGCGGTTTCCAGGCCTTGTCGCCGTGGCCGGCAGATTGGCTGCGCTGGATTAGCAGGCGGATCGGCCGGGTGATGAAACGCCAGAACACATAGCCGATAAGGGCCGTGGAGAGCCCGACAAAGGCTGCGGTCTTGGCAAGGTTGAAGCGCTCGCCGTAAAGAAAGCGGAAGATATGGTTTGGGGTGCGGCTGAGGTAAACCGTTCCGATCAGAGTCTGGTCCACAAAAACAGGCATCGCCACAAACACGCGCACCCGCGCGCCGCGGCTAAGGGTGTAAAGCGCTGGCGGACTGTCCTCGCGCAATCGGGTGCGCGCGACCGAGACGGATTTACCAGCAAGAGCTTTCTGCACCTCAGCGACATGTCCCAGGGATTTGCCGGTCTCGGCGGTGCCGGCAAAGACATTGCCTATGGCGTCGGTCAAACGGTAGCCCGCAAGGGTCTGCGCCTGTGCGGCCTTTGCGATGCGACCTAGCTGAGGAGCAATTGCCTGATAAGCTGCCGCGGGACGGGCAGTCATCGGTTTCGCGTCGGGGCGCGGAGGCAGGACCGTTTCGCTGTTGACTGACAGCGACGGGAAAACTGCGTGCTTGGCGGAGACGGGCCCCCAACTTGGCGGTTCGGTGCCCGAGGCGGCCGCGTAAAGCTCTGCGTAGGCGGCCGACATCACAGCGGCCTGTGTCAGCAGGCTCTCTTCGGTCTGTTGCACCAGCTGGCTGTCGTAAAAGCGGAACAGGATCAGCCCGGCGAACGGCAGGCACAGCACGATCCCCAGAACCAGCAGAACGACGGTCCAAAGCCTGGGCCGCCATTTGCGTTTCAGGCTGGCTTGCATGGGCCCATCCTTAGGCCGACGCCGTGGACTGTAACGATCCCCTCGGCGCAGCCTGCCTGCGCCAGTTTGGCTCGGATATTGCGGATATGACTGTCTATTGTGCGGTCGGAGACGTGGATGTTGTAGCCATAGAGCGTGTCAACAAGCTGGGTTCTGGAAATTACGTGATCGGGGCGGGCCAACAGGGTTGCCAGCAGCCGGAACTCGGACCCGGTCAAAGAGACAGGCGTGCCGCCGAATTGGCACAGATGCCGTTCTGCATTTAGCTGGAGACTGCCTTGCTCCAGCACCGCTTCGGGCGGTGCCGGGGTCGGAGTGCTGCGCTTGAGAATGGCCTTGATCCGGGCCACCAGCTCGCGCGGGGAGAAGGGTTTGGTCAGATAGTCGTCCGCGCCGATTTCCAGGCCGACGATCCGGTCGATTTCATCATCCCGGGCCGTGAGAAAGAGAATCGGCACGTCGGAGGATTTGCGGATCTCACGGCAGACTTCCAAACCGTCCATTTCGGGCAGTCCGATGTCTAGCACGATGAGGTCGGGGAGTTGCTGCCGGCTGGCCTTGAGCGCATTGAGGCCATCACTGGCAAACAGTGTCTCATAGCCTGCCTTTTCGACGGCGAACCCTGTCACGTCCAGGATATCGGGGTCATCATCCACAATAAGAATGCGCGCAGGCATGAAATGGCGTCCTTCAATTCTGCTGCGGATAATAGGCTTGGATCCGCCACCTCCGAAAGCCCCATTCGCGCCAGTTGGTGATCGCGCTCCTTTTTAGGTGATATCGCATCTCCCTGCCGCAGACTTGCTGGCCGGTTTCGGCCTCATGGGTAAGTATGGCGGGATATGCGTCAGCGCCAAGGTTGCAGATATAGGCAGTGTCCCGGGCCGCCAGGGCGCTGCCGTGGTTCAGGTTGTAACCGGCGATGATCTGGGCAAAGTTCACGAAGCCGCAGAGGTAGAGTGTGCCAATAAGCGCGGCAAGACTGCGGCGCAGCAGCCAAGCGGTATCGTGGCTGCGCCGGATCTGCACCACGGTCAGCAGCAGTCCCGCCAGCACCAGCGCCATCCAGATAAAGGCGGCAATCCTAAGGTAGGTCAGTGCATAGGCTTCGACATAATACTGCAGCCTCACTGCGGCTGTGACCACCAGGAAGATGTTCTGCGCAAGCCACAGGTAGACCATGGCCCGCAACGTTCGGTCCGCTCCGGTCATGTGGCGGGTGACCAGTGTGAACACCCCCGCCAGCAAGGCCGTTACCACCAGCGGATAGGCCCCGCGATGGGCGTAGGAGGCGTAGCTCATCCCTTCAGGCAGGGAAACGCCGCCAGTCAGGACGCCAAGGTCCATCACCGTTTGAACAAGAAACAACAGGTTGAACAGCAAGAGCGAATTGCGCACCGATACCGGGTTGATCAGAAAGGTGGCCCGGCTGGGGCCTGCCTTTGGCATGGCAGCGGGGCGCGCGGCTTTGCCCAACCATATTTCGCTGAGGTTGAGGCAAGGCCACAGCAGCGAGGCGATCACGCTCCAGAACAAGACCCGCTGCCAGAATTTCAGATCAAATAGGCGACTTGGGTCCAGCTCTTCCAGAAAACCTTCCAGCACCGGGTTGGCCGATGCCAGCAATGCAAGGAAAACTGTGCCCATAAGGACGGGTAACACCAGCGATGCAGCCTGGCGGCGGGCACCTGATCCGAGATCAGCGGCGGGTGCAGCGGAAAGGGCATTACGCAGAAGCAGCGTCGCGCCAACAGTTGGTAGACGCAGCAAGGTGCGCAGCAGCAGCCATTCGCCAGCAGCTCGCCCATAGAAAGCCCAGACCATAAGGCAGACCAAGCCGCCGAAGCTGAACAGTACAGACAGAAATTGCAGTTCAATGACGGCTGGCAGATTGCTGAGCACTGCAAATCCTATGGCTCCGGCCCATTCCCTGGCAGTTGGCCGCCGGGGCTTCATCGCTGTGATGGCTGCTGAGATCACCAGTACGAAGACCGCGACCGATATGCCGGCCGGTTGTTCCCAGAACAGCCAATCAGCAAGCGCAACCAGCGATGCAAGAAGCGGAATTGCGTGGCGCATCCTCAAGGAGGCCAACAGCGATCTATCTCCCCATCGGCGGCTGGATTGCGCTTGGGGCGGCTCACCCGTTGTTTCCAGCCACCATGCGTCCTGCACGATGCTGTCGGGCACACCGCGAATTGTCAGTTCCTGCCTCATGTTCTGTCTCCAGCTTGCAAGTTTCTTTGCCTGGCAGGATGCCTGCAGCGTTTGCAGCTTTGGCGCGCCGTGCCCGCAACTTTCGGGGGGCTTTCGTGCAGAAATTGTGCAAAGTTCGAAAATCGAACCACTTTGCTTACGACGGGTTCGGATGCCGCGAAAACAATGAGGGTCCGCTACTGACGTCGCGGCGCGGCCAAAATCACCACTGTGTCTGGTCTAAACACCGGGAATGCAAAGCCCATTTCCTGCGCAAACGCGACCTTCGTAACAGAAGCAGTGCTAGCTCCGCTGCGGGTGCGAAGCATTTGGGCCATTTTCCCGAAAGCGGCCATCCAGCAGGTGGTGGCGGCCCCGGCTGATGCTGCGCTCCACACTAGGTGACGCGATGCGCAGTTAGTTACCTTTGCAAAGTCTCGGGGGCTGGCAGTCGGGCGGCGATCCCATGCTGGATGAGCGATGGCAGGAATAGACCTTCGCCGCACGTGCAGCCGCTAACCATCATCGAACGAACGGGATGCGGGACAAACCCGTCCTTTACCAGGAGACCCTCAGTAGCCGCTTAACCATCAGTTTCAGCCATTTGCAGTTTCCATCTTCCACGCCACCAGAAGTTTCGGCAGCGCTTCGTTCCAATCCAGTACCCCGGCGGCTTGCGCCCAGGCCTGATACTGGCGGATCAGGTCTTTCTCAAGGGCAGGATTGCAGCCCGCAAGGTCGGTTAGTTCGGTGCGGTCGGCCTCGATGTCATAGAGCTCCCAAGGGCAATCATGCAGCCGCACAAGCTTGAACTGCGCCAGCCGGATCGCGGCGTTGCCCTCGTGCTCAAAGAAGATCGGCTGTTCGCGCTGCCAGTCCTTGCCCTGAAAGAGGCCCAGCAGTGACTCTCCCTGCAGCGGCTGGATTTCATGGCCACCGACCTCGGTCTGATAGGCGGCGCCGGCGGCTTCCAGGATGGTCGGCAGGATATCGACCACGTGACAGGCCGCATAGGCATTGCCGCGCGGTTTGAACCCCAATGGCCAATGGGCCACCAGAGGGGTCGAGATGCCGCCCTCATGCACATAATGCTTGTACAGGCGGAAGGGCGCATTGGAGACATTGGCCCAGGGCTTGTCATAGCTCTGGAAGGTCTGGGCATCGCCCGGACGCAGGCCGGTCACATTGCCCATGGTTATCTGCCTGCCGTCGTGCGTTTTGTCCGGGTAGAATTTCGCCCAGCCGTCCTCGGCCATGAACTCGGCGCAGCCGCCGTTGTCGCTGAGGAAGAGGATCAGCGTGTTGTCGAACTGCCCGAGCCGTTTCAGGGCCGCGATCAACGTGCCAATCGACTGATCCATGCGGTCCACCATCGCCGCATAGGTGGCCATCTTGCTGGCTTCCCAATCCCGGTTCTTTTCCTGTTCCCAGCCATGCACGGTGCTGTCACGCGGGGAGATGTCCCAGCTGCGCTGGAACACGCCTTGACCGTTCATCGTTTCATGGCGCGCGGTGCGGATATGGTCCCAGCCTTTGTCATAGACACCATCGTATTTTGCGATGTCCTCAGGGTGGGCATGCAGCGGCCAGTGCGGCGCGGTATGGGCGAGGTAGAGGAAGAATGGCTTTTCGTCCGCCACCGCGCCTTCGATCATGCCGATGGCCTTATGGGTGATGGCGTCGGTGAAGTAGAAATCATCCGGGAAGGTTTCGACCCGGCTGTCATCCTCCAGCATGTAATGCGGCGAAAAGAAATGCGTGGCCCCGTCCATGATTCCGTAAAAGCGGTCAAATCCGCGCTGGCGCGGTGTCGGATGCTCAACATCGCCGATCCGCCAGTGGTCTACGCTGCGGGGTTCGAAGTCGCCAGCCACATGCCATTTGCCGGACATCAGCGTGGCATAGCCGCTGGCGCGCAGATGCTCGGCTATGGTGGCGCCGTCGTTGCGCAGAAACCCCTGATAGGCAGGCGTGCCCAAATTCGCGCCCATATGCCCGACGCCGGCGTTATGCGGGTAGAGCCCGGTCAGAAGCGACGCCCGCGTCGGGCAGCAGCGGGCACAGTTGTACATCGCAGACAGCATCACGCCGTCCCGCGCAAGTGCGTCGATGTTGGGGGTCTGGATTTCAGACCCGGTGCAGCCGAGATCGGCAAAGCCCATGTCATCCGCGAGGATTAGGATGACATTGGGGCGACTGATTTCTGCCTGAGGGTTGTTGCTAGTCATACCGGTACATTCACTAAGACTCAGGCTGCGGGAGCGGTCGCAAGCGGGCCGCCCTCAACGGTGACCCGATGCATCAGGCGGCGGAAGCCGTGATAGTCATTGATCGCCTTGTGCCAGGTGGCGCGGTTATCCCACATGGTAATGTCACCGGCCCGCCAGCGCACGCGGCATTGAAACTCTGGCTGCTGGCAATGGGCATAAAGCATGGCCAGAAGCGCCGAGGATTCTTCCGGGTTCAGTCCTTCAATGCGGGTGGTGAAGACCGGGTTCACAAAGAGGCCGCGCCGTCCGCTCAGCGGATGGGGGATGACCACCGGATGACGGACATCCTGGGTGGCGGCCTCTGCATTGCCCAGACGGCCCGATTTCACCGCCTCGCTGTCCATCGCGGCGGCGCCGAACACATGCCGCGAGGAGTGTACGGCCGTCAGACCATCAAGAAACCGGCGCATCGGTTCTGAAAGCGCCTCATAGGCGGCGCCCATGGAGACAAATAGTGTGTCGCCGCCATAGGGCGGCATCTCGATGGCGTGAAGAATAGAGCCCATCGCCGGTTCCTGATCATAGGAATGATCGGTATGCCACCCCTCACCAACGGCCTCTGTCTGGTCCTTCTCTTTCAGGACCGTGGCGATTTCCGGGTGGCCCTCAACCGGCTTGAAGAACCGGTTGACATTCACAGGTCCAAAACGGCGGGCAAAGGCCAGGTGATCCCCCGGTCCGGCGGTCTGCCCCCTCAGCACGATCACCGAATACTCCGCAAATGCGTCCCGGATGGCGCTGAAATCCTCGCTGCGGCGGATATCCGCCCCCAGGATTTCCGCACCTAGCCCGCCGGTCATTGGCAAAATGTCCATGATATCCTCCGCTGTTACCTGCAGGCAGCATAGGGCCTGCCCAAAAGCTGGAAAAACTGATTTAATCTGTTTCAAAGAGAGATTTTCCCAATGGTTCGCTTCACCCTTCGCCAACTCACCTACCTGACGGAAACCGCACGGCAGGGCGGTATTGCCCAGGCGGCGCGGCAGCTGAATGTCTCTGCCGCAGCCGTCGCCTCGGCTCTGGATAAGCTGGAGGCCGCCACCGGCCTGACCCTGTTTGACCGGTTTCCGGCACAAGGCATGCGGCTGACCCGCGCTGGCGAGACGTTCGCCACCCAGGCCGAGGCGCTGCTGGTACAGGCCTCGGCGCTGGACCGACGGGCCGCGGATCTTGCGTCAGGCCGCGCTGGCAGGATCCACATCGGCACCCATCACGCACTGGCGCAGCAGATCGTGCTGCCTGCGGTGCTTGCTTTCCGCGAAAACCATCCGGGCGTTCGTATCGAGGTGAAGGAAGCGGACTATCCGGCATTGGTGGCCGCGCTGGACGCTGGCGAGGTGGATGCGCTGGTGGTCTTTGACCAGGGGTTCGATCCCGGTCGACATGAGGTTGAAGTACTTTTGGAGCTGCCGCCCTTGGTTCTGTTGTCAGGCTCACACCCTCTGGCAGCGAAAGCCCGGATCAGCCTGTCCGACCTGACCGGTCTGCCCTATATCTCCGTCTCGCCCGCTGGCCCCGGCCCCAGCTACCTGCAACTGCTGCAGGCCGCGGGCGTTCACCCCGAAGTGCCGTTCCAGTCCCAATCGCGCGAGCTGGTGCAGGCTTACGTGGGCAAGGGGTTCGGTTTTACGCTTGCAGGCTTCCCGCCCAAACAGGACTGCACAACTGAAGGCGACCCCATCGTGGCGCGGCCGCTCAAGGAAAGCATTGGTCATTACAGGGTGGTGATAGCCCGCTCGCGCCAAGCAGTGCAGACAGCGCTGATTGACCGGTTTCTAGAGGTCTGCAGGTCGCCGATCTCTGTCTCAGGCCTTGCAGGTATCCAAAGCTCTGCAAACCTTTGATGCTGCCGTTCGTCTTTTCTGCAGCATCAGTCGCGATGGGCTCTCACCAAGATTTCGCCGCCACCAGGCCGAACCTCGGCTTTTGGGACACGGATGGCAGCACATCATCGGAAACGCCGCAGGATCAATCTCTTGGCCAGAGCTGTCGATGGCTGTTCATGTCCACGCACAACAAGGGTCTTGCTGCTCAAGCATTCGGCGGCAGAGAGCCCAACCTGTAACTTAAATTTTCTCGCTGCGCGCGCTCGCAGCACGAGGCTCGCCGCATGTGCGTGATCGAGAACGCTGCGCGGCGGCAAAGATCGCGACCATTCATGCACGGTGCAGCGCGGAACAATCGCTTAAAAGTTCACGGAGCGAGGCTAGGCTCGCCATTTACAGAAATTTTTTCAATGTCGACTTTCATACATCTACATCGAGAACAGTCCGATGAGTGTGGAGATGCCGACGGCATTCCATATTGTCGCTGTCGACCATCGCGACATCCAAAGTCAGCTAGCTTTGTCGGATAACAGCGTTCGGGGGGGAAACAACCAGTAAAGCTTCAAGGAGTGCTGAATTATTCCATTAAACCAGCACTCCTTTTGCTCAAATATCTGGTTCCAGTGCGCTGCTTGGCGCGCCCTGTTCTTAGACATCGAGGATTGGCCGATTTTAGCGCTGTGGTGAGCCTTGACGTCAAAGTGCTGGCCTGGTCCCGCCATGACCGATCCTGTGGTCAGTGCGATTACCAGTGCCGGTGCGACAATGAGTTTTTTGATGTGTTGAAGCATTGCATTTTCTGGTCCCCTTAACTTGCTGTTACCTCTCCAACCTAGGGGCGTGATCGCTTTGAGTATTGTTTTTAAAGCTCAGTATTTTGTGATTTTTTATCAGGTCGCCCTGATACCGCTTGGCATGGTTCTGGGCCCGGCTATAAGCTGTCCTCGTCAGAAAGAGACCCAACCACGCAGAACGCTTCTACCCAAGGCGACAGATCTACATGAACAAGAACCCAGAAAATTCGGATGACGACATTTGGAACGTCCCGGGTTTTGGAGTTCACCACATTGCCAAGCTTCTGGACAACCGTGGTGTAGATATCGTTGCGCTTCTTAGATCGGCAAACCTACCTGTCGACCTTCACGAAACTCCACCAAATTTTGTTGATGTCCGCAATGAGCTGAGGCTGTTGGAGCTTGCCATCCAGGAAACCGGTGATCCTTTGTTTGCGATCTCGGCCGGGATAACATTCAATCCCAGAAAGACGACACTTCTTAGCTATGTCGTTTTGAATTCTCCGACCGTTGGTGAAGCAATTGACAAGGCCGTGAACTACGCCCGACTGGCGCGCGGGTTTGCCAAACTGTCATTCTATGAGGACGCGGATGGCATGTTTCTAGAGATCGATTCCAACTCTCAGCTGGTGCGCGCTGATGGGGCTCATAGTGAATTTCGAATTTCTGCTTTTTTGACCAGTCTTCAAATTGCAGCTGAGGCACCATTGCCGGTTCTTGAGGTGCGTTTTGCACACGATTTGTCCGAAGACATGCAGTCACAAATCTCTGATGCATTGGCGATCCAAGCCAAACAAAGGCAACGCGTTCCAGGTATCCTGTTTGACAAGGCAGTGATGGATATTCCGATCAAAGACACGGATCCTGCCTTGCTTTTGCACCTTGAAACACATGTGCAAAATCTGATGAAGGAATTGACGCCTTTGATTGGCGAGACGAGCTCTCTGGTGCAGAGCGAAATCACGTCAAGACTGTCATTTAGCGCCCCGACACAGGATGATATTGCAAAGACATTCGGGATGAGCATCAGCACTCTTGGACGAAAGCTTGCCAAAGAAGGTACAACCTACAAACAACTCCTGAAAGACACTCGGCAAAGGTTGGCAGAGCAATATCTTGACGACCCCAAGCTAAGCCTTGCGGAGATTGCTTTTGGGCTTGGATATTCTGATCAGGCCGCGTTTACCAATGCCTACAAGAGCTGGACGGGTCACTCTCCGGGAAGTGTTCGACCTGCGTAGCTAATCTCGGAGTTTGCAGATCTTTTAACACGATGCTGCCGGACCCCCGGAGTTGAGATCCGGGGTCCGGTACTAAGTGGCGGTACGTTGCGATTTCTCAGCATCGTGCTGTCTGGATCAACACAAGGCGAATGGCGGGACAACCAAGTGTCGCGAAACACCACAGGATGATCATTTTGCTGCCTACTATTCTACAGGAATAATTTTGCTTTCTTCTTCGCCCAGGGGCTGAGTCGAGGACAGGTTGTCTTGATCCTGACCGAAGCCATGGTCAGCGTGGTAGGTAGCCTTTGCATTCGGGGCGATGATCTGGGCAAGGGCAACCGCATCGGCAATCGTATCAACCGAATAAATCTGCAGGATGCCCTGACTGTTCGCCGCCAGCCCAACCATGCCAGCATTACGCGAACTGGTATGGGCCATCTGGTCCGCGTTGTTGAACGCTTGCGATGCGGAGGCGCGCACGTCATGGGCTTTCCCACCGAAGCCATGGCCATTCAAAGGTCCGGCCATGGATGCTCCGGCGCTCACGACCAGTGCGAATACGGTGGCGGCGGTGATCAGTGTCTTTTGCATTTGTCTTCTCCTTTTGGGCTTGAGCGTGTTAATTACGCTGTCTGTGCATTCAATTTGGCAGTTGGTGGCGCGGTTTTATTGTGCTGACAGGTCAAGGTTTTGCGAAAAGACATCAAGTTGGTGGCCATGCACCGCGTGGATTTAAATGCGGCGCCTTGTGTCAGGAGGACATGGCTTGCCCCGGCTATCAGCAAGGGGGGCAGCCGACAGCATAAACCGGCCCCCGGAGTTGGCATCCGGGGCCCGGCTTTACATGGAGATAAGTCGCGTTTGTCAGAGGCGAACTGTCTGGAACAACACAACGCGAGTAGCGGGACAACCAAGTGTGGCGAAGCCTCACAGGATGATCATTTTGGAGACCAGAAGATCACAGGAGTACCATTCTGGCCGCCAGAGTGGTTTTCGAAGTTAATGGTAAATTTATCGGTGCCCAGCGGTTCCGTCGAGGACTGGTCTTCTTGACCAGGTTCGATACCAGGGTCGGTTTGGTGGGTATGGGCTCCCCGGGCGGCGTTATTGAGCGCTTGTGAAACAGATGTTCGAACATCATGTGCGTTCCCACCGAAGCCATGGCCATTCAAAGGTCCGGCCATGGATGCTCCGGCGCTCATGACCAGTGCGAATACGGTGGCGGCTGTGATCAGTGTCTTTTGCATTTGTCTTCTCCTTTTGGGCTTGAACGTGTTAATTACGCTGTCTGTGCATTCAATTTGGCAGTTGGTGGCGCGGTTTTATTGTGCTGACAGGTCAAGGTTTTGCGAAAAGTCACCAAGTGCGTGCCTGTCCTTCGTTTCGCCGCAGCGAAGGGCATTAAAACTGGACCGCGAAACCGATGTTCCAGCTGAAGCTGTGGTCGCCCGAGCTGCTTCCCAATCCGGTTTCGCTGGTGATCTCAGCATAGAGCTGCGCGCGATCCGATTTGGCGACGATGCCACCTATGCTCAACGCCGCTGTGTCCTGCCCGTACATCACCGAGCTTTCGTTTTCGAAGGCATGGTAGACGTCGATTTGGCCGTACAGCATCGCGTTATCTGCAAGAGTGTGTTCAGCACGCAGTCCGAACCGGGCCATCAGCGTATCACGATCCACCTTGGCCCCAATGCGGCCGGTCTCGATCTGACCTTCGATATCGCTGTACATGAGTTGCGCTTGTGGGGTGAGCGTCACATCGTTGAGCAGCGCGAAAGACTTACCAACTTCAACAGATACCTCATACCCATTGCCGTCAAAGCCCACCATTTTCTGGCCATTCAGGCTAAGGTCGCCATCGAAATGTCCGTAGCGAAACTGCCCGTCGATATACAGTTGACTGTCCGCAACCCAAAGCGCGCCTATGGTTGCATCGTAGCTGTCCGCTGAGATACCAGCGCTGGCCAGGCGGGTGCTGACATCCGATGTTGAATGGGTGGTGCCGAATTCAACCCGGCCAAACATCTCACCGTCTGAGATTTCACCCAAGTAGAAATTGGTGTCATATCTCTGCTCATCGCTGCTCGTCGTTACACGGCGATCACCGAAATTGTCATTGTTGCGGTCTACCGCAACAGATGAGTGAACATCATGTGCAAATCCATAGTCACCGTGAGCCTGCAACGGTCCGGCCATGGACATTCCGACACTTACGACAAGAGCGAGTATTGTAGCGGATGGAGTGAGTGCCTTTTTCATCTTTGAGTGCCTTCCCGTTGAGCGCCTTTGTTAGGCGGTGTGTGCACTCAGTCTGGCAATCGGCCGTTCAAATTGATTGCGATGGCACCTCATGGTTTTGCGAAAAGACATCAATTGAGTGCCCGCCACTCATGCATTTGCAGCGGCGCGGTCCATGCCATGTCAATATTGGTTTCGCGACAACTGCGCTGATCATCTGGCCCGGACCAGCGTTGACCTCGACGCACTCAGAGCGCGGGGCGAATATGTTGTCTTGTTTGCGTCCAGAAAAAGGTGCTGCCGGACCCCGGCGTTTGTATCCGGGGCCTGGCGTAAGATGGCGGCGCGTCATGTTTTGTCTGAGCCAACGCATCTGGATCAACAGAATGTCATCCCTCCCCGCACATACACGCAGTTTGAAAGGTCATCAGGCGCCTTGCCAATAATGATTGACATGTTGGGACCATCTTGAATTTCGACGACAACTTCATCGGGCAACTCCGAGCTCCAGCTCGTGCCATATTGGCTTTGCGACTGAGTCCAGGACAGGTTCTTTTGGCTCGGATCGAAGCTACGCAAGGTCGTTTCGTGGTCGAATGCTTGCGAAACGGAAGAGCGAACATCATGTGCTTTCCCTCCGAAGCTGTGGTCACCCAGGGGGCCGGCCATGGACATTCCAGCATTCAGAACAATGGCGAGCGCGGTGGCGGATGTGATCAGTGTCTTTTTCATGTCTTGGTTCCTTTCGGTTGAGCGTTTTTGTTACGCAGTGTGTGGAACCAATCTGGCAGTCCGCGGCTCGGATTTATTGCGATGGCACGTCAAGGTTTTGCGAAAAGACATCACGTGAACACCTGATCGCAGCGCCGCGCGAAACGGGCTCATCTAAATCAAGCGAACAGTGGTTCGACAGCGGCGGCACGCAAAACTGAATTGGCAGAAGCCAACAGCTTGTACGAATTATTGCCATTCTTTTCTTGCGCAGCATCTGGCAGTCCATACTCAGAGGCGCCGGATGCGCACATAGAGACTAAGCGCCAAAATGTCTTTGGACTGCAGGCAATCTCCCATCTCGTAGATGCGCAACGCAACGAGATGTTGTCAGCCAAAAAGCAAGATGCAGGGCAATGCCGCTATTTGGTTTAGGGACGTCAGAAAGCGGTGCGAAATCCTTGATCGATCGCTCCTATCTTGAGCTTGTACCAGCACCAAAAGACCTCATGAATATTAGGGGAACGTCTTGACGCCGGAACCACATGGACGTCTGTTGTTATTGTTGACAGCCATTTTTGCCGTGGCCAACATGGACCGGTATATTCTGAGCATATCGCTGGATGCCATTGGTCAGGATTTTGTGCTGTCTGATACGCAGCTTGGCCTCCTTTCAGGATTGGTTTTCGCGGCCATGTTTCTTTTGGCTGGCTTCCCGATCGCGCGATTGGCTGCCCACGGAAACAAACGAAACACAGTTGCTACTTCCGCTGCTGTCTTGAGTTTCCTAACTCTGATGATGTCGGTCTCGCAGAACTTTATGCATCTCGTTCTTGCACGGTTGGGTGTTGAACCAGGTGAAGCAGACGCGGTGGCACCAGCCAATGCGATGATTTCAAACCGGTTCTCGCGTGAGACCCGCACATCGGCTCTGGCTTTTTTGCGACCGGGGCAAATGTTAGAATTTTGCTGGCCTTCCTTGTCGGAGGTATCGTCGGGCAAATATTTGGTTGGCGGTGGGCCTTTGTTCTGGCTGCCATTCCCGGTTTTGTCTTGGCTTTGCTCCTGAGGTACACAACGGCGGACATCAGCAGATCTCAATCGAAGCCGAAAACAGCCGAAGATCCTGCTTTTTTCGCGGAACCTGGTTTCTGATATGGAATGACCGCGGTCTGTTTAACGCCTTCTGCACTATTGCATTGACCGGTATTGTAACCTTTGGCGTTTTATCCTGGGGGCTTACATTCGCCTATCTACACGATCGTTTACAGGAAGAGCTGCGCCCTTTGGGGCGGCGATATTCCTGTTTGGTTTTAACCTCATCGGCGTGGGTATTGGTCAAACGGTGATTGGACTGGCCAGCGAGACCTTGTTTGCGGACCATGGCCAGAACGGCTTGAGGTTCTCTTTGACTACCATTTAGGTCGTGGAGATCTGGGCGGTTTTTCATTGTTGGCGTGCGATGCGTGAGATTGTCCACGTCAGCCCCCAACGCCTTCATTTTCGCGATAGGCACCAACGATCTGCACCCTCAAACAAGCATGGCCAGGGCCAGTTCCTCTATCTTTCTTCCACATCAAATAGATAGTCTGCTCGGAAAATTTGAAGGGTGTCGGACAACGCTCCAAAAGACAGTATTGCGTGACCTGTGCTGCGAGAACGAATGAATGCCGCGTGAGCAATATCCACATTTGAACAAGTCCGTTTTGTCTGCGTCTTGAAGGTCCACGCCGCCAACAGCAAAAGTGCGGTTTGGGTTCTGGATTGGTCGGCGACGGTGAACGACTGCTTCGGCGACACGCGCTGCATCGCAACAGAAAGCCCGCAGCAGATGCGAGACCATGCTGCGTTAGCGAAAGCCGAAAATCCAAAGTCTGGTTTGTCCGCATCCCGTTCGTTCGATGATGGTTAGCGGCTGCACGTGCGGCGAAGGTCTGTTCTTGCCATCGCTCATGCAGCATGGGATCGCCGCCCGACTGCCAGCCCCCGAGACTTTGCAAAGGTCGCTTCCCTGCGCTCCGCTGCCCCGGTGCAACCCGCAGCATCCCGTGAAGCAGCTCGGCCCTGCCGAGCGTCCGCTTCCGGGAATTTGGCCCCAAACCTTTGCAACTGCGGCGATACCAGCGCCGGGCCTGGCACGACCGGCAGCTTCGGGCTGCCTGTTGTCTTCGGATACCTAGAGGGCTTGGTGATCTTGCTGCAGACCGCCTGCCGCACCGCCGCAGGTCAGCTCGAAGCCCGTTGCTACTGGTCGTCGACTTGGTAGTCTGGATCCATGAACACACTTACGACTCAGGTTGCTTCAGATGTAGAAAACGACTCTCTGATCCTCGAAGTCCTCAGCGAAGACGGTGAATGCCTGGTGATAGTTGAGCGGCTAGATTCAGATAGAAAGCTGCGTTTCCAAATGTTCACGGAGTTTTTGGATGCCGCATGTGTGCAAGAGATTTTGGAGATCGCAAAAAAAGAACTTCAAGCGTTCGAAGATGGAACGGCGCTGTCGGAAGCAAAGCGGGATTTCAGTTTCAAATTGACTTCAGACAGCAGCTAAGTCCGCCCCCCTTCCATTCGATGATGGTTGGCGGCTGCACTCGCGGCGAAGGTCAGCTTTTCCTCGTGCGGCTGCGGCATTGATCGCTCGTCATGGCACCAGATCCGTCGACTTTGCAAAGGTCTCTATCTGCGCTTCGCTGACTTCTAAGCAAAGAGCGGCATCCCCAGGTCCAGCTGGGCAATCTTAAAAGTCCGCTAACGGGAAGCCCTTTGCGCTCGCAGCAGTGCCTTCGCCGCGACCTGCATGAATGTCGTGTTTGGGCTGCTGGCGTCCTCTGAGGACCGGGAACATGTGCGCGCACGCTGCAACTCTGCTGGTGCATCGCCGCAAGGCAGCAATGAGCCCGAACCTACCGATGCTGCAAGATTTATGAAGGGCTGCTTACCAAAAATTGGTTGCACGGAGCGGTCTGACGCCGCTCCGTGACATTGGTTAGAATTCTTCAACGAGGATCTTACCCTTGGCTTGACCAGTCTCGACCAGCCTATGTGCTTCACGCATGTTGGCGGCATTGATCGGAGATAAGACCTTGGAGACGGTCGTCTGGATGTTTCCCGCATCAATTTGATCGGTCACGTAGCACAGAAGGTGATGCTGCTCGATCATGTCCGGCGTCTGGTGCATTGAGCGGGCAAATATGAACTCCCAATGAAAGCTCGCGGCCTTGGTCTTCATACCGCTCATTGGCATAGGTAGATCGGTGTCGTCGATACTGACAATGCCGCCTTGCGGGCGGATCAGTTCAACCGCCGTATTCCAGTGGCGCATGTCGTTGAAGATCGCGATATGATCGACGTGCTTGATGCCACTGGCGTGCACCTGCGCAACGATATCTTCGCGGTGGTTAATGACATGATCCGCGCCAAGCGACTTCACCCAATCCGAAGTCTCGGAACGGGATGCGGTGGCGATCACCATCAACCCGGCCTGCTTGGCAAGCTGGATACCAATTGAGCCGACACCACCGCCAGCACCGATAATAAGGATTGATTGTCCGGCATCTGCTCCGTCGCGGTCTATGCCCAGACGATCAAAGAACGCCTCGTAAGCTGTGATTGTCGTCAGAGGGAGGGCGGCGGCTTCGGCGTGCGAGAGGGACGCAGGCTTACGACCGACGATCCGCTCATCGACAAGATGAAACTCGGCATTGGTGCCCGAGCGGGTGATGTCGCCCGCATAGTACACCTCATCGCCGGGCATGAAGAGGGTCACGTCCGGACCGACAGCTTCGACCACACCGGATGCGTCATAACCGATGATACGCGGCGTCTCTTCCACCTTGTCTTTAGGTGCGCGCACTTTCACATCGACCGGGTTCACGGCAACTGCCTTGATGCTCACCAGAACATCTCGGCCTTCCGGTTGTGGTTTTTCAATGTCGAGATCGAGAAAAGCACTCTCGATTTCAATGGGCAAGTAGTGTGTGAATCCGACAGCTTTCATGTGTCTTCTCCTTGTTTGGTAAATTCGACGGTGACGAAGACAAGCTCCGTCTCGCCGGTGTTGGTCAGGTCGTGGACAAAGGCATCATCCTGCGACAGATCGGGGAAATGCTGCGTCTGGCCGTTCGTGTAGGTCACATCGCCCACACGACCGTCATCGAATCGGGATCGGGCCGTGCCATCAGTCAGAACTGTCCAGAAGTACGGGCGGTCATGACGATGGGGTGGATGGGTTTCGCCGGGTGGCACGCGGAGATGCCAGATACGCATTCCGTCTGTCTCAGCGACAAGCGCGGCGCCAATCCGGTCATTTGCCCGACCTTTGGCGATCTCGCGATCTGTCAGCGGTGCGGTCATGCTGCAACCCCATAGGTCGTGTAGCCGGCTGCATCGCCACCAAAGAGCGCGTCACCATCGAAGTCGGACAGTGGCAAGTCTTCCGCAAAGCGACGTGGCAAATCAGGATTGGCGATAAACGGGCGTCCAAAAGCCACGGCATCGACGTAGCCTTTGTCGATAATGGCGTCGGCCTTGTCCGGCGTGTAGCCACCTGCGACGATGACCGACCCCGAATAGGCCTTGCGCAATTCCTTGCGGAACCATTCCGGCGTTTCCGGCGCATCGTCCCAATCGGCTTCGGCCAGATGGATGTAGGTCAATCCGATCCGGTCCAGTTCCTTTGCCAGTTTCAGGATGGTCTGTGGCGCATCTGGATCATTCATCCCGCGCTGCGTGATAAAAGGCGAGAAACGAATGCCCGTCCGGTCTGCACCCATCTCGGATGCAACCGCTTCGGCAACTTCTATCGCAAAACGGATACGGTTTTCCACAGAACCGCCATAGGCGTCGGCACGATGGTTGGATGTGCTGCGCAGGAACTCGTCGATGAGGTATCTATTGGCTGCGTGAATCTCGACGCCATCGAATCCGGCGGCTTTGGCGTTGCGGGCCGCAAGGCGGTAGTCCTCGAGAACGCGGGCGATTTCATCCGACTCAAGCGTACGCGGAACGGGGCATTCCACCATGCCACCTTCGCCGGTCTCGGGATCCACGATCCAGACGGTCGCATCCGGGGCGATGGCAGATGGTGCAACAGGCTTGCCATCTGCGTGGAACATCGGGTGGCTCATTCTGCCCACATGCCAGAGCTGTAAGACGATGCGACCGCCTTTGGCGTGAACGGCGTCGGTCACCTGTTTCCATCTGGCGATCTGTGCCTCGGAATGGATGCCCGGCGTGAAGGAATACCCTTTACCTTCGGGTGTGATTTGCGTGGCTTCGGTGATAATCATGCCAGCGCTGGCGCGTTGCGCGTAGTACTCTGCTATCATGGCGTTTGGCACATCACCCGGTTGGGTCGACCGTGAGCGGGTCATCGGGGCCATAACCACCCTGTTGGGCAGATTGATCGCGCCGATGGATACGGGGGTGAAGAGTGTCATGTTAGGGTCCTTTCACTCTCAGGCGTGGGTGGTGGTGGGAGCGGGTTTCCGTTCCTGCCAGATGATGAAGGCAAGACCGATTGCAGGCACGATGATCGCGGCGAAAGGGATGTAGGCTGCCCCCAGTGCGCTATCGACAACCGCGCCACCGATGATGCCGCCCAGGGCGTTGGCGATATTGAAGGCCGAGATATTGGCCGTCGCGGCAAGCTCAGGCGCTTCACCGCCATGCTTCATGACGCGCATCTGCATCGGTGGGACGTTGGCGAAAGAAACGACGCCAAAGACGAAGGCCGCAGCAACGAACAGGTAAGGTTGCGAGGCCACCAGACCGACGACGATCAGCGAGGCGATCATTGCGGCAGGCCAGCCGATCAGGGACGCGCTGAGGTTCTTGTCGGCAGTCTTGCCACCCAGCGTGTTCCCCAGCACCAGACCCAGCCCGATGATGACCAGAATCCATGTCAGGGACGCCCGTTCAAAGCCTGCGACCTGTTCTGCGATTGGCGCGATGTAGCCGTAGAAGGTCATGAAGCCGACCCAGCCAAGCGTTGTGATGAGCAAACTGGCCAGCAGCTGCGGATTGCGGAACGCGCCGATTTGCGAGCGGATGGATTTCGGCTCTTCAGCACCTTGTGGTGGGATGGCAATCGCAATAGCGGCGGCAGCCATTGCACCAAGCACGGCGACGACGATGAAGGTTGTGTTCCAGCCAAACATATTGCCGATCCACGCGCCGCCGGGAACACCCAGTACGTTGGCCAGCGTCAGGCCCGCAAACATCTGGCCGACCGCCTGACCTTCCATGTCCTTTGCGACCAGCCGCGTCGCAACAACGGCCCCGATGCCGTAGAATGGCCCTTGTGTCAGACCAGCCATGACCCGGCTGATCATCAGTGTCGTGTAATCGATCGCAAAAGCCGTGATCAGGTTCGAGACGACGAAGAGGGCCATCAGGCCGATCAGCACAACACGCTTGCGGTAGCGTGCGAGCCAGAGTGTCAGGATCGGCCCACCAATGACGATGGCCATTGCGTAAGCGGTGATGAGGTGGCCCGCCTGACCTTCAGAGATATTCAGGCTCTCGGCCACCTGCGTCAGAATACCGGCAATGACAAACTCTGCCGTGCCGATGGCGAATGCTGCGAGCGCCAATATCCAGACTTGCAGCGGCATTTTCGATTTGAGGGACATGATTTGGTCCTCCTTCAGTTGATCAATGCGCCACCGTCGATGTCGATGTCGATGACGGCACCGGTGACGAAGGGATTGTCGATTGCGAAGAGGTAGCCAGCGGCCAGATCATCGGCACAGCCGACCTTGCCCGCAGGCAGTGATTTCGCGGTTTTGTTGAGCATCGTTGCCCGCGCATCGACCGCCATACCGGCATAGGCTTCGGTATCGGTTAGACCGGGGCTGACGATATTGACGCGGACCGGGGCCAGCTCCTTGGCCAGAATTTTGGCCACGGCCACCAGTGCCGCATTCATTGCGGTTTTGACGTAGGTGCCGGGCACCGTGCGCCGGGCAAGGAACCCGGAAGTCAGCGTGATCGTGCCGCCGGGTTTGATATAGCGTGCGGCGGCTTTGGCAACCGCGACGGCGCCCCAGAACTTTGTGTCAAAGGCTTGCTTTGCGGCATCAAACGGCACGTCTGCCACCGCTCCACCGGGCGCTGATGACCCTGCGGTGAAAACGACATGATCGACCGGACCTTGCGCATCGAAGTAAGCTGCAATCGCGGCCTCGTCTTTGACATCGAGGCCTGTGGATCGGCTTGCCACGTCAACGGTCCCGTCGCGGTTTGCGAGCGCTGTTGCGACGGCTTTCCCGATCCCGGATGTGCCACCGATGACGATGGATTTGGTTTCATTGGCAAAAGTCATTGGAGTATCTCCTCTCTCTGAGGCATGGGTTCATGGAAAACGGCTTCGATGAGGGCACCGGACGGTGTGCGAAAAAACAGCCGCCGCTCGTCCAGTTCTTCGAGGTCCATCGTCGAGTAGCGGATATCGAGAGCGTCGAGCTTGGCGCGGAAGTCTTTGTAGCCATCAAGGTGGATGCCCACATGGTCATAGGCTTCAGCGGTAGTATCCGTGCCGTAGCCACGCGCTCCGATCAGATGGATGATCGGTTTGTCACCGGCGTAGAGCCAGTGGCCCGGAATGCGGTGGATCGCCCTGGGCCGGGCACGCTCTTCCAACTCATCAAAGACCTTGAGCAAGAATGCCCGTGTCCCGGGAAGATCGCGTGTTCGGATGGTGATGTGGTCGAGATGCATGGTGATCTCCTTTCGTTAATCACCATCTACCGCCTATCCTTGGGCCAAATAATTGGCTAAATTTCCAAAATATAATTCGGAAAGGGCGAATAATGAGACATCAATGCTGATCGAAAATCTCAAGCTCTTCCTGCTGATCGTGGAAAAGCGCGGACTTGCGGCTGCGGGGCGCGAGGTTGGATTGTCTCCCGCAACCGTGACAGAGCGGCTGGCTGCACTTGAAGCCCATTACGGAGCGCGCCTGCTGACACGAACGACCCGCTCAATCAGCCTGACAGACGAGGGCCGCGAGCTGGTCACGGGCGCGCGGCGCATATTGGCAGAGACAGAGGAAACAGAAGCAAGGATCAAGCTGGGAGTAGAGAAAATTTCCGGCACGATCCACATGAGTGCGCCCAGTGACCTGGGCCGCACGCAGCTTGCTCCGCTGCTGGATCAGTTCATGGCGGAGCATCCGGAAATCGCAATCGACCTTACGCTCAGCGACGGAATTATTGATTTGGTCGGGCAAGGCATCGATCTTGCGTTGCGCTTTGGCGAATTGTCCGACAGCACGATGAAGTCGCGCAAGCTCGGAACAAACCGTCGGATTTTCTGCGCAGCACCCGACTATCTGAAGCGCAACGGAACACCAATGCATCCCGATGATCTGGGCCACCACAACTGCCTGATCATGCGCTTCGGAGCCAACACCGATCAGGGCTGGGCCTTTGTGATTGACGGACAGATGAAAACGCAGCGGGTTTTTGGGAACCGCATTGCCAATGATGGAGGCCTCATTCGGAAATGGTGTCTGGGTGGTCACGGAATTGCACGTAAGTCTGAATGGGATATTCGTGCCGATCTGGCAAAGGGTGATCTTGTGGAGGTTTTGGAGTCGTTTTCACCAGAACCGAACGCGCTTCAGGTGGTATATCCGGCTGGAGCCGTTCAGCCACGCAGAGTGCGCACCTTGATGGATTTTCTGGTGGCGCGGTTGGCATAGCGTAGTGACGAAACCGGACACTCACGCCTAACGGCTCAACGGCGGCTTCGTCCCGCACTGTGTGAATTCTCCGGGTTCAGAAGCTCGCTGTCGCAGCGAACGGCCGGAACGGCGGGCTGCGCCGCAGCAGAAACCCTCGGCCAGTTGCGTCAAACGGCTGAGTTTGCAAAGGGCGCTTCCTGCGCGTCGCTGACGTCTACACTGATCGCAGCATCGCCTGGATCAATTGGACAGGCTTGAAGGTCCGCTTTCGGGAGACTTTCGCGCTCGAAACAGTGCCTTGTCCGCGACCTGCATGAATGTCCGCTTCGGGCTGGCTGCGGTGATCCCATGATAGGCGCCAGATACGAGATCTACTGCAACCCTGCCGCCGCATCGCCGCAAGTCGGTAGTGAACCCAAACCTCAGGTTTTCTGCGAGGCAGCGAATGACCGGTTTGGCAGAGCCTTGAAAGGCCTCTGTCGCTAACTGACGCAATTTGTGCTGTATTGCAGTCAATTTAGACCAACCTCCCAGAGATGGAAATTGTTCATGCGCCTTCTCTTCGCTTTTGCCCTTGCTGTTTGCCTCACAGGTCAGGCTCGCGCGGACGAAACAATACTGATCGGCGACGCACCTCTACCCGTTGGTATCGAGATTAGAGAAGCGGAGAACTCGCCTTTCATCGGCGTCTGGACGGGCACATGGGATTCTTGGCGCAGCCATATCTTGGTTGTGGAAGGCGTCGATGAAGACGGGCTGTTTGACGTCATCTATTCTGTGGGCCGTAGCCAATTCGGCGGTGGCAATTGGCTTCGCGACACCGCGCGTGAAGAGAACGGCACTTTGGTTTTTACCGATGCAAGCTTTGCCGCACGCTACATGCTTTCGGACACTAGGCGGTTGCGTGGCATATTCCCGACAGAGGATCGCTTCGCAGTTTTGGAACGCCAAGACCTCTCCGCGGTCCTCGCATCTCCGACCGACGACTGGTTTCAAATTGGCCAACGCGAGTTTCTGCTGACCGACATCACGGAAAATGGCGAAGCCATCGAACTTGCTGTTGCCATCTACGTTCCAGATGGAGATGGCCCATTTCCTCTGGCGCTTTTCCACCACGGCTCAACGGGTTCCGGGACAAATGAACGCGACTTTGAGTGGTTTTTCACAAACGACTGGTTCGCCGACGTCCTCAATGCCCACGGTTGGATTGTCGCTTTTCCTCAGCGTCGGGGTCGAGGCGGCTCTGATGGGCTTTACGATGAAGGGTTTTCCGAAGATCGATCGCAAGGGTATTCGTCTGAGGCGCGCCTTTCGTTGCCCGGGGCCGAGCGGGCTCTGATCGATGCCAATGCTGCCCTTGCAGTTCTTCGCGAGCGCCCTGATGTCAGTGATGATCCAGTGCTCTTCACCGGGGTGTCGCGCGGTGGGGTGGTTGCGCTTATGCAAGCCGGGGACCAGCCCGAGGATACGGCAGGTGTGATCAATTTCGTCGGCGGTTGGATGGATGAAGGTCAGGGAAACGCAGAGATTAACCCAACGCTCTTTCGCCGTATCGAGGGATATGAGGGCACTGTCGTATCAATCTACGGCGAAGACGACACGTTTTACAGCATCGAGCATTCCAGAGAGAACCTCGGACAAATTGAAGAGGTGGGGGCGACAAGCGAGTTTCACGTCGTAACGGTGCCCGAGTTCAACAGAGGCCACTGGGTTCTGTGGTGGCCATTGCTTTGGGAAGAAACCGTAGAAGACTATCTGCTTCGCGTCGAAAGCCGACCTTGATCTATCTGCGATGAACGGCAGCTTCGTCCGCACTGTGTGAGTTCACCGGTTCCAAAACCTCGCAGCCGCAGCGAACGGCTGGAACGGCGGGCTGCGCCGCAGCATTCGGCGCTTTGGACTCGATCCGGGCATTCATGCAGAGTACGCCGGATGCCGGCGGATCTTCGGCAATACTATTCTTCAGGCAAGATTTCCTATTCGCTGAGGACCAGATCCCGTGCCGTCGCTATCTCGAGGGCGAACAGGGCGGCCTGTAAGCTGGACGACTACTGGTATCATCTTCGGACCCAGGAAGCCGAACTACCGGGCAAGCATCTTCTTCGACATGGATTGAACAGACCGTCTCCCGGACAGGAAAAGAATCCTACTGTCACATCTGACGCTTTGACCTTATCGGAGGCTGTGTTTGACATACCTCCGACTCAAGGGTCAGGGAAGACCTGAAACCTTTCACCGTGCGGCACATCGGACCTGCGGCTATGTAATCGACGTCTGCGGGGACGAGCCCCCTCTGGACTATAGCAAGGCAGATGCCAACAAGTTCCGGGATGCGCTGATAGAGCGTGGCCTCGCCGATAGCAGTATCACCCGGATCTTCGGCACTGTCTGTGCAGTATTCAACTTCGCCGTGGCGGAGGAAGGGCTATCGATCACCTCTCCCTTCGCCAACGTGTACTATGACCGTAACAAAGGGGTTTCTGGTCGTAGTTCCACCCCCGTAGAAAACATCCGCACCGTTCAGCAGAAATGACGTAAGATCGACGACGAGATGCGTTGGCTGGTGGCCATTGTGGCTGATACCGGGATGCGTCTGGCTGAGGCTGCAGGTCTGCTGAGGGAGGACATCTTTCAGGATGAAGACGGGCAATGGGTAGCCAGAATTGTTCCCCACCCGTGGAGGAGCCTAAAGACGGAGAGTAGCAAGCGGTTGGTTCCGCTTGTTGGTTCCGCTCAGTGGGCAGCGGAGAGGGCCCATGCGCAATCGGCTGGCAGCAAGTTCGCATTTCCTAGGTACAACACCACAGGGAAAACCAACGCCAATTCGGCCAGTGCTGCCCTGAACAAGTGGTTGAAGGCCTACGTTCCGGAGGGGGCTACCATGCATAGTTTTCGGCACTCGATGCGAGATAGGCTACGGGCTGTGGAGTGCCCCTCTGATATCGCGGATCAAATCGGGGGTTGGCAATCTGATGGAGTGGGGCAAAAGTACGAACAAGGCTATCCCCTCCAAATTCTGCTGGGGTGGTTGCAAAGAGTAGCTCTGCCTTCTGCCTCTAGGCGAGCAATACAGTTGGGTTCAGAAAGAGGCGAGCTATGGTTTCTAGAAGTGAAGTCAAATGTAAGTGTGGTGCAGTGTACGAACGGGGGGAAATTAAACTCCCGGTTAGAGACAAGGATAGTTATGAGTGCAGTGTCTGCGGGGAAACACTTGACCGCTGGAATGCATCAAGAATCCCGACCTACAAGCTGGTTAGTCGGCCCGACGGTAGCTAGATTTAATGGGCGGGCTGTCCAACTTGTTCTACACCTCGCCTTGTCAAGTGCAAAAGCTGATGCAAAACAATGTTTTAGAGAGGTTAAGTGGTGCCCAGGGGCTGGGCTTCGACCGTGTTTAATCCGGTTCGAGACCCGTTACAGGCATCGTCAGCAGGGTAAGCACCAGCGTTATCAGCCTCGTAGAGATGGGGTCAACATGCACAAATTGTTCTACGGTCTCGATCCTACCTGCTCCCGCGCCGAACTGAGATGAAGGTTCAGATGAAAAACCGGCTGGGTCTGAACCAGCGTGTGCCTTTGGGGTACGGAGGGGGACCAGTGCCACTCCACCCCCAGGCGATATCGTACATGACCTCGACCCGAGATTGGGTTTCAGATTTCGTCAACCTGTTCTCGAACAAAAAGCCCTTTTGAGCAGTGAACATTGCGTAAGCGCCAGTTGTGACAGACCTCAGTTCTGCAGGGGGTGCCTTACGGGTGCATAGCTTGGCGGGAAAACGGGCGACAGGTTCAGGCAAGCGGCTAACTGGACGTGTCCCGTTTTGTGCCGCCTCAAGTGCTCGTTTAGGCCACTTTCTGGTCGAACGCGACCGGGCTTTTCCAGCGCAGTGCTGAGTGGCGGCGGCGTGAATTGCAGAAGCCATTGATGTATTCGAAGATCGCCATCTCCGCTTGCCGCCGTGTTTTCCATGACCTGGGCCAGATCAGCTCGGCTTTGATTGTTTTGAAGAACGCTTCGACAGCGGAGTTACCGTAGCAATTGCCCTGCCCGCTCATCCACTGCCCGGCAGTGCATGTTTACATGCATGAGAGGGACACCTGGAACTCATGCTGGCGCAGGATCTTC
>NZ_JAGEUF010000007.1:0-264912 GCF_018101215.1 Phaeobacter sp. HS011 | reverse complement strand
TATGAATGCCCTCTAGGTTATCTCTAACGCCTCCAGCAGGGCTATCCGCAGGAGGCGCTATATCATTGCGAAGCAGACCAAAGCGCCTGCAGAGAAAACCGGCAAATGAACCAAGATCCTGGCGCCATTCCGCATAGGCGCGTTAATCCGGATCGGAATATTGATCAGAGAGAGTTCAGGATCTGGATGATATCTGCAGGAGTATCGGCAATAAAATCCGCACCGGCGTGACGCAACAGATCCGGTGCCTGCCACCCCCAGGCCACACCAGTTGCTGGAATATTCGCCAGTTTTGCGGCCTCCATGTCGCTGATACCATCTCCTACGATGCAACAGACTGGGCTCGTCGCCTTGTTCTGCAGGATTTTCAGTTTCTCACTCTTTCCACCCGCTGTATCCCGCGAGAGTATCGCTGAGACATGGGCTGCGCATCCGTGGAAGTAAAGGAAGGGCTCTATGCTGCTCCGTGCAGAGGCTGACAGAATAATGATCGGACTGAATGATGCGACGCGTTGCAAGGTTTGGGGAACACCCTCAAAAACCGGTGCGACCTCATCACAATCAGCAAGATACCGACAAGCATCCGCTGCAAAGGCCAGGGGCTGGAGCCCAGTTTCATAGCCAAGCCTTCAAAACTAACCTGTTTCAGACTGGCAAAGGGATTTTCCGCGAGCGACTGCTCGCAGCCCTGCCGCCTTGCAGCACGACCGCATGCTGTCACGCACATTCTAAGCGAGTCCGCAATCACACCGTCGAAGTCGAAGACAATCACACGCTCCCCCCAAGTAATCCCGTGTACAGCGCGGAACACCGCCCGCAAGTGTCAGGCAGAAACGATACCACTATTCAGCAGCAACAGCCGCCAAATGTTCGGCAAATGAGGGCCCCAGCATCAAGGCCTTGCAACGGTCGAAGCGACGTGTGGCATAGGCCCAAAAATCCTCCGCTGGATTCCCGTCGGCGTGCTGGATCAGCCCCCAGAGCGTCCAGAGCAAATCACACATCGCCTTATAGATGACCATCCGCCCGTATTGTGCTGCACTCGGCGGTGCGCCAAAATAGGCCGTCAGCATTTCCTGCTCCTGGACTGTGGTCATGCACGCTTCGACTGACAGATCACCCAAATCCCAAAGTGCATCATTCATGCCCGAGTATTCGAAATCAACAATCCACATCCGCCGCCCGTCATCCAGAAAATTCTCACAGAGCGGGTCGCAATGGCTGGGCACCAGCGTGCCGGGCTTATTCCTCAACAGCTCCCTGATGGGAGCTGCTTCAGCAACAACCGCTGCGTAACCTTCAGGGAGGCTCGCATCCTTTGTCGCAAGGATCTTCATGTAACCGTTGATCATTGCGAACAGCTCAAAACGAAATTTGAAAGGCGCAGGCGCGTCATGCAGCCTTCGCAGCGCCCGCCCTGCCCGGGCCGGTGCCTCCCGGCGCGTTGCAAACAGTTCCGGGGTCATGGTCGCGATACTTGGAACGCACTGGCTGATCATCACCCCGGTTTCAGGATCCGCCCATAAGACCAATGGCCCGACACCGGCGTCCGCAGCCACCTCAGCATTATGAATCTCCACGGAACGATCAATGTAATCTTCCGTTCCTTCCCCCGGAATACGCACGATCACAATCTGCGGGCCGCCTTCCACACGATAGACAAGATTGGTCAAACCTCCCAGGCGCTGAACCTCGAGTTTCTGGGCGTCAAGGCCTTCGAATCCCTCCAGATTTTGCAATGCGGCAGTAATTTGCGTGACATATTCCATATTCATGGCCTCCTCACTCAGGCTTTCAGGCGATCATTGGTCGGGTCATACAGTGGTCCGTCCACCTGGCGCAGCGCCTGACGTCTGCCAAACAGTTCCAGTTCAAAATCCCGTTCTCCAACCAACGCCGTCGGAAGATAGCCATAAACGATCGTCTTTTCTGCAGTCGGCCCGTAGCCACCACTCGAAGCCAAGGACACTGCTTTCCCTTTGTGCAAGATGGTCTCCCCACCTGTCATCGGCAGCCGCTCATCCACCGTAAACGTACAGAGTTGCTGGCTAGTGCCCTCTCTTTTCTGCCGGTCGAGGATCGCTCGGCCCAGAAAATCTTCCTTCGACTTCAGATGCACGCGACCCGCAAGACCTGCCTCGACAGGGGAATAATCAGGTGTGATATCGGCGCTCCAATACACGTACCCTTTTTCAAGCCGAAGCGACTCGATCGCCCGATAGCCGATGTCGCGGATACCGTGCTCTTGACCTGCCTGCCACAGAAGGTCGTAGACATGCAGTGCAAACTCAGTAGGGACATGGAGCTCCCATCCCAGTTCGCCAGTATACCCGATCCGCGCAGCACGCACGGTGGCAGCCCCCAGAGTGATGTCCTGCGCGGTCGCAAAGGGAAAGGCCCTGTTAGAGACATCTTCTTCCGAAACAGCCTGCAACACCTCGCGCGACTTAGGCCCACATAGATTTATTACCGCACGGGCCGAAGTCATCTCAATCAGCTGTGCCGACCCACCCTCAGGCAGATGGCGCCGAATCCAGTCGGCATCATGGACGCCAAACCCAGCGCCGGTCACGATGTAGAAATGATCGCGTCCCAGACGCGTTACGGTAATGTCAGCCTCGGTTCCGCCCTGCATGTTGCAGAGCTGTGTATAGATTACCGCACCGTCCGGCTTGTCCATGTTCGACACGGCGAGGTTCTGGATAGCGGCCAAGGCCCCGGGGCCGATCAGTTCGAACTTCGAAAAGCTCGACTGGTCGATCAGCACAACACCGTTCCGTGCGGCGCTATGCTCCTGCTCCGCAAAGACCTTCCAGCCCGGGTTCAGAAAGTCCAGCTGGTCTACCGGCTCAACCCCCTCGGGCGCGAACCACAGTGGGCGTTCCCAGCCATTCTTTGACCCGAACACCGCGCCATGCTGCTTAAGGCGGTCATGCAGCGGCGACAGTCTAAGGTTTCTCGCGGTTTCCGCCTCCTGACCGGGATAGCGCATCTTGTAGTGATGCGCGTAGTGCTCCACCGCACGCGGATACATGAAAGCACGGGTCGCATGATGCGGGCTGAAACGGCGCACATCCAGCGGCCACAGATCCAAACTCGGGCGGCCTTCCAAAATCCATTCTGCAATCATCTCCCCAGCACCGCCACCAGCGGCGATACCGTAAAGGAAGCCGGTCGACAGCATCAAGTTCCTCAGTTCAGGGGCCCAGCCCATGACGAAATCACCATCTGCGGAATAGGGAATAGGACCATTGATAACCTGACGAATTCCAACCTCATTGACCACCGGGGTGACCTGACCTGCCAGCTCAGCCAACGGCGCGAACCTGTCCAGATTGTCCGGCAGCAGCTGGCGCACGAATTCACCCGGGATGCCCCTGTCACCAAACGGCAAGGTGCCCTCTTCGTAACCGCCTATCACCAGCCGACCGCCTGCGTCGGGTTTGTAGTACACCAACCGCTCCGGATCGCGCAGGGTCGGAAGCCCTTTGACTAGCTCTGGCTGCGGAAGCGGTTCGGTCACGATATACTGATGCTCGACCGCACAGGCAGGCACCACCACACCCAGTTTTGCTGCCAGCTCCCGGCTCCACATTCCGGTAGCCAGAACAACGATTTCCGCTTCGTAGCCTCCATGGGATGTCATCACTTTGGTAATGCGTCCGCCATGCACGTCGAAGTCTTCAACCTTGACGCCCTGGCAGATCTTTGCCCCGTGCATGCGGGCTCCTGCCGCAATCGCCTGGCAGAGACTGGCAGGATCCACATGACCGTCTGATGGAATGAATGCCGCCCCTTCGAGGTCTTTCGCATCGATATAAGGGAATAACTCCTTTGCCTCCGCTGCCGTAATGATCTCCATTTCCAGATCAAAGCTGCGCGCCATTGTCGCCAGCCGCTTGGCCTCCAACAGGCGCTCTCTGGTTGCCGCAAGACGCAGGCTGCCTACTTTCTTCCAGTCGAATTCCATTCCGGTTTCATCCGCAAGCCGGTCATAAAGCGCCACTGAGCGTTTCAGCATCCGCGTCGTATTGCGCGATGAGCGTAACTGCCCGACGAGACCCGCCGCGTGCCAGGTCGCGCCTTCAGTCAGCGATGCCTTTTCCAACAGAACCACATCTTTTTCGCCTGCGCGGGCCAGATGATAGGCGATGGAACATCCGATGATGCCGCCACCAATAATGAGATGCTTGGCTGAATGAGTGGTCATAGCGTTTTCCTGGTTAAAAACAGTTGGAGACATCAAACTCACCAAATCAACATAAATCAACATTATTTGTTATAATTAGTTGAAATTTGTCGGTTGATTGTGGGCAACGCTGCCCATAACCTCCACCCAACAACGTAAAAGCGTCAAAAATGTCGAAATATGAGCAAGACATCCTCAGCACCGTGAACTTGCATGGGCGTGTTTCCGTCTTGGATCTGGCCCGAATTCTCCAGGTTTCGGATCAAACCGTCCGGCGAATCGTAAAGCCGATGGTCGAAGACGGACGCCTGTCCAAGGTGCATGGCGCATTGGTCAGCACCCAGAACGTACTGGATCCCCCCTTCATCGCCCGGATGTCGCAAAACCGCGCGGCCAAGGTGGCGATTGCCAATGCTGTTGCTCAATGGATCCCTGACGGCTCCGCTATCGCCATTGATACTGGCTCTACTTCCGGATTCGTTGCCCAAGCCCTGCGCAGGCGTAAGAACCTCACGGTGGTGACCAACTCAGCTTTCATCGCTGCTACGCTGTCGATGGAAGAGGGAAACCGGGTCTTCATGGCCGGCACGCAACTGCGCAATCACGACGGCGCTGCTTTCGACAGGGCCGCCTACGACGTGATTGCCGGTGTGTCAGTGCAGACTGCCGTGCTTTCCGCCTCTCTGGTTCACCCCGTGAGAGGCTTCATGGTGTATGATCAGTGCGAGGCGGACATGGCACTTGCAATGACTGACATTGCCGAGCGAACGTTCATGGCCGTTGACTCAACGAAATTCAGTGATGCCGACAGCACCCCCGCACTGCGCCTGCCCGAGCTCGCAGCGCATGACCTTATAGTCACCGACCGTCGCCCTCCGCCCGCCTACCGCGCCCTCCCCGGAAAGGCGGAATTGCTGATCGCAGATGGATCTACCACTGCAGCGAGTGGCAGCCGCAGCTGAAAATGCGCCGCAGACCCGATGCCGTCACAATCTGCGATACCCAATACCACTCTGCCGCTGCCCCAACCTCTTCGTCCGCTCACGACGGAAAGGTGTCGCATACACTCAAGCAGCATCCGTTGTCTGGGATTGCAAAACCCGCCCTAAACCGAGGCAGATGCCTGAACCGGCTCCCAGTAGACAGGACCGCAGTCATTCTCCTCGAGAAACTTGTAGCGCGCCGCCCGGCGATCCTCGTGCAGCCGGATATCGGGCGCGGAGCGGTCTTCAAAACGGTAAGGCAGTACTGCACGCAGCTGTTCGGTATGCTCAAACACAGTTCGCACCACCCAGGGGCGCGTGTACATCGCCTCTCGCGTCGCCTCCTTCGGGCGCTGGAAGCCCTTGGATGATGGAAACACAATGTCTCCCTCCACTGGAATTCCGAGGAACGTCAAAAAGTCACGGTAGTCATCCTTCAGGCGCTCGACCCGAATGATATGATCCGCAACGCAGACACCATTTAGCGAATAGACATCAAAATCCTGCGGCCAGCGGCCATCGCTGACGAACCTTTTGAACCGCGGTGCTACCGGGCGCTCCGGGCGCCGGTTACCCTTCCAGAAAAAGGAGGAAATCGCCTTCTCCCAAGGGTTACGCTCGGTGCAAACCACATCGTAATCCACAATATCCTCACCGTAGATGCGCAGCGCATCACAATATCTGGAGTGGTTTTGCAGCTCGATCATTTCGCCGGAATTGATATTCACAAATCGCGGATTTTCGACCCGCGCGACGCAATCCACCCGCTGGGTTTCCTCACGCGGGCGCAATTTGGTGATCATATCCTGCGGGCCACAATATCGGCTGATCGCGAGTTCGATTGAGCTGCCAGCAGTCTTCCCCGGCTTCACGTAAACAAAGTTGTGCTTGTGGCTTACAATCATTTGAACGCGCTCAGAAGGTAGGGTATCGTCCGCTTATGACATGCGGGGTGACCTCGGGCAATGATCACAGGCAGGCGGACAACCGGCCCAAGAGGTTGATAAAGCAGATATGAATACGCACGAGCCACCTCAACGCTGAGAGACTGGTGTCGACATACCCATGGAGCCCCCCTTGTGGTAATGAGGATGAGTGTCGGACGAGGCACTGCTGGACAGGGAGCAGTTTTTCAGGCTCGACTTTGCAATTCGTCAATTTCGCCCCGCGAAAGATGCGATTTCCAAGCGACCCAACTATCGCCCTCTTGGCCTTTTCCATAAAACAACGAAGCAGTGCGGAATATAATGTCTGACCTCCCGGTAATCGCCTCCCTCTGGATTGGGGGAAATCTAAGCTATCTTGAGCAAACCTGTCTGAAATCATTTGCGGATCACGGACATCGCACCCTTCTTTACACCTATGAAACTGTAGACAATTGCCCACCCGGTGTTGAGCTGATGGACGCGAACCGAATTTTTCCGGCGTCAGACTTCATCCGGCACAAGGTGTCTGGTTCCCCAGCCGTTCATGCCGATGCCTTTCGCTACAAGATGATCTTGATGCAGAATGTCATTTGGGTGGACGCTGATGTTCTCTGCGTGAAGCCGTGGGATTTTCAGGATCAATGGGTTTTTGGTTGGGAAAAAACCGGGCGTCTGGTCTGCAATGCCGTCCTCGGCCTGCCCCGGTTCTCCCGAACGCTGCAGCGGCTCAATGCCTTTTGCGAAAACGAATACCCGATCCCGCCCTGGGCAAAGGGGGAAGAACGGGCACAGCTTGAGGCGGCACATGCAGCTGGCAATCCGGTGCATGTATCCGAGCTGAAATGGGGCGTCTGGGGCCCCTCAGCGCTGACGCATTTCCTCAATGAAACTGGCGAGATGGCGCATGTGAAGCCACAGATGGCCTTTTTCCAGATTTCGTTCAAGGAGCGCCGCAACCTGCTATCGCCGGGCTATATCGTCGAGAAGAAGATCGATGATGGCTGCTATGGTGTGCATCTCTGGAACCGTCGGCTGAGCCGCCGCCTGATCACCCATGAAGGCGGCATTCCCCACCCGGAGAGCTATCTTGGCCGCGCGTTGATCCGCCATGACATTGATGCCGCTGCAGCCCCGATCCCCGACCGCCCACCAGAGGGAAAACCGACGCAGGCCGAGCTGGCAGCAAGAGCCAAAGCCTCCTCCCCGGCGGCCAAAGTCTCCCCCCCTGCCGCTGAGCCCACCCAGCACCCGCGTCTCACCATGCCGCTGGACCAACTGGTACAAAGCCCGCATTACCAACGCGCGATTGATAACCTTGAGCTGCGCATCGAGACCATTGGCGACCGGCTGTCACCGCTGCCAGAGCCGATTTCAAACGACAATATCCTGATCCTGACCTCAATGAAGAACGAGGCGCCCTTCATTTTGGAGTGGATCGCCTATCACAAGGCGATCGGGGCCAAGCATTTCCTCGTCTACACCAACGATTGCAGCGATAACACAAATGAGATCCTGGATCGCTTGGCAGAGCTGGGTCTGGTCACCCGCGTCGCCAACCCATGGGATCCGACCTCCGGCAAAAAGCCTCAGCATGTGGCGCTGGCTGACGCGATGCAGCAACCCGCATACCAGGCTGCGGATTGGGTTCTGACCATTGATGTCGATGAATTTGTGAATATCCATGTCGGCGATGGACGTTTTGCTGACCTGTTCAAAGCGGCTGGCGACCCCAATGTCATCTCCTTCACCTGGAAATTTTTCGGCAATGGTGGCGTTGCCGACTACGAAGACCGCCCGATCACCGAACAGTTCACCGCCTGCGCTCCAGAGTTCATTCCCAAGCCACGACTAGGTTGGGGATTCAAAAGCATGCTGCATAAGTCTGCGCCTTACACAAAGATCGGCGTCCACCGTCCGTTGAAAATCGACGACGAAGAAAACATCTCGCAGGTGCGCTGGGTCAACGGCTCTGGGCGTGTCATGCCGGAGATGCTGTTGACCAACAATGGTTGGCGTTCAACCAAGCGGTCACTTGGGTATCGCATGGCGACGCTAAACCATTACGTGTTGCGCTCCGCCGACAGTTTTTTGGTGAAACGGGACCGAGGCCGGATCAACCATACGGAACAAGATCAGGGTATCGACTACTGGGCCCGGCGCAACTACGCCTCCGAAACCGACGCACGCATGCACAACCGCGCGCCGATGATGCGCGCTGAGTTGGACACGCTGATGGCCGACGCCAAGCTGGCAAGCCTGCATGCAGAAGCGGTTCAATGGCACAAGGCCAAGATCGCTGACCTGAAATCAAGACCGGAATACGCGGCACTTTACGAGAGCCTGACCGAAGTCGCGCGCCCGGATGCGATCTATCTCACCAAGCTGGAAGATCAGCCTGAGGCCGGAACCCCGGCGGATGTCCATATCCCCGAACCTGAAGCGCTGCTGCTCTCTCCCGACCAGATTGAGGCGAAGATACAGCTGCTGAAGGAGATGGTGCAAGGCAAGATCCGTGTTGCGGATCTGCGCAGCCGTGAAGCGGAGCTGGGCGTGTCGATGGATGTCTCGGATCTGGCCCAGAAAATGCAGCAAACGCCTCGGGTGGCGCCCGCTGCCACGCCACAGAAGCCCACCGCGGCCCGTGTGGTCAAGGTTGCACCCGTTGCACCCAACCCCAGCGATCAGCAGAGGCTGGATCATGCGCCGATCTGGCTTCCCAAGGCTCCAGACACCACGGCACCCGCTGCTGGTGACCCCAGGTTCACCGACATGCGGTCTCATGCTGCTCAGCGAGCCGGTTTTTTCTGGGAGAGTGATGAAAACGCGCTGTTCTTCGAACCTTTTGGCAAGCGGCTTGTGGTCACCTTCGACAATATCCATGTGGTTCAGCAAAAAGAGGGTCAGCGATGGCCCTGGGGCTACAAACTGCTATCGCAGACGCTGGGCTGTTCGGTCCTCGGTGTGATCGGCTCCAAGCGCAACTGGTTCCGGAGCCCCTTTGTTCATGATAGCTTTGATCACCTGCGCGACAGTGGTTTCTTTGATCAATTCGATGAGGTCCTGTTTTACGGCGCCTCCATGGGGGCATATGGCGCACTGACCTATTCACAATGCGCGCCCGGGGCCAAGGTATTTGCCATCGCGCCGCAAACCACGCTGGACCGCCGCCTTCTGCCCGATGATGATCGCTGGGGCTGGACCGCGCGACTGGACTGGGATGATCGCTACGCGGACGCCGCAGAGGCGACCCATCTGGCCGATGATATGGTGGTCCTATATGACCCCTACTTCGAACCGGATGTGCAGCAGGTCGACCGCCTGAAAGGTGACAATATCCGCAAGTTGAGAATGCCATTTTTCGGCCACCAGTTGCCGCAGGCGCTGGTCAATATGGGCATTCTAAAACCGATACTGAGCGAGATTTTTGAGGGTCGCCTTACCGCCCAGCGGTTCTACCAATTGCTGCGCGCCCGTCGTGATCTTCCCCGATTCCAGCATGATCTGCTGATGAAGGCTGAGGAGAAAAACCACCCAAAGCTCGCCATTCAGGTCTGCGAATACACGTTGAAAAAACGCGATGCCAAGAACATCCGCAATTCTCTTGACCGCCTCCGTGCCGACCTTGCCAAAGCGGAAGGATAAACCATGACCGCCGCCCCAACTGCCAAGGCAAAGCGCCTGATCATCACCTGTATGAAGAACGAAGGCCCCTTCATTCTGGAATGGGTGGCCCACCACCGCGCTATCGGCTTCGATCATATGCTGGTCTTCACGAACGACTGCGACGACGGCACGGTTGAACTGCTGGATGGGCTGGCAGAGCGCGGCTATGTTAGCCGCATGGACAACCCCTATCAGGAGATGGGCAGCGGCTATAATCCGCAAAAGGGCGCACTCAAATTCGCCGAGAGCCTCAATCTGGTCCAGCAGGCGGAGTGGGTTCTGGTCTCCGACGTTGACGAATTCGTGAATATCCACGTTGGGGATGGGGATCTCGACAGCCTCTTTGCCGCGACCAATGATCCTGACATGATCTCGATGCAGTGGCGCCTGTTCGGCAACAGCTTCCGAAACAGCTACGACGACGTATTGCTAACGCAACGGCACAGCTACTGCGCACCGAAATACTGCCCTGCCCCGATCCAGGCCTGGGGCATCAAGACCCTGTTCAAAACAGCTGGTGATCATGTGGCGGGAAGCTATGACCGCATCGGTGTTCACCGTCCGCTGAAACGGCGCATTGCAGGTATGCCAAACTGGGTTGCGGGCACCGGCCGACCGGTGCCTGAGGATATGGCAGATCAGGGCTGGCGTTTTGGCATTCGCGACCATGGTTATGACATGGTCACTCTCAACCACTACGCTGTGCGCAGCACCGAAAGCTTCCTCGTCAAACGGGACCGTGGCCGCGTGAACCACGTGGAACGTGATCAGGGGTTGGCCTATTGGATGCGGATGAACTTCAACATGGAGCAGGACTTTTCCATTCAACGCCGCCTAGCTGCAACGAAAAAGGAACTGACCCGGCTCAAACGTCTCAAAGGCATCAAAGCGCTGCATGAGGCGGCCGTCACCGCCCATCGCAGCAAGATCACCGACCTAATGGCGCGTGAGGATATGAAGAGGTTCTACGATGAGATCACGTCGCCCAAGCTGACGCTTCTCTCACGGCACCTGAACTTTGTCTCCCGCGCGCAGTTCAACGACGGCCCCGACGCAATTTCTGCCGACCTGATGGATCGGCTGGCACAAGTACCAGTGCTTTAGCATCAGGACCAGAGACTGGCACCCGCTGCCTCTTATGTCGATTTCAGGCGGAACCGCTGAATCTTTCCGGTCTCGGTCTTCGGGAGGGCGTCAGTGTAGACAATGTCGCGGGGGTATTTATAGGGTGCAATGGTTGCCTTGACGTGATCCTGCAGCGCCCTGGTCAGGACCTCCGACGCCTGCGCCCCCTCGGCCAGCACAACATGGGCCTGCACGATCTCGCCGCGCGCGTCATCGCTGGCACCGATCACAGCACATTCCGCCACCAGGTCATGGGACAAGAGCGCCGCCTCGACCTCCGGACCGGCTATGTTATACCCGGCAGAGACGATCATATCATCATTGCGTGCAGCAAAGTGCAGATAGCCATCAACGTCCATCACGAAACTGTCGCCGGTGATGTTCCAGCCATCCCTGACGTACTCACCCTGCCGCGCATCCGCGAGGTAGCGGCACCCGGTCGGCCCCTTCACCGCCAGTCGGCCAACCGCTCCGCGCGGGGCTTCATTGCCATCATTGTCCAGAACCCGCACCCGGTAGCCCTTCACAGGTTTGCCGGTGCAGGCGGGGCGGTGGTCGTCAAACCGGTTGGAGATGAAGATATGCAGCATCTCCGTCGCCCCGATCCCATCCAACATCGGCTTGCCAGTCTGGGCTATCCATTCGTCATAAACCGGCGCTGGCAGGGTTTCCCCGGCGGACACTGCCGCCCTGAGCGATGACAGATCTGCCCCCTCCTCCATCGCGCGCAGCATCACCCGATAGGCCGTCGGCGCGGTAAAGCAGACCGTTGCCTTATATGTCTCGATGATCTCAATAAGATTCGGCGGCGATGCATTCTCCAGCAAGGTCGCCGCCGCCCCAAACCGCAGCGGAAAAATTGCCAGACCGCCCAGTCCAAACGTAAACGCCAGCGGCGGCGAGCCGACAAAGATATCCTCAGGCGTGACCTGTAGCACCTCCGCTGCATAGCCATCGGCAATCATCAAAAGATCGCGGTGAAAATGCATCGTCGCTTTCGGTGACCCCGTGGTGCCTGAGGTGAACCCCAGAAGGGCCACATCATCGCGGCCCGTCGCCACCGCCTCAAACCGCACCGATTTTTCCAGCGCCAACCGATCCAGTTCCGCATCATGGTTGGAGGTGCCATCGAACCCGACGACGGACTTCAGATGCGCCGAGGTTTTGGCACAGGCAACCAGCTCCTCCATCAGCCGGGTATCACACAGCGCATGGCTGATCTCTGCCTTGTCGATGATCTTCGCCAGCTCACCTGCCCGCAGCATCGGCATGGTGTTCACCACCACAGCGCCTGCCTTGGTCGCCGCCAGCCAGCAGGCCACCATCGCCGGATTGTTGGCAGAGCGGATCAGGATCCGGTTGCCAGGCTGCACCCCCAGATCCTCCACCAGAACATGGGCCAGCCGGTTGGTCCAATCGGTCAGTTCCTTATAGGTCCGCCGCCGCCCGTTGCCGATCAGTGCCGTATGATCCCCGAACCCTTTGGCGACCATGGCATCGGTCAGTTCGACTGCCGCATTCAATTGCTCAGGATAGTCATATCCGTCCGTCAGGAACTCCGGCCACTGATCCACCGGCGGCAGGTTGTCGCGGGTGAATGTGTCGGTATGTGCGCTTGGTCCCAGCATCTCAGCTTCCCTTCTGAAACGTGGAAATCGCCTGACGGGCAATCACCACACGTTGGACGTCAGATGCGCCTTCGTAGATCCGCAACGCTCTGATATCGCGGTAGAGTTCCTCGACCTTCTGACCCTGCCGCACCCCGTCGCCGCCATGCAATTGAACCGCCTTGTCGATGATTTTCTGCGCCTGATCGGTAGAGAACAACTTCGCCATTGCGGCCTCCCGAGTGATGCGCGCGGCGCCACTGTCCTTGGCCCAGGCCGCGCGATAGACCAGCAGCGCACTTGCATCCACATCCAGCGCCATATCCGCGATATGCCCCTGCACCATCTGCAGATCCGCCAGCGGCGCCCCCTGAACATGACGGCTTGTTACGCGTGCCAGCGCCTCATCCAGGGCCCGACGTGCAAACCCCAATGCTGCCGCCGCCACAGTGGAGCGGAACACATCCAGCACCGACATCGCAATTTTGAAGCCCGCGCCCGGCGCCCCCAGCAACGCGCTGCGCGGGATACGGCAATCGCTGAACCGCAGGGTCGCAAGCGGGTGCGGTGCCAGCGTCTCCAGACGCTCCACCACCTCAAACCCCGGCAGCCCCGCAGGCACGACAAAGGCCGAGAGCCCCTTGGCCCCCGGCCCCTCGCCGCTACGGGCAAACAACGTATAGACGTCAGCAATCCCGCCGTTGGAGATCCAGGTCTTTTCGCCGTTCAGAACATAGTGTTCCCCATCCCGCACTGCGGTCATGGTGGAATTGGCCACATCGGATCCTGATTGCGGTTCGGTCAGCGCAAAGGCAGAAATCGCCTTGCCGCTGCGTGTGAGCGGCAGCCATTCTGCCTGTTGGGCCTCCGTACCAAAGAGAGAAATCGCCCCTGTTCCCAACCCCTGCATCGCAAAGGCAAAATCTGCCAGACCATCGTGCCGGGCCAAGGTCTCACGGATCAGGCACAGCGTGCGCACGTCCAGCGCCTCCCCGGCCATGGCGCCGGAATGCTGCGTCCAGCCCGCAGCCCCTAAGGACGACACCAGCCCGCGGCAGGCAGCATCGGTATCACTGTGATCAATATGCGCCAGCGCATCCTCTGCCCACCTGTCCAGATCCGCCGCCAGTGCGCGGTGGCGGTCTTCAAAAAACGGCCAGCTCAGAAATGTCTTATCCGCCATATCGCTCCTCCCGGCAGCGGCACACGCCGCCTGTCATCTTTCTCTAAATACTCCCGCCGGAGGCCCCGCACCCTCCTCCGGCGCAGCGCCCCGCAGGGGCCGTATCAATCCCCTTCGAACAGGGGTTTTTCCTTTTTCACGAAGGCCTGGTAGGCGCGTTCGAAATCGGCTGTCTGCATGCAAATCGCCTGTGCCTGTGCCTCCGCCTCGATGGCTTGCTCAATCGACATCGACCATTCCTGAACGAGCATTGTCTTGGTCATCATGTGACCAAAATTCGGCCCCGCCGCGATCCGCTCTGCCCAGCTGCGTGCCTCGCCCAGCAGTGAATCTGCGGGCACCACTTTGTTATGAAACCCCCAGGCCGCCCCTTCATCCGCGCTCATTGATCGCCCGGTATAGAGCAGCTCTGCCGCACGCCCCTGGCCAATGATGCGCGGCAGGATCGCACAGGCCCCCATATCGCAGCCTGCCAGTCCAACGCGGGTGAACAGAAACGCCGTCTTGGTTTCTGGCGTGGCGATCCGGATGTCCGACGCCATGGCAATAATCGCACCCGCCCCCACGCAGACACCGTCCAGCGCTGCGATGATCGGCTTGCCGCAATTCACCATCGCCTTGACCAGATCGCCGGTCATCCGGGTAAAGGCGAGCAGGTCTTTCATCGACATTCTGGTCAATGGTCCAATGATATCATGGACATCACCACCAGAGCTGAAGTTGCCGCCATTGGGAGCGAACACCACCGCCTTCACGTCGTCATCATAATGCAGGTCACGAAACCAGTCCCGCAGCTCCGCGTAGCTGTCAAAGCTCAGAGGGTTCTTTCGCTCGGGGCGGTCCAGTGCCACGGTGGCGATGCCGTCCTCAATACTGCACAGAAAATACTTGGTGTCCGTCGAAATCATCCGTCGCGTCCTTCATTTTCAAGCCGTCTGGCCACCTGATCCAGCGCATCAGAGAGCGTCTGAACCTCGGCTTCGGGCACGCTGTCAAACATTTGGTCAATCCAGGCCTCATGGGCGGCGGCCTGACGGGCGAATTCCGCAATCCCCGCCTCCGTCAGCCGTACCCGGCTGGCACGTCGGTCTCCGGGGACCTTCTCGCGCTGCACATGGCCGTCATCCACCAGCCGTTCAACGATCCCGGTGACATTACCATTGGACACTTTCAGCACGCCGGAGAGCTCGCTCATCTTCAGCCCGTCGAGATGCTGGCTAAGGGCTGCCATGACGTCAAACCGGGGCAGCGTGGTGGTGAACTCCTGTCGCAGGTTCTCGCGAATTTCGCTTTCCACGGCGCGGGTTGCCTTGAGTACTTTCAGCCACAGTCGCAGCCGGTCCTTGGAACGGTCGGTTTGCATCAGATCTCACCTCCGGTGATGGGCAGCGCGCTGCCGTTGATGGATGCTGCCGAAGAGGAGGCAAGGAAAAGCGCAGCATCCGCCACCTCTTCCGGCTGGATAAACCGGCCCTGCGGGTTGCCTGCGCGCAGCGATTTTGCAGCCTCTTCCTCGCTCATCCCGGTGGTGGACACAATGGTCGCAATCGAACGCTCAAGCAGCGGCGTCTCAATGAAGCCCGGGCAAATCGCATTCACGGTGATGCCGCTGCGTGCCAGTTCCTGCGCAAGCGACCGCGTGAGGCCGACAACCCCATGTTTTGCCGCACAATACCCCGAAACATAAGGATAGCCTTTGAGCCCGGCAGTTGAGGCAACGGCAATCATCCGTCCCCAGCCTGCCGACTTCATATCAGGCAGGGCGGCCTGCCACAGGTTGAACACCCCCGACAGGTTGACAGCAAGGGCTGCCTCGAAATCCGCCAGATCCATCTTGGAAAAGGGTTTCGACGGCGCAGCACCTGCATTGGCAATAGCGACGGTCACCGGTCCATATTGCTGTCGCGCCGTAGCGAGTACCGCATGCACCGCCTCTGCCTCGGTCACATCACAGGCAAGCGGCAGGGCACCTGTTTCAGCGGCCACCTCCTCCAGCGGTTCAATCCGCCGACCAAGCAGTGTGAGCCACGCGCCCTGCCCCGCAAAGCTGCGCGCCAGTGCAGCGCCCACGCCGGACCCGCCACCGGTAATCACCACATGTCTGCCAGCTAGATCTTTACCCGCCAGATTGCTCATGCCCGGATCACCTCTGCATCGCGGTCTGCCAGACGCCAGGCCTGATCCCGTCCCGCCAGATAGGGCAGCGGCCAGTCCGCATGACGATCGCCGACACGGCTTGCCTCATGCAGGGTCCAATAGGGATCCGCCAGATGTGGGCGCCCAACGCAGACCAGATCAGCTCGCCCTGCCATCAGGATGGAGTTGGCGTGATCCGCTTCGTAGATATTGCCCACCGCCATGGTCGCGATCCCGGCATCATTGCGGATCCGGTCCGAAAATGGCGTCTGGAACATACGGCCATAGACCGGCTGCGCCTCCGTTGAGGTCTGCCCCGCAGACACGTCAATGATATCCGCACCCGCCGCGGTGAAGGCCCGCGCAATCTCGACCGCCTCTTCCGGCGTCACGCCTTCGTCGCCCACCCAATCGTTGGCAGAGATACGAACAGACATAGGTTTGTCCGTAGGCCAGACCGCACGCATGGCCTCAAACACCTCCAGCGGGTAACGAAGGCGGTTTGCCAATGCCCCACCATAGGCATCCGTCCGAATGTTGGATTTTGGCGAAATAAACGAAGAAATCAGATAGCCATGGGCCGCATGGAGTTCGATCATATCAAACCCCGCCCGCTCAGCCATCTGTGCTGCGGCAACGAATTCACCCTTGATGGCGTCCATTTCCGCCCGCGTGATCTCCCGGGGAGGTGCGTTACCATCGGACCACGCGATGGCCGAGGCGGAGACCGTCTCCCAGTTCCCATCCCGCAGCGGTGCATCCATGGTCTCCCAGCCCAATTGGGTGGATCCCTTGCGACCCGAATGGCCAATCTGACAGCAGATCTTCGCGTCGGTCTCAGCGTGGACAAAACCCGTCAGCCGCGCCCACGCGGCCTCGTGCTCTGGCGCGTATAGGCCGGGACAGCCGGGTGTAATCCGTCCCTCGGCCGAGACACAGGTCATTTCCGTATAGACCAGCCCTGCGCCCCCCTTAGCGCGTTCACCATAGTGAATAAGATGCCAGTCGGTCGGACATCCATCCTTGGCCTTGTACTGCGCCATCGGCGACACCACGACACGGTTCTTCAGCTGCATCTCCCGCAATTTATAAGGCGCAAACATTGGCGCACGGGTCGCTGCATCCGCAGGCGCACCTGCGGTCTCCTGAAACCATTTCTCCGCCGAGGCGAGCCAGTCAGCATCCCGCAGGCGCAGGTTTTCATGGGAGATCCGCTGCGACCGGGTCAGTAGCGAGTAGTTGAATTGCACTGGATCCATATCCAGATATCGCTCGACCTCTTCAAACCACTCCAGTGAATTGCGCGCCGCCGATTGTAGCCGCAGCACGTCCAGGCGCCGTTCTTCCTGATAGCGCACAAAAGCCTGCTCCAGCGTCGGTTCGGTTGTGATGAATTCTGCCAATGCAATCGCACTGTCAAAGGCAAGCCGGGTTCCCGATCCGATCGAGAAATGCGCCGTGGCCGAGGCATCGCCCAGCAGTACAACGTTTTCGTGGTGCCAGGTCTCACACAGAACCCGCGGGAAGTTGATCCAGACTGCGGAGCCGCGCAGATGATCCGCATTTGAGATCAGCGCATGCCCGCCGAGATGATCGGCAAAGATCTCCTCGCAGGTCCGCAGGATCTCGTCCTTGCTCATCACTTCAAACCCCCAGTTTTCCCAGGTCTGAGCAGAGCATTCGACAATCACAGTCGCCGTGTCGGCATCAAATTGATAGGCATGGATCCACAACCAGCCGTGCTGTGTCTTTTCAAAGATAAAGGTGAAGGCATCGTCGAATTTCTGCTTCGTGCCCAGCCATATGAATTTACAGGGGCGCACATCGACGTTGGGTTTGAAGTGTTCCGCAAATTCGCTGCGGACGCGGGAGTTCAATCCATCACAGGCAACGACAAGATCATAATCCGCCTGATAGGAGGCCGCGGGCCCGACCTCCGTCTCGAACTGCAGATCAATGCCCAGTTCACGCGCCCGCTCCTGCAGGATAACCAGCATCGCCTTACGACCAATCCCGGCAAAACCATGCCCGCCTGAGACCGTCCGCACACCACCATGCACCACGGCAATATCATCCCAATAGGCAAATTTATCGCGGATCTGACCGGCGCTGACAGGGTCGTTTGTTGTCAGGTTCTCAAGCGCATCATCAGACAGCACAACCCCCCAACCGAACGTGTCATCCGGCTTGTTACGCTCAAAAACCGTGATCTCAGCGTCAGGCTGGCGCAGCTTGGTCGAGATTGCAAAATATAGGCCGGCCGGGCCGCCTCCCAAACAGGCGATTTTCATGATGCCATTCCCCTATTGCTGTCTAAGCTGCAGACAGGATAAGCGGATCACAATAAACTTCAAGCTTAAACTTTTATACTTGAAGCTTTTACCTTCACAGCAGGTTTGGCCTGTTAAGGGAATATTCACCCAACCCTGAAAGACTTTAGACTGCGGCAGGACTCCACGGTTTTCACCGGATCTCTTCCTGTGGGGGCACGAAATCTGCAAAATGTGACCGAGATTTCTCTCAATATTTCAGCTACCTAGGCGCCACAGTTGATGTTGAGAACTTCGTAATTCAGTCCCACTTCAACGCAAACAGAACAATATTTAAATGATTAATTTCAATAAGATACGTATATCTTAGACACACTGACACCCCTGTGGATAAGTCAGGGGGTAATTCAGGAACTCTCAACCGGTGGACGACTTGACCTCAAACCCTGCGACATCTGAAATATTATCAACATTCTGCAACACAATTGAGGATTTCGAAAATTTTCATTGAATATTTTTGGGCGAAAAATCGATATCCATCAATCGTCAGACGGGAAAATTCCAGCAATTCACCAACAGGTGCCTCCCCTATGACACCCATAAGCTGCAGTCGCAGCCAGAATAAACCGCGCGGAAGATGCCGCGCGGTCTTAGGACTCTGGCCTAGCTATCTTGGAATGTCTTCAGAGCTCTCGCAGATACTGCATGACCGCCGGACGCACCGTCTGCTCCCCTCTGTGCCGGGCATCGGTGATGATTTTGCGGATGTCATTCAGATCCACACGCATCAGCAGCGATTTCACCGGACCGACTGAGGCAGGGCGCATCGACAGCACCCGCAACCCCATCGCCGCGAGGCAGACGGCCTCAATCGGGCGACCAGCATCTTCACCGCAGAAACTGAGCGGCGTGCCGGATTTCTCACAGCGTTCAACGATCTGCGCAATGAAGCTAAGATAGCTGACATTCAACGTGTCATAGCGTTTGCGCACCCGCTCATTCTCGCGGTCAGCGGCAAAAAAGAACTGCTTGAGATCATTGCCACCAATCGACAGGAATTCGACTTCGTCAAAGAATTTCTGCGGCGCGAAGGCGAGAGAAGGTGTCTCCAGCATCGCCCCGACTTCCAGCTTTTCGGGCAGAGCATGGCCGAGACGGCGCTCCCGCTCCAGCGTCTTTTCGACCTCTGCCTTAGCATCGCGGAACTCTTCGAACTGGGCTACAAACGGGAACATCACCGTCAAGGGACGCCCATTCGCGGCCCGGATCAGCGCCTGCAACTGCATCCGCATCACACCAGGCTTGTCCAGACCGACCCGGATCGCCCGCCAGCCAAGCGCCGGATTGGGTTCATCCGTAGGCTTCATATAGGGCAGCACTTTGTCCGACCCGATGTCCAGCGTGCGAAACACCACCCGCTTGCCCCCCGCCGCGTCCAGCACCCGCTGGTATAGCGCCACCAATTCCGAGCGTTTGGGCATCTGATTGCGCACCAGAAACTGCAGTTCGGTGCGGAACAGACCGACGCCCTCGGCGCCGGAATTTTGCAGTGACGGCAGATCTGCCATCAACCCGGCATTCATCAGCAGATGCACGCGGCGGCCATCCCGGGTCAGCGCCTGTTTGTCACGGATCGAGGCATAACGCTCCTGCGCCTTGGCCTGCATCGCGATTTTGTCCCGAAAGGCGCTGACAACGGTATCATCCGGCCGCAGATGCACCACGCCTTGCTCGCCATCGACCATGATGTGGTCGCCGTTCAGCGCCTCGGTGGTGATGCGTTTGGTATGGACCACCAGCGGAATGGCCAGCGCGCGGGCAATGATCGCCGCGTGAGAACCCACAGAACCCTCTTCCAGCACGATGCCACGCAGATTGCGGCCATACTCCAGCAGCTCTCCCGGACCGATATTTCGCGCAATCAGAACCGGGTCTTCAGGCAGTTCGGCGCCTGTCTCGCTGCCCTGCCCGGTCAGGATACGCAACAAGCGGTTCGACAGATCATCCAGATCGCTGAGACGCTCGCGCAGATAGGCATCCTGTACCTGCCCCATGCGGGCACGGGCCTGAGATTGTTCTTTTTCAACAGCCGCTTCGGCGCTAAGCCCGCGACCGATATCCTCTTCCATCCGGCGCATCCAGCCCTTGGAATTGGCAAACATCCGGTAGGCTTCCAGCACCTGCAACTGTTCTTTGTCGCCGGTCTGGGTGACCTCCAGCATCTTGTCGACACCCACCCGCAGCTCTTCAACCGCCTCATGCAGACGCTCCAGCTCGCGGTGGGGGTCATCAGCAATCGGGTTGGTCACAACAACACGCGGCTCGTGCAGCCAGACATGGCCCTCCACGGCCCCTTCCTGCGCGATGGTCCCGCGCAACAAGACGGGCTGTTGGTGCAGCGGTGACAAGGCCGCGCCTTCGCCAACAAAGGCGCCAAGCTCGGTCATCTCCGCGATGACCATGGCCACCACCTCCAGCGCATAGACCGCATCAGAGGAAAATTCACGCGCCTCTTTGGACTGCACCACCAGCACGCCCAGCATTTCGCCAAGACGCTGGATCGGCACACCAAGGAAGGAGGAAAAGCGTTCCTCCCCGGTTTCCGGCATATAGCGAAAGCCCTTGGCGTTGGGCGCGTCCGGCGTATTGATCACCTTGCCATAGCGCGCCACACGGCCCACCAGCCCCTCACCAATACGCATGCGCGTCTGGTGCACGGATTCGACATTCAGCCCCTGCGTCGCGCAGAGTTCAAGCGTCTCATCATCGCGGAACAGATAGACCGAGCACACCTCACTCTGCATGCTGTCGGCGATCAGCTGCGTGATCTTGTCCAGACGGGCCTGACCGGCATCATCACCAGCCATGGCCTCGCGCAAGCGCATCAATAAGTTGCGACTTTCGGATTCGGTCGTCTTTACCATGGGGGCCGTTCACACAGGTTTCGGTGTCAGGCGGCCAGGTCCAGATCAGGCCGCCTTGTCCAATTCAAACGCATCATGCAGTGCTTGCACCGCAAGTTCCATGTATTTCCGGTCGATCAGCACCGAAATCTTGATTTCGGAGGTGGTGATCACCTTGATATTGATGCCCTCATCGGACAGCACCTTGAACATCTTCGCTGCAACCCCAGATTGCGAACGCATGCCGATCCCAACCACAGAAACCTTGGCGACGTCCCGGTCGGCCAGTAGCTCTGCGTAGTTCAGCTCGCCCTTCTCCTTCACCGCCTGCAGCGCCTGTTCTGCGCGCGCAACCTGATCGGTCGGGCAGGAGAAGGTCATATCGGTGCGGCCCTCGTCAGAGATATCCTGCACGATCATATCCACATTCACGCCCGCTTCGCTCAGCGCGGTGAAGATATGGGCCGCAATACCGGGACGGTCGGCAACCGATTGGACGGTCAGCTTGGCTTCGTCACGGGAATAGGCCACACCGGCCACAACATTGGATTCCATGATTTCCTCCTCGTCGCAGACCAGGGTTCCGGCCTCGTCCGATTGTTCCTCGAAACTGGACAGCACGCGCAGTTTCACCTTGTAACGCATCGCCAGCTCAACCGAGCGGGTCTGCAAAACCTTGGCGCCCAGCGACGCCAGCTCCAGCATTTCCTCAAAGGCGATTTTATCCAGCTTGCGCGCCTTGTCGCAAATCCGCGGGTCGGTGGTATAGACTCCGTCCACATCGGTGTAGATATCGCAACGCTCGGCCTCAAACGCCGCAGCAAAAGCAACGGCGGTGGTGTCTGATCCCCCCCGGCCCAGCGTGGTGATGCGACCTTCGGGACTGATGCCCTGAAAACCCGCAACAACGGCCACACGCATACCTTCGCCGAACTTGGCGTTGATGTTTTCCGGCGGGATTTCCTCAATCCGCGCTTGGCTATGGGCGCTGGTGGTCTTCAGCGGCACCTGCCAGCCCTGCCAGCTGCGCGCCGGGACATCCATTTCCTGCAGGGTCAGCGCCATCAGCCCGGCGGTCACATTCTCGCCAGAGGACACAACGGCATCATATTCGCGCGCATCAAACAGCGGCGAGGTTTCATTGACCCAGCCGACCAGTTCATTGGTCTTGCCCGACATCGCAGAGACGATCACAATCACGTCGTAGCCCTTGGCCACTTCGACACCAACGCGTTTGGCGGCGCGGCGGATGCGGTCCAGATTGGCGACAGATGTACCGCCGAATTTCATCACAAGAACGGGCATTGGGCAAAACTCTCCGTGCGCTTGCGGGTTTCAACTCCCCGCCTCTTATGCGAGCGGCCCCAAGAGGGCAAGCCTACGGATTGTAGCGATACACATAGAAACGCAGGGGCAACACGCAATATTGATGCGCCGGAGCCTCCCATTGCGGTCGATCTGCCTAGTTGCGCCAGAACCGGATGGTCAGAATGGCATAGACGGCCATCAATTCCAGCCGCCCGATCAGCATCGCCGCACTCAGAATCCACTTCGCCCCGTCGTTCAGCGTCGCGAAATTGCCAGCAGGTCCAATCCGATCGCCAAGACCGGGGCCGATATTGGCCACAGCCGTTGCAGCACCGGACACCGCAGTCACGAAATCCAACCCGGTCAGCGCCAGCGCCCAGGCCACAATCCCCAGCGTGACAACAAAGAACATAAAGAAGGAGATCACCGAGCTCAGCACCTCGGTATCCACCGCCCGCCCCTGATAGCGCGGCACGAACACCCCATGCGGCGAATGGATCCGCTGGATCTGCACCCGGATCGACGCAAACAGCAACTGATAGCGGAAGATCTTCACCGAACAGGCGGTGGAGCCAGCACAGCCCCCGATCAGCCCGATGAAGAAGAACAGCATGACCAGAAAACTGCCCCATTGCATATAGTCGACACTGGCGTAGCCGGTGCCGGAAATGATCGAGGTGATGTTGAACAGCGCTTCGCGCACGGCCTGTTCCGGATGATGCGGAAAGACGTAGACCAGCACACAGGCCGTCACCACGACCAACAGGGCAATTGTCGCCAGAAACGCCTGGATCTGGCTGTCACGAAACAGCGGTTTGGAATGGCCGTTGATCATCTGGACGTAGCGCACGAACGGCAGCGCCGCGAGGATCATGAATACTGATGCCGCATATTCGGGTGCGCCGGTGAAGGTGCCAAAAGACGCATCATAATTTGAAAAACCGCCGGTCGAACAGGTGGTCAGCGCATGGACCAGCGCGTCGAACGGCTCCATCCCCAACAGCATATAGACCACCATGCAGGCGACGGTCAGCCCCACATAGATCAGTGAAATCTGCTTCGCGATTGCCTGAGCGCGGGGCAAGATTTTCCCCATGGTGTCAAAGGCTTCGGAGCGGAAAATCTGCATGCCGCCGACCCGTAGCTCGGGCAGGAATACCATCGCGACGACAATAATGCCGATGCCGCCCAACCATTGCAGAATGCCGCGCCACAGCAGCAAACCGCGGGGCAGATCGTCCAGACCGGAAATCACTGTGGAGCCGGTGGTTGTGAGGCCCGACATCGCCTCGAAAAACGCGTCAACAAACCGTAGCTCAGTGGCGCCCAGCATCAGTGGGATGGCTCCAAACAGCGGCAGCGCCACCCAGACCAGTGTGGTCAGCAGAAAGGTCTGCTGGATAGTCAGCCCCTCACGCACCCCATTGGCACAGGACAGCGCAATCAGCCCGCCCCCAAGGATGGTGATCACCGCGCTTTCGAGAAAAACCGGCCACTCCCCCCGCCCGTCGTACAGATCGACGGCCAGAGGAAACACCATGGTCGCCCCAAGAATGGCCACCAACAGGCCAATGACATATCCAACCGGACGCAGATCCAACATGGGCGCAGCGTTGGCCTCCCTCGCGCAGAGTGTCAAGAGAATGCGCGCGTCCGGCGGGCGGGCGCTATTGTTTTGTCCGTGCCTTGGGCGCAGATTTGGCCTTCGCAGTGGCAGGTTTGGCGGCGGCCTGTTTGCCGATATCCTGTTGTCGTGGGGCCACCCCTGCGGCCTGACCCGCGATCAAGGCCTGCGCGCTGGTGGTTCCGGCCTGTTTGACACCTACCTGTCGGCTATCGGACGCAGCGGGCTTTGCCTCAGGTTTGGCTGCGGACGACTTAAGCGGGGCAGGCATCTGCGCCGGTTTCGACGGCGCACGGGGTGTTTTGCGGCTGGCTGTGTTCGCAGCAGGGGGTGTCGATGCGGTCGGCTTTACAGCGCTGCCGCCGCTGGTGGCTCTTTGGCTGGAAAACCCACTCTGGCCAGCGGTGGCCCGGGTAGGCGTTTCTGCTGCCTTGGTGTCCTTTGGGGCCGCCGCCTCTGTGGTCGTGACCGGGGCCGGGGCAGATTTTTTGACCGTTTTGACCGCTGCGGATTGCGCCGGACGGGCCGGTTTGCGCGTGACCTTGCGGCGGGCGGGTGACGTTGCTTTCACCGGCGCGGGCGTTGCGACCCTATTGCTGGCCGATGGCATCAACGCTGTCTTGACGCCAGTGGCACTGGAGGTCGCAGCCATCGCCTCGCGGGCCAGGGCCATCTGCGCTGCAGGCATCGCCCCCATCAGGGTCATGGCGCCACGCCAGAACCGCAACTGGTTTCCGACAATCGTGCCAGCCAGCGCAGCAGGGGTTCGGGGAAGGTCTGTGAAGTCGAGTAGAGGGATCATCAACATCTCCTGTTTGGCGGGCAGCTTTTGCGGCCTCCTGACGATGGGAGCCGCAAAGCGTGCACCCCTTCAGGTTGCAAGTTTAGCCGATTATCGCCGCAACGCAGCAAAAAAATGCCGCAACGCAAATGACCGTTGAAAACCGCAAAGAACCGCCGCCCGGATGGGCAGGCGGTTGCAGTTGAGAGGGCAAGCCCGGCGCGGATGTGCCGCCTCAGGCAGCCTCAGCCCTGATGAATGAGGGTCGCAAACATCTTCGGATCGATGCTACGCGCGGCAAATGTCGGCCCTTGTGTCAGAACGCTTATGGCGTCGTGGCTGTGCAGGCTCTCCTGGTGGCTGGCCACCACGCGGAAGTCGCCAATACGCGGGTCCGATTGCAGCGCCTCGCAAAACAGCCGTGCGGCATCTTCCACAAAGATCGGATTGGCCGCATTCAGCTCGGCAAAGGCCTGTTCATCCTCACGTTTCACCATTACCTGCGTTTCAGTCGGCACCGCGCGGCGGCAGTGATCAATCACATCTTCAAACCACAGAACCGGAGCCCCCGGTTCCTGCACCAGCGATATCCGCGCAACAGAGCGCTGCGAATGCGGTGTCGCCAGCTGTCCCCGCGCGCTGCGCGCATGTTCGCTCAACTCAAGAGAACAGGGGCAGGTCGAGGAATAGACATAGTCGAGGTGGATAATCTTCGTCCGCTCGCCATCGTGATCGACGATTTCCAGTGCGATATCATAGTACTGATAGCCCGACAGACCCGACCGCAGGCTTTCGATCTTCACCGGAAAGGAAAACCGCATCTGAAGTCGCGCATCCAGGCTCTCCAGATCGGTCAGATAATCGTCCAGCGCCGCTTCCATCACCTCAAAGCTGAAGGTCCGCTCGGCATGTTTGTAGAACGACCGCATGATCCGGGACATATTGATGCCCTTCTTGTCGGCGTCCAGACTGACGGTGCCGGTGACGCTGGTTTCCAGCGTCAGATCGCCATTGTCGCGGGTGTGAAAGCGAATCGGCAGACGAAAGTTGGAAATTCCGACGTGCTGGATCTGCTCATGTGCCCCGCGTATCAGGCTGGAGGGGCCGTTCTGCAAGTCCGGCAGGGTCGCACGATAGCTGCTGTCAGCCTCAAACTCCTCAGGGTAATGGCGCGACAGATCGGGGTAATTTCCAACAGGTGAGTTCGGCAAAAGCCGTGCAACCGCCGGGTTCAACTGGGCAATTTCGGTCTCGGTTGCCGTGCTGGCCCATTTGCGCAACAGGTCGAGCGCATCCTCTGCATCTGCTCGATCAGGCGCCTTGGTCAGATTACGCGAGTGAGAGTTCATGACACAGAGACCTCCGCTGACGCTGCCCGTTCATCAGGCAGCAGGATTGGTTTTAGTCTGTTACGCTGCAGATCGCAAAACAGATCATTCAAAAGCGTCGTGTTTTGCGTATTTCCGGCGATTGACCCAAGATCACTCAGGATCGCTTCCCGATCGAGGCAGGCAGCCCACTATGCCCCCTGCCCCAACCGTGTCCAGATGGCGCTGCATTCAGCCCTCGGCCACCGCAAGCGCCTGCGTCAGATCCGCAATCAAATCACCTGCATCCTCCAGCCCGACGGAAAACCGCACCAGCCCCGGGGTGATACCCAGTTCGGACTTCAACTCCTCAGACAATCGCTGATGGGTGGTGGTGGCCGGGTGGGTGGCGATAGATTTCGCATCCCCCAGATTGTTGGAAATCACCGGGATGGTCAGCGCGTTCAGGAAGCGAAAGGCTGCATCCTTGCCGCCCTTCAGATCCAGAGACAGCACAGTCCCGCCTTTACCACCCAGTTGTCGCTGGACCAGCGCGTGCTGGGCGTGATCTTCCAGACCAGGATACATCAGTCGACTGAGGGCAGGATGACCACTCAGCGCCTGTGCCAGCTCCAGCGCGGTCTCCGCCTGGGCATTCACCCGCAGGGAAATCGTCTCCAGCCCTTTCAGCAACGTCCAGGCATTGAACGGGCTGAGGCTTCCGCCGGTGTGTTTCATATAGGGTTCAACGGTGCCGCGGATAAAATCGCGCGTGCCCAGAATGACACCACCCAAGACCCGGCCCTGCCCGTCGATATGCTTGGTGGCGGAGTAAATCACCACATCCGCGCCCTGTTCGATAGCGTTTGAAAACACCGGGGTCGAGAACACGTTATCCACCACCACAGTAGCGCCGACCGCATGGGCCAGTTCGGCAACCGCCGCAATATCGATCACTTCCAGCGTCGGATTGGACATGGATTCGAAAAACACCACCTTGGTGTCCGGCCGCAGCGCCGCCCGCCAAGCGTCAAGATCGGTGCCATCAACAAAAGTCACCTCAACCCCATAGCGAGTCAGGATATTTTCCAGGATATAAAGACAGGAGCCAAACAGCGCCTTGGCTGACACAACATGGTCGCCAGCCTTCAGAATTGACGTCAGCGCGCCATTGACCGCCGCCATGCCCGATGCGGTGGCAAAGGCGTCCTCGGCCCCTTCCAGCGCGGCGATACGTTCCTCGAACATGGCCACCGTGGGGTTACCGTAGCGGGCATAGATGAATTCATCTGGGCCGGTCTCAATGAAGCGGGCCTCGGCCTGTTCGGCAGTGTCGTAGACAAAGCCCTGCGTCAGGTAAATCGCTTCGCTGACCTCATTGTACTGGCTGCGCCGGGTACCGCCATGCACCAGTTTGGTACGTTTGTTCCAGATCTCGCTCATCTTCTGTCTCCTTGCGCGTGTTGCGCATTAAAAAACCCCCGTTCGGCCAAGCGAAAGGGGGTCCTTCACATCCTGACCTCTTTAGCGGGATTGTTTTACGTGGCCCGCAATCCGGTAACAAATCGCCACGATATGTAAGCTTCGGATAAGCCGAAACCGCCGTTTGGTCAAGTCTGCAGCGGCGCTGCGCGCCCTTCAGTCCCCGGTGTTACATCACACCCGCGTGACCTAAATTCAAAGACGACGAGAAGCCTGCGACATCCGACATCCCAGTGGTCCTTAGAAAACCAGTACGCCCCGCTCACTCGGCCTCATCGACCTCTGCATCCGGCAGCGCATAGGCCTGAAACACCCGCGCCTGGGTCATAAAGAAGGCAAACATCGCCAACGACAGGCCAAACGTCTTAAAATAGACCCAGGTTTCCTCGCTCAGGCTGCGCCAGACCAGCTCATTGGTCACCGCCAGGGCAAAGAAGAAATAACACAGCCGCCGGGTCAGGATCATCCAACCGGCATCCTGCAGCGGCATCAGCTCATCCATTGCCACCTTCAGATAGCTTTCGCCCCGCATCAGACCGATCGCCAAGGCACCGCCCAGCAGCACATAGAGGATCGTCGGCTTCATCTTGAAAAACCGTTCATCATTGAACCAGACAGACAGCCCGCCAAACAGCACCACGATAATCAGCGTGCCGACCTGCATCTTGGAGATATGTCCGGTGAGCCGCCACAGCGCCAGACTTGAGAGGATCATCAGCGGGATGAAGCCTGCGGTGGCAATAATAAACCCCCGGTACTCTTCGCCACCAATCACAAACATCTCGTCGCGCAGCCACAGATAGCCTGCGAAGAACGCAACAAGCGGGCCGTATTCCAGCGCCAGTTTCAGGGTTGGGTTGATGGGTTTGCCCGCCATGGGATCTCCTGCCTGTTGCGCCCGTGCGTGATCAGCGGTCGCGGTCTGTTCTGCGAAATCTGGGTTGCCTGCCTCTGGTCTTCAACCTGTTGGATCATCATAGGGTGGTGAAGGGCCAGCGGATCAGCCGCCCATCTCCACTATCACGGCCCCCAGCGCGATCAAAGCCATCAGCGCAATCCGGCGCGGACCGACCGTCTCTTTCAGGACCAGCCAGCCAATCAGGGCCGCAAACACGGTCGATGTCTCGCGCAGCACCGCCGCTTCGCCCACCTTGTCCAGCCGGGTGGCCAGCATCACCGCCCCAAAGGAACCGAAGGCGATCACACCTCCGAGCAGCCCCTTGGCCATCAAGGGGCCCGGGTCAGGGCGTGGCACCATCGCGCGCCAACGCATGTAGGCATAGGGCGGCATCGCTAGCCCGTCGATGAAGAAAAACCACGCCAGAAAGGTGAAAGGATCCGCAGTCGCCCGGATGCCATAGGCATCATAAGTGGTATAAAGCGCCACGAAGACACCGGTGGCCACAGCCAGTGCCAACGCACTGCCAAGTGTCTCGCGATTGCTGGTCAGATTGCGGAAGTTGTAGAGCGCCAGACCAAAGATACCTGCCAGCAAGACAGCAACCCCCAGCCACTGTACCGCCGTAAACCGCTCATCGAACAGCACCGTGGCGCCAATCACTGTAAACAGCGGCCCGGTGCCGCGCACCACTGGATAGACCACAGTATAGCTGCCCTTACTGTAAGCCAGCCCCTGCAGGATCTTGTAGAGCACATGGATCCCCCAGACGGCCGCAAAGATTGGCCACATATGTGGTTCCGGCCAGGGCACCACGAACAGCGCCAATGGCATCGCCATCATCCCGTAGGAAAAATCAATTGCCCCGCGCGACAGCCAGGGATCGTATCGCCCCTTTTGCAAGGCGCCAAACACCGCGTGCAGCACCGCCGCAAGCACTGCGAGCACCAACGCCGCATGATGCCCCGCCTCCGTGCCCTCCAGCGAGATCAGCCAATCGCTCAAACAAACAACCTTTGTACAATGACGAGAGGTCGGGCGGGTTCCCCCCCCCGGACCCCCGAGGATATTTTCAGCCAGAAGATGCCATCACAGATTGGGGATCAGGATTTCTCCAGACCCGTTAGTGCGGCGGCGAAGTCTTCGGGATCGAAGGGAGCCAGATCGTCGATCTGCTCACCCACGCCAATGGCATGGATTGGCAGGCCAAAGCGGTCTGCCAGCGCCACCAGAACGCCCCCCTTGGCCGTGCCGTCCAGTTTGGTCATCACCAGCCCCGACACATCCGCCAATTTCTGGAAGGTATCGACCTGGTTCAACGCGTTTTGCCCGGTGGTGGCATCCAGAACCAAAAGCGTATTATGCGGCGCGCTGGGGTCTTTTTTCTGGATCACCCGCACGATTTTTGCCAGCTCTTCCATCAGGTCGGCGCGGTTTTGCAGACGTCCTGCGGTGTCGATCATCAACAGATCCGCGCCTTCTTCCTGCGCGCGGGTCATCGCATCAAAAGCCAAGCTGGCCGGATCAGACCCTTCCGGTGCGGTCAGGACCGGTACGCCCGCGCGATCTCCCCAGACCTGCAGCTGCTCCACTGCTGCCGCGCGGAAGGTGTCGCCAGCCGCGATCACAACCTTCTTGCCTGCCGCCTTGAACTGGCTGGCAAGCTTACCGATCGTGGTGGTCTTACCGGAGCCGTTAACCCCCACCACCAGCACCACCTGCGGCCGTTTTGCATAGATCGGCATCGGGCGGGCCACCGGCTCCATGATCCGGGCGACTTCTGCGGCCAGCAGTTCCTTGATCTCGCGGGTGGAAAGCCGTTTCCCCAATCGGCCCTCGGCCATATTCGCGGTGACACGCAGCGCGGTATCAACCCCCATGTCAGCCCCGACCAGAAGATCCTCCAGCTGTTCCAGCATGTCATCGTCCAGCGCGCGGCGCGGCTCATCCGCCTTGCCGCGCCCCATCAGGCGCCCCAAAAGCCCAGGCGCTGCCGGAACCGGGTCCGGGGTCGGCGCGGGCATCGGTTTCATCGCTGGTTTCGCCATTGGCTCCGCTGTGCGGGCCGTCTGTTCGGGCGTCTCTGGGCGGATCTCGGCAGGGGTCTCTGCGGGGATCTCAGACGGCGCTTCAGACGGCACCTCCACAGGCGGAGCCTTTGGTGCCTCAGCAGGCTGTTCAGCTGGGACCTCGACCGGCGGTGCGGACGGCGGTACCTCGGGCATCTTTTCCGGTGCGGTCTGTTGCGGGGCCGCATCCGCTGCGCCCTCCTCGACGATGGCATCCAGCCCTTCCTCAAGCTTATTCGACGACTTGAACAGCCGGTCCTTCAGTTTTGAGAAAAACGCCATGTCGGTCTCCGCATATTGGGTCGGTGCGAGTTGTTACGCGGACACCTAATGCGGTTTTGCGGCAAGTGCAAAGCACCTCGCCACCTCAACCGACGTAAATCCAGCACTGTCCCTACAGAAACGCCAGCAGAAACCCCGCCTGCGCGCCCCAGTAGAGCGGCCAAACAACATAAGGCGTCACCCGCCGTGCCCGGTGATCTTCGGCCAGCACGAAGGTCTCAAACGCGAGCACGATATCTGAAGCCATGAAGGCCACTGCCGCGGGCAGCACCAGCGTCAGACCTGTCAGCCCACCGCCCAGCGGCAGGGTCAGCGCCGCCAGCCCCATGCCCAAAATGATTGGCACATAGGCCAATACCGGTCCCTTCAACGCACCAGCGCGCGGCGCCAGCAGCCGCACCATGGCAAGCCCGGCCACAGCCAGCACCAGCACGCCAACCAGCTGCGGCAGTTGAATCAGCCGCGCGAAATCACTGTCCCCCTGCCCGAGGAACAGGAAAATATAGACGAGATGGCCTGCTGCAAAGGCGCCCACCCCGGCCATGAACGCGCCCTCCCCCTCGCGCGACAGGCAGAAATCACCAACCGCGCAAAGGCCAAGCGCCAGGGTCAGCAGCAGCGGCACCGCCCCGAGCCAGGCCGCGACGGCCAGCAGTAGCACCGCCAGCGTCTTACTCAGACTGCGCAGCGCGCTGGGAGGTCGTGCGGTCAGCCCAAGGTACAAAAGCGCCAGGAGCGCCGCCGCCACAATCAACACATCCCCTACCGGGCTGCTTCCCAAATCTGGCATGTCGCTCTCCCCTTTTGTTGCAGTTGCGGTCTGCGCCGACGCTTGCATTGCCTGCCGTGCCTCAAGGTGGCCGGTACCCGGCCCGATGTTGCCCACCTCTCTGCCACCGGTCAAAGGTGACGCCGCGCAAGCCAGTGACAAAGCCGACCGCGTGACAGATCCCAAAATTTCGCAGGACAAGGACCACGGAAACATTGGCCAGAGCCCTGGGCCTCTGGCACAGTTGCCCCATGCGACTGCTCAGCTTGATTCTTTCGACCGCGCTTTGTGGCCTCCTGCCCGAGGGCCGCCCCGCTTGGGCTGGCGCGCCGCTCACCGCTGATCAGTTCGACCGCTACACCCAAGGCCGTACATTGTTCTACGGCTTCGACGGCGTGCCCTACGGGGTTGAACGTTATCTGCCAAACCGCCGGGTGATCTGGTCGTTTCTGGATGGTCAATGTCAGGATGGCGAATGGTACCCTGAGGCGGATCAGATCTGCTTTGTCTACGATGAAATCGGCACGCCGCAGTGCTGGCAGTTCTCAATCGGCGAGGACGGGCTGATTGCGCAGTTTGACGGCGACCCGGAGGCCACCGAGCTCTATGAGGCCGAAGACCTCGGCGAGGACATGCTCTGCCTTGGTCCCAAGATCGGCGTCTGACAGGCATCGACGCACACCCCTGACCCGCAACCGCATCGACGTAGGTGCTTCCGCGCCACCTCAGCTGCGCGACCTGTTCAGAACAGCGACCCCTGATCATCCGGCGGCGCCTTGCCGCTTGGGCGTTTCACTGCTTTGGACCCTTCTGATTTGGGCGCGCCGGGTGCCTTTGCGGGCGGCGTCACCCCGTCTCCGCCCCCTGCCTCCGCAGGCGTCACGTCAATCGCTGCATCGGCAAATTCGATCCGCAACCGTGGCTGGGTAGCCGCCTCTGCTGCGCGGGTGATCACGCCGTCATCGCTGCGCACCACGGCGTAGCCGCGCTCCAGCGTGGCCTTGTAGCTGAGGATCTCCAGCTGTCGACCTGTTGCCTCCAGCCGCTGCCGGTGTCGGTCCAGCCGCTGTGTCTGCACGGCCTCAAGCCGCTGCGTCAGCTGGCCAATGCGATCATGTTGACGGGCAAGATCCTGCTGGATCGGGCGCAACGTCAGCCGCGACGAGAGATTGCGCAGCCGGTCCTGACGGGCACCAACCAGTTGGCGCAGCGTGCTGGGCCGGAGCGCCGCAGCGGCCTCGCTCAGCCGCAGGCGGCGACGCTCCACCCCCCGGATCAACGCATCGGGCAACCGTTCGGACACCCGGTCCAGTCGCTGGCGAGGCGTTTCCAGCAGCGTATCGGGCTTTGGCAGAGCCCGCGCGAGATCGTTCAGCCGCTGCCGTCGCTGCTGCACCGCCTGCCCGGCAGAGCGCACCAGCCGCGCGCCCTGAGTCTCTGTCCAGCCCAGCAGTTCCAGCCGCACCGGCACTGCCAGCTCCGCTGCAGCGGTAGGGGTCGGGGCGCGACGGTCGGACACAAAATCAATCAATGTGGTATCCGTCTCATGCCCCACGGCTGAGATCAGCGGAATCTGACTGTTCGCGACAGCCCGGGCGACGGTTTCCTCGTTAAAGCCCCACAAATCCTCGATCGAGCCACCGCCACGGGCGACAATGATCAGATCCGGTCGTGGCAACGCGCCCCCCGGTGTCAGCTGATTAAACCCCTCGATGGCGCGGGCCACCTCCGGCGCGCAGTTGGCGCCCTGCACCGCTACCGGCCAGACCAGCACCTTGCGCGGGAAACGGTCGCGCAGCCGGTGCAGGATATCGCGGATCACGGCCCCCGAGGGCGAGGTCACCACCCCGATGATCTCCGGCAGATACGGCAACGGTTTCTTACGCTCGGGCGCAAACAGGCCCTCGGCCTCCAGCTGTTTCTTGCGCTTTTCCAGGAGCGCCATCAGCGCGCCCTGCCCGGCCACCGCGACCTCATCGACGTTCATGTTGTACTTCGACTGCCCGCCGAACGCTGTCAGCCGACCGGTCACAACCACCTCCAGCCCCTCTTCCGGCACCACGGAGAGGCTCGCGATCTGCCCCTTCCACGTGGTGCAGGCCAGCACTGAACGATCATCCTTGATATCGTAATAGAGATGCCCGGAGCGCGCCTTGAACACCCGGCCCACCTCGCCCTTTACCCGAATGCGGCCGAAGGTCCCCTCCAGCGTGCGCTTCACCTCGCCGGAGATCTCCGAAACGGTGAATTCGGGGGCATTCTGCCCGGGCCGGTCGGATGGGGCTGGATCATCAAACAGGTCTGACATGGCGGGGCTGCTCTCCTGCGGCGCGAAGGCACCTACTGAGTTCTTGTTTTGAAAGTCCGCGCAGCATAGAACCCGCGGCAAGCAAGGCAAGCCCCGGCTGGCGCCGGGGAGTCACAGGGCTCAGGCAGATCGGAGAATGCGTCAATGAACATCCTTATCCTCGGCAGCGGCGGGCGCGAACATGCTTTGGCCTGGGCGGTGATGCAGAACCCCAAATGCGACAAACTGATCGTGGCACCGGGCAACGCCGGCATTGCCCAGATCGCCGATTGCGCCTCCCTCGACATCGACAATGGGGGCGCGGTGGCCGCATTCGCCGAGGAAAACGCCATCGATTTCGTGATCATTGGTCCCGAGGCGCCGCTTGCCGCTGGGGTTGCGGACCGGCTGCGCGACGCCGGGCTTCTGGTTTTCGGCCCGTCTGAGGCCGCGGCAAAGCTCGAAGCCTCCAAGAGTTTTACCAAGGAAATCTGCGACGCGGCAAAAGCCCCCACCGCAGCTTACGGCCATTTCACCGACGCCGAAGCGGCCAAGGCGCATGTGCGCAACCACGGCGCGCCCACGGTGGTCAAGGCTGACGGTCTGGCCGCAGGCAAGGGCGTGATCATCGCCATGACAGAAGCCGAGGCAATCAAGGCAATCGACGACATGTTCGGCGGTGCCTTTGGGGGTGCCGGCGCCGAGGTGGTGATCGAGGAATTCATGGAGGGCGAAGAAGCCTCCCTGTTTGTGCTGGTGGACGGCGAAGATGTGCTGGCCATCGGCTCCGCCCAGGATCACAAGCGCGTTGGCGAAGGCGACACCGGCCCGAACACCGGCGGCATGGGGGCCTATTCCCCCGCGCCGGTGCTGTCGGCGGAGATTGAGGCCAAAGCGATGGAAGAGATCGTAAAGCCCACCATGCGGGTGATGGCCGAGCGCGGTATGCCCTATCAGGGCGTGCTTTATGCCGGTCTAATGATCAAGGACGGGCAGCCCCGGCTGGTGGAATACAACGTCCGCTTTGGCGACCCGGAATGTCAGGTGCTGATGATGCGCCTCGGCGCGCAAGCGCTGGATCTGATGCAGGCCGCCGCTGAAGGCCGTCTGGCTGAAACACAGGTGAACTGGGCCGACGACCATGCGATCACCGTGGTGATGGCAGCGGAAGGCTATCCTGGCAGCTACAAAAAAGGATCTGAAATCAAAGGCCTGGAAGCCCTACCCGAAGACAGCAGCAATATGGTATTCCATGCAGGCACAAAGGCCGAAGCTGGCAAGATGCAGGCGGTGGGTGGCCGGGTGCTGAATGTGACCGCGCGGGGCGACACCCTGCAAGAGGCCCGTGACCGTGCCTATGCGATGGTCGATGGCATCGACTGGCCGCAAGGGTTCTTCCGTCGCGATATCGGCTGGCGCGCGCTGAAATAGAACCCGCACAGCAGGCCCTCCCGCCTGTTCACGATCAATCAAAGATTGCCCGACACAGTTGGGCATGGCCGGGCGCAAAGCGCCCGGCGGCATCGCTTCCAACCGGATCTCTGCATCTCTGAACGCCCGAATATCCGCGCAGCTCTGCCGATACCCCCCCATGGAGAACGCCGGTCGCTCTACACTGCAAGGCATCGGCCGTGGCCAGACCACCCGCGCCCCTAATCTCGCCTCTGCAAACCCGACAGCAAACCGCCGCAAACGCCTGTAAGCTGCCGTTTTCGGCACCGCCATGCACCTGATTGCGGTCTAAGCTTCCGCCGACCTCTTATGCGCCAAAAATTAGCGCAGAAATCTGCCAGCCCCGCGCCAGCATGTACTTGCCCGCCCATCTTCCTTCGGAGCCCACCGACGATGATCCTTCGTGACAAACCCGGACTGATGCAGCTGCTGTTTGCGGTGCGCGGCTCCGTCCTGCCCCGCATTCTGCCCCGGATCCTCGGGCTTTCGGCCCTGTCTGCGCTGGTATTGTGGATCGACGCCAACGTCATGCGGCTGCCCCACACAAATGCGGCGCCTTTCGCGGTTTTTGGCATCGCGCTCTCGCTGTTTCTGGGGTTTCGCAACAACGCCGCCTATGATCGCTGGTGGGAAGGGCGGCGGTTGTGGGGCCAGCTGGTAGCGGATCTGCGCAGCCTCAGCCGCGAAGTCGACCTCTTCGTTGCGGAGCCTGACAGGCGGGCGCAAATCCTGCGGCTCGCCCTTGGGTTCCTGCACCTGCACCGCATCAATCTGCGCAAGGAAGCCGACACATCCCCCGCAATCCGCTGGGCAAGCGATGATTTTTCGGAATCACCACATGCCCCTTGCGCCGCATTGGATGCGCTCACCGCAGCGGTTGCCATTGGTGCTGACGATGGATTTGCCCGCAAGGCACTGGCCGAACGCACGGCCAGCATCGCGCTGGCGCAGGCCGGCTGTGAACGCATCGCCACCACGCCGCTGCCCTATGTCTATTCGCTGCTGGTGTTTCGCACGACCTATCTCTACTGCCTGTTACTGCCCTTTGCACTGATAAACGGCGCGGGCTGGCTAACACCGATATTTGTGGGCATTGTGGCCTATGTATTCTTTGGTCTTGCCGAAGTGACCGAGGAGCTGTCGCATCCCTTTGGTGAAACCGTGAATAGCCTGCCGCTGGATGCGATCTGCCGCACGATAGAGCGAACACTGGCCCCAAAACTGGGACAGGAGCCGCCACCACCACTGCAGCCGGTGGATTACTACCTGTCCTGATCACCGGCGCGTCCTGCAGCCGGTTTTCACGATGGCATCACTCCGCTAAGGTCCCCGCAATAACAGCCATACCACCCGCAACTCATGTCACGTCAGCGGGTTTGATCCCCCCTATGGCCACCCGAGGAGCACCAGCAAGATCAGATGACGGCCCAGCCCCCGCAGACCCATCCCAGCCCCGAAACACTTGATCAGCTCTTTGCCAATCGTGATTTGATGCGGCTGGCCTATGACTTCCTGCCGGTCGGAATCGTCGTCACAGAAAACCGGGTGCTCAGGGACTGCAACCGGCGGTTCTGCGAAATCTTCGGCTATCCCCGCGCGGAACTTCTCGACCAGCTGTTTGCCTTTCTCTACCCCTCTGAGGAGGAGTTTTTGAACCTCCGCAGCCGCGGTGACGATACTTTGGGCACAGGGGCCCCTTATTGGGACGAACGGGTCATGCGGCGCAAGGATGGCAGCCTGTTCTGGGTGCGGGTGCGTGGCCACAGTTTCACCCCTGAGGATCCGCTGGCGCGCGCGGTCTGGAGCTTCGCTGATCTGTCACGCTCACGCCCCTATCAACCGCTAACCCGGCGCGAACGGGAAGTTTACTCCCTGCTCTGCGAGGGCAAGACCAGCAAGGAAATCGCCCGAAGCCTCTGTCTGAGCTATCGCACAGTGGAGGTCCACCGGGCGCGGTTGCTGAAAAAGATGGGGGTCAGCAATACTGCCGCACTGTTCTCCTCGCTTGGCGATATCGATGGGGACCATGTGGTTGGCAGCGCCGAGCCTTGATCCTCCGCGGCGGTCTCTGCACTGGGCGGCAATCTCGGACCTGAGCCAATCCAAATCCGGCAGCGATTTGCCGGTGAGCCACGGCAGACCGCTCGGTCCGTGTCGATCTGCGGGCTTCACCGGTTTCCGTCCACATTGGTCCGCCCAATCTTCTGCCCGTTCAATCTGATTGGTACAGTCATGCGGCATGTCATGCGCCCGTGTTCTGTCAATTTCGGGACATGCGACACAGAAGACGTCCAGCGCCAATCATGGCCTGGCTCAAGGCGGTCCAGCTTCGGGTTATTCACGCCCGGTATGGTCCATCCCAGTATCAGGCGGCCAGGTCTGATCGAACCCGATGTGAGACATTGCAAAGTGATCAAGTCTGATGGCCCAACCAGGTATGACCAAGCTCGCTGAGATCTGGCCCTACATGCTCGGACCATTGTCTAGTGCATCTGTCAAAATCATGGCGTCAGGACACATGCCGCAGATCATTTCATCCGTGCCCCCATGGCCAGATAAAGCGCACACCTGTACAAATCCACCACTCCATCATGCTAGTTACCCCAGCACGCCGCCCCAACAGTCAGGCATCGACGCCCGAAGTCAAACCGTGCAACCATCACGGTGACCAAGCACCCAATCAGCCCTATTGGAACAGGGTGAAGATCGGATCACTGAACCCATTTGCCGCCTGATCGCTGTTCAGCCCGCTCAGAAGCAGGAAGCGGTTGCGAAACGCGTCCAATGTCTCCGGCTCCAGCAGATCAGCCGGATGCGTCGTGCCAAAGGATGTCTGCGCACGCTCTTTCATCTCATTCACCTGACGGTCGACATCAAGCTGCCCAAAACTCGCAGGCAGGCCAAGCGCCGTCTCGAACATGGATTTGAGCGGCGGCGATCCGATGATCCCGAACCAATGAGCATCTTCGCTGCCCCCCGCATCCGCGATCGACTGCAACTCACGCTCCAGCGACAGCGCCAGACGCATGTTCGGGTCACTTTCTCCGATAGCGATTTCGAAATTCCGATCCTTGTATAGATCTGCGATTTCCTGCGCAAAGCCAGCCGGATAGGTGTGATCACTGCCCCCCGGGTTGAAGGCAAAAGCATGCGCCATTGCCTTGAGGTTCGGATCTCGGTGCAGGTTTGCATATGAAATCTCGGAGGAGAGGTCGGATTCAAACGCCTTGATCATTACGTCAAAATCCAGCTCCCGCTCACTGATATTGAACACATCAAGCCCCGCCTCAAAGGCGTCGAAATCAAAGACAAACTGTTGTGGCTGTTCATAGCCCGCCAGTTTGCCACCCACCTCATCGGCCAGCACCTGCATCCGGCTGGGCGCGCTTGGCCACTCACTCTGAAAGGCTTCGGCAAAGTCATAGAAGGCAAGATTGCTTGGCTGGTTCACAAAGGAATTCGGATCCGACAGATCCGACTCCAGCACATCCCGGATATACTGTTCACCGGGGTTGCTGAGATTGAACTGCTCCAGTGCATCTTCCAGCAGCTGGGGCTGCGCCAGCAGCTCCTCCGGGCTGGTAAAGCTGTTGATGTCGGAAATGCCAAAGCCAAAGGCCCGCGACATCGCCAGATAGCGCGGATCCTCCTGCTGGTTCACCGGTGAATCCGGATCATATGGATTGGATTCCAGCATCCGCTTGAGGAAGATGGTATTAGTATATTCCAGATCGAAGCTGTCGACGACCGCCTTCAACAGGTCCTCATTTCCCAACAACTCATCCGCATTGGCAGGGCCATTGCCATCATTCATGGCATTGAATTCCCCCACCAGCGCCTCCATGCTGCTGGTGTACTCAGGTGGCTGATTGAACTGAAACGCATTGGCGAAATCGGCCAGCTTGCTGTCGCTCAGCCGGTTCACAAACGACGCAGGATCGGTGGTGTCGGATTCCAGAACCCGCATGAGAAAGAACTCGTTGCCCGCGTATTTTTTCAGACCAAAATCGTCCAGCGCCTGATTAAGCAGGGTCTGGTTGGACAGCAGATCCTCCGGGCTGGCGACATTGGCATAGGGTTTTTCAACACTGGAGCTGGGCAACTGCGGCCCTGCATCATTGCCAAAGCCAAAGGTCTGAGCAAGACCAAGATAGCGGTTATCGTTCAGGCGGTTGGCAAATGACGTCGGCTCCGACAGATCGGAATCCAGCACCTTTTTGATAAACGCGCGGTTGTTGATATCTTCATCAAGGCCAAAGGCCCCCAGCGCGACCTTCAGCACATTATAGTCATCCAGCAGCTGATCCGAGCTCTGGATACCCTCGATCTTCTGGGTGAAATCCTGCACCGCCCGATCCAGGATCGGCGATTTCTCAAAAATCTGCTGCTGTTGGACACGGGTTCGGTCCAGGAAATTCCATCCGGCGATACCGGTGCCCAGCACATAGGGTGAAAAGGTCACGCGCCTGTCTCCTGCTTGCAAACGAGGTCCGCCACGGATCGCCCCGGCCTAATCCGCAGCCCCCCGGGAGGTGTCTTTGGCAAGAGACTACAGGCAAATTGGTGAACAAACCTGCAACGCAATGGGCGCGCAGCGCAGGCAGCGGGGAAAAAATACGCGTAACTTTATCAATGGGTTTGATGGCGCCCACCGCATGCCTATCCGGCTATGCCGGGTCCAGGCAGTGCAAGCGCGCCGTCAATTGGTCCCGGTTCGAAAACACGCCGATATCACGGCTGATCAACCGACCGGCCACCAGCGACGTTGCCATGATGCGCGTCCACCCGGCATCAACCGTGATCAGCTCAGGCCCGGCCCCGCAGTCACGCAGCCCGGAGGTGATATAATCCTCGCCGATGCGGTGATTGGTCAACCCCACCTTCTGCGCCACCTGCTGCAACGCCCCGTTCCGGTAGCGCCAGACCCTCAGGGTCTTGGCCAGATGCGGTCGGTCAATATAAGCGATCTCGATATGGCCGTCGCCGTCCAGATCCGCCGCAGCAACCGGCGCAAGCCAGCGAAACCGGGTGCCGATATGCGGGGTTGCCGCGATCTTGTGCAATGCCCCGCCGCGCAGGCCATAGATTGCCAGCTGTGCGCCGGCCTGCGGATCGCTTTCAACAACCACCGCCTCCGGCTGACCATCTCCGGTCACATCCCACAGTCGCGGTGACAGATCCTCAAAGACAGCCCCGCCGACAGGCAGGTCGATGCGATGGCTGCGCCCACGGCTGTCCCGCAGCACCATCGCAGAATACTCAATACGATCCCCCAAGACCCCGTGCGGATAATGGGTGACCGGCCCTTCGAACTGCGCGTCTGTCAGGACCGGCCGCGCGTTCGCGGCTGCTCCGGCACCAAGGCTAAAGACAAGCGGCAGGACAACGCCGCAGATCCCGGCGTAATCCGACCGTTTGGCGCCGTCGCCACCAACCACCGCCTGCCACAGACGCAAGGCCCGCGCTGCGCGGCGCATGAACCGGGGCCAGGCCCGCGACAGAGAACGCCGCGCCTGAGACCCCGACAGCATCAGATCTGTTTCTCGGGCATATGCACCACAAGACCGTTCAGATCATCCGTCACCTTGATCTGGCAGGTCAGGCGTGAGCGGGCGGGATCAGGCTCATAGGCGAAATCCAGCATGTCCTCTTCCATGTCATCCTTGGCGGGGAGTTTTTCCACCCAACCGGCATCGACATAGACGTGGCAGGTCGAACAGGCGCAGGCACCGCCGCAATCTGCCTCAATACCGGGGATATTGTTGTCGCGCGCGCCTTCCATCACGGTCAGGCCGTTGGCCACCTCCACAACGTGTTCGGCACCATTGTGTTCGACATAAGTGATCTTTGCCATCGTCAGCTGCATCCTTTTTCGCGTTGCGTCCGAGGTTGTAGCCAACCACCGGCCACCGCGCCAGTCAGAAACCGCGGCTTGGGTAAAACTCCTGCGATCCGGCGCCGGGGCACCCTGACCCATTTGCGCCCTGCGCTGCCCTTTTTGGGCCGTGGGTGTGGCACCCGTCCCTGGGCAGCGGCAACAGGGCTTTGCGCCGGAGGCGGAACTGCGGTAGCCTAGGCCCAGATGCGCCCATGCGGACGGGCCATCGCGGCATCACGGCTGCTGATATTTCGACACAGGTGTTTCACATCGGTGTTTCGTCACGGGGACTTTGTTCATGGCTGACCTCTTGCGCCCGCACGGGCCCTGGCTGGGACAGGCCTGTTTCAGGCACGATAGTTGGCGGCGGACCAGTCTGCGCCTGATCTCGCTTGTGGTGACAGGGCTGCTGCTCAGCGCCTGTGCCGACTCTTCGACAGGCGGCAACAGCACTCAGGTCTCCCGCAACACCCCCGCCGCCCCGCCCGGTGCGGCCCCCGGCAGTTGCTGGGCCACTCATACAACGCCTGCCGTGATCGAAACTGTCACCGTACAGGTGATGACCCGCCCGGCCAGGACCGCGCCGGACGGGCGGGTTATTGCGCCTGCCCGCTTTCGCCGGGAGACCCGTCAGGACATCGTACGCCCCCGCCGTGAGAGCTGGTTTGAGACGCCCTGCCCGGTTGATATGACCCCGCAACTTGTCGGTTCCTTGCAACGCGCTCTGGCGGTACGCGGCCTCTACACCGGCGAAATTACCGGCCAGCTGGACAGTGCCACCCGTGCGTCCGTCCGCAAATTTCAGAAACAGGACGGGTTCGACAATGATCAGCTGTCGCTGCTCAGCGCCCGCAAACTGGGGTTGGTTGCCGTTGAAACCTGAGACAGATCTCCGCCACCCTCGCATCATCGCCGCAGGTCCGGCATGAGCCCGCTGCGGCCTGCCCCCGGTGCTCTGCCCCGCTCTGGCAACGCCTCTGGCAGAACCACCGGCAGCACCTCGGGCGCTGGCAATGCGCCGCGGCGCAAATGGCTGCTGCCCGATCGCGGCTTTCTCTCCGGTGCTTCTGATCGCTTGCTGGAAATGCTCGACAGCCAGGCCAGCGAAGTTCTGTTGCAGACCGGTGAAGAGCTGTTTGAACAGGGCGATGAGGGCGATGCGCTCTATGCCATTGTCAGTGGCGCGCTGGAGTTCTCCACGCTGTCCTCTGCGGGGCGTAAACTGTCGCTGGACATCATGCGCCCCGGCGCGGTCTTTGGTGAGATCGCGCTGTTTGATCCCGGACCGCGCACTGCAACCGCAACCGCGCTGGAGCCCAGCCGCCTGCGCCGACTGCGCAGCGGCGATGTGGTCGCAAAACTGCAACACCACCCCGCCCTAGCCGGGGATCTGCTGCGGCTGGCGGGCCAGCGGATGCGCTGGATGAACACGCAGTACAGCGAACAGGTCTTTCTGCCGATGCCCGTGCGGCTGGCCCGCAAGCTGCTGTATCTGACGACCGAAGGCGAAGACGCGCGCCTGTCGCTGTCACAGAGCGAACTTGCGGAGTTTGTCGGCGCCACCCGTGAGGCGGTTTCAAAAACACTGTCGCAGTGGAAACGCAGTGACGTGATCGACATCAGCCGCGGTGGTCTGACCATCCGCGACCGGGCCGCACTGAAGCTGTTGGCCGACCCCGACATCGGCTGACACAACCTGCCTTCCAAGGTCCCGGCCCCGGATCAGGCAACAACCGCCGCGCGGGGCCACATCTGAATAATCTTACTCAATTGTGAACTGGGTTACAGACCACCCCCATGGCTTAGGGGCATGGTCGTGTCAGGCCGCCGTTATCCGTTCCATCCCAACGGCAGCCTGTCCCATCAAGAGCCATGTGTCACGGCACATGGCTCGACGGGACCCAGGAAATCCGCCGGGCGCACACCGGGGACCATCTGCGCCATCTGGGGCGGCGGAAACCTAAGAACAGCTCGTTGGATCGGACAGAAGGTGCCGGGAGGTGCCTGGGGTCATTGGACCCATGTGCAGATACCTCCCGCCGGCGTGAGTCCGTGACGCGCCGGACCAAGGGCTGGGGGCAATTTCGCCACCCTGTTGTGATCCACGCAAAAGGGCCGAGCATCCCTGCCCGGCCCTTTTGTCTTGCGATCTCTGCCGATATTCCCCCGGCGTCAGCAATTTGAAACTGCGCAGCGGGGCACCGCATTGGCGGCGGGCCACTGTTTGCAGCAGCCCACAGCCAAAGGTTACTCCGACAGGTTCAGCGCCACAAAGCGTGGCTCACCTGCGCGACGCACCAGCAACAGCAGCGACTTGCGACCCGCTTCCTTTGCCTCGTCGATACGCGCTTCCAGCTCGCTGATCGAGGTCAGTTTCTGCTGGCCTGCCTCGGTGATCAGATCACCGGCGCGCATGCCCTTCTCCCAGGCCTCCGAAGTCTCATCCACCGAGGTGATCACCAGACCGTCCATGCCATCGGGCACGTTCAGCTCGCTGCGCTGGTCCTCGCTCAGACGGCTGACGGTCAGACCCAGCAGCTGTTTTTCGGTCATGTCAGGCGCGTTGTCATCGCCACTGGACGGAGTGCTCTGGCGCTGCGCATCCTCGCGACGGCCCAAGGTTACCCGCAGCGTCTCGGTCTTGCCTTCACGGAAAACGCGCACGCGCACGGCTTTGCCGACTTCGGTATTGCCAACCTGACGCACCAGCGCACGGGTGTCTTTCACATCCACCCCGTCAAAGGACAGGATCACGTCGCCCGCCAGCAAACCAGCAGCCTTGGCCGGGCCTTCCGGCACGTCCGTGACCAGCGCGCCCTTGGCGCTGTCCAGACCCATCGCCTCGGCAACGTCCTTGGTCACGTCCTGAATGCGCACACCCAGCCAGCCACGCCGGGTTTCGCCGAATTCCTTCAGCTGGTTCACCACCTTGCTAACCACATTGGAAGCCATGGAGAACCCGATCCCGATCGAGCCACCATTGGGAGACAGGATCGCCGTGTTCACACCGACAACCTGACCATCCATGTTGAACAGCGGTCCGCCTGAGTTGCCCCGGTTGATCGCCGCATCCGTCTGGATGTAATCGTCATAAGACCCCGACAGCTCGCGGTTGCGCGCGGAGACGATACCCGCCGAGAGAGAGAACCCCTGTCCCAGCGGATTGCCCATGGCCACAACCCAGTCGCCAACACGCGCCAGATCGCTGTCACCGAATTTGACAAAGGTCAGCGGCATCGGCGCTTCGACCTTCAGAAGCGCGATATCGGTGTTGGGATCAGTGCCCACAACCTTGGCCGGAAGCGGCTGAGCCGGCTGACCTTCACCGGGGAAGAATTCAATCTCGATCTCATCCGCTTCTTCGATGACGTGATTGTTGGTGACGATGTAGCCGTCTTCCGAAATCACAAAACCGGAACCAAGCGCCGAAGACCGGCGCGGACGGTCGCCCTGACCACCGTTGCGGTCCTGAAATTCCCGGAAAAAATCCTCAAAAGGCGAGCCTTCGGGGACGATACCTTGCGGGCCGGATCGCCCCTCGACGACGGTTGTCGTCGTGATATTCACCACCGCGCGGCTGACCTTATCGGCCAGCGGCGCCAGGCTTTCGGGCCGGGCCTGCGCGATGGCCACCTGCGCCAGCACCATCAGGGTGCTGATCATGGCCAGCCAGAGCAACCGCCACTGCGTCATCTGGCGCGCGGGCTGGCGCGCAACGGCGCGGGCGCTGCTGATTGTATTTTTCATTGCCTGTGGCTGCACGAAACTACTCCTTAGTTGTCGCCAAATTCCATCGTCTGCGGCGGGGCCTGCACGGGCACGCACCTTTGGATCCGCAGCGGATCATGGGCTGTAATGTAGTCTTTTCAAAAACGGTCACAACGAATGTTGCACGTATTCAATTCGAAGTGAAACCCGGTGAGCTGCCGCTGGGGAACACACCCAAAAAAAAGGTGGACGAAAAAGGGGCCGACCCAACGGTCAGCCCCCTCTGTTCTTTCACACTCACGCGCAGAATATCTGCAACGGTGATCATTGCTGGGCAGCTGCCGCCGGTTTGCCGTCGGAGGATTTCAAATAGTTGAAAAACTCATTGTTCGGCGACAACACCATGGTGGAGTTCCCGGCTTGCAGTGACGTGGCATAGGCGTTCAGCGAGCGGTAGAATTCAAAGAACTCAGGATCCGCACCATAGGCAGTCGCAAAAATACCGTTGCGTTCAGCATCCGCTTCACCACGAATGATCTCCGCCTCGCGCTGCGCCTCGGACACCAGTTCAACCACGGTCCGGTCGGCCTGCGCCCGGATCCGCTGTGCAGCCTCGTTACCACGTGCGCGCTCATCAGTGGCTTCGCGTACACGCTCGGCCCGCATCCGTTCAAAGGTCGCATCAAGGTTTTCGGTAGGCAGATCGGTCCGCTTCAGCCGCACGTCGATGATAGTGATCCCCAACGCACGGGCATCGGCGATCGCCCCGTTGCGGATCCGCAGCATCAGCGCCGCCCGGTCCGAGGACAGGATATCATTTGAGCTGACAGAGCCGAGGATCTCACGGGTTTGCGCCCGCAGGATCGAATCCAGCCTGTTTTCAGCCGTTGCGATACCGCCGGCACCCACCGCCTGACGGAACCTGTTCACATCGGTGATCCGATAGCGGGCAAAGGCGTCAACCACCAGACGGCGGTCATCCGAGGGGGTGATTTCCAGCGGGTCGATATCCCGGCTCAGGATGCGGTCGTCATAACGCACCACTTCCTGGATCAGCGGGATCTTGAACGCCAGCCCCGGCTCTTCCTTGACCGAGACAACCCGGCCAAACTGCAGAACCAGCGCCTTTTCGCGCTCGTCCACGATAAACACCGACGACAGCACCGTGATCGCCACGATCACCAGCGCGGGCAGCAAGAGAGTTGATTTACGCATCAGTTGCTTCCTCCACGGCGCAGTTCATTGAGCGGCAGATATGGCACCACGCCCTGACCTTCGCCGGTTTGCTCATCCAGGATGATCTTGTCAACGCGGCTCAGCACCTTCTCCATGGTCTCGATATAGAGACGCTTGCGGGTCACATCCGGTGCCTTTTCGTATTCGGTCAGAACCGCAGAGAAACGGCTGGCTTCACCCTGGGCTTCGTTCACGACACGTGCACGGTACCCTTCGGCTTTCTCCAGCAGTTCCGCCGCCTGACCACGGGCCTCGGCCAGTGCGTTGTTGGCATAGGCATCCGCTTCGTTCTGGCGCCGGTCACGTTCCTGTTCAGCCGCCTGAACATCCCGGAACGCCGCAATCACCGATGCCGGCGGGTCGGCCTTGTCAAAGTTCACCCGGATGATGTTGATCCCACTGTCATAGTCATCCAGCGTGAACTGGATCAGATCCTGCAAGCGCGAGGCAATCGCGCCCCGGTCCCGGTTCAGGATCGGCGCCAGTTCGGACTGGGCAATAATCTCGCGCATTGCCGATTCCGACACCGCGCGGATCGTGGTACGGGCATCGCGCAGATTGAACAGGTATTTCGCCGGATCGTTGATGTTCCAGACCACCTGAAAGTCGATATCGACGATATTCTCGTCCCCGGTCAGCATCAGCCCTGCATCGGAGCTGATACCGCCGCCGACGCCGATGTCTTCGGTCTGTTCACGGGTCACCGGCAGGATTTCCTTGGTCACCAGCGGCCAGGGCGCAAAGTTCAGACCCGGCTGCCCGGTTGCGGAATACTCCCCAAGAAACAGCTCAACCGACTGTTCTTCCGGCTTCACGGTGTAAAAGCTGGCAAAAGCCCAGAAGCCAACCGCAGCCAGCGCGCCCAGCGCAAGGGTGCCCTTGGTCAGCTGCGGACCACCGCCGCCGCCACCAGCACCACCGCGACCGCCGCCGCCGGTGCCACCACCGCGACCGCCCATCAGAACGCGCAGCTGCTCCTGGCCTTTCTTGACCAGCTCGTCGATCTCGGGGATCTGACCGTCATCGGGGCGACGTCCGCCCCCACGATTATCATCGCCGCCTTGGTTGTTGCCTCTGTTGCCTGAGCCGCCAGAAGAGCCACTGCCCCCCCAGGGGCCACCATTATTGCCCGCCATATGTGTCCAATCCCTATCTCGCCGCCCATCGCGGCTTATTGTTCCTACCTGTGGTTTCTGCCTGAAAAATCAAGCCGTCCGCACTGGTGTCTTCATCGTGACCAGCTCTTCCGACATGGTCGGATGCACCGCCACGGTGCGATCAAAGTCTTCTTTTGTTGCGCCCATTTTTACGGCGATGCCCGCCAGCTGGATCATTTCACCCGCGCCGGGGGCGACGATATGACATCCCAGCACCTTGCGCGTCGCCTTGGAGACAATAAGCTTCATCAGCACCCGCTGCGCCCGCCCGGCAAAGGCCTGCTGCATCGGTTTGAAGGAGGTCGCATAGACCTCAATTTCTTCCTGCGCGGCCGCCGCTTCCTCGCTCAGGCCCACAGTACCCATCTCAGGCTGGGTAAAGATCGCCGTTGGGATCAACTCATGATCCGGGCTTGTCGGATTGCCCGCAAACACCGTCTCGACAAAGGCCATACCTTCACGGATCGCCACCGGCGTCAGGTTCACCCGGTTGGTGACATCCCCCACCGCATAGACCGAGGGCACGCCGGTCTGGCTGTACTGATCCACCACAATGGCCCCGGCGCGGTCACGCTCAATGCCCAGTTCCTCAAGCCCGAGGCCATCGGCATTAGGGGCCCGACCTGTGGCGAACATCACCTGGTCGAACAGGTTCTCATCGCCATTGGTCGCTTTCACCCAGATCTTGTCGCCCTCTTTGCGCATCTCCAGCACATTGGTGCCCAGATGCAGATCCACACCGGATTGGCACATCTCCTCTGAGATCAGCCCGCGCGCCTCATCGTCAAAACCGCGCAGGATCTGCGCGCCGCGATAATACTGCGTGGTCTTGACCCCCAGCCCGTTCATGATGCCGGCAAATTCGCAGGCGATATAGCCGCCGCCGACAATCAGCATGGTTTCGGGCAGTTTTTCCAGATGGAAGATCTCGTTTGAGGTGATCGCCAGCTCCGAGCCGGGGAACTCCGGCGTCACCGGCCAGCCGCCGGTCGCGATCAGGATATGTTTCGCCGTCTTGCGAGTGCCGTCCGCCAGCTCCACCGTGTGGGCATCCGCCAGTTTGGCGCGCTGATCAAAGGTCTCGACCTCGTTGTTTTTCAGGATGTTCCGATAGATCCCTTCCAGCCGGTCCAGCTCGGCGTGCAGTTTGGTCTTGAACCGATCCCAGTCAAAGCTGCCGGGCGACAGATCCCAGCCATAGGCCTGCGCATCTTCGACCATACCTGCGTATTCGCTGGCAAACACCATCAGCTTCTTTGGCACGCAACCCCGGATCACACAGGTGCCGCCATAACGGTCCTCCTCCGCCAGCGCCACCTTGACGCCGCGCTGTGCTGCCACCCGCGCCGCACGCACCCCACCGGAGCCGCCGCCGATAACAAAGAGATCGTAATCAAAGCTCATGTTAGTCGCCTTTCTGATGTCTTGCGCGAGGTATCACATAGCGCAGAGGGAATTGCCAGTCTCGCAGGTGGGGGTGCAGGGGCCGGTTTAGAATGCCAAGGGCGATTTAGTCGCGAAACCGTGAAAACCGCGTGAAGAAAGCCGGGACGAGATCACTCGGCTGCCCCATGCATGACCAGCGTGAAACCCTCCTGTTCAGCAGGATAAGTAAAATGCTTGCTGAACGTGTGAAACTGCGCTTCGGTTGCCGCAAAGGGATGCACGCCCCCCGCGTTGCGCAGACGGAGCCGCGCCAGACATAGATCATCTGGCACATCCAAGACATGCAGCTGATGGGCCGCGCCGGTCTGATCAATCAAACGGCGCAGCCACGCGCGGGTTTCGACAGTATTCGCGGGAAAGTCGAGAACAACCGAAACCCCAGCCTGCAAGAGCGAGGCAACATGCGCCGCCATGATTCCGCGCAGCTTTGCCGCACAGCGTACATAATCCTGAGGCGACGACATCTGATCGGCAAACAAAGCATGCAGCCAGTCATCTTCGGCCAGCAGGATTGTCCCTTGATCCGCCGCCAACCGCGCGGCCAGCGTGGATTTCCCGGCGGCAATTTTCCCGCACAGCATGTGCAAGGTCGGTGTCGAAGACGTGGGTTGGAATGCAGACATGGAAACCCCCGATAAGGCCAAGACAGGCTATTTTGCGTCAGTCACTCAGATCCGTGAACAGGTTTTCACTCTCGACAAAATCCAGCCGGTCGGTTTCCACCGTGCCCTCGTTGATGTCGCGCACCTCAACCTTGCCATCGCCGTAGCCCACCACCACGGTGTCACAGATGTCGATGAACAGCCCATTCTCAACCACGCCGGGGATCTGGTTCAGTACCAGCGCCATTTGCCGGACATTGCCGATACGGTTGAGATGCAGATCCAGAATATGATTGCCCTCATCCGTCACCAGCGCCGCATCCCCGTTCATCCGCAGGGTGGTTTTGCGCCCCATGACCTCCATCGCCACCAAAGTCTCCTCCAGCAGCGCCTGCGTGGTCTGCCAGCCAAAGGGGATCACCTCCACCGGCAGGGGAAAGGCGCCAAGGCTCTCGACCTCCTTGGCCTTGTCGGCAATCACCACCATCCGGTCCGATGCTGTGGCGACAATCTTCTCCTGCAGCAACGCCCCGCCACCACCCTTGATCAGGTTCAGATCGCGGTCAAATTCATCCGCCCCGTCAATGGTCAGATCCAGCCATTTCGCCTCATCCAGTGTCAGGATCTCGATCCCCACATCCCGGGCCAGCTCCGCCGTGCGGGTGGAGGTCGGCACGCCCTTGATGCGCAGACCGTCGTTTTGAACCATGTCGCCCAGACAGCGCACCAGCCAGGCGGCTGTGGAGCCTGTGCCCAACCCGACGCGCATGCCATCCTCAACCATCTCCGCCGCACGTTTAGCGGCAACAAATTTGGCCTTGTCGATGGGGGATAATTCTCCGGTCATGACCGCGACTCCATGCACTTGTTTTGTTGCGTTATTAAAGGGTTTGCGTTGCCCGTGCGAGGGCCCATGCTCTCCCCTTATGGTATTTCCAGATCAAAGACGGCAATCCCATCGCCGCCCCCCACGCATAAGGCGCATAGCTGCGCGCCCAATTGCTGATGCGTGGGATGTTCGGCGTACCGTTCCAATGCCGCGCGATCCGAAAACCGGATGACAAAGCCGTCGCTATAGGCTTGGGATTTGCGCTCAAAATCGCGGTTCGGCCCCCAGTCAAAGGCCAGCACGCCATCCAGACCACGCGAGAACTCCGCCAAAGCCTTCAGGACATCCTCGCACTCCACGCGCGAAGCCGCCTCATCGAACTGACAGAACACACAATGCAGGATCACAGCACACCCTCCGGCAGGGCAACCAGCTGCCCTTTCAGACCCTAGCTTCAGCCGCTCCCATGGGGCAAGCCCAACCTCCGGACACAGTCGGGCGTCCTCCTGCGCCAGTGTTTGCGCAAACTGCGTGTTTCCTATTGGAAACGTCGGAAACGGGCGTTACCAACACCCGCAGACAGCTTAGAATGGGTCCATGATGAACAGCTACCGCCTCCATTATGCCCCCGATAACGCCTCCCTGGTCATCCGGCTGGTGCTGGAGGAGCTTGGTGAGCCTTACGAATGCGTGCTGGTTGATCGCAGGGCCAAGGCGCAGACAAGCGCTGAATACCGCGCGCTGAACCCGAACGGGCTGATCCCGGTGCTGGAAACCCCGGACGGGCCAGTGTTTGAGACCGCCGCCATTCTGTTATGGCTGTCCGAACGGCACAGCGCGCTGGCCCCGCCTCCCAGCAGCCCAGACCGCGCAGCCTTCCTGAAGTGGCTGTTCTTTGCGTCCAACACGCTGCACGCAGATCTGCGGATGCTGTTTTATCCCAAGAAATACATCGGCCCGGACGCCGACCAGCAGGCACAGTTGCAACATGTGCTGCGTCAGCGCCTGTATCAGCATCTCACCCACCTCGACCAGGCCGCCGCAGCCCGCCCCTCATGGTTTGGTGCGGTGCACCCTTCGGTGTTGGACTATTATCTGGCCTGCCAGATACGCTGGATGGCGCTTTATCCAGCGCAGGCCGACAGATCCTGGTTCACCCTGGCGCATTACCCCAGCCTACACCGCCTCTGCGCGACGCTCGAAAGCCGCGCTGCGGTGGCTGTCGCCTGCGAGGCCGAAGGCCTCGGCCCGACACCCTTTACCCAGCCATCCTACGCAAATCCCTCAGAAGGATCAGCCACCTGATGTTCCTCTCCGTCTTCGACATGTTCAAAGTGGGCATTGGCCCTTCGTCCTCGCACACCATGGGGCCGATGGTGGCCGCCGCAAAGTTCCTGGACCTGATGCGCGCCTCGCCGTTTGAATTCCACGGGCTGCGCGCCTCGCTGCATGGCTCGCTCGCCTTCACAGGCGTTGGCCATGCCACCGATCGTGCCACCATCCTCGGCCTCGGCGGGTTTGTCGCCCATGACTATGATGATGAGAAGGCGGTCGCCTTCCTCGCAGAGCTGGACAAAACCCACACCATGCACCCCGAAGGTCTCGGCGCGCTGCATTTCGACCCCAAGGCCGATATGATCTTCGACTATGATCACGCGCTGCCCGGCCACGCCAACGGCATGATCCTGATGGCCACCGATGCCCAGGGCGACGTGATTCTGCGGCAGGTGTATTACTCCATCGGCGGAGGCTTTGTCCTCACGGAGGAAGAACTGGCTGCCGGTAAGGCCACAGACGAAGGCGAGCCGGTGCCCTACCCCTTCAAGTCCGCCGCCGAAATGCTGGAGATGGCCAAGGCCAGCGGCAAATCCATTGCTGGTATGAAACGCGCCAATGAGATCGCGCGCGGCTGCGAGGTCAGCCTCGCCAAAGGCACCGCCCGCATCTGGCAGGTGATGAACGATTGCATCAACCGGGGTCTGGAACGGGACGGCATTCTGCCCGGTGGCCTCAATGTGCGCCGCCGTGCCAAGGGGATCCACGATGCCCTGCAGGCCGAACGTGGCATGAACATCAACGCGCCCCACACAATCAATGACTGGATGAGCGTCTATGCGATGGCCGTGAACGAGGAAAACGCCGCTGGCGGACAGGTTGTCACTGCCCCCACCAATGGCGCCGCAGGCACCCTGCCGGCTGTCATTCGCTACTATCTCGACCACGTGCCAGGCGCGTCTGAGACCCATGTCGAGGATTTCCTGCTGACCGCCGCCGCCATCGCGGGCCTCGTGAAATACAACGCGTCCATCTCGGGTGCTGAGGCAGGCTGTCAGGCCGAAGTTGGATCAGCCGCCGCCATGTCCGCTGCGGGTCTCTGCGCGGTGATGGGTGGCACACCCGAACAGGTGGAGAACGCGGCTGAGATCGCGCTGGAGCATCACCTGGGCATGACCTGCGATCCCGTCAAAGGGCTGGTGCAGGTGCCCTGCATCGAGCGCAATGGATTGGCGGCGATCAAGGCGGTCTCCGCCGCCTCTCTCGCCCTGCGTGGTGACGGCCAGCACTTCGTGCCGCTGGATGCCTGTATTGAGACCATGCGCCAGACCGGCGAAGACATGCATGACAAGTACAAGGAAACCTCGCTCGGCGGCCTTGCGGTGAACGTGCCGAACTGCTGAGAACACATGACCTCTTTCTGGCGGGACGCAGATCACACTCAACACGCATCCCGCCAGATCCAAATCGCAACCCCTGCTTGCATCCCCATGCGCCCGCGCCTAGCGTGGCCGCATGACACATGACCGCCCCTCTCTCGGCATCCTCCTGATGCTTGGTTTCTGCATCACCGCCCCGATGGGGGATGCGGTGGCCAAACTTCTGGGGGCGCATATCCCTCTTGGCCAGCTGCTGTTTGTCCGCTTTGCCGCTCAGGTTCTGCTGCTGGCCCCGCTGATCTGGGCGACAGGCCGCATCTGGCGAATGCAGGGCCGCGTGTTGCGCCTCACCTTTGTGCGCACGCTGCTACATATCGCGGGCATTGGTGCCATGTTCACCGGTCTGAAATACCTGCCGCTTGCGGATGCGGTGGCGATTGCCTTTGTGATGCCGTTCATCATGCTGCTCCTCGGCAAATATGTGCTGGGCGAAGAGGTGGGCATGATCCGTCTTCTGGCCTGCATTGTCGGATTTGGCGGCACACTTCTGGTGATCCAGCCCAGCTTTGTAACGGTCGGCTGGCACGCGCTCTGGCCACTGATGGTGGCGGTGATCTTTGCGCTGTTCATGCTGGTCACCCGCCAGATCGCCAAGGACACCGATCCGGTGGGCCTGCAGGCGGTCTCCGGCACCATGGCCTGCGTGCTACTGGCCCCCGTGCTGCTGCTGGGCCAGATCACGGATAGTCCGGTGCTGGCGCTGATCACACCAAATGCTGAGCAATGGGGCCTTCTGGCCGCAATCGGCCTGCTGGGCACCGCCGCGCATCTGCTGATGACATGGAGCCTGCGCTACGCACCCGCTGCCACACTGGCCTCGATGCAGTACCTGGAAATTCCGGTCGCAGCCCTGATTGGCCTGTGGATCTTTGATGAGCTGCCAAACGGCCTCGCGGCAATCGGCATCCTGATCACCATTGCCGCCGGTCTCTTCGTAATCCTGCGCGAACGCCAGATCCAGTTGCAAAAAGCGGCCGCCGATAGGGCCGCGCTCCTGCTCAAGGATCCGCCCATCGCACCCGAACAGCCGGCGGTCTGATCGGCTTGGCCGGTTAGGGCAGAACAAGACTGCTTAAGACAGGGCGAGACAGGAAAAGGCCCGCGTATCAGGCCTGCGCCTGTAACGCGGCCACAACATCCGCCAGCCGGGCCCGCGGCAAAATAACCAGCATCCCCGGCCCATCCGCCCTGAGCCGCACCGGCCCCGTCGCCCGGTTAGAGGTCCCGACCCGCGCCATCGGATCCAGCCGCAAGCCCTCGATGGGCCATGCCAGCCCCTCCGACCAGCCGGTGACCTGCTGCATCGGGAACAGCGACACCACCTCCCCCGCCGTCAGCGGCAGCGCGATCTCACCGCGCAGATGGAACACCACCTCCTGCGGGCCAAGCAGCACGCAGGGACTGGGATGGGGTTGTACCAGCGTGTTGAACCCGGCCAGCTGATGGTCGATCCGGCCGCCCAGAAATCCAACTCCCAGCACCACCGGCGCGCCGATCATCCGCAGCGCCTTGTCGAAATCTGTGGTGGTCTGCTCGGTCACATGATGCAGCGCCCCCGGCGCCAGCCCCGCCTGCACTTCCGCTGCCAGCGAATCCAGGTCGCCAATCACCGCCACCGGGTGATGCCCCGCCGCCAGCGCATGCGCCGCCCCGCCATCCGCCGCCACCAACACCGGGGCCAGCGCCAGCGCCGCCTCCAGATCATCCGGTCCCAACACCCCGGCGCCAACCAGCGTCACCGGCTCAACCCGCTCAACAATCAGCTCTTTCATACCGGGATTACTGGCAGAAAAGGAAACAGACCACAATCTGAACACAAAATGATACGATCAATTGCACGGATTCGGGCGCAATTTGACCCCCTGCGCCAGCAACGTAAGCGGCAATGACTTTGGCGAGGACACCTATCCGATGGTACAGAACAACAAGGTTTTGACAGTCTCCTACGGGACTTTTTCCTGCACATTGGAAGGGTTCGACGATTCATTTGGCACCATGAAGGCGATTGCGGAGTATTTTCGCGATCTCGCCTCCGATGACCGCTACTTCGGGGCAGAACCGCCCCAGCCGGACGCCGAGATGCTCGCCCGGATTGCCCAGCGCGAGGTCGCCCGCCAGGTTGAGGCCCGCACCAGCGCCGAAGGCATCCACCTGCGCGCCGCAACGCTGACTGCCCCCCCCGCCGTAACCCCGGCACCACCAGCCGATGATGCCCCGCCGCCCCGCGCCACCAGCGCCCTCGCATCCCCGGCGGCGGCCCCGGTGACCGCCGCTGACCCGGTTGTGCCCTCCGCCAGACGCGTCGAAACTGCGCCTGCCGCACCGCAGGTTCAGCCCGCGAGCGAAGCCCCAATCCACGTGGCAGAGGTGCCCCCGCAGGAGGTACAACAGACTCCGCCGCCCGCCCCTGCAGCCGAAATTCCCGCCGCAGAGCCGGTCGCCGCAGAGGTTGAGACTGCTCACGTCACTACCGATCTGGCCAATACAGCTGAGGCCGAGCCTGTTCAGGCCGACACTGTCACCTCCGCCGAAAGCATCGCGGCCAAACTGCGCCGGATCCGCGCCGTCGTCGCCAAAACCCCAACGGATGAGTTCACCGAAGATCAGCACGCCGAGCAGGCCCGCGAAGACGCGGTGAAAGACATCACCAATGCGCTTTCTGCGGATCACGACGCGGTTGATGCAGATATCGCGGATGAGGGGCCGGATGAGACGCTCACGGAAGCCGCCGATGCCAACAGCGACGCCGATATCGCCGAGGCGCTGAACCGCCTTGACCTTGGAACTGAAACGGACGCTCCCGCATCTGGCACAACAGCCATCCCCAATGTGCCCGAAGGCGCCGAAGAGTTCTTCGCCGACAGCAGCAGCCCCGAAGGTGATGACGACACCTCTGACGAAGACGCCGCAGATAACCTGGGTGATATCGCTGCCGAACAGAACCGCGACACGCCCGCTGCAGCCTCACAGCCCGAAGAGACCGAAGAGACCGAAGAGACCGAGGTCACAGCTGACGCAGCCACACCCGCCAAGACCGAAACGCCGCGCAAGCGGGGCCGCGTGCTGCGCGTCAAACGCCGCGAAATCGAAGGTGCCATGGCCAGCGGCACGCTGGAGGCGGTCGATGATGGGACCGGCGACACAGCTGTTGACGCCCACCCCACCCCGTCACCCGAGACCGACACACCGGAAGCAGAGCCCGCCGCCGACAGCAGCCTGTCCCCCGATGACGAGGCCGAACTGCTGGCCGAACTCGCCGCGGTGGAGGCGGATCTGCTGGGCGGCGACGATATCGATGATATCTCAGATGCGCTGGCCGCTTATGACGACGAAGAGGACAGTGCTGCGCCTCAGCCCGATGACACGGCAAAGCCTCAGCATCCTGCGCAGCTGACAGAGACCCCGCAACCCATCAGCACCCCGGCAGACGCCGCCGCATCCGTGGCCCCGCAGCCCGGCGCCAAGCGCGGCGCAACCAGCACCGCCGACGGCGATATCGCGCGCCTGATGGCCGCTGCCGACGAACGTCTGGAAGACCCCGAAAACAGCACCTCGCGCGAAACCTACAGCCAGCTGCGCGCCGTGATGGCCGCAGCCTCGACCGAACGCAGCGCCGGTGGCGCCCTGGAGAGCAAAGATGACGCGCAGGTCTACCGCGACGATCTGGCCAGCGTGGTGCGCCCACGCCGCCCCGATGCCCGCCAGGCCCCCGGCGGTGAAGGCCGCAGCGACGCCGATCAGCGCCCTGCCAAACCCGCCAGCCGCCCGGCACCGTTGAAACTGGTCCAGGAGCAGCGCATCGACGACAGCAGTGCCGCCCCAGCCGCACCGGTGCGCCCGCGCCGGGTCTCCGCCGCGATCCTGACCGAAGAGACCCCTGCAAGCAGCGCCACCGAGGGCGGCTTTGCCGCCTACGCCGAAGAAAGCGGCGCGGTAGAACTCGGCGAGCTGCTTGAGGCCGCCGCCGCCTATATGAGTTTTGTGGAAGGGCGCGATCACTTCTCCCGCCCACAGCTGATGAACAAGGTGCGCGGCGTTGATGGGACCGAGTTCAACCGCGAAGACGGGCTGCGCAGCTTTGGCCAGCTGCTGCGCGAGGGCAAGATTGAACGCGCCGACAACGGCCGCTTCACCGCCTCCGGCCAGATCGGTTTTCAACCCGGCAACCGCGCTGTCGGCTGACCTCTGACCCCCGTGCAACACACAAAAGGCGGCCCCCAAAGGCCGCCTTTTTCTGTCTAGGGCAAGATGTTCAGGACAAGCCGCCCGTCATCTTTCCAGAAATACTCCGGGGTGAATTGACCGCGAGGTCAAGAGGGGCAGCGCCCCTTGCCCGGCGACATCACCAACTCAACCCTGATCCTGATCCGGGTCATTGGGATCTGCCTTGCCGACGCCGCGAAAGACGAATTTGAACGGCAGGATCCACAACACCCCCAGCAGCACATAGACAATCAGCTCAACCAGCAGCGAGGGCCGGTCGAGCCAGCTGATCACATTGACCGCCAGCACGATATAGACCGGCATGCCGATCAACAGGATCACCAAGGCCCAGCGCCGCCGCGCCTTGTAGCTCAGACCACTTTCGTCAGACATCAGTCGGCAAAGGGATCGGTCACCAGAATGGTGTCGTCCCGCTCCGGGCTGGTGGACAGCAGCGCAACCGGACAGTCGATCAGCTCTTCCACGCGCTTGACGTATTTGATGGCATTGGCCGGCAGATCGTTCCAGCTGCGCGCCCCTTCGGTGCTTTCACTCCAGCCCGGCATCTCTTCATAGATGGGGGTGCAGCGCGCCTGCTGGTCAGCAGCAGTGGGCAGATAGTCCAGACGGGTCCCGTCCAGATCGTAGCCCACACAGATCTTCAGGGTTTCAAACCCATCCAACACGTCCAGCTTGGTCAACGAAATACCTGTAATCCCAGAGGTCGCACAGGTCTGGCGCACAAGGCAGGCATCAAACCAGCCACAGCGACGCTGACGGCCGGTGGTGGTGCCAAATTCATGACCCCGCGTACCCAGACGCTCGCCATCCGCATCCGGGGTGCCATCCGCATTCAGCAGCTCGGTCGGGAACGGGCCTTCGCCCACACGGGTGGTATAGGCCTTCACGATGCCCAGCACATAATCGATGGAGCCCGGACCAATGCCCACACCGGTTGCCGCCTGACCGGCAATCACGTTGGAGGAAGTCACAAACGGGTAAGTCCCGAAATCAATATCCAGAAGCGCGCCCTGCGCCCCCTCAAACAGGATCCGCTTGCCCGCCTTGCGCTTTTCGTTCAGCACTTTCCAGACCGGCGCGGCAAAAGGCAGGATCTCCTTGGAGATCTCTTTCAGCTCTGCGATCAGCCCGTCACGATCCACGGCTTCGATGCCCAGGCCCTTGCGCAGCGGATCATGGTGTTGCAGCGCACGATCAACGCGGGCAATCAGGGTCGCCTCATCCGCCAGATCCGCCACGCGGATCGCCCGGCGACCCACTTTGTCCTCATAGGCCGGGCCAATGCCGCGACCGGTGGTGCCGATCTTGGTGCCCTTGGAGGCCGCCTCTTCCCGCGCCCGGTCCAGCTCACCATGCAGCGGCAGGATCAGTGGCGTGTTTTCCGCAATCATCAGCGTCTGAGGCGAGATGTCCACGCCCTGCGCGCGCACGGTCTCGATCTCTTTCATCAGGTGCCAGGGGTCCAGCACCACGCCATTGCCAATGACCGAGAGCTTGCCGCCCCGCACCACACCCGAGGGCAGCGCGTGCAGCTTGTAGACTTTGCTGTCGATCACCAGCGTATGACCGGCGTTATGGCCGCCCTGAAAACGCGCAATGACATCAGCGCGCTCGCTGAGCCAATCGACAATCTTGCCTTTACCTTCGTCACCCCATTGGGCGCCGACTACCACGACATTGGCCATCTCAGGTCCTCTGTATGCTGGTTGAAACCGACGCTCCGTATAACGAGACCGCGCAGACAGGGGAACCGGTTTTTCGCCGCACCCCGCCTGCGCACCGCTTTTCCACAAGATATCGCGCCGCTAAGCCCCCCGAAACAGGCCCAAAACAGATCCAAGCCCCACCCCACCCACCAGCCACACACCAACCGGCGCGCCAAAGCCCCATCTAATGCCCCCGGCCCCAGCTCCCCCCGTGAGATCCAGCGATTCCCCTCGGGCGATTGGGAAACATGACGAGGGCGAGATCACCCCAGCCGCAACTCCAAACGCAGCCCCCGGCAGTCAGAACATCAAACGTGAACGACGGCTCGCAGCCCAATTCGGACAATCGCACGAGGCCTGCGACGCCCTCGCTGCAGACGCGAAGGATCCCGCCAGACTTCCCGAGAGCGGACCTTCAGGCTAGCTCAGCTGGCCAGGACGATGCTGCACCCCGCTCGAAGGTTAGAGATGCGCAGATAGCGCCTTTTGCAAACTCAGCCGTTTGATGCGACTGGCCGAGGGTTTCTGCTGCGACGCAGCCCGCCGGTCCGGCCATTCGCTGCGACTACGAGGTTTTGGAACCGGTGAACTCATACAGTGCGGGACATTGCTGCCATTGTCGTTACAAGTGTTTGCTGACGCAGCATTCGCTTGCAGGCGCGGCACGCTCATCGCTGCGTCGCAACCGATGTTGCGAGACCGGCTATTCAAAGCCATTCTGAGGTGCGGACTTCAGACCGTTCTTTCGCTGCAGCCCGGACCTGCTAACGATGAGCCGGACTCAACCGCCGCTCCCGCTCCTAAGACCAATGTCGGTAGCAGCCAAAGCAAACGCCCAATAGTCGCCCCGAATTCGTCGAAACAGACCTTCACCTTTCCCACAAAGCTCGAAGCAAGCACAAGAAAGTTGTCATTAACTGGAACATTCAGTGACGGCGAGGTGAACCGGACCTTACCGGAACGGCGTTGCGCCATACATTCGATGCTTTGCAGCGTCGGCAGATCCGTTCACCGAACCCTTCACTCCAGAACGCGGTGTTGCAGCGCAGGCACTGGCGCTCCCGCGGTACGTCTCTGCGGGCCGGAACCAAGAATACTTCATTTTGATCGGTATTGGTCATGATTGGCCTACCTCCATCATTCAGAGCCGCTCCTTTTGCCGCATGTACCCAAACTGCTAGTCATGCTGTTCGCCATCCGTCTCTGATATTCCCAAACCAGAGTAAAGGTGCCGGATCTGAGTTTCGGAGACACCGTCGGATTGCATAACAAGGCGCACCATTGGATCGGCAAGCATTTCCTCGAAAAGGAACGCCGACAGCTCTTTTCCCGAAAGCTTGTCTTTGACCCGGGCGCTGTCGAGATCCGCCAACGAAACGACCAGGCTCCTCGTCAGACCAGGATGTGATTTCCGGGGATGCAGATGCACCAGTACCGAAGCCTTCCAGGCCTGAGGGTTCAAGAGGTCAGGCGGTGCGGATAATTCGGTTTCAATATCATACTCACCCGCGGGGAGTGCCTCATCAAAACCCGGCAAGGTGAAGGATCGGGAAAATACTGCGACGGTCCTGCTGCTGAGCTGATCCATTGATTTATCTCTCCTCTGCTGCTGTGCTTTATTGCGCGGCCCATAGCGTGCATGTCTCAGCCGCTTGACGGTTTCCTTGACCATCAAACAGCAGGATTGGGCATTTCCGGGGTTATGAATGGCACACGAAGGCCGCCACATGAGCCATCCGGTCTTTGAGAGAGATGTTGCGATCGCCTGACGGCCGGAGCCATTTTCATGCCAGCGGCGCGGCACGGAAAGATGCGCGATTTACAATAGTATAGCCATTCTCTGCATCATTTGCCACGGAACGCCACAGACGGGGGCCCCTGATCCCGGTTTGAAGCAACTCTGTTAAGGAAACGCTGGGATCAAAAAAGCTCAGTAATCCGACCATTGCGGCTACCGGCAGCACCTTCTGTCAATGGTCTGTTTCTGTGTAATACCTTTGAAACATCGGGGGCTTCCATGGCGCGCGCAAGGGCGCTGTAGCTCATTTTCATCAACATCTCGCTGCCGATGCGCAGGGGGCAATTGGTCGTCTCAACCACAATGTGATCGCTGGTCGCACCGGCAAAGATAACAGCCGCTGGAAAGGTCAGCCCGGCAGCGTCGGTGTCTTGCAGCCCGAGGGCCAGGATCGAGCGGGTTGTCCAATGATTGCCTGGCACCAGGCTCAGCGCCGAGAGAGCCGGGTCGGATAATTTCAGCGGTACCGGCTTTGATTTGATTTTTGTTTCAATCACCTCGGCCAGCAGTATGAAGGCATCTGTATGAAGCCCGCTGATCGGGTGTCCCGAAACAGGGTCGGTTCCCAGCAGGATGGCCTCGCCTATGCGCAAATTGTTGATCCGGTCTGCGGGCCCGCCATCAAGAGCCCAGGACAAGTTTGCGGAACTTCCCCCAGAAACTGTTTCGACGAAGGGGCCGCATGCCCCCTCGGTTTCATCGGCGAGCGATGAAAGTACTGCCATCGCCTGAGATGTGGGGGCTGCATCAGCCAGACAGGCGAAATTTGCGCCAATACCCTTGAGAAGCACACCCGGCGTTCTGGTGACGTGAAGGGCAGCGTTGGTCAGATCCTCGGGCATAATACCTTCCCGCCCATCCCCCATTTCCACCATCAGAATTATCTCGTGACTGATGCCTCTGCGCAGGGCCGCAGCGGCAAGCTTTGCAATAACGCTGGTCTCTGTATTGCAGCTTGCTTCACAAGTTTCGACGATTTGCCCGGCCTGGCTCAGCATTGGGGTCCGGATCATCAGGATCGGACAGGTCAGCCCTGCTTTGCGCATGCGTCTTACATTGGCAAGCCGCGCATCTGCCAATCCGATCGCGCCGCCGTCCAGCATCGCCCTTGCAACACCAGGGTGACCGCAGACGCCTTTTGTGACCCCTGTGACGGTAATTCCGAGTGGTTTCAGACGCTCAACAAGGCATCGCGTGTTGTCGCGGATTTTGTGCAGGTCAATTTTGATACGCGGTGCGGTCATAGCGCTGCCGCAACAGGCATCGGCCGTAACCGGGGGTATGCCGACAGGACAATTTCGGCAAGATGCGCGGCAGGTCGGCTAAGGGCATCGCTGACAGGAAGGCTCAGGTTGCGGGCATGTTCCTTGATCACGGCAGTGATTTCGACGTCCGTCATCCCCTCGTGATTGAGTGTGACGCCGATCACCTTTGTGGTCGCGAAGGCTTCAATCAAGGCGATCTCGTCAGCGGGATCAGGCATGGCCATGTTTGGAAAGTCGCAACGGTGCGCCCGCTTGGGGGCGTGCTGAAGGATCACCGCGTCGGGCTGGCTGCCGCGTAGAATGAATGCCGACGTGCAGAATGCCGGATGGCTGAGTGCGCCCTGGCCCTCGATCAGAATGACATCAGGCTGTTCACCTTCGGATGCCGCGACAATGGCCCCTTCAAGTTCCCCGCAGCAGAATTGCGGCGGCACCGCGTCCATGGCCACGCCGTATTTGGCCCCCTGCATCAGGCCGGTCTGGCCGGTGCCAACCAGAACCGTCTTGATCCCCTGCGCATTCAGTTCGCGTGCGAGAAGCGTTGCCGTCGTCCGCTTCCCAATCGCACAATCGGTTCCCAGCACAGCAATGCGGATTGCCTTCACCTTCGCGACACTGCCGTCAAACAGACGCATGTCCTTGCTGTTCCGGGGTTTGCGGATATCGCGCAGGGAGACATTGCGCGATTTGGCTGCCAGGGCGATCTCCGCGTCGTCACTGAGGTATTCATGCAGCCCGCTGACAATGTTCATCCCCAAAGATACTGCATCCAGCACAACACGGCGGTCATCTGCCGACAGTTTTCCGTCTGACGGAGCCATCCCATAGATCAGCGTGTCAGGAATGACGGCCTCATGAGTAACCGCCGTTTCAAGATCGCCAAAGACTGGTATGTGGTTCGGGGTGCCATCAAGGATCTGCCCGCTGTCACCCCCTGCGTGATCACTGTCGACCACCGAGAGTATGCGATAGGCTTGTGAGTGTCGGACAAGCCCGTTTGCTGTCTTGCCGTCAACACGTGCGAAATTCCCTTCGCAATACACGATTGCGGTTGGGGGGCGCGCCGCAGGAGATTTACCAGGTTCCTGAGAGTGCTCAGATGATCGTGGTTGCGGACCGCTGGCATTTTGCCATACCGGCCTTTCCGCTTTGACTGCGGTTTCCATGGAATTTCCTTCTGAGAGGCCCGCGCTCAGGGCGTTGGTGTCCATGACGCAGGTATTGATGCTGCCAGGTCGGCAGCCGGGGGTGTGACGCCTAGTTGTTCAGAACACAGCGACCTTTCTTCTGCTGAAAATTCTTGTTGCACTCCCAACGGTTACCCGTTCTGGCAAGATGTGCATTTTCCGGCAGTTCAATCAGGATGCAGTGGTCACCGGACACTGCGTAGCCGCGCTCGCATGTCCACCGCTGACCATAAGCCGATGCATTCAGGAAGGCGTGTTCTGGAACTTCGATAACTGCGCAGGCGTCGCCTTTGGCTTCGAAACCGCGGTCGCATAGCCAGCTTGGCCCGTGTGTGCTGTTGGTCAGATAGGCGTCAGGCGGCAGAACTATTTTCTGGCAGAAATCGTCGATTTTTCTATACCCGCGGAGGCAATTCCACCGAGTTCCTGAGGGGGCAAGATACCCGCCTTCGGGCACAAAGACTTTAGCACAGGACGCCCCTTCGGCCTCAATGAACCCGTGTGAGCATTCCCACCCGGGACCATAGCTTCTGTGTGTGGGGTAGGCATTTTGCGGAACGACGACAGCTATACAGGTGCTGCCGACCGCCCGGTAAGACCGGTTGCATTCCCAGCCATCGCCGTAACTGCTTTTATGTGCATTCTCTGGCACTGAAAGAGCAACCGTCTCTGAGAATGCAGGTTGAATGAAGGCTGCCAGCAGCCCGAACACCACAACAATGCGTTTGATCGTTGAGTGCAGAAAACGTCGTAATTCCATCACCCGGCTGAAGTTCTCCGCGTTGGCACGAAGACGCGGGATTGGTGGAAGAAGATTACGATGCATCTAATTCCAGCCCGGCCAGACAAGCCTGCGCCAGATCACGGTTTGGCGTTTCAGCGCCCGGAACTGTTGCCCAGCCCGTTGCAATAACCGCGTCCCGGCGTTTGAAGGACATCGTTTCCTGGATTGACGCCAGCTTGGCGATCCGGTCGGTGTCTGTCTTGGCCATGTTGACGCACACTGGCACCAAGGCTGCAATCAGTTCGTCATGGGATCTGGTGCTTGCCATTGCCTCTGCATGACCTCCTGTCACCCAGCCGCCCCAGGAAAAACCGGCAATAGTTATAGAAACCGCGCCAATCAAGGCACCGTAAACACCGGGTTTCAGCCATTCGGGATAAGTCATTTCTGGTCCTCCTGCGGAGAAAGCGCCGCCTCGCTATGATTGTAGTCATGTGTGGAATTCGCTGTCGCGGTTCAGCGCCGTTTCCAAATCCTTCTGAGTGATCAGGCGCAGTTCGGTCCGCCCCGAGCGGCCGCCCCTGCCATGGACCAGCAGGTAAGTTGCTGTGGTTCGGTAAGCCTCGAAGCTGAGCCCCTGAATAAGCTCCTCTTCCACGATAACTTCGTACCCACCCGCAGGAAGTTCGTCAGCGTAGCCAGCTAAGGCAAACGGATGGGAAAACGTCACCATCAGTCTGGACGACCGTGTGTTCATCCTGTTTCTCATTGATGTCCTGTGTGGCGGCTGCTTGCAGCTGCTGCCGCGGGGCGCCTCGTAACCTGTTGCGCGAGATCACGGCAGCGCTGAGTGTCATCAAGACTTTAAGCTGAAAGGAATGTGCCCGTGCTGATCGATGTTAGCGCCTGCCGTTTTTCCAGCTTGGGCGGTTCCATGTGTGGTTTTGATCAACCGCAGAGGCGGGTGCTTCCCAGCCGCTGTTCTCTGCCCGGGTATAGGGTGACCTGAAGCCATAAGATGATCCGGAGCCTGGCCCCAATCGGCCGCGTCTTCCGCTGACGGAGAAAGCCTGATTTTTGACAAGCCTCCGCAACGCAGCGCCGCTAGCTAACCTAGGTCAGTGCGCACTGATTGGGATCCAGCTAAGCATCTCGGACTGGCCATGTATTTGCCAGAGGGGGTATTACGAGTGCCAAGAAGCGCGGAGGATGTGCCGGCCTAATTTGGCTCGGCATATGGTTCGCGCTTCTTATTTTCCGCGAACGCCAAAGAAAGGACAATCGAATGACACCTGAAACAAGAGAGATGTCCATAAAACTGGCCTCTGTCAGGGCTGCCTGCGAAAGGGCTCCTGCCGGGCCACGGAAAGACACCGCCTGGAAGCATTACCGGCTGGCCGAGCTGGCGCAGAGCGAGGAAAACGATGCTGAAATGTACAAGGAGCTTGATGCGGCAAAACTAGCCCTGGTGTAGCCGTCTTATTCCGGACTGGTTTTCCGGCCGCCCAGGTTTCACCCGAAGGCAGCCGCTTCATTTCAGAAGCGGCCCAGCCTGATCCAGATATCCCGGATCGAAATCCGCCAGTGCCACCAGGCGGTCAAAACTGCCGAACTTCACATAACCGTCGCGGAAAGTGACCAGGTCTCGTTCCCGCAGTTGGCGCAGCACACGATTCACATGAACTGCGGTCAGTCCCAGCGCGTCGGCCAGATGGTATTGCGTTAACGGGCAGGCGTAGCCCGCCTTGCTTCCCATCCCGACAAGAGCCAGCCTTGCACCCAGTTCCAGCAGGAAATGCGCCATTCGGGCATCCGCATCACGGCGCCCAAGTCCCACAAGATGCTCCACCACCATTGCTTCATCCCGGGACGCGGCCCATAGTATGGCTGCCGCCAGCCTTGGGGTATCGGCAAATGCCCCAAGAAGGTCTTCTGCCAGAACTTCCGCAGCTTCGATCTCCACGATAGGTTCAATGCTATGGTCAGAGGTGCGCAGAAGAACACTGCGCAATCCCAGAAAATCACCCGGAATCTGGAAGTCAACGATCTGGCGCGACCCCTCCTGCTGAATTTTATAGGAGCAGGCCCAGCCGGAGGACAGAATATAGGCAGCTTGTTCCGGCTGCCCCTGATGCACAAGATCGCTCCCGGCAGCAAACGTTCTGCGGCGCTGGTGCAAACGCTCCAGCACGGCAAGCTCATCTTCTGACAATACGGCAAAAGCTGATAGCTTTCTTGTAAACGGGCTATTTTTAATGGCGTTCATGGCCCCCCCTGGACAGACACAGCATTTCGGAACGCCCGCAGGACAGGGCTGCTCTCGATCAGTCCAGCATACTCCGTTTTCTGCAAAGATGCCCTTGATCACCAGTCTGCCACATTGGCTTGATATGCAATGCAAGAAAGGAAAATGCAGGATGACTGAGTATTCCGACAAGGCTGGAATGGCCGCCTTATCAATTTGCGAGGCGCTGCTGCTTGCCATGAATGACCTCCAAGTGATGCCGGAGCATGAAATCACCGGAATCCTTCGTGACGCTGCAGCCTCACATGAAAACGCCGCCGGTACGGATGCAGACATCGCAGCTCACAAGGCAGCAGCCGCTCTGATCAATCAGATCATCGCCCACGGAAACTCTGTCCGGCGGCCGTGATCGCGGCTCCCGGCAAGCGGCGCGAAGGGCTGAAATCGGGAGGCGATCAATGCTTTGCAAAGCCCGCTCCCTGCGCTTTGGTAACCCCGGTGCAACCCGCAGCATCAGCCAGAGCCGCCGCCGGTTGCTGAATGGCGGCTTTTGAAAAAATGGCCCAAATGCTTCGCGCCTGCAGCGAAGTGCGCGCTGCGCTTGGTGCGAATGTCGTGAAAGGGCTGCCTGGCGTCATCAGGCCGGTTGGATCTGGTGCGGGTTCGCTGCAACTCTGCTGCCGCATTGCCGCAGGTCGACGTTGATCCTTCACCGCGGAAAGGCTTTGATGCTGCGGCTGTACAAGTCTAGCACCTTAACGGCCTACGGGTCAGCTCAAAAGGCCAGGTTCGACGGACGAGCACCAACAATGCGCGGTATCGCGTTTTATAATTTGTGCCGTTTCGCAAAATCAACGAATGTCCGGACGCGGGATGGCATGTTGCGCTTCGATAGGTAGTTAAGCGAAAATCTTGGCAACGTAGCGGCCCGGCCTTCCAGAACCTGAACCAAGCTGCCGTCTTCCAGCGAGCATTCGGCAGAGCTTGCAAAGATATAGGCCAGCCCAAGTCCCGCCTTTGCGCCTTCAAGGATGGAGGTCACGTCGTTGGTAACAAGCTTGGGGCGCGGCATAACCGAATAGGGACCGTCTGCGCCTGTAAACACCCAGGGGGCCAGATTGTTGGCACCAGTAAAGGCAAAACACACCCCTCCATGTGCCGCCACATCTGCCGGTTCCTTAAGGTGCGGACCTTTCGCTAGATAGTCGGGGGATGCGACGATCATCATCTCCTGTGTGGGGCCAATTGCGATGGCATGTGTGTCAGGATCAAGTAGGGTCTCGGCACGTATTGCAGCATCAACCCCGCTGGTCACGAGGTCGACCTTGGTTTCGTCATAGATGAGTTCAATCGTCATCGCCGGATGCTCTTTGGCAAAACCTGTGATCAGAGCATCCAGAAACAATTGACCCGTAGCAGTCGGTGCAGTCAGCCGAAGCGTGCCCGAAATATCTTCGTTTAGATCATGCACATCCTTCAGCGCGGTTTCCAGGTCGTTAATCGCGGGCAGACTGCGGCGATAAAGCAGCTCCCCTGCTTGGGTCAAGGCTATGGTCCGGGTCGAGCGTTCGATCAGGCGCACGCCGAGGCGGTCTTCGAACCGTTGCACCGCTTCGCTAACTGATCCCGCTCCCAGTTTCAGCTTGTCGGCAGCTGCGCGAAAACCGTTTTCGTGGGCCACCGCCACGAATATCGACACATCGTTCAACTCATTCCGCTTCACTGTTCGATAATCCTAACACTGCGATCTAAAAGACCCTGTTCATCTAACAACTATTTCGAACTACCCTACTTGGCAATGGAAACGGCACGCTCTGCCACACACCTCGCCAAGGCCAGGCACGTCGAAAGGATAGAACCAATGAGTACGATGAAAATCTGGGACCTGCATATGACCTATGACGGACCGATGAACGAAGAGTTTTTTCAAGATACCAATCGGTTGGCCGAAAGCATTGCACAGGAAACCGGCGTGATCTGGAAGATCTGGACCTTGGATGAAAGCACCGGTGATTTCGGTTCAACCTACCTTTTCCGGGATCTCGCGGCGCTGGAAACCTACAAAGCGATGCACGTGCAGCGGTTGGAAGCCATCGGTGTTACTGTAGCGTCAGATCATGTGTTTGATATCATGGAAGACCTCAGTGCGATCACCCATGCCCCCTTGGGAGAAACGGTCTGAAACAATGCAAATGAGCTTTCTGATGAGCAACCGAACTTTCCTAACCCTTCACAGCATAATCTACGCGTTCTTCGCCTTTGCACTTTTTTTCCTGCCCGGCTTTCTGTGGCCAAACTACGGCGTGGAGCTGAATGACCGCTATGCTTGGTTCCTGTCCCAGCACAACAGCATTTTCCTTGGAGGGATTGCCATTCTCGGGTTCCTGCTTCGGGATGTGACCGATGGGGCAACCATCCGGAGGCTCCTGACCGGGCTGATGGCAACCAATGCGCTTGGGTTTATCGTAACGCTATATGCCGCCATGATTGGTGTCTTTACCGGCTTTGGCTGGTCGGATCCCGCCTTCTTTGCATTTCTTGCGGCGATGAGCTTCTTACAACTTAAAAAGTCTGATCAAGCCTGATCATCAGAAACAGAGTTCGGGTCGCTCAGCTCCGAACGCCTTGCTGAAAACCCGGCCCTACTTGTCTGTGATCCGGACACCAATCAGCTGAAAATCTAAGCAATGCGTGAGCGGCTGCTTTGAGAAAATCCGCTGTACCGCCGCAAACGCCACGCTGCCAGTGCAACGGTTGTCTGCATGAGCACTGGCCGCACGGACAAAAGGCGGGTTTGTCCGCATCCCCTCCAGTCCGTTCTGTTTGGCGGCTGCACCTGCAGCGAATGGCGGCCTCTTGCAAAGCTCATGCAGCGTAGGGTCGTCGGCCGGCTATCAGACCCCAAGACTTTGCAAACGTCGCTCCCCGCGCATCCTCCCCATCGTCACACCCGCCCGTTGCGCACCCACCGCGCGCCCTCTTCATGCTCTTCACCCACATCTCTGCCAGACTGACCGCTGATCGATCACCCCAGCGCAACCGGAGTAACCGCCCTGCTGCGCCACCAACCAAGACGACCCAAGATTGGCTCCGCATCCGCATGGTGCTGCGTAAGATCGCAGTTGGCACGCCAGGCAATGCGGAGGCAGATCAGGATATCCTGTCCGCCAGGCCTCACCCGGGCCTGACCAGAGATTCAGCGGCGGCGCCGCCCTCTTCGTCCGCAAGAGACATCAAAAAAACCAAGATAGCAGACCGGAGACCTCAAGACTAAAAAAGCCCGGCACAGCACGATGTGTCACCGCAGTGTCGGACCCCATGTTTGGCCACCCTCGTAGAGGCCCTGCGCGCCCGCAACGCGGAACGCGGGCTCAGCCTTCCTGCACCGCAGGTTCTGCCAGCCGCACCGGCTGGCCATGGGGCGTTGCGAGGTAGGCAACCTCCCATTTCCGGCGCATGTCTTCGGCCTCCTCGGCCGCGACGGTGCCGGCCTCCGCCAGATATTGCTCCAGCGTTTCCAGCCAGGCGGCAAAGTAATCCTCGCCACCATTCAGATCCTTCGCCAGCCCGTGACGGCGCAGCGTCGCAGAAAACCGCGACACCCAGTCACCCCAGGAAAACGCCCCGTTTTCATTCAGATGTACCGTCAGCGCAAAGACCTGCGCGTGCCAGGGCTGATCAAAGGCCGGTTCCGGGCGGTTTGCCGTCGATGTGTCGAATGCGCTCATACCGGCTCCAGATAGCTTTGCCACAAATCCAGAACCACCTCATCACCCGGGTGTTCGGCATGGGACCACAATGCATCAGCCGGGAAAACCACCGCATAAAGCGGCTCGGGCGCCTCCCCCAACCCATGCGCGGCACTGTCCGGCAGCACATGACGGCCATGCAGCCGCAGGATGTGCCCCGTGGCCCCCACCGCATAGGTCGGCAGCCGCGTATGGCCGCCCTCCACCAGCCGGTTGCCGCCGGGTCGGCGACAGCGCACCGCATCACCGGGGGCAAAGCTGGGCACAATTAGGCTGGGGCGATCTGCCGGGCCACCCTTGGCAAGTGCTGCGGCCACATCCGCCGCCTTTAGGGCACGGGCCGCAAGCGGATGCGGGGCCACGCCCTCTGCGCCCGTGCCATCGCCAGCCGCCGCAGCAGCCCCCGCCAGATCCTCAGCACTCAGCACCTGTTTTTCGACCAATAGGCTCGCCAGGCCCGCAAGCCATTTCTCGTAGTAGGAAAACCGCGTGTAATCCAAGGGGGCCAAGCGCTCGCGGGCATGACGCGAGGTGTCGATATTCCACTGCCCCAACGCGCCGCAGGCCAGCGTTATCGCCAGCGCACGGGCGTGCCACTCTTCGGCAAATACCGGCGCATCCTGCGGTTCGGGCTTCACCGGCCCGTCACCGAATCGTCCCCCCATGTCATGGACCCGGCTCATCTTGGCGCCTCAGGGATGTCCGTGCCGATCATACTGTCGCGGCTGACCAATGCCGCCAGCGCGTCCTCGCTCAGTCCTTCGGTATCTTTGGGTCGCATTGGCAGCACCAGATAGCGCAGCTCGGCGGTCGAATCCCAAACCCGCACAGATGTGCCTTCGGGCAGGGTCACGCCAAACTCCGCCAGCACCCGGCGCGGCTCGCGCACGGCGCGGGACCGATAGGCATCCGATTTATACCACCCCGGCGGAATGCCGAGCAGCGGCCACGGGTAACAGCTGCATAAGGTGCAGACGACCATATTATGCTGCTCGGGCGTGTTCTCCACCACCACCATATGCTCGCCCTGACGGCCATAATACCCAAGCTCAGCCAGTACCGGGTCGGCATCAGCCAGCAGCGCGGCCTTGAAATCCGGATCGCTCCACGCCCGTGCCACCACACGCGCGCCATTCGCAGGACCAATGCGGTTTTGATAGGTGTCGATGATCTCGTCCAGAGCGGCGGGATCGATCAGACCCTTCTCGGTCAGCAGGGTTTCCAGCGCCTTGACGCGCAAGGCAGGGTCCGGGGGCAAGAGGCTGTGCGGGGCGTCGGCGTGATCATGAGGCATATGGCGAGACTGCCCGCCGCAGCACAAACCTGTCCAGTCACAATCCGTCATGGATGTGATCAGCAGGGCTGATGCCAGGCACAACCGGCCCGCCCCGATGCTGCCCCCTTATCCTCGCCCGCTCTTCGATCCTGCGCTGTTTTTCGCAGATTTAGGCCCACCCGGCAGCCACAGCCCTGCGTTCTCCGCGCTTCGGCAAACTGAGCCCTTGCCCCTCAGAGCAATCTTCCCTATTTACCGCCCGATACTCAGCCAACCGCCGTAGGATCCTATGGAAAACGTCGTACTCATCATCCATCTTCTTCTGGCCTTGGGGCTGATTGCCGTTGTCCTCTTGCAGCGTTCCGAAGGCGGCGGCCTTGGCATGGGCAGCGGCGGTGGCGGGGCCATGTCCGGCCGGGCCGCAGCCACCGCGATGAGCAAGCTGACCTGGATCCTGGCGGTCGCCTTTATCGGCACCTCGATCACGCTGACCATTCTGGCAGCACAGAAATCCGCAGGCTCTTCGGTCGCAGACCGCCTGAGCGCCCCTGCCGCAGAGGGTGCTGCTGATGCACCCGAAGCACCGCTCGGCAGCGATCTGCTGCCACCGGTTCAGGGCGACAACGCACCGCTGGTTCCCAGCGCAGACTAAACCCGGCCCTCCGGGTCCGGACCTTTGGATCAGCCCAGCGGATCTCACCGCTTTGGGCAGATCCGACAATGACCACTGCGTCTGACGCGGGATTCGCGAGAATCCACTACACTTAGAATGAACAAAAGCAGCCGTAACAGCATCTTGCGGCTTGCTTGCGCATTTTGCGCGAATCCTTTATACGTAAAGCCCCGTGATGCTGCGGTTTCTGCAACCGCCGGGCAGCTGAATTCTGACTTCTCACGGGGGCAGCCGAACACTCATGGCGCGTTTCATTTTCATTACTGGCGGTGTTGTATCATCTCTGGGCAAAGGGCTGGCATCCGCCGCTCTTGGGGCACTTCTGCAGGCACGCGGCTATTCCGTCCGTCTGCGCAAACTGGACCCCTATCTGAACGTCGATCCGGGCACGATGAGCCCGTTCGAACATGGCGAAGTCTTCGTGACAGACGACGGCGCCGAAACCGATCTCGACCTTGGCCACTACGAACGTTTCACCGGCGTGGCCGCCCGCAAGACCGACTCGGTCTCCTCGGGCCGGATCTATTCCAACGTGCTGGAAAAGGAACGTCGGGGCGACTACCTCGGCAAGACCATTCAGGTCATTCCGCATGTGACCAATGAAATCAAAGACTTCATCTCTATCGGAGAAGATGAGGTGGATTTCATGCTCTGCGAAATTGGCGGCACCGTCGGCGACATTGAAGGGCTGCCCTTCTTTGAAGCCATCCGCCAGTTCGCCAATGACAAGGCGCGGGGCCAGTGTATCTTCATGCACCTGACCCTACTGCCCTACATCAAGGCCTCAGGCGAGCTGAAGACCAAACCGACCCAGCACTCGGTGAAGGAGCTGCGCTCCATCGGTCTGGCGCCCGATATTCTGGTTTGCCGCTCCGAGGGTCCGATCCCGCATAAGGAACGCGAAAAACTGGCGCTGTTCTGCAACGTGCGCGCCGACAGCGTGATTGCCGCGCAGGATCTGAAATCCATCTATGAGGCGCCGCTGGCCTATCACCGCGAAGGTCTCGATCAGGCAGTTCTGGATGCCTTTGGCATTGCGCCTGCCCCGAAACCCAAGCTGTCGCGTTGGGAAGATGTGGCCGACCGCATCTACAACCCCGAAGGCGAAGTCAAAATCGCCATCGTGGGAAAATACACCCAGCTGGAAGACGCCTATAAATCCATCGCTGAGGCACTGACCCATGGCGGCATGTCCAACCGCGTGAAGGTGAAGATCGAATGGGTCGATGCCGAGCTGTTCGACAAGGAAGACGCCGCCCCTTATCTGCAGGGTTATAACGCCATTCTGGTGCCCGGCGGCTTTGGCGAGCGCGGCACCGAGGGCAAGATCAAGGCCGCACAATATGCCCGTGAGCATAAGCTGCCCTATCTGGGCATCTGCCTCGGCATGCAGATGGCGGTGATTGAAGCGGCCCGCAACGTGGCCGGCATCTCCGAGGCGGGTTCGGAAGAATTCGACCATGAGGCCGGCGAAAAACGCTTTGAACCGGTGGTCTACCACCTGAAAGAATGGGTGCAGGGCAACCACACCGTGGCGCGCAAGGTCGATGACGACAAGGGCGGCACCATGCGTCTGGGTTCCTACAACGCCACACTGGCCGAAGGCTCCAAAGTGGCCGAGGTCTATGGCACCACCAAGATCGAGGAACGCCACCGCCACCGCTATGAGGTCGACACCAAATACCGCGAGCAGCTGGAGGCCTGCGGCCTCAAATTCTCCGGTATGTCTCCCGATGGCCGCCTGCCGGAAATCGTCGAATGGTCTGATCACCCCTGGTTCATCGGTGTGCAGTTCCACCCGGAACTGAAATCGAAACCGTTTGATCCGCACCCGCTGTTCGACGATTTCGTCCGCGCCGCCAAGGAAGCCTCGCGTCTGGTCTGACACCCGACGCCTCAGGCGCCACAGATCACTACACCATTAAAAGGCAGGCCCTCACGGTCTGCCTTTTTTCCTGCCTGCGCGCCACAGCGTGCTCTTGGCAATCGCAGCGCCCGCCCAGCTGCACAGATTTGCTCAACACCGCCACCTGTGACCATTGTTAGCGGAGGCGTTAGCGCAACCACCTGATGCTAATAGTTGTTTCCTGCCGCAGGCGCGGTATAGACGGTGCCAGACAGACAATCCCTTTTCGTGGAGACCCGACATATGGCGCAAGAAACCTCGACCCAGACCGCACAGCTTGATCGTATCGCAAACGGCAAGGGCTTCATCGCGGCGCTCGATCAGTCCGGCGGCTCCACCCCCAAAGCGCTGGCGCTTTATGGTGTGACCGAAGACGCCTATGGCAATGATGACGAGATGTTCGGTGAGATCCAGAAAATGCGCGCCCGCATCATCACCGCTCCCGATTTCAACAGCGACAAGATCCTTGGCGCGATCCTGTTTGAAAAAACCATGGATGCGGCGATCGACGGCACGCCGGTGCCTGCCTACCTCTGGGACAATTGCGGTGTTGTTCCGTTCCTCAAGGTGGACAAGGGCCTCGCAGACGAGGCGGACGACGCCCAGACTATGAAACCGATGCCCGATCTGGACGCCCTGCTGTCGCGCGCCGTGAAGGCCGGGATTTTCGGCACCAAAATGCGGTCGGTCATCAAGGGCGCCAATGCCACCGGCATCAACAATGTCGTCGGCCAGCAGTTCATCGTCGGCCGCCAGATTGCCGCTGCCGGTCTGCTGCCGATCATCGAGCCGGAGGTGGACATCAACTCCGCCACCAAAGCCGAGGCAGAAGCCCTGCTGAAAGACGCGATTCTGGCCGAGTTGAACGCCCTGCCCGCCGATACCAAAGTGGCGCTGAAGCTGACCATCCCCACCGAGGCCGGTCTTTATGACGATCTCGCCGCCCATGCCAATGTGGTGCGCGTCGTGGCCCTGTCCGGCGGCTACACCACCGATGATGCCTGCGAAAAGCTGGCGAAGAACAGCACCATGATCGCCTCTTTCAGCCGTGCCCTGACCGAAGGTCTGAATGTCGCCATGAGCGATGACGACTACAACGCAGCGCTAGGCTCCAACATCGACAAGATCTATCGCGCCTCGATCTGACGATTACGCCGCCCCTGACGGGGTAGGACACCAAAGAAAGAGCCGCGCCGGTCAGATCCCGGCGCGGCTCTCTTTCATTTCAGATCGGACTGACGTCGGGCTCAGTCGAATTTGGGCGCGCGTTTCTGCATTTGGGCGGCGACCACTTCCATCTGCTCAGGCTTGCCGATCAGACCGACCTGAACGCGGGATTCCTCCAGCAGCACCTCGGCGCGGTCTTGACTGGTCTCGGCGGTCTCAATCAGCGCTTTTGCCGCGCGGATGGCGGCGGGGCTTTGCCCTGCGATCACTGTCGCCAGCTCATGGGCGCGGGCCATGGGATCTTCGGCCAGCTCAGTGACCAGCCCCCAGTCCAGCGCCTGTGGCGCCGACACTTTCTCCGCCGTGTAGGTCAGCCGCCGCAGCACATCGGACCGCAACAGCTGCGGCAGCAGCACCATGCCGCCCATATCCGGCACGATCCCCCATTTCATCTCCATCACTGAAAACCGCGCATCGGGCGCAGCAATACGGATATCTGCCCCCAGCGCCAGTTGCAGCCCGCCGCCAAAGGCGACGCCATTGATGGCGGCAATCACCGGCATCGGCAGGCGACGCCAGACCATTGCCACCTGCTGCACCTGATTGGCATCGCCATGAGAGCGGCTCATCAGCCACTCTTCGGGGTTTTTCAGCCCCATCTGGGCAAAGCTCATCAGATCAAGACCGGCGCAGAACGCCTTGCCCTCGCCCGACAGCACGACCACCCGCGCCTTGCTGTCCATCAGGCTTTCACCGGCGGCGATGATCTCTTCGATCATCTGGCTGTCCAGCGCGTTCATCTTGTCACCGCGGGTCAATGTCACCCGTGCGATGTGGTCTTCGATCTCTACCGATACCCGTGCCATGTTGGCCCCCTCTTTCTCGGAAATTCTCTTGGCCGCAGACTGCCCCGGATCCCGGCAGTGATCCAGCGTAACGCCGGGGCAGACCTGCACCCTGTCGCCTGCGCTTGCCCGGACGCACCGGATCACGTTATCTGCCCCCATGACACAGCCACGTTACACCCCGCTTGCCCACTCCCTCCCCGCTTCGGTCCCCTTTGTCGGGCCGGAAACCCAGGAGCGCCAGCGCGGCGCGCCCTTCACGGCGCGGCTGGGCGCGAATGAGAATATCTTTGGCCCCTCGCCCAAGGCGATTGCGGCCATGCAGGCCTCGCTGGGCGAAATCTGGAAATACGGCGACGCCGAAAGCCATGACCTGCGTCAGGCGCTGGCCACGCATCACGGTGTTGCGCCCCAGAACATCATGATTGGCGAAGGTATTGACGGGCTGCTGGGCTATCTGGTGCGGCTGCTGATTGGCGAAGGCGATGCGGTGGTCACCTCGCTTGGCGCCTATCCAACCTTCAACTATCATGTCGCGGGCTTTGGCGGCGTGTTGCATACCGTCCCCTATCAGGACGACCACGAAGACCCCGCCGCGCTCTTTGCCAAGGCGGCGGAGGTGGATGCCAAGCTGGTCTATCTCGCCAATCCTGACAATCCGATGGGCAGCTGGCACAGCGGCGCCGTTCTGCTGGCGGCGATGGGCGCCCTGCCCGAGGGCTGCCTGCTGCTGCTGGACGAGGCCTATATCGACTGCGCCCCCGACGGCACCGCCCTGCCCATCGACATCAATGATCCCCGCGTGATCCGCACCCGGACGTTTTCCAAGGCCTATGGCATGGCCGGTGCGCGGGTGGGCTATGTGCTGGCAGAGGCCGGGCTGATCTCCGCCTTCAACAAGGTGCGCAATCATTTCGGCATGAACCGCACCGCCCAGATTGGCGCGCTGGCGGCCCTGCAGGATCAGGCGTGGCTGGCCCAGGTTCTTGGCCGCATTGCCACCGCGCGCGACCGGATTGCGCAGATTGCCCGCGACAATGGGCTAACGCCCCTGCACTCAGCCACCAATTTCGTAGCCATCGACTGCGGAGCGGATGGCGCTTTTGCCAAATCGGTGCTGGAGGGTCTGGTGGATCAGGGCGTGTTTGTACGGATGCCCTTTGCGGCGCCGCAAAACCGTTGCATCCGCGTCAGCTGCGGGCCGGAGGATCAGCTGGACGCCTTTGCCCGCGCGCTGCCCGTCGCGCTGGAGCGGGCGCGCAACGGCTGAGACTGTGCCAGGGCCTGCTGCGGATCACCCGCAGCAGCTGCCCACAGCAGAGAGTTCCGGTGATGCTGGAACCGCCGTCGCACCGGCCCCGGCGATCACCTGTGAGGCCGCCTCGAGCGCCCCGGATCCATGCGGGATCTCCAGCGCCTTCAACCCGGCATCAACACCGCCCAGCAGCCCCATGATCATCTGACCGCTCACATGGCCCATATGGCCCAGCCGCAGGAACCCGTGCCACTCCGGGCTGTTTGGAGGCGCCATGCCAAGGCCAATGCCCAGCGTCAGACCCAGGGTCTGCTCCACCCACGTGCGCAGTCGGGTGGCGTCATCCCCGCCCAGATGCAGCGAGGTTACCGCATTGGAGCGCAAACCAACGTCCTGCACGTTCATCCGTAGCGGACCGCCGTCGCCCCAGCGGTCACAGGCCGCCCAGATCGCCTGTGCCAAGCGATGATGCCGCGCCCAGACGGCCTCCATCCCCTCACCGTGGATCAGATCCAGCGCGGCCCGCAGACCATAGAGATGATGCGTCGGCGCGGTGCCGCCAAAATACTGATAGAATTCTACGGGGTTGGCGCGCGGCTCCCAGTCCCAATAGCGGCTGACCCGTGGCAGGCGGGCACGCGCCTCGGCGGCCTTCGGGCTGAAGAACACAAATCCCATACCCGCAGGGACCATCAGCCCCTTTTGGCAGGCGGCAACCATCACATCGACTCCCCAGGCATCCATCTCAAACCGGTCACAGCCCAGCGAGGCGATACAATCGGCCATCAACAATGCGGGGTGATCGCAGGCATCCAGCGCCGCACGCATCGCGGCCACATCGTTGCGGATAGAACTGGAGGTATCCACATGCACCGCCAGCACCGCCTTGATCCGATGCGCGCTATCTGCCGCCAGATGACTGGCGATGCGGTCCATGTCCCAGGGCGCGCCGGTGCCGAAATCGAGCATCTCCACCTTGATCCCCAGCGCCTCGGCCATTTCTGACCAGCCGATGGCAAAGCGGCCCGAAGCGGCCACCAGCACGGTATCGCCGGGCTGCAAGGTGTTCTGCAACGCCGCCTCCCAGGCGCCATGGCCGTTGGAGATATAGATCGCCACATGATGCTCCGTCCGCGCAACACGGCGCAGATCGGGAATCAGCGTGGCGGTCATCTCAACCAGCTCGCCCGCGTATATGTTGGGAGAGGGACGGTGCATGGCCTGCAACACAGCGTCCGGAATGACCGAAGGTCCGGGGATCGCCAGATATCCGCGCCCGGCGGCAAGGGAAACATCCGCTGTCATTCTGCACTCCTGTGTTGAGGCTCTGCCCTGTTGTTGGTGGACTGTGGCGCGGGCACGCCGGGGCCGCAACCCCTTGCAAAGCCTGCCTTGTAGGATTTGATGCAAGCTGCGCAACGGCTGTCGGTCCGGCGCCAAGCATGGCAGCAAAAGCGGCGCTACGCTTGCACCTTTGCCCCCAGCTGCTTAAATGGCGCAGGCCTGACGCGGATGTCAGTGCCAGAAAAAACCACATCGGTTGTGCCCCTTGCCCAAGACTGACCCCAAGACCCCCTCTCCCGCAGCGCCGGACACGGCCCCCGTCACGGAAGCGTCCAAGGCGGCCGCTGTCCCGACGACGGATCAGACCGTGGCGCCCCTCCCCGCCGCAGGCGAGGCCCCGGCCATAAAAAGCAAGCCCGAGCACATGTCCTCGCGCGAGTTACTGGGATGGCTGTGGCGCGGATATCTGCGCCACTATATGGGCCTGTTGGGGCTGGCGATCCTGTTCATGTTGATTGAGGGCGGCACCGTTGGTGGCCTCAGCTACATGATGCAGCCGATGTTCGATCTGGTGTTTGTCGCGGGCAATACCACGGCGCTGTTCTGGGTCAGCCTGGCGTTTCTGATCATCTTTTCCATGCGGGGGCTGTCCAGCGTCTGCCAGAAGGTGATCCTCAGCAAGATTTCCCAGACCTCCGCCGCGCATATGCGCAAGGATATGCTGGCGCGACTGATCCGACAGGATCCCTCGTTCCATCAGGTGAACCCGCCCGGTTTTCTGATCCAGCGGGTACAGAGCGATGTGATGGCGATCAATTCGGTCTGGCAGGCGCTGATCACCGGTGCCGGCCGCGATGTCACGCAGATGGTGGCGGTGCTGGCGGTGGCGATCAGCGTTGACTGGCGCTGGACCGCGATCATGTTGATTGGCCTGCCGATGCTGCTGTTGCCGCTGGCTGCCGTACAGCGCTATGTGCGGCGCAAGGCCTCGCAGGCGCGGGATCTTGGCGCATCGCTCTCCACCCGGCTGGATGAGATTTTTCACGGCATCGTGCCGATCAAGCTGAACAATCTTGAAGACTACCAGACTGACCGGTTTGGCGGCCATATGGATCAGTTCGTCCGCTCAGAAGTGCGCGCCTCCTTTGGGGTGGCCTCCACCACCGGCATGATCGACATTATGGCCGGTCTGGGCGTGATGGGCGTGGTGCTTTATGGCGGCGCGGAAATCATCGAGGGTAAGAAAACCGTCGGTGAGTTCATGAGCTTTTTCACCGCCATCGGTCTGGCCTTTGACCCGATGCGCCGGTTGGCCTCGATCAGCGGCACCTGGCAGGCGGCTGCGGCGGCCATGGAACGCATCAAGGAGCTGATGGACTCCCCGATCAAACTGGTGTCGCCCGAAAACCCCGTCGCCCCGCCCAAGGGCCTGCCCGAGGTGGCGTTGAGCGATGTCACTCTGCGCTATGGCGACTCGGACGTGTTGCGCCATCTGTCGCTGGTGGCAGAGGCCGGCAAGACCACAGCGTTGGTAGGCGCCTCCGGGGCCGGGAAATCCACCATCTTCAACCTGCTCACCCGGCTGGTGGACCCGCAGGAGGGATCAGTGACCGTGGGTGGCGTTGCGGTGCGCGATCTCGATCTGGACGACCTGCGCGGGCTGTTTTCCGTGGTGACCCAAGAGGCGCTGCTGTTTGACGAGACCCTGCGCGAGAATATCCTTCTGGGGCGCACTGATGTGAGTGAAGAGCGGCTGCAGGAGGTTCTGGAAGCCTCTCATGTTGCGGACTTCCTGCCGAAACTGGCCAATGGGCTGGACACGCTGGTGGGTCCGCGTGGCTCGGCCCTGTCCGGTGGCCAGCGCCAGCGGGTGGTGATTGCCCGCGCGTTGCTGCGTGACACGCCGATCCTGCTGCTGGACGAGGCGACCTCGGCGCTGGATGCGCAATCTGAAAAGGTTGTGCAGCAGGCGCTGGAGAAACTGTCCGGCGGGCGCACCACGCTGGTGATCGCGCACCGGCTGTCGACCATCCGCAATGCCGATAAAATCGTGGTGATGGAACGCGGTCAGGTGATGGATCACGGCACCCATGAGGAGCTGCTGGAACGCGGCGGGATCTATGCCGATCTCTACCGGCTGCAGTTTCAGGACGGTAAGACACTGGTGGACCGCCAGGGTGTTGCCGCACAGGCGCCCAGACAGTTCAGCGAAGGGGGCGACCAGCCCCGTTGGTTCCAGAAACTGGCCCGCCGTATGTTTGGCTAGGCCTTGCCCACCTCGCGACCTACATTGCCTATGAGATCCTTCAGGAGCCTGACCTATGAGCAACCGCCGCATTTTGCGCCTCTCCGGGGCTGATACCCGCGATTTCCTTCAGGGGCTGATCACCAATGATGTCACCAAGGTCGATCAGGGGCTGGTCTACGCCGCGATGCTGACCCCTCAGGGCAAATATCTGGCGGATTTCTTTGTCGCCGCTGAGGGCGATGATCTGCTGGTGGACGTGGACGAAAGCCTGGCCGCCAGTCTGGCCAAACGGCTGACCATGTACCGGCTGCGCGCCAAAGTGACCATTGAAGAGACCGATCTGGCCGTGCGCCGGGGCACCGGACCTGCGCCTGAGGGCGCGCTGGCGGATCCGCGCCACCCCGATCTGGGCTGGCGGATGTATGGTGCACAGCCGGGGGATGACGGCAGCGACTGGAACGCCATCCGCGTGGCGCATTGCATCCCCGAAACCGGCATCGAACTGGGACCGGACAGCTATATCTTGGAGGCCGGGTTTGAACGCTTGAACGGCGTCGATTTCCGCAAAGGCTGCTATGTCGGCCAGGAGGTCACCGCCCGGATGAAGCACAAGACCACCCTGCGCAAGGGGCTGGCCACCGTCACTGTTGAGGGTGAGGCCCCCATCGGAACCGAGATCCGCCGCGCCGACAAACCCGTCGGCACGCTGTTCACCCAAGCCGGAGATCAGGCCATCGCCTATCTGCGATTCGACCGCGCCGGGGCGGATATGTGTGCGCAAAACGCGCGGATCGACTGGCAGGTTAAGACCTGAGGCAATCCTGTGGCTGCACCCTCGGCTTGTGACGCGACGTCACTGCGGGAGCGCGGCCTGGGGCAGCTATGTCTCAGACATCATTTTCACGAGGATTATTAGATGCGACTGCTCCCCTGCCTTACGCTCATGCTGCTGCCCCTGCCCGCTCTCGCCAGTGATTATTGGGAATATCAGGACTGGTCCGTCGCCGCCGATATGCGCATCACCGAGGAGCATGATTGGCGCGATTGCACCGCCTGGACCGGCGGCGACGGGCTGCCTCTTTTGCGTATGACAGTCACCCAAGGCGACGTCGGCCCGCCGGAAACCTACCCGCAGCTGGAGCTGTTTGAGAGCGCGCCGCGCCACTATCCGACGCAGGTGCAGAATGGGCAGGCGATCGGATTTGTGATCGACCGGGAGGCGGTGTTCTACGGTATCGCCAACGCCGAGATCAACGAGGAAGGCCTCGCTGAGGCGAGCGCGCAGGTCCGCTGGATGGACGCGCTGAACAGCATTCTGTGGATGCAGAACGGTCAGCGGATGGAGGTACGGACAGTGGTTCCCTACGCCGCAGGCGAGATGGTTCTGGACGCGTCTTTGGCCGGATTTACCGCCGCCTACGGCAAGATGATGGATGAATGCGGCCACAGTCTGGAGCTGCGCCAGCTCGAAATCGACTACAACTGAGCGGTTTCCCATCCCCTATACAGCAACAAAAAACCCCCGCAGCCTGACTGTGGGGGTTTTTCGTATTTGGATATGTTGGCGCTAACTACTTATGCGCGCTCAGAATATTCCATGGTCTCGGTGTTGACGATGATCATCTCGTCCTGACCAACGAAGGGCGGCACCATAACCTTCACACCATTATCAAGGATCGCCGGCTTGAAAGAGTTGGCGGCAGTCTGGCCTTTGACGACTGGCTCGGTCTCGACGATTTTGCAGGTGACTTTCTGCGGCACGGTGGCGTTCAGCGCCTCGTCGTCGTGGAATTCAACAACGATGGTCATGCCATCCTGCAGGAACGGACGACGGTCGCCCAGAAGCTCTGCGGGCAGTTCGATCTGCTCATAGGTTTCGGCATCCATGAACACCAGCATGCCGTCACTCTCATAGAGGAACTGCTGATCTTTCTGCTCCAGACGAACCTTCTCGACCTTGTCGGCGGAGCGGAAACGCTCGTTCAATTTGGAGCCGTTGCGCAGGTTGCGCAGCTCGACCTGAGCAAAGGCGCCGCCCTTGCCGGGCTTCACGTGATCGACTTTGACAGCGGCCCACAGACCGCCATTGTGCTCGAGAACATTGCCGGGGCGGATCTCGTTACCGTTGATTTTGGGCATGACAAAAATCCCTCTCGGGTGGTTGATGAACTGTTAACCGCCCCTATATCTGGCAGGGAGTCGGCTGGCAAGACAACGATATGTCGTGTGACGGACCGGAGAGCTATGCAAATTGCGCATAAAAGATATGCGTATGGAGGCTATCCGAATCGTCACAATTCCGCCATAAGGAGCGTCACGCCGAAATTGCAATAGCAAGAACAAAAAGGAAGCACGATGCGAGATTTCGTTGACGGCACCGCATATAATAACGAGCAAGGCAACCGTGCACGCAAACTGTTTGCTGCGGTTGTGCTGGCGGCACTTGATGATGCGATCGCCGATGACAAGAAATATGGTAACGGCCCCGAGCAGATCGCTCGGTGGGCACGGTCGCGCGACGGGCGCGAAGTGCTGAGCTGTGCAGGCATCGACCCGAACGAACGCGTGGTCGGCGGCCTGATGGAATTTGTGGGCCGGGGTGTCCGTACCTCTGTCGCGCTGTCGCGCGAAGAGAGCGAACGCCGCAATGCGGCACAGGCCGAAGCGGCCTGATCAGACCTGCCAGTCTGAAACTGTATATGACTGTCGAAGAAAAGCGCGTCCTGGGGGGCGCGTTTTTTCTTTTTGTGGTGGCGGTTTCAACGTGGAATAGGCCGCTCTCCGGGCTTTTCAGGACGGGAAAAATCCGCCATGGCTGAGAGTTGAGAAACCAGACCACCAATTGCGCGAAAGAGGCGGCCATGACAGCACGGGCGATCATGATCCAAGGCACCGGCAGCAATGTCGGCAAATCAATGATCGTCGCCGGGCTGGCCCGTGCCTTTGTGCGCCGGGGCCTGTCGGTGGCCCCGTTCAAACCACAGAACATGTCCAATAATGCGGCCGTGACGCCCGAAGGCGGCGAGATTGGCCGTGCACAGGCCTTGCAGGCCCGGGCCGCCATGCGCGCGCCCCATACGGATATGAACCCTGTACTGCTGAAGCCCGAGAGCGAGACCGGCGCCCAGGTGATTGTGCAGGGCAAGCGTCGGGGCACCCAGGCGGCGGGATCCTTCATGCGCGACAAAACCGGCCTGCTGGAGGCGGCCCTGGAGAGTTTTCACCGGCTGGCGGCGGATGTGGATCTGGTTCTGATCGAAGGCGCCGGCTCGCCTGCGGAGACAAACCTGCGCAAGAATGACATCGCCAATATGGGCTTTGCCTGTGCGGCAGAGGTGCCGGTGGTTCTGGTGGGCGATATCCACCGGGGTGGTGTGATTGCGCAGATTGTCGGCACGCACACGGTGCTGGAGCCGCAGGATCTGGCGCGGATCAAGGGCTTTGCCGTCAACCGGTTTCGCGGCGACCGCAGCTTGTTTGATGCCGGTCGCGATGACATCGCCGCACGCACCGGCTGGCCCTCGATGGGGGTGATCCCGTGGTTCTGGGATGCGTGGAAACTACCGGCCGAGGATATGATGGATATCGCTTCCCGTCCCGGTGGCGCCTGCAAGATTGTGGTGCCGCAGCTGGAGCGGATGGCAAATTTCGACGACCTTGACCCGCTGGCAGCCGAACCCAATGTCACAGTTGAAATCGTACCTGCAGGTCGCGCCCTGCCCGGCGATGCGGATCTGGTGCTGATCCCGGGCAGCAAATCCACCATTGGCGATCTGGCGTATCTGAGGGCACAGGGTTGGGACATTGATATCCTCGCCCATTACAGGCGCGGTGGTCATGTCATGGGGCTCTGCGGCGGCTATCAGATGCTGGGGCAGACCATTGACGATCCGGATGGCGTCGATGGGCGCCCGGGCAAGGTGGCCGGGCTTGGCCTGTTGGATGTGCATACCGTGATGGCAGGCGAAAAACGGGTGACATTGACAGAGGCCGTGACCCGCGATGGCAATCTGCCGGTCAGCGGTTACGAGATCCACATGGGCCGTACCAACGGGCCTGATTGCGCCCGCGCCTGGCTGGACATCGATGGGCGCGCAGAGGGGGCGGTATCTGCGGATGGTCGCGTCAGAGGCTCATATCTGCACGGGCTGTTCAGCTCCGATGCGTTTCGGGCCTCGGTGCTCTCCGGTCTCGGCCATGAGAGTATCGCGGGCTATGACAACGGGGTTGAGGCCACGCTGGATGCGCTGGCGGATCACCTTGAGGACTGTATGGATCTGGATGCGCTCTTGGCGCTGGCAGAACCGGTGCGCAGCGCGTAAACGCCGACAGTCACGCCTGCCCGCACCATCTATATCGTCAGATCCGTCAGGCCAGAGGCGGAGGTCTCAGAGCAAGTTCTGGGCGGAAAGGGCGCGGTGGATTTCGCGGCGCACCAGCTTGCGGACATTGCGGGTGATCCGCTCGCCCAGGGCGCCCTGCAGCTCCTCACGCACGATTTCCGAAACCAGCTCACGCAGGGCGTGCTCATCCAGAAAGCTCTCATCGGAGCCAAGGGCGCCGAGCGCGTCAAGTGCGGTTTCCGTAACCGAGGTTTCCAGCAGGTCGCGATCAACCTCATCGGCGGTGGATGCGGCTGGCGCTGCCGGGATATCGGTGCTTGTGTTCTCCTCAACCTCCTCAATCGCGGTATCGGTCGCTGGCGCCTCAAGCTGCGCATGCAACTCCGGCTGGGGGGCTGGGAGGTCGATCTGCGGCGCGGCGCTTACCTGTGGTGTCTCAGCCTGCGTATCACTCCCCTCGGGCGTGATGGCCATATCCGCAACAGTCTGGGCCTGATCCTCGGTTTCCGTCTGGTTGTGCGCGGCGCCGTCACTGTCCTGATCATCCCAGGCAAGCGTTTCCAGATCACTGCCCGCATAGGGCGTGTCGCGGGATCCGTCAGGTTCCCAGAGCACCGGGCGGGCCGTATTGGCCGCTTCCATCTCTGCCAGTTTCTGCACCACCGCGCCGACCTTCGGGTTCAGTTGAGAGGTGGGTTTTGCCGGGGGCGCTGGCGGATTGGGATCCTCGGCCTGCGCCATATCATCGGGATCGGTGCTGGCAGCGGCCTGATAGAGCGTGGCGGCGGGATCCGTCCAGGGCGCCTCATTGTTGAGTGTCACCTCGGCCTTCGCGGCTGTCGCGGCGGGGGCAGCTGCGGCAGCGGGGGGCGTATCCGCGGCTTCATCGGCAGCTGTGGCGGCAGCGATACCATTGAAAAAGGCCAGATCCTCATTGCCGGGATCATTGTCATGCAGGGCGATGCCCTGTGCGATGAGGTCCTGCGGCTCATTCCAGAATTCTATGGCATCCGCTGCCAGCAGCGCCTCAAACCTGTCTTTGCCGGAGGGATCTGCCTGCGGGCTGGACGCGATATTGGCGCTCTCTTCAGACCGGTGATCATCATCGGCGGGCGCAGCGGCGGCCACAGCGGTCGCCTCAGCGACGGCGGGGGTCGCAGGTGCAGGGGCATTCGCAGGTGCAACAGGGGTCAGCTTGCTTTCCGGGACGCGCAACGCCGGTGTCAGAACCAGACGGGTGACCGGCTGGCTACTGCCATTTGTGGCGCCATTGGCGGATCCCGGCGCGGCAGCCCCCTGCCCGCCGGATGACGCTGGTACGGGTTTGGCGATCTGCGCAGCCAATGCGGCCTCTGCCCCCTTGCCAAGCGAGGAGCCAGATGCGCGGCTGTCCTCGCTCACCAGACGGCGGATCGACGACAGGACGTCTTCAATTTCAGCTTGGGTCACCGGTTCGGACATTTTTGCTTATCACTCTCGCCTCTTGCGATAGAGTGTAGCGATCTGACTGCGTCCAGACAACCGTGTGAATTAAGTGGTTTTTAAGGAGGCCCACGCAGGCGAGCCCCCTAGAATTGTCTTTGCGAGGCCTTAGTTTTTGCCCAAGGCGCGCATGACCCGGTCCAGATCCTTGCTGCGCTGGCTGACATGGGCCGGGGCGTCCTTCACCAGATTGTAGTAAAGCGTCGGATCGTAGATTTCGACAGCCAGACCTAGGTGTTCCGCCGTCAGAAGCCCCTGCGCCTGCAACAGCGCATAGGCTGCGAGGGCCTGATTAGCGCGTGACTGGACACGGGCGGTCTGGGCGTTCAGCAACTCCTGCTCTGCCTCAAGAACGTCCAGCGTGGTGCGGGCTCCCAGGGTGGCCTCCTCGCGGATACCATCAAAGGCAACGCGCGCGGCGCGGACCTGTTCGTTGGACGACACAAGGCTGGCACGTGCGGCTTCCAGCACCACGAAAGCCTCAGAGACATCCTGCACGACACTGCGCTGAGTGGTGATCAACGCACCGCGTTCTGCCTGAAGACGCGCGATACTGGCGCGCCGAGCCGAAGCCACAGCCCCGCCTGCATAGAGGCGCTGGCTGAGCACAACACTTGCGCTTGACGTATCACTTGTGCCGGAGCCGCTGGGATCTTCACCGTGACCGACACTGGCGCGGAAGTTTACCGTCGGGCCGAGGCCACGACTGGCGCTCTGAGCGCTCAGATCGGCGGCTTTGACCGCATGTTGCTGTGTCAGCAGGCTGGGGTGATTGCGCATGGCAATGGCTTCTGCAGACTGCAAGGAGGCAACCCGCTGAGGCAGCGGCGGCTGGCCCGCAATTGTTCCCGGCTCACGGCCGACGGCCTGCACATAAGTTGCCTTTGCATTGAGCAGATCGCCCTGGCTTTCGATCAGGCTGGCCTGCGCGCCCGCAACCCGGCTTTCAGCGAGCGCCACATCGGTCCGGGTCACCTCGCCGACTTCGAACCGGTCATTGGCCGCCCGCAGTTCCTCCCGCAGGAGGCGCAGGTTGTTGCGGCGCAAAGACACCGTATCCTGCTGCAGCAGCACGTTGACGTAGGCCTGTACCGCAGCGAACAACACCTGCTGCTCGATATCAATCAGTGCCTGCCGCGTGGCCAGAACGGTTTCCTGCGCCGCCATCTGGTTCAGGCGGGACACGCCGTTGTCAAACAGCAACCAGGAAACATCCAACGCTGTCGAAATCGACGAATCGTGATTGGAGACGGCAAAGCTGCCAAACCCAGTGCGGACATATCGACGTTCCGCCTGCGCCACCCAGTCCACAACCGGACGCAAACGGGCGACGGCCACAGCGACGTTTTCGTCCTGCGCGCGCAGCAGAGCGCGGTTCTGTTCCAGAAGGCCGCTGGTGTTATAAGCCCCAATCATGGCATCGGAGAGATTGTCCGCTGCCGCCTGTTTCGGGGCGCCCAGCAGCAGTGCTGCGCTTCCGGCGAAGACGAAGGCCTTGAACAGGTTTGCCGTCAGTTTATTGCGCATCTTTAGCCTCATGTGGTCCGGCCCACCGACGCGGCAGTGCCGTTCTGCTCTCTGGCGCTGCGGATCGTCAGTCGCCTGTATGTTGCGATCCGCCCCAATCGGGATCAGCGCGGATCGAATGTGAACTCCCTGCAGATCAGAGAGCGAATTCCTTTGCCGCCTCAAAACCGGGCAGCACCGGAGCACCGGCATTGAACGACAGCCGCCAGGAGATCTGGCCGCCGCTCTTATAGCCGACTTTGACCTCTCCCAATGCGCCGGACATGAAGATCGCGGCCACGCGACCGCCATCCTTCAGCTGGTCCAGCAGCGCCTCCGGCACGGTTTCCACGCCCCCCTCAATGATCATCACATCATAGGGGCCATGTTCCGCAGCACCGGCATCCAGCGCGCCAGTGTGGACAATGGCATTGTCGGCGCCAACTGCCGACAGCTGATCCTGCGCCTCAGAGGCCATGGTCTCGTCGTCTTCGACCCCGATCACCATCTGGGCGACGCGGGCGATCACAGCGGTGGAATAGCCCAGACCACAGGCCACATCGAGCACCAGCTCGTCCGGCTGCACATCAATCGCATCAAGGATCTTGGCCAGGGTGCGCGGCTCAAGCAGCACGCGACCGGGGCCGAGATCCAGATTGCCATCGGCATAAGCCGCCTCGCGCTGCGCGTCCGCCACAAAGGCTTCGCGCGGCACCGCCAGCATGGCTTCGATGATCGGGAATTTGGTGACATCCGACGGGCGGATCTGCGTGTCGACCATCATGCGGCGACGTTCGGCGAAGTCAGTCATATGCTAAACTCATCTGTTCAGTCTGTTGGTTCGGTTGTGCCACATCCGAGACAGGGCGGCAACGGGCGGGCGCGCATTTCTGGGGCCCTGTGGCGGCTGGGTCGCCTATTTCTTTTTCACAAATTTGGTGAGAATGACGATGCGCTGCCCATCAACCCGGCCTTCGATATGTTCGGGATTGTCAGCGACCAGGGAGATATTGCGCACGGCCGTACCGCGCTTGGCGGTGAAGCCGGCGCCCTTGACCGGCAGATCCTTGATCAGCACCACGGAATCACCCTGCGCCAGCGGCGCGCCATTGCTGTCGCGGTGCGCGCTGGCTGCCGGTGCAGCCTCTACCCAGGCGCGGGTCTCATCCTCCAGCCAGAGCTGATCGGCAAGGTCGCGCGCCCAGTCATGATCCGCCAGCCGTGCCAGCAGCCGGGCCGCCAGCACCTGAACCGCCGGGGTTTCGGACCACATCGCCGAAGACAGGCAGCGCATGTGATTGGGGTCGAGGTCTCCGGCCACCTGCGCAGCACAGATCTCGCAGAGCGCAACCTCAGGGGACTGGCCATCAGGCGCGCCGGTCACGTCATAGGACACAAGCGGGGTTTCGGCGGCACATAGGGCGCAGGGCATCGGCAAAGCTCCATCGGGGCAGGTCAGAACAGGATGGTCCTGCTGTAGGGGAGCGCGCGGGCAAAGAAAACCGTCAAAAAGAAAAGCGCCCGCGTGGAGGCGCGGGCGAGTTGGGATGCAGCACGGAGACTTGCTGCGGGTCCACAGGGGATTGGGTCTGCAGGAGGGCGTTGGCGGGGGGGGGTGTTGCGGGCGCCGGTTGGAGGCGCCAGCCCCGCAACAACAGGGTGCCGTCAGCCCGCGCAGGAGGCGCAGAACGCCGTGGTTGGATGGGTGCTCAGATGGCTGTCGCTGATGCGGTCGCCGCAGATCTGACAATAGCCATATGACCCCTCATCAAGACGGGCCAAAGCACAGTCGATATCGCGGCGCAGCTCCAGCCATTTACGGCTGAGCACGGCCTCAGACGGCTGTGCCACCGCCGGGCTGGCGCGCCGGGGGGCCAGCGGCACCACGTTGGCATCAGCGGTAAGCGGCGCACCGACGGCTGGCAGGCCCTTGCGCAAATGTGTCAGTATGTCCTTTTGAGCGGCGTGGTTCATTCAGAGGTCCTCCCCGGATCGGTGACAGGTTTTGCTGACGAAAATCTATCGGCCCGACTCAACCTATGCGGTTTTATCCCAAAGTGGTACTCGCTGGATATGGGGGATGGGGTCGCTGTGGGTGGCGGTCTGCCGGGGCGATGGCGGTCGTGAAAATGCCGCCGATATATCGCCCTGCAAACCACTGGAAGGCGCGCCGCGCGCTTGCTATCTGTTGGGCAAGATCGACCACGGGAGACATGAGATGATCCGAACCGCCCTCACCACGCTTGCCCTGACCGGCGCGCTGTTTGGCCTGACCGCCTGCGAAACCACCAAAGGCGCCGGCCGCGACATTTCGAAAGCCGGCCAAGCCATCAGCGGCGCCGCACAGGACGTGCAGAACAACCTCTGACGACGGGATGCGAAAGATGTGGAAACGCCCGGTTTCTCGCCGGGCGTTTTTGTTTGGCCTGCGGCGCCTCAGATGCCGAGCATCGCCTTGGCCTCAGCCAGGGTCTCAACCGAGGCATCATGATCGCCCGCGTCATGCAGGCTCTGCCCCTCGTCGCGCAGCTCCTGAACCGTTGCCAGATCCGCCTCCGACAGTTCGGTGCCAGCCGCCAGAGCGGCGTCAATGGCGGCAATATCGGCAAGGCACTGTCCGGCCAGAAGCGGCGCGGCCAAGAGGGTGATCGCGGCGGCCAAAGTCAGCTGTTTCATGGTGTTCCCCTCCCCAGATGAACGGGATTGAGGATAGCATGGAACGGGGGCGGTTTCAGCGGGTTGGAGCGGAGAGGCTGCGGATGGGCGGAGAGTAGCGCAGGGGGGTTTGATAAAGGGAGTGGCGGCCGGAAATGCTCACCCAGATGGGTGATCAACTGGCGGAGGCAACACTGAGCGGGGAACAGCACTTGGAAAGAAGGGCCCGAACCTGAAGCATAAGCACTTAATACGTGCGCTTGCATTCTTCCAATCAATCACAGTAAATTTTCAAGCGCCACTACAAAAAAGGACTTTGCATGTCGAGAGTAACCCTGAAACTTGATGTTCTCGCTGGAACAATCGAAATTGATGCAGACGCAGAGGATTTTGAACGAGCCGCAACTAAGGCATCGGAATTGCTTCAAACCTTGCATCAATCCAGCACAGCTAGCAGGGCATCCCTCTCAATCCCGCTTGAGGAAGCCGCTGAACCGGCAGAGACCTCCGCACACGACCTTAAGCAGAACCGACCAGTCGAAAGGAAGTCGCCGAAAAGGAAAGGCCCAGGTGTTCGCAAGCTGGCCATTATTGACGACCTCCTAACAGAGCAGGACAGGCAAGACCTCAGGAAGTTCTACGCGGAAAAGGCCCCAAAAACACAAGCGGAAATTATTGCTGTTCTCTGCGTAAAGCTAGAAGCACTCACAAAGAAAGATCGCTTCTCTCCGGATGAAGTTTATACAGCCATCCAAGCTGTAGATGAAAAAACGCCTGCCAACTTGGTGGCTACCTTTGGAAACATGATTTCACGACAGTCCTTCGGCAGCATCGAAGATGGGTGTTTTGTCCCAAATTTCAAATGCAAAGATTATGTAAAACACAACCTTCCTAAAGCCACAATGACAGATGGTTGATCTCGAGGGGTTTGCGGCATTTCTAGTTGAGGAGAAAGAGTTTGGCGAAATAGAGATCGCCATCTCAGTAGCCTGGTTTCTAAAGGAAAGCTCAGGCGCTCCGCCTAAACTAGGAGATATTTGTAACTTCATTGAGAGCAAAGAGATTCGGCACAACATCAATAGGTCACGCCTTCAAAAGAAGCTTTCCTCAGACCGAAGAGTCTCATCTCCCAAAGGGCAACCCATAAAAGTCAGCCCGGCGTATGCACACACCTTGAAAGGAGAGCTGTCACGATTTCTAAGCCCCACAAAACCAGAGATATCATACCGTCTGCTTGAAAGTTCCGCCCTTCCCTCTCCAACCACGCTTTTACTCTCACTTAACGAACAAATGAATGGCACATACGAGCAAGGCTTCTTTGATTGCTCAGCAGTATTGATGCGCAGACTAATGGAATGCTTGCTAATTCGGGCTTTCAACAAAAGTGGCGCCCGAGCTGAAATCGTTCGCGACAACCAATACATTGGGCTGGAAGAGATAATCTCCCAGACAAAGAAAACAAAAGCATTCCATTTGAGTAGAGGTGCCGAAAAAACCATGCTCGCTGTAAAAAAAGTCGGCGACAAAGCTGCCCATTCAACAAGCTATTCTGTGGTCGAAAGCGACATCACTACTTTGGCGACCGATTTTCGCGCACTTATTGCAGACTTAGCAGCCGTGTGACGCACTCAGTGGACCACGCATGCCTTTACCACAGCATGAAACCCTTAACGCGGACTTGATCCAATGCAACGATAAGTAACGCCTACAATCCATCTCCTCAAACTCCAAAGTCAGCCCGCCAGTGGGAAGGGGCGGATCGGGCGCTGCCCGGCCTTTTGGCCGGGCGGGACTTGGCAATCGCCGGAATAGAAAACGGGGCCGAAGCCCCGTCTTGCAACTGTTTGAATAGGTCTCGTTTCCGCCGCAGAACGCTGGGGCGCGGGCAAGCAATTGGCTGCGCCAAGTGCGCATCCCCGCCGTCCCTCAAAAATGGCCAGCTTCAGCTGTCCATTTTGAGGGCGGAAATAAACGCCTCTTGCGGGATGTCGACCTTGCCGAACTGGCGCATCTTCTTCTTGCCCGCTTTCTGCTTGTCCAAGAGCTTGCGCTTACGCGTCGCGTCGCCGCCGTAGCATTTGGCGGTCACGTCCTTGCGCAGGGCGGAGAGGGTCTCGCGCGCGATCACCTTGCCGCCGATGGCGGCCTGGATCGGGATCTTGAACATGTGGCGCGGGATCAGGTCCTTGAGCTTTTCGCACATGGCGCGGCCGCGCATCTCGGCCCGGTCGCGGTGCACCATCATCGACAGCGCGTCCACCGGCTCGTCGTTGACCAGCACCGACATCTTGACCAGATTGTCCTCGCGGTAGCCGGTCATCTGGTAGTCGAAGGAGGCATAGCCCTTGGTCACCGATTTCAACCGGTCGTAGAAGTCAAACACCACCTCGTTCAGCGGCAGGTCATAGACCACCATGGCGCGGGAGCCGGCGTAGGTGAGGTCTTCCTGAATGCCGCGACGGTCCTGACAGAGTTTCAGCACGTCGCCGAGGTATTCATCGGGCACCAGAATGGTCGCCTTGATGCGGGGTTCCTGAATGTGGTCCACCTTCGACATATCGGGCATGTCGGCCGGGTTGTGAAGGTCCATCATCTCGCCCGTTTCGCCGTCCTTGCCCTTCATATAGACATGGTAGACCACGGAGGGCGCGGTGGTGATGAGTTCGATATTATATTCGCGCTCAATCCGGTCGCGGATCACCTCAAGGTGCAACAGACCAAGGAACCCGCAGCGAAAACCAAAGCCAAGCGCGGCGGAGGTTTCCATTTCAAAGGAGAAAGACGCGTCATTCAGCGCCAGCTTGTCGATGGCGTCGCGCAGGTCTTCAAATTCGGCCGAGTCCACCGGGAAGAGACCGCAGAACACCACGGGCTGCGCCGGTTTGAAGCCCGGCAGCGCGACCTCGGTGCCGTTGCGGTCATTGGTGATGGTGTCGCCGACGCGGGTGTCGCGCACCTGTTTGATAGACGCGGTGAGGAAGCCGATCTCGCCCGGTTCCAGCTGGTCCACCACCTGCATGGCCGGGCGGAACACGCCGATGCGGTCCACATGGTGCAGGGTGTTGTTCGACATGAACTTCACCCGCATGCCCTTTTTCAAGACGCCGTCCATAATGCGGACCAGAACGATCACGCCGAGATAGGCGTCATACCAGCTGTCCACCAGCATCGCCTTCAGCGGGGCGTCGCGGGTGCCCGTCGGCGCGGGGAGGTGCTGGACAATGGCCTCCAGCGTCTCGCGGATGCCCTGCCCGGTTTTGGCGGAGACCCGGATCGCCTCGGAGGCATCGATGCCGATCACATCCTCGATCTGTTCGGCGACGCGATCACAGTCAGAGGCCGGCAGGTCGATCTTGTTCAGCACCGGGACGATTTCATGGTCGGCGTCCAGCGCGTGATAGACATTGGCCAGCGTCTGCGCCTCGACCCCTTGCGAGCTGTCGACCACCAAGAGCGAGCCTTCGACCGCGCGCATGGAGCGGGAGACCTCATAGGCGAAATCGACGTGACCGGGGGTGTCGATCAGGTTCAGGACATAGGTCTCGCCGTCATCGGCCTTGTAGTCGATGCGGACGGTGTTGGCCTTGATGGTGATGCCGCGCTCGCGCTCGATATCCATGGAGTCGAGCAGCTGCTCCTTCATATCGCGGTCCTCAACCGTTCCGGTCTCCTGAATGAGCCGGTCAGCGAGGGTGGATTTGCCATGGTCGATATGGGCGACGATGGAGAAATTGCGGATGTGAGCGAGGTCTGTCATGCAAGGGGATATGATTTGGTTTTGGGGTTTGGTCAAGCGGGCGTGTGAGATCCTGACACGTAAACTGCCAAACTAAGCATTATAACTTCTAGGCATTCACCATGGACGAAAACGAGAGCCTCCTCAAAACCTTAAGCAACAGGTCGGAACTAGTCACTCTTCGAGCAGCTCTAAGAGCTCTCCCAGTAGTTTTCGACGACCACCCCGAGGATAGCCATTCGGGCGGCTTTGATCGAGAAGTGTTGGACTCTGAGTCCGTTACACTGGAGGTCTTCCGCTTGGCTTTGACCGTATGGTGTGGCGTCGTAAAGGGCCAACCTATGAAGCACCCGCCCACCTTGCTTGGCGATGGTGGATACTACAACCCCGACGGCCCCATGTTCGTCGGGAGCTTGTTCTGGTCAAGCAGCCATCAAGCATTTGACGGTTTGTCTGCGCTTTCAAATTTCGCAGACGGTGACGACCATGTTTCTTTGATGCAAAGCGTATCTGCACACGACCGAGAAACCAATCGTGCAGACCATAAAACCCTCGACGATCTGCTTCAAGCGAACTGGAACTCCACCGTAACCAAAGACGCTATTCGTGCTGTGGAAGAAGATGTCAGACTTGAAGAGAGCGGTGACTTCCAAAAGCCAGACCTGATACCACTTTTCGCTGTCGACACAGTTACCCTCGCTGAAACAATCACGAAGAGGACTTCCAACTGCTTTTCAGGAGGTAAACTCTCCGACCCCAAATGGCAGTTTTGGCGGCAATGGTACCAGGGTGTGTTGGCAGGAAAGCCTCTCGACTGGGAACTCCAGAAAAGAATTGCTCTCATAGATGACGAAGTTTGGAATACCCCCGAAGCCGTCGCCGACGAGATTGAACGCATCGAAGCCGAGTTCCTCGCTGAAAAACTGCCGATGGCTGAGACCATCGAGCTGAACCCGGAGACTGGCAAGTTCCGCGCGGTGCCCACCCCGGTGGAGAACGCGTCTTATATGTCCGCTCTTCTGTCGCAGATCGGCGACGCGCTGGAAGATTGCCTTGGCGGCCATAACGGGCTGTCGGACCGTTCGGGCGATGTGAAAAAGCTCAACCGGGTGCTGACCAAATACAGGGACGACCCGCAGAACGCGGAGCTGACGCTGACAACAGTCGCCGGCAGCCTGCGGCGGCAATTAATTGAGACCAGAGAGCTTCCGCCGAATGAGGATAACCACGCCCTTCTCCACACTGTAGAGGAAGGCGTGCGCGGCATTCGGGTCAATCATTCTGAGGTCGCGGCGAACCGCGAACAGCTTGCAAGGCAGGCGTTCCAAACGCTTGCAGCTGAGGAAAAGCAGGTGCTGGAAGAAGCCTTGCCCATCCTTACAGCGATCAGCGAGGCTGAGCTTGCAGAAGATTTCGCGCAGGATATTCCAGAACTGATCAACGATGCCACGTTGCCGCTGGCAAATGGCGCGCCCCCTTTGCCCGGCGCGGATGCTGCAACGCGGGTGTTCAGCCGTATTTCCAAGATGGCTTTGTTGAAAGATCAGTATGACACGTTCACACGCAAAGGTGCGGAATGGTTTGACAGCGACACTCGAAAGACAGTGCAACTCGCTGGCTTGGTAGGTGGCAGTGTGATTGCGGCAGGGGTCAATTTTGGCCCCAAGTTGCTTGAACTCGTACAAATTGGCCTGCATCTGCTCGGTGTCCTCTGAACAGGCCACCCGCCGGCCGCAAGGTCAAACCGCGCTTGCCCTCCCCGCACCGCCAAAACGCCGCAAATTCGTCTGGCCTCCTGCGGGCGGGTCGAAAATACGCTATACTGCGGCCATTCCGCGAGACGCGCGCCCCCGCTGCGGGGGATATCACTGCTCAGGAGGACACCGAAATGGATGCCATCAGAACTGCTGAATATGCCCGTGCGCTCTACTCAGCGCATGGGGACAAGGCCGAGGCCGAAGTGGCGCAAAAGATGCGGCGCTGTCAGGAGGCTGGCAAAACCGCCGAAGCCGAGGACTGGAAGTCTGTGCGTCAGATGATCCTGTCCCTGCGCGGGCCAAACCAGTCCTGACGCGCGCCAGATGACCCTTGGCGCCCGCCATCGGCTGCGGGCGATACACCCGACCGCGCCCGGCGCAGGACGGGCCAGTGCGGCGCGTCCCTGTCTGGCCGCGACAAACACCCATTGGCGGGTTTCCGCCGAGGGCTAACCAGCCGTTTACCTAGATTGAAAGCCTCCGCCGCTTGCGGCATAGTCCCGGCAAGTGCGGGCAACAGACCCGCTCAGATCAGAGCACTTGCAGATTTCTAGGGACAATGAAGATGAAGCTACTGCTGACTGCCACGCTATGCGCCGTGATGATCACCGGGGTGATGCCCGCCCCCGCCGGTGCCGGCGCGATCGAGAAAGCCTGCCGCCAGTCGGACCGCACCGCCGCCTCACCCTCGCTGTGTCGCTGCATTCAGTCGGTGGCCAACGCCAGCCTCAACCGCAGTGAGCGCAAGACCGTTTCCAAATGGTTCAGCGATCCGCATCAGGCCCAAGTCGTGCGCCAGTCGAGCCGCAGCTCGGATGAACGGCTGTGGAAGCGCTACAAATCCTTTGGCGAGAATGCCGCACGCGTTTGCAGCTGATCCGATGCGGCGGGGTTGGTGCAGTCGCATCCAACCCGGCACCCGGAGGACGTCGAACAAGACGCCCCGCAGGCCGGCGCCAACACAGAGCGCAGCTGAGTAGACGATGCGCATCGCCCCTCCCCTTTCCCATCGACGGGACGCAGACCCGCGCCCGCAACATCAGGCAGGACCGCAGATATGTTGATGAAAGGGGTGACGCTGCGCGGGCTTGAGGTGTTCGAAGCGCTGGCCAAAACCGGGTCGGTGGCGCAGACCGCCGCACTCACCGGGCTGAGCCAGCCTGCGGTCAGCCAGCAGCTGCGCAATCTGGAAAGCGCACTGGGGGCGGAACTGGTCAACCATGGTCGCCGCCCGATGGTGCTGACCCCGGCGGGGCGCAATTTCCTGGCCCGGACCGAGGCGGTGCTGACCGAGCTGCGGCTGGCGCAGAGCGAATTGAGCGTGGTTGATCTCAACCACCTGTCGACGCTGTCCATCGGGCTGATTGACGATTTTGACAATGATCTGACCCCGCGTCTGGCCACGACATTGGCCGAGAGCCTGGTCAATTGCCGCTTCAAGATGATCACCGCCTCCAGTCACGACATTCTGGACGCGCTGGACGCGCGCGAGCTGCATATCGCGGTGGCGGCCACATCGGGGGCCCTGCGCGAGGGGATCACCGAATACCCGCTGGTGCAGGATCCGTTCATGCTGGTGGCGCCGCGCGGCATGTTGCGCAAACCAGAGGCGGAGCAGGATATTCTCAACGCGCTGCCGTTCCTGCGCTATGAGGGCAGCCAGTTGATCTCGCAGCAGATCGAGGCGCATCTGGCGCGGCAGAAACTGCTGTTTGAGGAACGGTTTGAGATCGGCTCCCATCTGTCGCTGATGGCACTGGTGGCGCGACGGATCGGCTGGGCGATCACCACCCCGCTGGGCTATATGCGGGCGGCGCGGTTCCATGATGAGATAGAGGCCTTCCCGCTACCCTTTGGCGCGTTTTCGCGGCGGATTTCGCTGTTTTCCAGCGCCGATTGGGCCGACCGGGTGCCGCGCGACGTGGCGCAGACCATGCGGCGGCTGGTACAAGGGCATATGATTGATCCTGCGGTGCAGCGCCTGCCCTGGCTGGCCGGGGATCTGAAGGTGCTGGAAGACCAAAGCCCCGGCTGAGGTCAGCGCCTAGCGCAGCGTCTTGGCCAGACCACCCGCGGCGGCTTCGATCAGATCAAGACACCCCTCAAAATCGCGGGTGTAATAGGGGTCGGGGACGTGATCGGCGCCCTGCCCCGGCGCGTAATCGGTGAACAGCTTGACTGGCGTCGTGGCCCCCTCCGGGCGCTGCGCTTCGATAGTCGCCAGATTATCCCCATCCATTGCGATGATCAGATCAAAGCGGGCGAAATCCTGCGGGGTGAACTGGCGCGCGCGCAGGTCTGATAGGTCAATTCCGCGCGCCTTGGCTGCGGCCTGCATCGCACCATAGGGCGGTGACCCCACATGGTAGCCAGCGGTGCCCGCGCTGTCGGTTTCCACCTCTGGGCACAGCGCACGGAATACGCCTTCAGCCGCCGGAGAGCGGCAGATATTGCCAAGACAGACAAAGAGGATGTTCTGCGCCATGATCACTGCCTTTCGAGATCGCGCCGCCATCCGGCGCCAATTGAGAGATGTACCGTAACGCGGCTGCGGCAAAAGAAAATGGCCAACCCATGCAACAGAGCGCGGATTGGCCAAAGGTTGATTGATCTGGTTGCAGATCAGATGGACGGTCAGTGGGAGTGTTTCATCGCGCCGTGATCGGGCTTGCGCTCCAGATCGACGGGGACGGTCACGGTGACCTCACCGGCCTTCTCGAACACCAGCGTCAGGTCGATGGCGTCACCATGTTCCAGCGATTTTGTCAGCCCCATCAGCATCACGTGGTCGCCGCCACGCTGCAGCATATGGGTGTCGCCTGCGGGAATGGCAAAGCCTTCCTCAACGTGCAGCATCTGCATGACGCCGTTTTCGCCTTCTTTATGGGTATGCAGCTGCACCATTTTGGCTGCATCGCTGCGCGCGTCGATCAGCCGGTCATCGCTGCCGGTGGCGTTTTCGATCATCATAAAGGCAGCGCCGCTCTTGGCCGCCTTGGAGGATACCCGCGCATAGGAATCCGTCACGGTGACGTCAGCGGCAAAGCCCGCAGTGGCAAAGCTGAGGGCGGCGAAGGTGGCGGCGATAGTGGTCTTGAAGGTCATGATTTTTGATCCTTGATACGTAGGCTTTGGAATTTGGGTCGGAAACAGCGCGGTCACACCGCGCGGTATAGTCCCAGTTCCGGTGGCCCACGGGCAAAGGCGGTCAGCCGTACCACGGGCAGGATCTCAGTGCGCTGCGTCAGGTCACGCGGCAGCTTTTGCGGCAGGGTGCTGTGCCCCAAGACAGGCAACGCCAGCCCCAGATCCGCGACGAAGGTCAGACACTCGGGACACTCCATCGGTGGCGACACCGGCTGGCCGTCGCTGTCGATATAGACCATCACCGGACCAGTGCCGGTGCAGATCACCATCTGCCCCGCAGCATCGCGCATACCCGCCTGAGCGCTGATACCCGTGAGGGCCATCAGCACGATCAGGGCAAGCGCCAGATATGATCGAAGAACATTCATCCCAAGGCGAGATATGCGCCCGTGGCCACGCCACCGCAAGGCGAAAAAGCGACGCAGGCAAAGGCACATGCTACGGGTCAGTTCCGCCCCTGCCCCATCGCCAAAAAGAAAACGCCGCGCATGAGGTCATGCACGGCGTTTTTGAATTCTGAACCCTACCCTTTGTGGGCCGGGTTTGGCGATCAGGCCTCGGCGGCTTGTGCCTTGGCAATCTCTTTTTTCACCTTCAGCGCGGTGTTGGACAGCTCGTCATCCTTGGCTTTGGCCAGGAACGCGTCCAGACCACCACGGTGATCAACGGTGCGCAGTGCGGCGGCCGAGATGCGCAGCTTGATGCCACGGTTCAGGGTCTCGGACTGCAGCGTAACGTCGTTCAGGTTCGGCAGAAAGCGACGCTTGGTTTTGTTGTTGGCGTGGCTGACATTGTTGCCAGTCATCGGGCCTTTTCCGGTCAATTCGCAACGGCGCGACATAGGTTCATCCTTCGTATCTGGGGCGCCCGTTGATCATGGTTCGAATCGAGCACCAAATTACAAGGGGCGCGGCCATTGGCTGCGCCCGAAAACTGGTTGGATGCATTTAGGAGGAATCGCGTGCAGGGTCAAGCCATATGAAACGGATTTATGGGACAACCTGTGCACAACCCCCTAACGGGCTATTTCCGCATCCAAGGTTCGCGCCCTTTTAGCCTGTTGGCCGGTCGAAATCCAGCACCGATAGGGCGTTATTTACAAGGGGCCCTGCGATCCAGATGATCCGCCCCACCTGTGCCGTGCGATCAGCCTACCCCCAGCCCCGCCAACATGTCCTTTGCCGCAGCGGCTGGGGTCAGGCGGCCTGCGGCGACGTCTTCGGACAGATCGGCCATGCGGCTTTGCGCCCAGGGCGTCTCCAGCCGGGCCAGCAGCGCCTGACGCACGTCTTCGCCAAACCAGTAGCGGGCCTGTTCGCCGCGCCGCCGCTGCCAGTGGCCGTTTTCACGCCGCCAGTCGGCCAGCGTCTGCATGTCGTCCCAGGCGGTTTCCAACCCGTCACGGGTGGCGGCAGAGACCATCAGCGCCTTGGGGTAGCCATCGGGGTCCTGCGGGCGTTTACGCAGCAGCCTCAGGGCTCCCGCATAATCGGCGCAGGTGCGGGTTGCGGCGGGCTTCAGATCGCCATCGGCCTTGTTCACCAGAATGATGTCAGCCATCTCCATGATGCCACGTTTGACGCCCTGCAATTCATCGCCCCCCGCCGGGGCCAGCAGCAAGAGAAACAGATCGGACATTTCCGAGACCACGGTTTCAGACTGGCCGACGCCCACAGTTTCGATCAGCACTACATCGAATCCCGCCGCCTCGCACAGCGCCACCGCCTCGCGCGAGCGTCGACCAACGCCGCCCAGATGGGTCTGGCTTGGGGAGGGGCGGATAAAGGCGTTTCTTTCGCGGCTGAGGTGTTCCATCCGGGTCTTGTCGCCCAAAATCGACCCACCCGAACGCGTCGAACTGGGATCCACTGCCAGCACCGCAACCCGCAAACCTGCCGCGATCAGCATCATGCCAAAGCTTTCGATAAAGGTGGATTTCCCCACCCCCGGCGTACCGGACAGGCCAATCCGCAGCGACTGTCGGTTCTCGCGGGCCAGCAAGTCCAACAGGCGGGTGGTGGCCTCGCGGTGATCGGCGCGCCCGCTTTCGACCAGGGTGATGGCACGGGCCAACGCCCGGCGCTCGCCATTCAGGACGCGGGTGGCCATATCCTCGATGTCCGGCACGGCACCCCGCGCGGCACCTCTGGGTTTGTCTGCTGCTGACATATCGGCCTCTCCCGCTCCCATCTGCCTGTCGCGCATTGATGGCGCAGCCGGGCGGCGCTTGTCCAGAGAGCATACGTCGCAGGAGGACAAAGCTGATGCGGTCGGCGCTGGACCAGACCCGCGCCATTGGCGATAAGGCGGCATGACCAGATTGCCCATTGATGACGCCCTGCCCGAGTTGATCGCTGCCCTGCAGCGCCAGAAACGCGCCGTGTTGCAGGCCCCGCCAGGGGCAGGCAAGACCACGCGGGTGCCTTTGGCGATGCTGGAGGCCGGGCTGTGTGCGGGGCGCATCCTCATGCTGGAGCCGCGCCGTCTGGCGGCCCGCGCCGCCGCCGAACGCATGGCCGATACGCTCGGACAGCCGGTCGGGCAGACCGTGGGCTACCGGATCAGGGGTGAGGCGAAGGTGAGCGCCGAGACGCAGATCGAGGTTGTCACCGAAGGCATTCTGACCCGGATGCTGCAATCGGACCCCGACCTGCCCGGTGTCGGCGCGGTGATTTTTGATGAATTCCACGAACGGTCGCTGAATGCCGATTTTGGTCTGGCGCTCTGTCTGGAGGTGGCCGGCGCCCTGCGCGACGATCTGATCCTGCTGGCCATGTCCGCCACGTTGGACGCCGCCCCAGTCGCCGAATTGATGGAGGCGCCACTGGTAACCTCCGAAGGGCGCAGCTATCCGGTTGAGACCCGCTGGCTGGACACTCCCCTGCCCGCCGACAGCCGCAGCGGACGCGGTCCGAGGCGGTTGGATGCGCTGGTCAATCTGGTGCTGCGCGCCGAAGCCGAAAGCCGCCCCGCAGGATCGGGCGGCAGAGGCGGGTCCGAGGCCAAGGGCGGCGGCATTCTGGTGTTCCTCCCCGGTGAGGGCGAAATCCGCAAGGCGGCCGCCGCACTGGCTGGCCGGTTGCCCGGGGATTGCGTGGTCCGCCCGCTGTTTGGTGCCCTCCCCTTTGCCGAGCAGCGCGCGGCGATCCAGCCAGACTCTGTGGCGCGCAAAATCGTGCTGGCGACATCCATTGCCGAAACCTCGCTCACCATTCAGGACATTCGCGTGGTGGTGGACATGGGGCTGGCAAGACGCAGCCGGTTCGACCCCGGTTCCGGCATGTCGCGACTGGTGACGGAACGGGTCACCCGCGCCGAGGCCACACAACGGCAGGGCCGTGCGGGCCGGGTTGCTGCTGGTGTCGGTTACCGGCTGTGGACCAAGGGGGAAGACGGCGCGTTGGCTGCGTTTCCGCCGCCGGAAATTCAGGCCGCTGACCTTACCGCGCTGGCGCTGGAACTGGCGCTCTGGGGGGCGGGTCCGGGTGATCTGCCGTTTCTGACGCCCCCGCCAGAGGGCGCCCTCAAGGAAGCGCAGGCGCTGCTGCGGATGCTGGGCGCACTGGATGGCGAGGGGCGGATCACCTCCCATGGCAAGGCGCTGGCCAAATTGCCCCTGCACCCGCGCCTGGGGCATATGCTGGCGCGCTTTGGCGCAGATGCGGCACCGCTGGCGGCGCTGCTGGCAGAACGCGATCCGTTGCGCGGCGCGCCAGTGGATCTGGCGCTGCGGCTGGAGGCGCTGCGGGATGCAAAGGCGTTTCAGCGTCGCCGGAGCTATCAGCTGAACATCCCCACGCTGGAACGCATCAAGGGAGAGGCCAAGCGGCTGACCCGGCAAGCGCGCAGTGGTACATCCTCTGCTTCGGCAAGTGCTGCCGTGATGGCCGCCGCCGCCTACCCCGACCGGATCGGCCAGCGCCGCAAGGGCGATGCGCCGCGCTATGTGCTGTCCGGTGGCAAGGGCGCGGTGCTGCCGCCTGAGGACAGTCTGGCGGCGACGCCGTTTCTGGTTGGGCTCGACAGTGATGGCAACCCGCGTGAGGCGCGGCTGCGGCTGGCCGCGCCGATCACCCTGTCAGAGCTGCGCAGCGAATTTGCCGATCAGATCAAACCACAGCTGACCTGTGTCTGGTCCAAACGTGACCGCCGGGTTGTGGCGCGTCGCCAGCAGTGTCTGGGCGCCATCGTGCTGGAGGATCACATCTGGAAGGATGTTCCGGCGGACGCCATCGCAACAGCAATGCTGGAGGGGGTGCGCGAACTGGGGCTGCGCCTCAGCGGCGCGGCTGCGCGGTTTGTGGCGCGGGTACGATTGTTGCAGGCGGATGGTGAGGATCTACCGGATTTCAGCGAAGAAGCTTTGCTGGCGACACTGGAAGATTGGCTGCTGCCGATGCTGGACGGGGTACGCAGCGCCGAGGATTGGAAACGCTTTGACCTGCTGCCCGCGCTGCGCACGGCGCTCAGCTGGGAGCAGACGCAGCGGCTGGACCAGATGGCGCCGCCACATTTCACCACGCCACTAGGGCGCAAGGTGCCGATTGATTACGCAGAGGAAGTGCCGGAGATTTCCGTCAGGCTGCAGGAGATGTTTGGGGTCACCCGCCATCCGACCGTGGGTGGCGTGGCGCTGAAGGTCTCCCTGCTGTCGCCGGCGCAGCGACCGATCCAGATCACCCGCGACCTGCCCGGTTTCTGGTCCGGGTCATATGCGGATGTACGCAAGGATATGCGGGCGCAATACCCCAAACACCCCTGGCCCGAAGATCCCACCCAGGCGGATCCCACCTTGCGGGCGAAACCACGCAAATAGTCCAGAACGACGCCAAACCGCATAATTTCCCCGCAAAATCACGGATTTTTGCGCAAAAACGGCCATATCCGGCCGTCTACACTCGCTGCCCCCTCTTGTATTCCTGCCACGACATGCCAAAATTATACCAAAGCAAAAATGCGCCCGGCATTCATGATCGGCGCTAGGAAGCTGAGCAGCAATGAAACATATCATGTCCAGTGCCTGGGAGGAGTATCTCCGGCCAATGTTCTTTCGTCCCAAACGGCTGCAAGTCGCCGTGATGTGCTATCGCAATGGCGATAAGGGCAAAGAGGTTCTGATGATCACCAGCCGCGGCACCGGTCGCTGGATCGTGCCAAAGGGCTGGCCCATCAAGGGCATGAATGGCCCGCAGTCGGCCCTGCAGGAAGCCTGGGAAGAGGCCGGCGTGCGCGACGCCCGGATTGAGGGCGAACCGATCGGCACCTATGAATACATGAAATTGCAGGACAACGGCACCAAGGAAGTTGTCCATACGCTGGTCTATGTTGCCGAGGTGTCTGAGCTATCCGATGACTACCCCGAACAGTCCGAGCGGACGCGTGAATGGATGTCTCCAAAGGCCGCGGCGGAACTGGTGGCGGAACCTGAATTGAGCGATCTTCTGCGTCAATTGTAACAACTCCATGATGGAAATATGACAAACCCCTTGCATGACTGCAACGGGGACGCTAGGCGCGTGCGCAACTTTTGAATCGGGATCGATACAATGAGCGACGCACCGCAGCGACCGCAGTGGAAGACACTGGACCGGGATCTTAACCGGATTTCTCAACTTGAACTGGCGACATCCTATGTGTCGCGTCCGCTGGTTGCCCCCGGCATCGCGCTGGTCTTCATTGCCCTCGCCGGTGTCGGTGCAGCGGTGTTCCTCGGCTCGGCGCCGTCAAACTTCGTGGTGATCGCCGCGGCGGCATTTGGCGCATATATGGCGCTGAACATCGGCGCCAATGACGTGGCCAACAATATGGGTCCTGCGGTGGGTGCCAATGCGCTGACCATGGGCGGGGCCATCGTGATTGCTGCCTTGGCCGAAAGTGCCGGTGCGCTGCTGGCGGGCGGCGATGTGGTCTCTACCATCTCCAAGGGTATCATTGATCCGGCGGGCGTTGCCAGCTCCGAAGTCTTCATCTGGGCCATGATGGCGGCGCTGATTTCTTCGGCGCTGTGGGTGAACCTCGCGACATGGATCGGCGCGCCTGTCTCAACCACACATTCGGTTGTGGGCGGTGTCATGGGGGCAGGCATTGCCGCTGCCGGGTTTGGTGCTGTGAACTGGCCCACGATGAGCAAAATCGCGGCCAGCTGGGTGATCTCACCCGTGCTGGGCGGGCTGATTGCGGCCGGGTTCCTCGCCTTCATCAAGGCCAAGATCATCTATCAGGACGACAAGATCGCCGCTGCGCGCCGCTGGGTGCCGGTGCTGGTCGGCATCATGGCGGGGGCCTTTGCCTCTTATCTGGCGCTGAAAGGCCTGAAACGGATCATCAAGATTGATCTGGAAATCGCACTGCTGATTGGCGCAGCGGTCGGCGGGCTGTCCTATGTGGTGACCGCACCGCTGATCAAGCGTCAGTCGGAGGGCATGGAAAACCGCAACAAATCGCTGAAAGTGCTGTTCTCAATCCCGCTGGTGATCTCTGCCGCGCTCTTGTCGTTTGCTCATGGCGCCAATGATGTGGCCAATGCGGTGGGTCCGCTGGCAGCGATTGTGCATACCACCGAGTTCGGCGATATCGCCTCCAAGGTAGCGATCCCGACCTGGGTCATGGTGATCGGGGCCTTTGGCATCTCATTTGGCCTGTTCCTGTTCGGTCCCAAGTTGATCCGCATGGTTGGCAGCCAGATCACCAAACTGAACCCGATGCGCGCCTATTGCGTGTCGCTGTCCGCCGCGATCACCGTGATTGTGGCAAGCTGGCTGGGCCTGCCGGTGTCCTCCACCCATATTGCGGTCGGGGCTGTGTTTGGTGTGGGCTTCTTCCGCGAATGGCATATGGAGCGCCGCCTGAAGCGCAGCTCCGCCACGCGGCCTGAAACCAAGCGGATTGCCCCGGAAGAGCGCCGTCGTCGCAAGCTGGTGCGCCGCAGCCATTTCATGACAATTGCTGCCGCCTGGGTAATCACCGTGCCCGCCGCCGCCTTGCTGTCGGGCTGTGTCTTCCTGGCGTTGACCGCGATCACCATGTGATCCCGGCCCCGGCCTGAAGTCCTAGCCTGAAATAGAAAAACCGCCGCATCCTGACCGGATACGGCGGTTTTTTGTTGGCCTATTCGCGGGCTGAGGAGAGTGGTTCAAGCGCCGAGGCAGTAGCGCATGATCGCTTTTTGCGCGTGCAGACGGTTTTCCGCCTCATCAAAGATCACCGACTGCGGGCCGTCCATCACGGCTGAGGTCACCTCTTCCTCGCGGTGAGCGGGCAGGCAGTGCATGAACAGCGCGTCGGGTTTGGCATGGGCCATCAGCGCGTCATTCACCTGATAGCCACGCAGCATATTGTGGCGGCGCTCCTTTGAGGATTGGCTGTCGTGCATCGAGACCCAGGTATCGGCCACCACCAGATCAGCGCCCTCAACCGCTTTTGCCGCGTCGCGCTCAATGATCACCTGCGAACCTGCATTGCGCGCAAGGCCGATGAACTCAGGCTCCGGATCGAGCTGCGCCGGGCCGGTGAAGGTGAGATCAAAGCCAAATTGCGCGGCGGCATGCAGGAAAGAGGCGCAGACATTGTTGCCGTCGCCGCACCAGACGACCTTCTTGCCCTTGATGGGGCCGCGATGTTCCTCATAGGTGAGGACATCGGCCATGATCTGACAGGGATGGGTGCGATCGGTCAGGCCGTTGATCACCGGCACAGAGGCATATTCGGCCATCTCAGTCAGCACGGTTTCATCAAAGGTCCGGATCATGATCATGTCGACATAGCGGCTGAGCACGCGGGCAGTGTCGGCGATGGTCTCGCCATGCCCCAGCTGCATGTCATTGCCCGAAAGCACCATGGTCTGCCCGCCCATCTGGCGCACGCCGACGTCAAAGGACACACGGGTCCGGGTGGAGGGTTTTTCAAAGATCAGTGCCACCATGCGGTCTTTAAGCGGCAGCTCATCATCCGGCGCGGCCTTGGGGCGACCGAGGCGGGCCTGTTTGGTGGCGCTGGCCTGATCAATGATCGCCCGCAGGTCGGTGGCATCGGTTTTATGGATATCGAGGAAATGGTTCATATCGAACGTCGCTTTCGTTGTGCTTGTGTCTTGCCGGAGGCTGTTGCCGTCAAGGGCGCGCGCGGGGGCCAGCCCCCGCACCCCAGGAGTATTTCAGGAAAGATGACGCCTCAGGCGTCTGCTTTGGCCTCCACCAATGTCGCGGCCTGGTCGAGCCGGGCGAAGGCCTCGGCGATATCCTCATCGGTAAGGGTCAGCGGCGGCAGCAGGCGGACCACATTGTCGGCGGCGGGGACCGTCACCACCTCGGCCTCATAGCCTGCGGCGACCACATCGGTATTTGCGGCGACACATTTGAGGCCCAGCATCAGGCCAGACCCGCGCACCGCTTCAAAGACCTGCGGATGAGCGGCCACCAGCCCTTCGAGTTTCTGACGCAGGAGACCGGCCTTGCGGCTCACCTCCGCAAGGAACTCCGGGTCGGTGACATGATCCATCACCGCGCAGCCCACCGCACAACCCAAGGGGTTGCCGCCATAGGTGGAGCCATGGGTGCCGGCGGTCATGCCAGAGGCAGCCTCTTCGGTGGCAAGCACTGCCCCCAGAGGAAAGCCGCCGCCAATGCCCTTGGCCACCATCATGATGTCCGGCGTGATGCCTGCCCATTCATGGGCAAACAGCTTGCCGGTCCGGCCCACCCCGCATTGCACCTCATCCAGGATCAGCAACAGGCCATGCTCATCGCAGATCTGGCGCAGCGCTTTCATTTCGTTATCAGGCACTGGGCGGATGCCGCCCTCGCCCTGCACCGGCTCAATCAGGATGGCGGCAGTCTGGTCGGTGATGGCATCGGTCACACCGTCCAGATCGCCGAACATCAGATGTTTGAACCCCGGCAGCATGGGTCCAAAGCCAGCGGTCATTTTTTCAGAGCCGGCGGCAGAGATCCCGGCCGAGGAGCGACCGTGGAATGAGCCGGAGAAGGTGAGGATCTCCACCCGCTCGGGCTGGCCCTTGTCGTGGAAATACTTCCGCGCCATCTTCACCGCCAGTTCACAGGATTCAGTGCCGGAGTTGGTGAAAAACACCGTATCGGCAAAGCTGTGCTCCACCAGCCGGTCGGCCAGCGCCTGCTGTTGCGGGATGTGATAGAGGTTGGAGACATGCCAGAGGGTTTCAGCCTGATCCGTCAGCGCCTTCACCAGAGCCGGATGGGCATGACCCAATGCGTTCACCGCAATGCCCGCCGCCAGGTCCAGAAAGCGTCGTCCATCCGCCTCGATCAGCCAGGCGCCTTCGCCCTTCACGAAGCTGAGGGGCGCACGATTATAAGTGGGCAGAACGGACGGGATCATCGGGATCTTCCTTTTGGACATGTTGGGCCAAGCAGTGACGCAGCCGGGCCGCAGGGTCAACGATATTGGAGAAGTTGGAGGTGCCGCAACAGGGCACGGGTGATCGGGGCCGGATTACGCGCTGTGGCGTCGGCGTCGCAGCAAAGTGATATGTGCAGCGGTGATCATGTCCGCGTCCATAACGGAGGTTTTGGGAAAAGAAAAGACCGTTTGTCGGAACCGTTGATCAATTCGAAGGTGGGAACCGTTGCAATCGTCAGGTACGGCAGTCCGCTCAATCGCGGCGGGCCCCTCTGGTGGCTTGCTTTTGGCGGCGTCAACGGGCAGTGCTGGGCCTCATGATAATCACCCGTCAGAACCCCGCCCTCGCCGCCGCGCTGATCCTGCTCGCCACGGTATTTATCGCAGGCACCACGCTGGTGGCCAAAGCGCTTGGCACGGAGGCTCTGGGCGCGCCGCTGCATCCGCTGCAGATCAGTTTCGGACGGTTCGTGTTTGCGTTTCTGGCGATCAGCACCCTGGTTGCGGTGCGGCGGCCCCGGTTCACCGCGCCGCATTGGGGGCTGCATCTGGGGCGCACCAGTTTTGGCTGGATGGGGGTGACGCTGATGTTTGCCGCCGTTGCCTATATCCCGCTAGCCGATGCTACGGCGATCACCTTTCTCAACCCGGTCTTTGGCATGCTGCTGGCGATCCCCCTGCTGGGGGAAACGGTCGGACGCTGGCGTTGGGCGGCGGCGGTGATTGCGCTTCTGGGGGCGATGGTCCTGCTGCGGCCAACCCCGGCCAGTTTTCAGCCCGCAAGCCTGCTGGCGCTGGCGGCGGCTGCGGTGATGGGGCTGGAACTGATTTTTATCAAGCGATTGGCCGGACGGGAGAAGCCGTTGCAGATCCTGTGGTTCAATAACCTGCTGGGATCAGTGATTGCCAGCGTTGCGGTGATTGCAGTCTGGCAGCCGCCAACAGCCGAGCAATGGGCGCTGATGGTCGCGCTTGGGTCCATGATGGCCTGCGCGCAGGGCTGTTTCATCAACGGAATGGCCCGGGCGGATGCTTCCTTTGTGGCGCCCTTCAGCTATGCCACGCTGATCTTTGCCGCGATCTACGATTTTGCCGTCTTTGCCGAGGCGCCGGATGCGATCACCATTCTGGGCGCCGTAATCATCCTGGCGGGCGCGGCGCTATTGGCCTGGCGCGAAGGGCGGCTGCGCCCGCCGAGCCTGCATGTAGATCCGGGCGCGCAGGCGGATCAGGACTTCAACCGGTAACCGCTGCGCAGCATCAGCCAGGCCAATGTGCCGATGGCCACGCTGGACAGGCTACAGACAAGCAACCCAAGCAAAGGAGAGCTGTCGGAGGTCCCGATCACCCCGAATCGCACGCCGTCGATCAGATAGAATACCGGGTTGAGATGTGACAGCAGCCGCAGCACTGGCGGCAAGGCTTCGACCGAGTAGAACGTGCCCGACAAAAAAGCGAGTGGGGTCACGATGAAATTGGTGATCGCCGCCATCTGGTCAAACTTCTCCGCGAAAACCCCGGCAACAATGCCAAGCCCGCCCAGAAACAGTGCCCCCAGCACCACAAACAGCAACGCCACCAGCGGGTGTTCCGGCACCACCCCCAGGACCAGCATCAACCCGGTGCCAATGCCCAGCGCCACCAGAACGCCGCGCGCCACCGCCCCCGCCAGATAGCCAAGCAGAATTTCAAACCCCGACAGAGGCGGCATCAGCGTATCTACGATATTGCCCTGCACCTTGGTGATCACAATCGATGATGAGGTGTTGGCAAAGGCGTTCTGAATCACTGTCATCATCATAATGCCGGGGGCCAGGAATTCGATGAAAGGCACGCCCATGACATCGCCCCGCCCCGGACCAATGGCGATATTGAAGATCATGAGGAACAGGGCGGCCGTCACCATTGGCGCCATCAGGGTCTGGGTCCAGACCACCAGAAACCGGGTGATTTCGCGCCGCGCCAGAGTGCGCAGACCCAGCCAGTTCATCCGCCCGAAGCGCCGCTCTCCAAGCGCGATGGCCGGTGTTGCCGGTGCTGTCTGCTCTGGGGTGTGCTGTGCCATGTCGCGCCTCTTTGACTATCTGCGGGGACTATCTGCGGGGACTATCTGCGGGCCAATCTTGTGGGCTTGCCGATCGGCGACGCCCCAAATCTTCATCACCGGTCGATCTTCTGCCTCAAACCATGCCCACCCTGCCGGAGCAAGCCGCTTTCACGCCCTAGGCCCCATGTCAAAGGCTGGCGGTGGCCAGCCAGTCCGTGAGAGCAGGCCATGAGGCGCAAGACGCTCTTGTAACTCGGGACGCAGTGATTAGAATAGGGGCTTGTTACGGAATTCGATGGCGGCCGCAGGATCTGGGGCCGCTTTTAGCTTGGAAAGGCAACAGATGTCCTGGACAGACGAGCGCGTCGAACTGCTCAAAAAAATGTGGGGCGAAGGGCAATCTGCAAGCCAGATCGCCAAGGAACTGGGCGGCGTGACCCGCAACGCCGTGATTGGCAAGGTGCATCGCCTGGGACTGTCCAACCGCAACAGCGGTACGGCCAAACCGGCAGCCGAGCCCAAGGAAAAGCCCGCCGCCGCACCAAAACCGGCACCCGCTGCAGCTGCGACCGCACCGGCCAAGCCCAAGCCGCAGCCCAAAACCGAACCGGCCCGCCCGGTGACGCCTGAGCCTGCGGCCTCTGCCGAAGGTCGTCCGGTCACGCCTGCGCGCCGCCAGATCATTCCTGCCGGCCAGCCGCTGCCGCCGCAGCCGTCGGCCAATGAAATCAGCCCCGAAGCGCTGGCCAAGGTCAATGAGATCGAGAAGAAGGCCAAGAAGCTGGGCCTGATGGAGCTGACAGAGCGGACCTGCAAATGGCCCGTGGGCGACCCCGCGACCGAGGATTTCTGGTTCTGCGGCCTGCCTGTTCAGCAGGGCAAACCCTATTGCGAAGCCCATGTGGGCGTGGCCTTCCAGCCGATGAGCGCGCGCCGCGACCGTAAACGGTAAACTGCGGACTGTCGCCGGGCCGCCCAGGCGACTGCCCTGAGGCCATGAGCCGCTGGAAATCATAATACATAAAACAGCGCCTCGGATTGCTCCGGGGCGCTGTTTTCTTTAGGCGCTGCCGTTTGGGGAGGGTGCAGGGCGCAAACCCTGCCCTCTCCTTAACGGATCGCAAGGATCAACCCTGTTCCGGGGCAGAGGACGTGAAGTTCGGGATCACATTCTTGGAGGCATCCGCCGGTTCAATTTCGGGCCAGTTGCCCTGAGCGAGATTGATATTGCCGGGAATATCCTCTTCCCAGAAGCCAACAACGTTTTTGGTGATGTTGAGATACAGCTTGTCATCCACGATGCGCCACAGGTTTGGATTGCCCGGAACCTTGCCGCCCTTGGAGACGCCATAGGCGCAGTGGCCGTCATATTGCGGCGCATAATAGTCAGGGTTGGCGGCAAACTTGTCGCGGTTCTCTGCGCTGGAGAAGGCGAAGGTGGCGCCGTTATGATCAGCCGTATAGGCCGCATTGCCCGGCACCGCTGCGGGTTGGGCGCTGCCAACGGGGTTCTGCGCCAGATCGCGGTAGGCCACCACGTCATAGCCGGAGACCGCAAAACCGGTGCTGTCGATATACTGATCCCCGGCAAACGCAGGCAGACCAAAAGAGGCAGCGGCAAGGGCGGCAAAGAGAACGCGTTTCATAGACTATCCTTTCAAGGGCATGGGTCGAAGGACCCCCAGGCAAAACTGGACGCCGACCATAACAGCCGGGCTGGCTAGACAATATTCAGATCCGCCGCGATGCGAAGGGGGGCTCACGTCCCTGTGTCCGATACGGAGCCGCTGTGATCAGAGGCGCATGTTTTGTTACAGGCTGGTTCTGGATGGGAATATTTGCCGTGGCATCATGACATCAACGCCGCCTACTCTGCCCAGGGGTGGTCAACAAAAAGTGTAGGCCGCAGACCTTCCAGTCATTGGAATTTTGCGCGGCCTGCTTATGTTTTGCACAATGCCGCGTCGCCCCCTGCATCGGAGCGGCGCAACATGACCGCCTGACACATTCAAAAACCGTTTCAAAACAAGGCCAACAGATGAGTGACACAACTTACACCCCGCCAAAAGTCTGGACCTGGGAGCAGGAAAGCGGTGGCCGCTTTGCCTCGATCAACCGCCCTATTGCCGGGGCCACCCATGACAAAGAGCTGCCGGTGGGGGAACATCCCTATCAGCTCTATTCGCTGGCCACTCCCAACGGGGTGAAGGTCACGGTGATGCTGGAGGAGCTGCTGGCCGCCGGCCACAGTGGCGCCGAATATGACGCCTGGCTAATCAATATCGGTGAGGGGGATCAGTTCGGATCCGGTTTCGTCGAGGTCAATCCCAACTCCAAGATCCCGGCGCTGATGGACCGCAGCGGCGATGCGCCGGTGCGGGTGTTTGAGTCCGGCTCAATCCTGATGCATCTGGCGGAAAAATTCGACGCCTTCCTGCCCAAGGAGGGAGCCGCCCGCGCCGAGGTGATGAACTGGCTGTTCTGGCAGATGGGCAGCGCGCCGTATCTGGGCGGCGGTTTTGGCCATTTCTATGCCTATGCGCCGGAGAAATACGAATATCCGATCAATCGCTTCTCGATGGAGGCCAAACGCCAGTTGGATGTGCTGGACCGGCAACTGGCCAACAACCGCTATATCGCGGGAGATGACTACTCCATCGCCGATATGGCGATCTGGGCCTGGTACGGACAACTGGTGCTGGGTCGTCTTTATGAGGCGGCAGAATTCCTGGATGTGGAAAGCTACACCCATGTGCTGCGTTGGGCCAAGGAGATCGACGCGCGTCCGGCGGTATCGCGCGGGCGGATGGTCAACCGGGCCTTTGGCGAGCTGCACACCCAGCTGCGCGAACGCCATGATGCGTCGGATTTCGACACCAAGACGCAGGACAAGCTGGAACCGGCAGAAGCCGACAGCTGACAGTCGGGCGGGGTCGGCCCCGCCTGTCACCATTGCATAAGACACTGGACATCGCGACACCTAACCGGGTCGCGATGTTTCTGTTTGAGATCCGCAGACCTGCCGCCTTAGCTGAGCCGGGGCGGGTTTTCAGGATCACGTCCGGGGGCGGAGGGCACCGACGGGGCTGCCGGTTGCGGCAGATCGAACCGCAGCCCGGCCTGTGCCAGCCGCGCCGCCATGGCATCGCTGCTGGCAAAGAAGCCGACATCCAGCGCGCCCGCCTCAACCCCGGAGAAAGTCAGCGCCTCCCCCACCGCCTTGGCCAGTGCGGATTGCGCGGCCTCCTTTGCGTCAACGAAGCCCAGCAGATGGCCCTGCCCGCCGCCACGGTAGTGCAGACCGACCAGATAGGCGGACTGTGCCAGACCCACCGCAGTGGCCAGCTTGGTGTCCAGCGCAGTGATCAACATCTCCGGCAGGCCCTTGGGGGCGGTGATCGCCTCAATCTCAGCATCAACCTCGGCCGGGGTCTGGCCCAGAGTGTCATGCAACCAGGCTACGGCCTCCGCCGGGATCAGGATCGCAGACGGCGCCACATCAAGGTTAACGCCAAGGCCAATCGTGGCCCCTGCCCCCTGCCCTGCCAGCATCTGCACCACGACCCGACCCGACAAAGCCGCATAAGGAACGATGCGCCCGGCGAATTCTGCCAGCCGGTCCTCGCGATCAAAAACCAGCGCAAAGGTGCCATCTGCGGTCTCAAACAACTCGGGCGCAATGGTGTCGCCCTCGGGCTCTTTGGTCAGCAGCAGGAATAACTCACTATCCGCCAGCCGCTCGTAGAACCGCAGGCGGGCCGCGTCGTCCTGAGGCGCTGCCAGCATTGCGGCGTGGCTGTGATCCAGAGGGGTGGCGTCGGTCATGTTATCAGCTCCTGAACCCGGGCGCGCAGGACCGGCAGCAGATCGGTCTCAAACCAGGGATTACGTTTCAGCCATGCGGTATTGCGCCAGGACGGATGAGGCAAGGGAAACTCCTGCGGCGCGTGGTCCCGCCAGCCTTCAACCTGCGCCTGCACCGACTGTTTGCCGCCCAGATGATAGCTGTGGGCATAGCCGCCGACCAGCACGCGCAGGCCGATATTGGGCAAGGTGTCCATCACCCGGTCATGCCAGGTGGTGCGGCAGATCGCAGGCGGTGGCAGATCTGCCTTTTTCGCGGAATACCCGGGAAAACAAAACGCCATGGGTACGATCGCCACCAGCGACTGGTCGTAGAATTGCGCCTCACTCAGGCCCAGCCACTCACGAAGGCGATCCCCGGAAGGATCGGTGAAAGGACGACCGCTGTCGTGGACCCGCGCGCCCGGCGCCTGACCGGCGATCAGAATACGCGCCGCGCTGTCGAACCAGACAACAGGGCGCGGGCTGTGCCGGGTCACGGTTGCGGCAAACCGCCCCGCACAGAGGCGGCACGCGCGAATCTCCTGCCTCAGATCCTCGGTTGTGGTCATCCCTGCCCCCTGCTATCTGCCCGCCCGCAGCATCATGGCACCCTGCCCGTTCGCCCGCCAGTCCGCCTGCCGTGCAGCCTGCGAGGACACCGCCATTTGATCAAAGCCGCGTCATCTGGTTAACGGAACGTTGATAAATCCCATACCAATTGGACATAATATGGTCCAAATAGCAGCCTATATCGTTAACACAAATCTGTTAGTGCAGACATAAGGCCGCCGGGATCCGCCTGGCGCATCATGAGGACCAGAGGCCCCTGAACGGGGTCGAGAGCAGCACCGGAACACGCGATGCTTGAGTTTGAAAACGTGAGCAAGTCCTTCTGGACCGGCACCCAGCGCAAGGTGATCCTTGACCGGGTGTCCTTTCGCGTTGACCTTGGCAAATCGATGGGGGTGCTGGCCCCCAATGGCACCGGCAAGACCACGTTGATCAATATGATGGCCGGGCTGGAAAAACCCGATGAGGGCGAAATTCGTCGCGGCTGCCGGATCTCGTTTCCATTGGGGTTCATGGGCGGGGTGATCAACCGCCTGTCAGCGATGGCCAATGCCCGCTATATCGCCAATCTCTACGGGCTGGATCCCGATTATGTCGAAGCCTATTGCCGCTGGCTCTGCGGCTTGGGAGAGTATTTTGACCAGCCCGTCGGCACCTATTCCTCCGGTATGCGGGCGCGGTTCAGTTTTGCGCTGATGCTGGCGCTGGATTTTGATATCTTCCTCATCGACGAGGGGATGCCCAGCACCACCGATGTGGAGTTCAACAAGAAAGCCGGGTCAATCCTGCAGGAACGGCTTGAGACCACCACCATCATTATGGTGTCGCACCAGCCCAAGACGCTGGAGAAATTTGTCCGTTCTGCGGCTGTTCTGGTGGATGGCCAGTTGCATATGTTTGAAACCTTGGAAGAAGCGAAACAGCTCTATGACTACCAAACCCAAGGCTAAGAAATTCCGGGTCCGCCGCAGTGGTGGCGCCGCAGCACAGCCCGCTGCCGCACGTCCGGTGCCGCCACCAAGCGCTGTTGACGCGCCCCAGGCTACTCCGCCCGAGGCATCGGCGACAGCCGCAGGCAAGACTGGTGCCGGAGCGACACGTGCCGGAGCATCTGGCGGCGCCGGAACGTCGCCTGCCGATGAGGCCATTTCCATCAAGGAGCCATCAAAGGCCAAGAACGGTAAACCCTCCACCGATCTGGATGAGATCCGCAAGGAAGGTTTGACCGGGCGTCAGCTGCGGCTGGCCCGCCGGATCGCACAGAAAAACAATCTGCCCGCCACCTCCGATTTTGACGCCGTGCGCCAGTTGCGGCTGAAGGGGATAGACCCGTTTCAGCGCGCCAATATGCTGGAGCTGGTGGTACAGCCCAACACGGCCCACCCCGCTGGCGCCCCGCAGGCGCCGGGCAGTGTGCAACTGCCGCAGACAGTGCCGTCCGACAAGGTGTCACTGCCCGCAACAGAGCTGAGCCCGACAGAGCGACGCAACCGCGAAATTCAGCAAATTCAACGCGATATCGCCCGTCGTCGCCGTCGAAAGCTCTTACTGCTCGGTGCGAGGTTGGCGTTTTTCGTGATGCTGCCAACTGCGCTTACGGGCTATTATTTCTATGGTGTTGCGACGCCGATGTATGCCGCGAAATCAGAATTTCTGGTGCTCAAGGCCGACAGCGCCGGCAGTGGCGGTGGCCTCGGCGGGTTGTTGAGTGGCACGCAGTTTGCCACCAGTCAGGATTCGATCGCGGTGCAGAGTTACCTGCAATCGAAGGAGGCGATGCTGCGGCTGGACCGGGAGGTCGGGTTCAAATCCCATTTCACGCAGGAGTGGATCGACCCGATCCAGCGGCTGGAAGACAACCCCACCAATGAGGAAGCCTACAAGACCTATTCGCGCAATGTGAAGATTGGGTATGACCCGACCGAGGGCGTTGTCCGCATGGAGGTCACTGCTGCAAACCCGCAGGTCTCAGCCGAGTTTTCACAAAAGCTGATCAGCTATGCGCAGGAAAAGGTGAACCAGTTGTCGGTGCAGAAACGCTCCGATCAGGTGGGCGATGCCGAAACCGCGCTGGAGATGGCCGAGGACAAACGTCGCAATGCGCAGGAACGGTTGGTGCGGTTGCAACAACGCGGCACCGTGCTTGATCCAGAAGGCGTGATCATGTCGTTACGCTCGCAGATCAGCACCTTTGAGCTGCAGCGTCAGGAAAAGGAGCTGGAACTGGCCGCCCTGCTGGACAATGCCCGCCCCAACCAGGCCAAGGTGGATGGCGCGCGCGCCGACATCGCGCGACTGAACAGCCTCATTCAGCGGCTGAATGATCGCATGATCGACGCCTCGGCCGGCGAAAACTCGCTCGCCAGCCTGACGGTACAAATCCAGATGGCGCAGGCCGATCTGGCGACGCGCGATATGATGCTGCAATCGGCGCTGCAACAAGTGGAGCAGACCCGCATGGAGGCAAACCGTCAGGTCCGCTATCTGACGACAGCGGTGGAACCCGTTCCAAGTGAGGAAGCGTCCTATCCCCGCCGATTTGAAAATACGATTTTGGCATTCCTGATCTTTTCCGGTATCTACCTGATGTGCTCGCTTACTGCGTCCATCCTCCGAGAACAGGTTTCGTCATAACGCCATGAAAAATATCTCCGTCGCCGACCTCAGCATCGGCAATGACCGCCCGCTGACCCTCATTGCCGGCCCTTGCCAGCTGGAAAGCCTGGATCACGCGCGTATGATCGCGGGTCAGATGAAAGAGGCCTGCGCCAAATATGGCGCGCAATATGTCTTCAAGGCGTCCTACGATAAGGCCAATCGCACCTCGCTCTCCGGCAAACGTGGGCTAGGCGTGGATGAGGGGCTGAAGGTCCTGCAAACCATTGCCAAAGAATTCGATGTTCCGGTGCTGACCGATGTCCACACCGAGGCGCAATGTGCAGTCGCGGCGGAAGCGGTGGATATTCTTCAGATCCCTGCCTTCCTGTGCCGCCAGACCGATATGCTGCTGGCCGCGGGCAACACCGGCAAGGCCGTGAACATCAAGAAGGGTCAGTTTTTGGCGCCCTGGGACATGGCCAATGTGGTCGCCAAGGTGGAAAGCACTGGCAACACCAATATCCTTCTGACCGAACGTGGCACCTCCTTTGGCTATAACACGCTGGTGGCGGACATGCGGTCCCTGCCGCAGATGGCCCAAGGTGGCTATCCGGTGGTGATGGATGCAACCCATTCCGTGCAGCAGCCCGGCGGCAAGGGCGGCTCTACCGGCGGGCAGCGCGAATTCGCGCCGCTCATGGCGCGGGCGGCGGTGTCGCTTGGTATCGCCTCGGTCTTCATTGAAACCCACGAAGATCCGGACAATGCCCCCAGCGACGGGCCGAACATGATCTATCTGGACCAGATGCCAAAACTGGTCGAGACGCTGATGCGCTTTGATGCGCTGGCCAAGGCCGACCCTATCCGCATCTGATCGACAAGAGAGCATAATCCCATGACCAAACCCATCCCCGAGGTGCGCCCGAACACCTGGAGTTTTCTGCGCGATCCGATGATCACGCCCACCGGTTTTCGCGAATATGACGCGCGCTGGAAATATCCTGAGGAAATCAACCTGCCCGGCATGACCGCGCTGGGGCTGGGTCTGGGCACCCAGATGCACAAGCGTGGCGTCCCGCCGGTGATTGCAGTGGCGAATGATTACCGCGACTACTCCGTGTCCATCAAACATGCGCTGATCATCGGCCTGATGCAGGCAGGAATCGAAGTGCGCGATATCGGCCCGGCCCTGTCGCCCATGGCCTATTTCGCCCAGTTCCATCTGGATGTGCCTGCCGTCGCCATGGTCACCGCCAGCCACAACCCGAACGGCTGGACCGGGGTCAAGATGGGCTTTGAACGCCCGCTGACCCACGGCCCGGACGAAATGGGTGAGCTGCGGGACATTGTCCTGAATGGTGAGGGCGTGGCCCGCCCTGGCGGTTCCTATCAGTTCGTGGATGGCGTGAAAGAGGCCTATCTCGATGATCTGGTCGGGGATTTCAAAATGTCCCGCCCGCTAAAGGTGGTCTGCGCCACCGGCAATGGCACCGCCTCCGCCTTTGCGCCGGAGTTGTTTGAACGGATGGGGGTCGAGGTCGTCGATAGCCACAATGCGCTGGACTATACCTTCCCACACTACAACCCGAACCCCGAAGCCATGGAAATGCTGCACGATATGTCCGACAGCGTGAAGGCCTCTGGCGCAGATATGGCGCTTGGCTTTGATGGCGATGGCGATCGTTGCGGCGTGGTGGATGATGAGGGCGAAGAGATCTTTGCCGATAAGGTTGGCGTCATCATGGCGCGGGATCTGAGCAAGCTTTACCCGAATTCGACCTTTGTCGCGGATGTGAAATCCACCGGGCTGTTTGCCTCTGATCCCGAGCTGAAGGCCAATGGCGTGACGGCGGACTATTGGAAAACCGGTCACAGCCACATGAAACGGCGGGTGAAGGAGATCGGCGCGCTGGCGGGATTTGAGAAATCCGGCCACTATTTCCTCGCTGAACCTGTGGGCCGGGGCTATGACTGCGGCATGCGGGTCGCGGTCGAGATCTGCAAGCTGATGGATCGCAACCCGGACAAGAGCATGTCCGACCTGAGGAAAGCGCTGCCCAAGACCTGGGCGACCCCAACCATGTCGCCCTATTGTGACGACACCGAGAAATATACCGTGCTGGAGCGCCTGGTGGCAAAGCTCGTTGCCAAGGCCGAGGCGGGTGAGACGCTGGCAGACCGCCCCATCAAGGAAGTCGTCACCGTGAATGGGGCGCGTGTAATCCTTGATAACGGGTCTTGGGGATTGGTGCGGGCATCGTCTAATACGCCCAACCTCGTCGTGGTTTGCGAAAGCAGCGAGAGCGAGGCGGAACTGCGCCAGATCTTTGCCGAGATCGACGCAGTGATCCGCACCGAACCGTTGGTCGGTGACTACGATCAGACCTTTTGATCACTCCAACAGCTGACATAGAAACGCCCGCCATTGGCGGGCGTTTTCTGTTGTAGGGCACTGTGGGATCTGGCCACTAGAATCTGGCGGCTGGATCAATCGCCGCCGAGAAGCCGCAGCAGCTGATCCTTGGCCTCTTTCTCAATCCGGTCGCGGATGGCTTCATTGATGTCCTGCTCTGGCGCGATCTCTGTATCCAGCTCTTCGCTCAGCTTCTCGCGCAGGCGATCCTTGGCCTGTTGTTCCACCGCGTCGATTTCCGGCTCCAGCGCACGTTTCAGATCCGGACGGATCTTGGGATCGCTCCATGGGCCGGTGATGGCCACGGGAATCGACAGACGGGTGCTGCCATCGCTACGTTGCAGGCTGGGGGTAAAGAGATAGTCCAGATCCTGCGCCCCGAGTCCGATGCGTCCCTCCCCCTCGGCCCGCAAGCCGCGCAGGGTCAGGAGCAGATCGTTATTGGTCAGATTGCCACCTTCCATCGAGTAGCTGGCGGTCAGCTGATCAAACACCGTGCTACCACCGTTGCCACTGCCGCTGCGCATCAGCTGTTCCAGGTCAAACCCGGTAAAGAAGCCCTTACCGACCTCCAGCCACCCCTTGCCGCTAAGCGAAGACATGATCTCTGCCACCGAATTGCCGACGCCCAGATACTCCAGCTCGCCCAAAGCCTCGCCATTGAGGCGGTCATAGCCCATGGTCTGCCCCAGCGCCTGTTCCAGTCGGATATTCTGAAAGCTCAGCTTCCCGCCCACCGACAGACCATTGCGATTGTTGACCACCAATTGCCCCTGCAGCTGGCCGTCGAACACGGTGGCAGGTTGGAATTTCAGAACCGCACGGGAGTTGTCCAGTGACAGGTCAAGCTTGCTCGGCCCCAGCCGGACCGATCCGGTCTCGACCCCCTGAACATCCAAGGCGATCTCGGTGTTCAAGGCAGCCAGCCAGTCAAAGTCCATACGCTCACGCGACCAGCCATCGTTGACCGGATCGTCCCCGGTTCCAGCCGCTGCGGCGGCGGGCAGATCAGTGTCACCGGAGGGCAGCAACGCCGACAGGTCCAACTGGTCACCGCTCAGCCGCGCGGTCACTTTGGGCACATCGCCAAGGGTGACATCCGCAGCACCACGCAGCTTGTTGGCATCGGCTTCCAGCGTCAGATCGCGCAGCGCCAAACGTCCATCAGTGGTGTAGGTGACGTCAGAACCAAACAGCCAGGTCTTCACCGCTGGGACCTCGATCCCCTGCGCTGCACCCAGAACTGCCAGGCTGCGCGCCAGATCGGTGCTTTTGCCGGTCATCCGTCCGGTTGCGGCACCGGCGGTATTCGCCCGGCCATCAAAACGCAGGAATGTATCCGCTGCCGTCACAGTCGCCCCAACAGAGGACACCTGCCCCGCCAGAAACGCTTCAAACGTGCCGATCTCAGCTTCGATCTGCACCGGATCGCCAGCTGGCCGCAGGGTGATCTCGGCAACCACAGTGCCTGTGGGATCCGGCCATTGCAGCGCCAGGTCGATCTGTTTCATTTCAACCGGTGTCTCGCCATGGGGGGCGTAGCGCAATGTGGCTCCGGTGAGGTTCAGCGCCTCAATGCTGACCGGCAGGCTGTCCATACTGCCGGGTGTGGCTGGCACGGCCTTGGTCTCGCCGTCACTGGCGGGATCCAACACCCAGTTGCCGGTGCCATCCGCGCGCGTGCTGAGATTGAGTTGCGGCAATACCGCTGAGAGTTCGGTCACCCGGACCTTGCCTGCGATCAGATCCGCCGCCGCGACACCGATTGTCAGCCGCTCTGCGGTCAGCATCGGCTCTGGTCCGGCCCAGGGGGCGTTGGACAGCGCCACCCGGTCCGCCTTCACCCCCAGCGTCGGCCAGAGCGTATAGCCGACACGGCCACCAAAGGTCACTGTGCGCCCGGTCTGTTTCTCGATCTGGGCGGCGGCCAGCTGGGCCAGTTTCTCCCCCGGCAGCAGCAGCAGCGCGCCCAACAGCAGCACCACGGCCACCACCAGCGCTATTACAACCCGGATTATCAGCTTCATCACCGCACCTCTTGCCTTGCCCCTTGTTCCCGCGGGGTTTTGCGCAGCTTACCGCCTGCGAGGCCGGGCGCAATAAAGGATGTGACGCGGTATGCCAGCGGTAGTCCACACTCGGCTCCTGCCCCCTCGCGCTATTGGATGCTGTTACCGGAGGCGGAACCGCTGCCGCAGCCCAAGGCCGAGGAAAAACAAGAGCGGCAGGCTGACAACGGTCTGGAGGCCGGAGAGGGTTTTCAGCACCGCTGGCAAGCTCTGCATAAACTCCGCACCGAAATAGAGCCGCCCGAACCCGAATACCGGAAAGAGGTTGGAGACGCTCAAGCCCATGGCCGCGCCCATCGGGCGTTCAATCACACCGTCCGGCGCGGGCACGCAGCAGCCGGAGAGATAGCCCCAGAAGGCGGCAAAGCCGAAACCCCAAACACCCAAGAGCCACAGCGTCGGCCGCAGAATGGAAGAGCCGTATTTGGAGAACAGGCCAAACAGCAGATAGGGCAGCCGCTGCCAGATCGAGCCGATCTTGCCAGCGAAGTGCATCTCCCGACGGAAAAAGAAGTGTTCGTCTTCAGGGAGGCCTTGTTGGGCGAGGAGGTGGCGGATGGAAGAACCGCTTGCTTTAGCTCGCGGAGCATTCTGTCGTCCACCGTGCTTCCCTTTCGGCCAGCCCCCGTTTTCCTTGCCTCCTGCCGCAGTCCTGATATATGCCCGGCCATGACACAGACACCCGGTTCCACCAATCCGCCCAGCCTTCGCCCCGATCTTGCGCCCAAGCCCCGGCTTGGCGATGCGCCCCGTGACGGGCAGCCGACCCTTGGCATGGTGTCGCTGGGCTGCCCCAAGGCGCTGGTCGATAGCGAGCGGATCCTGACGCGGCTGCGTGCCGAGGGCTATGGTGTGTCGCCGGATTACTCCGGGGCCGATGCGGTGATTGTGAACACCTGCGGCTTTCTCGACAGTGCCAAGGCCGAGAGCCTGGAAGCCATTGGCGAGGCGCTGAAGGAAAACGGTAAGGTGATCGTCACGGGCTGCCTAGGCGCAGAACCGGACTATATCCGCGCACATCATCCGCGCATTCTGGCGGTGACCGGCCCGCATCAATATGAACAGGTGCTGGATGCGGTGCACGCCGCCGTGCCGCCCTCGCCCAACCCTTACGTGGATCTGCTGCCTGCTGCGGGCGTCAAGCTGACGCCGCGCCACTTCAGCTATCTGAAGATCTCCGAGGGCTGCAACCACAAGTGCAAATTCTGCATCATCCCCGACATGCGCGGCAAACTGGCCTCCCGTCCCGCCCATGCGGTTCTACGTGAGGCGGAAAAACTGGTGGATGCCGGCGTGCGCGAGCTGTTGGTGATCTCGCAGGATACCTCTGCCTATGGGCTGGACCGCAAATATGACGTGAACCCGTGGAAAGATGGTGAAGTCCGCAGCCACATTCAGGATCTGAGCCGTGAGCTGGGCCGACTGGCCCCCGCAGATGAGCTGTGGGTGCGGTTGCACTATGTCTACCCCTACCCGCATGTGCGCGAGTTGATCCCGTTGATGGCGGATCCGGACAATGCGCTGCTACCCTATCTGGACATCCCGTTCCAGCACGCCCACCCGGATGTGCTGCGCCGCATGGCCCGGCCTGCCGCAGCGGCCAAGACGCTGGATGAAATCAACGCCTGGCGCGCGACCTGCCCGAATATCACCCTGCGCTCCACCTTCATCGTCGGCTACCCCGGCGAGACGGAGGCGGAGTTCCAGCATCTGCTCGACTGGATGGACGAGGCGCAGCTGGACCGTGTGGGCTGTTTCAAATACGAAAACGTCGACGGCGCACGGTCCAACGATCTGGCCGATCACGTACCGGAAGAGGTGAAACAGGACCGCTGGGACCGCTTCATGGAGAAGGCGCAGGCGATTTCCGAAGCCAAGCTGGCGGCCAAGGTCGGGCAGACGATGCAGGTGATCGTGGACGACATCGACGAAGACGGCATCGCCACCTGCCGCACCAAGGCCGACGCACCGGAGATCGACGGCAACCTGTTTATTGATGAGGGGGTTGAAGAGTTGAATGTCGGCGATATGGTGACCGTTGAGGTTGATGAATCAGGAGAATATGATCTTTGGGGGACGCTGATAGCTTAACGTTGGGAGAAAGATATTACCCCAACCACTCTTTGGAAAGAGACATCGGCCTTGCAGAGTATGAGCTAGCCTCCCAACGCCTCTCAAACCAAAATCAAGCATTGTCTTGGTCCACGAATGTGTCATCTATCATAGCGACCATCATTGGATTTGCATCCTTCAAGATCTCTGACCACATCGGCAAAGAAAACCAGATCCCCCTTACCTCCAGTGAGTTAAAATCCCTTTTCCTTTTGCTCATCCTTTTTATCTCATACATGGCAACGTCACATATTGCCCATTTGATTAAATCCCAAACCTTCTCTGAGAGAAAAATTATTGTTATACGCCGCATGCTGGGCGTTAGCTACGGAAAAAATACGCTTGTCCTTCCAAATTGGCGTATTGAAGGCGCTGACAATCCTTTCTCCATCCATCTAAATCCTGGGATTTTTTCACACAAAGCTTTCCCTGTTTGGATAATACTTGCGTCAAATACCGTCAGCATTATCTTCTTGGGTGGCGCCCTGGCAGAGCTCCTCAAGAATACGTGGAACTCCAACCCGATCTTTGATCACTTGGACAACACTGCACTGATAATTATTTGGCTTTCATTTCTCATTCTGTCTTTCAGGAGACAGTTAAACGAAGCTAATGAAAACCTTTGGCTTTGGATCACAAAGGCAGTTGCAAAATTATTTTCAGTTCCGCTAATAACGAATTTTGAGCAAAAAATATATCACATCAGACTTGATATAGCGGAGATGCACCGTCTCAATACTGACACCAAGAACCTCAGAACATTTGCAGTCGACATCGAAGATAAGGAGTTCTTCGACCACAAGGGAATAAACTGGAAAGGCATATCACGCGCCCTAATAAACAGGGTGGCTAGGGGAAAAAGGAGCGGAGGAAGCTCGATCACGCAACAATTTTGCCGGTCGAATTTCATCACAAAACTGAAACCAACACTTAGCCGAAAACTAGTTGAGATGTTGCTGGCAAAATGGATCGAATGCCTTTGGTCTAAAGAGGAAATTCTAGAAGCTTATCTTGCTTCTGTTAGGTTTGACAAAGGTATCTACGGAGCACACCGTGCCTACAAGCATTTTTTTCAAGACCACCCTAGAGAGATTTCGAAATGGGAGGCCTTCATTATGATTGAAAGACTAGGAAACATCAGGGGGTTTTTTTTGGGAAACCGAGTAAAGGAAATATTGGAAGGACAAATAAGTAGAGGGGTAATATCATTTTCCGACGCTCAGAAAGCGCTGAATTTCTATGATGGGTTCACAAGCGAACTATTCGAGATTACACAAAGCCAACTGACACCAAAGGAAGTTTTTAGAGAACTGCACTCATGTTCGAGTAGCGTCCCAATTAACCCTGCATCGTGACTATTAGGAATGTAGTAACGGTGTGCGGAGACCCCTCCTCCCCTCTCCCAAATCCCTGCTACGCTCTCTCCGAACCGCAACCAGCCAGGGAGAGCGCCCAGTCATGCCAAACGACAGTACGGACACACCTGATATCGCCCAGAAATCCTCCTTTCTGGTCGAGGTAAGGGAGGAGAAAACTCATTCTTGGTACGCCTACGGGAACTCTTCCCGTTAGCCATAAGCAAAGCGCAGGTGTGACCATCTGCCTCTCCCTTTGCGCCCGGTCGCAGCTATATTTTCAATGTAATCATTCAGCTAGGAGGCATCAGGCCATGCCGACCGCTCAGGACGACACCACCGAGATCCTCTATAACGGGGACTGCCCGGTGTGCAGTGTTGAGATCCGGCATTATGCCAATCTGGCGGAGCAGCGGGAGCTGCCGCTCCGCTTTGATGATCTCAATTCAGAAGATCTGGCGCGCTGGGGCATTGATGCCGATCAGGCCGCACGGCGGCTGCATGTGCGCCATCAGGGCAAGGTGCTGAGTGGCATTCCCGCGTTTCTGGTGCTTTGGGCGCAGATGCCGGGGTATCGCTGGGTGGCGCGTGTGGTTGGGCTGCCGGGGCTGCGCCAGCTTGCCTCCGCCCTATATGACTACATTCTGGCGCCGGTGCTTTTTCGCTGGCATCGGATGCGTCAGCGGCGCAGCAGCCACGCTTAGTTCCGCAGCCGGAGCAGCGCGTCCCCATTGCGGCAGCCCTGCAGTGGCGCCTTTGGCGTGGTGACTGCGGTGCGGTCGATCTGATCCAGAAACGCCTCGCAACGGGCCACCTCACGGCAGCCACGGCAGCGGGTCACCATATCGGACCAATCCGTCTGTGTGATCTGTCCCGCCGCGAAACTGGCGGTCAGATCAGCGCCGCACGCCTGTCCCATCCGTTTGATCAGACGCAGGTGATGCAGCGGGTGGCCCAAGGGATACATATCAGGGTCTCTCCTGTGAGGATCGAATGAGAGGGGCATAGCGCCGGGGTTTCGGCCCGGTCGAAATCAGTCGAGAGATGCACTCCCGTGATCTGTTTCTAGACATCATCCTCGTTCAGATAGGCCAGAAGGTCGCGGTTGCGGCAGAAATCGGGGGCCTCCGCACCTGGACGCAGCCCCTTGTCGAGCCATTTGCGGCAGGCGCTGACGCCACCGCAGCGGGTGCAGCGCAGCACCGCTTCGCTGATCTCATCAAAACGCAGTCGGCCGGAAATCGCCTCCTCCTGAAGATCAAGACCGACGGTCTCCGCCATGCTGTCAAACAGGGTGGCGTGGGTTTTCAGGTCCCCCCGGCTGGTCTCGTTGGTCTGGCTGGTCTGGCTGGTCATCGCGCTGTCCCCGGAAATCATTCATCCTGCGGGCAACTTAACATTGCGCTGGCCAGAGCGATTTGATGCAGGTCAAACAGCGGGCAAACAGACCAGCGGGCAACCGAAGCACCGTACCAAAGAGCATGTCATACCGGAGGCCATTCAGTTGGCATTCCCCTGATCAAAATAGGCGCGCACCGCATCCTGAACCCGGCGAAACCGGTCGCCGCCCAACTTCTTGCCGCCGTACCAGCGGGTCACGATGATGACATGGTCACGCAGCCCCTCACGCTCCATCATGCGCAGGATCACCATACCGGCACCGCTCTCTCCGTCGTCGGCCTTTAACCCGCCGGTGGGCAGCTGCGCCGCCCAGGTGTTGTGGGTCGCCTTGGCATAGGCGCGGTCGGATTTCAGCTCTGCCAGCACCGCGTCGATCTGCGCACGGCTGGTGACCTGCGCGCCGCTGACTGCGTAGCGCGAGCCACGGTCGGTCAGCACGACTCCGAGCTGCCTCAAGGAGGCGACAGACTGCGCCAGATCGGTCAATTCAGATTGTATTTCTGGATCGTCTGATTGACCACGCGCACCCGGTCCGGGTTGGCGGGGTGACTGCCGAGGAAACGATCGCCGGGGTCGGGCAGACGGTAGAAGAACTTCACCCCGACACTGGGACGATACCCGGCCTTATGGGTGATGATGGTGCCCAGCTCGTCAGCCTCCAGTTCGAAGTTTTTGGAGTAGGTCCGCGCGCCCACAACGGCACCAAGATCCTGCGCGCGGGCCACATCTGCGGCACTGGCACCAGAAACGCTCGCAAGCCCGGCAAGCAGGATCGAGCCTGCGACCGCGCTTTGGCGTTTGCGCGCCAGATGGCCACGTATATGGTGTGCGGCTTCATGCGACATCACAAAGGCCAGCTCATCCCGGTTGGCAATCTGACCCAGCATCCGTTGGGTGAAAGTGATCACCGGACGCCCCGACCGGTCCTGGCTCTGATAAGCGTTGGGCGGCGCATTGGGGTCGGGATCGATGCGGATCAGGAAATCGCAGTTCAGGCCCTCGGTACGGGCACGGCATTCACGTTCTGAGACAGGCTCCACCACGCGGGTGACCGCAGCAAAGGCGCTACGCCCTTCAGCCGGGGACATCCCTTGCACCGGCGGGCCCGAGGGGCGCGCGGCAGGTGCCGACCCGGAGTCGACCACGGTATCACAGGCTGCAAGCCCCATGGTGAGCGCACATCCCACCATCAGCAAGACACGACGCATGACATCTCCTTTGCTTTGTCAGTGCCATCTTATCGTGACAGCAGACATGGGATCAATCGCATGAAGCCCCGTGGGCTGCAACGTCCCGCAAGAATACGTGATGCGACAAAGCCTTGTCAGCGGGGGCGGCCTGGTGGCAAGCTGGGCATATGTTTACCATCGAGCATGAATTCGACGCCACAGTCGTCACCCTCGTCGATGACGAGACCGCCCCACTGATGGAGGATGTTTCCATCAATATTTTCACCGAATGTGTCACGGTCGAGCAATTGGACCCGCGCACCGACCGGGTGCAGAAAATTACCCTCTCTCACAGTCAGGTCCGAGACCTCGCGGCGGCCCTCGACCTGCCCGAAGGGGTCTACCGATTTACCCGTGAGGATGAGGCTGAAAGCTGACATGCTGGCCAAGTGGTCATGGACAATGACCGGAACCGGTGGCTGAGGCCGGCGATTCCGCTTCACCTGTCATCACTCTCGCGAGACCGGACCCGGCACAGCCTCCATCAGGGACGGTAGGCAAAAACCTTGTCACGAGAGGTCGCGCCGCGCAGCAGTTCCAGGTCCGAGGGCGCAATCCGCATGGCGCGCGCCAGAAGCGACTGGACCGAAGCGGTCGCCTTGCCGTTCTCCGGCGCCGCCGTCACCGTGATTTTGAGTGACATACCCTGTCCGCTCTCAGCCTGCGGAATGGGAAGAATCGCATTGCGTGATGCCTTCGGTGTGACGCGTACAGGAATCTCGGCGCCCGCAACGGCCAGATGGCTCAGATCGGGGAGGTCTTTTTGCTTTGGCTTGCCCATATCAGCAGTGATGGCGTGAATTGGTGGCGGATTCCATAGACTTTGAACGGTCGCCCGGGATATTTCCAGCAACAGACCTCGTGTTCGGATTCCAGATGCCGCCAGCCCTCGTGCCCGCAATTTTCAGACAAATTCCGCTGGAGCCCCCGGAACGCCCCTTGAAAACCCGCACCGCCCTGCCGACATGGGCGATAGATGTAAAAAGGTTTCACATATGCCCCCTCGCAATGATGCTGCCCTGACGTTTCTTCAGTCCCGCCGCTCCCGCCCAGCCAAGACGTTGGTGGCCCCCGCACCAGACCGCGCCGCACTGATGCCCCTGCTGCGCGCTGCTGCACGCACCCCGGATCATGGCAAGCTGGAGCCCTGGCGCTTCATCGTGATCGAAAAACCGGCGATGGCGCGGCTGGCAGATCTGACCGGCAAGGCCGGTGAGCGGCTTGGCAAATCAGCAGAAGACATCGCCAAAGCCCGCAGCCAGTTCGAGCTGGGTCAATTGGCCGTCGCTGTGGTGGAGGTCCAAAAGGCAAGCCCAAAGATCCCCGCCATCGAGCAGACCTATTCTGCGGGGGCCGTCTGCCTGGCCCTGTTGAATGCGGCCCTTGCTGCCGGTTGGGGGGCCAATTGGCTGTCGGGCTGGGCCAGCCATGACGCCGAATTCTGCGCCGAAGCCTTTGGCCTGCGCCCGCATGAGCGGATCGCCGGGCTGATCCATATTGCAACAGAAGCCTCGGCCCCGCCGGAACGGCCCCGCCCGGATCTGGACGCGCTGACAACCTGGATGGATCAATGATACTGACCGATTTCACCAAAGCGCTGAGCCAGCTTGGCGACCCCCGTTTCCGCAAGGTCCTGTTGCTGGGCGTCGGCCTGACCGTCGCGCTGCTGGTGGTGACCTATGCAGCGTTTCTGGCGCTGATCCAGTGGCTGGTCGGTCCCGATGCCACCCTGCCACTGATTGGCCCTGTCACCTGGATCGATGATCTGCTGTCGATCACCTCTCTGGTGCTGATGCTGGTTCTGTCGGTGTTCCTGATGGTGCCTGTGGCCTCGGCCATCACTTCTATGTTTCTGGATGAGGTCGCACAGGCGGTGGAGGATCGCCACTATCCCGGCCTGCCCCCCGCAATCAAAACGCCGTTCTGGGACGGGGTGCGCGACACCATCAATTTCCTCGGCGTTCTCGTAATTGCCAATGTTCTGGCACTGGTGCTGTATTTTATGTTTGCCCCCTTTGCGCTGTTTATCTTCTGGGGGCTGAATGGGTTTTTACTGGGGCGTGAATATTTCACGCTGGCTGCGGCCCGCCGCCTGGGTCTGCCGGAAGCAAAGCGGCTGCGGCGCAAACATCTGGGCACCGTCTGGATGGCAGGCGTGCTGATGGCGATGCCTCTGTCGATCCCGCTGGTGAACCTGCTGATTCCGATCATCGGGGCAGCCACATTCACCCATCTGTTCCACCGGCTGGCCGAGCAGGAAGTGGTTGCGCGCTGATCGCTGTGACCGACACGTCGCGATAGGCAGAGATGCAAACAGGCGGGCCCATGCCCGCCTGTTTCGCTGTCATCGTCGTCTAAGGCACGCGCCTATTGCGGATCGGGCAGCCGGTCAAACCAGTCGAAATCATTCACCGTGATCCAGCCGCTGAGGATAATCGTCGCGATGATCGCCCAGAGAACCGCGGCGGCGATCGTGGTGATCACTGCTTTCTGCTTCAGGTAATGATGCTCCGGCGCCCCGGCATGTGTGCCGGGCACGATCTCGCCACGGTCGCCCTGCGTCTCAATGCGGATCGGGATCACGATCAGAAAGGTCATGAACCAGATCACCGCATATAGAACCAAACCGGATGTCACACCCATGATAGCTGTCCTTCTGATGCTCCCGCCCACTGCGGAGTGGTTAAGGAGCAGATAGCGTCAAACCTGTTCCAATTCCACCAGGCAGCCGTTGAAATCCTTCGGATGCAGGAAAAGAACCGGTTTGCCATGGGCACCGATCTTGGGCTCGCCGGAGCCGAGCACACGCGCGCCTTCGGCCTTCAGCCGGTCGCGCGCGGCAAGAATATCATCCACCTCATAGCAGATGTGGTGAATGCCGCCCGCCGGGTTCTTCTCCAGAAACCTTGCGATGGGCGATGCCTCACCCAGCGGGTAGAGCAGCTCAATCTTCGTATTGGGCAGTTCGATGAACACCACGGTGACACCGTGATCAGGCTCATCCTGCGGCGCGCCAACCTTGGCGCCCAATGTGTTGCGGTACTGTGCCGAAGCGGCGTTGAGGTCGGGCACGGCGATTGCGACGTGGTTGAGGCGGCCAATCATTTTGCGGTCTCCTGAGTGATCTGTCTGCTGAGACTTATCAAAGAGCTGCTGTCTGTGGGCAAGTGCGCCAATCCGCGCGGCAGAAAATTCACTGCAATAACGCTCCGTTGCATCGATTTACATCAGTGAATTCGATTCAACCTAAAGGCGCGTCTGGAATATTAACCAGCTGTTAGCCCCGTTTCCCTAGCGTTGAGTCGTATCCAGTCAGGAGCCTTAACCATGGACGATTCGGAACTGTTTGCTGCCGCCCACCGCCTGCCCACGACGAAACGACCGTTGCTGGGGCTGACAATTCTTGTGGTGGAAGACAGCCGATACGCCTGCGAGGCGATGCGCCTGCTGTGCCTGCGCAGTGGCGCACGGATCCGGCGCGCTGACTGTCTAAAATCTGCCCATCGGCATCTGAAAGTCTATCGCCCCTCCGTGGTGATCGCTGATCTTGGACTGCCGGATGGCTCCGGCGCCGATCTCATACGCTCCATGGCAGACGCCAGCCCGCGGGTTGGCGTGATCCTTGGCATATCCGGTGATGAGGCAGGAGAGGCCATGGCGATGGCAGCCGGGGCAGATGGGTTTCTGGCCAAACCGATCACCTCCCTTGCAGCCTTTCAATCGGCGATCCTGTCGCGCCTGCCCGCCGAGCGCCAGCTTTCTGGTCCCAATGAGCTAACCGATGAGGTGATTGAGCCGGATCTTCTCGCCTTCCAGGATGATATGTCCCACGCCGCTGAGGTGCTGAACGAAGCTGAAGAAGGGCAAACACTGGACTATGTGGCGCAGTTCCTTGGAGGGGTCGCCCGCAGCGTTGGGGATTCTCATCTGGCCGGCGCGGCTGCCGAACTGGCAGATGCCCGCAATACCGGGCGCCCTGTCGCCGCTGTTGCCGCCCGTGTTGCCGGGCTGGTGCAGGAGCGCCTGAAACAGAAGGTGGCCATCTGAGATGATCGAAGTCATCCTCATTGCATCCGCCACACTGGGCATCGTTTTATATCTGCAGGCGCGGTTCTCCGCCCGGGAAATCCGCCGCAACCGTAATCGCAGCCTGGCATCTCTGGTCATTCTGGAGCGTAGCGACCGCTGAGCGTTCGACGCTGACACAGGGGCGCACCGCACCCGGGGTCATCACCGCGCGCTCTGGATGATTTCGCTGGCAAATGCCTCATGTCCGGGACGGTGCGATACCCCGCAACAGCTCGATATTGCCTGACCGTGGTTGGCGGTTCTGCCATATCTTCCTAGCGTCGTAGCAAACCTTGATCCGCGCCCATCTCTACGCCGGGAAAAATCACATCTCCAATTGCCTGCTGACCCGTGCCGATCAGCCCGTGCATGATCCAGCCCATCTGTGCGCGGACATCCCCGGTGGGCATCAGATCGCGGCGATCAAAGAGCTCAGCCTCCGTCAATCCGGGCCATTGCCCGTGGACCTTCCCTCCCCGGATGGCTCCACCGGCAAGCAGCATGGCGCCACCCGTCCCGTGATCCGTTCCGCCAGTGCCATTCTCGCGCACGGTACGGCCAAATTCTGTCATCGCCACCACCGCCGTCTTGTCCCAGATGGTCGACCCAAGATCGCCATGCAGCGTCAGAATGGTATCGGACAGACGCCGCAGCGCCCGCGTCAGCGCGCCTTTCTGGCGGTTATGGGTGTCCCAGCCGTTGATCGAGAAGGCCGCGATCCGGCTATCCGCACGCAGCTGCTGCGCCGCGTAGCTGGCGATCCGCTGGTGTGGCGGCGCGCGGCGCTGCCCTGTGGTTCCCGCGCGCCCAGTGGCTGCGTCCGCCCTTGCGCTGTCAGCCAGATCCAGCGCCTCGGCCAACGCGGCATGGAACAGCGGGTCCCCTTCCATCATCAGTCCCGCCAAACGTTCAGCCTGCGGACTGAGCGCGATCTCGGCATCGGGCGACCAATCGGAGACCGGCGCCGCCCCCTGCAACAGTTTCATCTCCCCCTGTCCGATGGCAAAGGCGGTGCGTGCTTCCACCCCCGGCGTCACCTGCAACAGCCGATTGAGCCAGCCGTCGCGGCGCTGATGCAGCCCCGGTGTGCCCGCCTCCAGGAGGTCCTGACCATCAAAATGGCTGCGCTTGTTGCGATACGGGGTGGAGACTGCGTGCACAAACCCCAGCTGTTCGGCCCGCCACAGCGGCATCAAGGGCGTCAGCGCCGGATGCAGCGCAAAAAAGCCATCCAGGTCCTGCGCCCCGTTCTGCGGCCCGCCCTGCAGGGTTTGCCGCAGCCCCGCATAGGCCGGATCGCCATAGGGCTGAACCACATCAATGGCATCCATACCACCACGCAGGATGATCACCACCAGCCGGGTGTCCCAGGGTGCGGCGGCAAAGCTGACCGGTGTCAGCAGAGGGCTGGCCGCCAGAGAACAGCCGATCAGACCGGAGCGCGCCAGAAAGCTGCGCCGGGAAAGGCTGGCAGAGGGGCTGGGCAGTATATTTGTCATCGTGCTCTCCGTCTCAACGGCGCTGAAATGCGGGCGCGGCCAGGATCAGTCCCACCGCCTCCCGCTCGGTCTCGGCTGCGGTCGCAACAAACCGCAGCTGGGCGGTGGCGCGACTGCCAAGCGCGTCTTGCAGGGCATCCAGCGGCGCAGGCAGCGTTCCCATCAACTGCGTCGGTACCGACATGCACCAGCGCAACCGCTCCGCCAATCCCTGTGGTGTGATCCAATCGCCATCCGCCTCCGGCCAGCCGTCGGGACCGCCCGCAAACTCCCAGCGTTGGCCCATGCGCTGCATTGGCCGCAGGAAAACCCGATTGACCTGAGGGCGGTTGAGTTTGGTCAGGGCCGCAGGAGGCATCGCCAGCGCCCGGCAGGCGGAGGCGAGATAGGCGAAGGGGGGTTTGACATTGCCAAGTGCATCCTGCCAGGACGCCGGGTGCTCCAGCAGTGCTGCATAGACCTGCATCAGATCCCCCGAGGTCGCCCGGTAGCGGTCTGCCAGATGCGCCACCAGCGTCGGGTCCGGCGTATCGCTGGTAAAATGCACCGCAAGCTTCCGCGCCAGATGATCCGCCGTCGCCGGATGCCGGGCCAGATCCCGTAACGCCTGTTTGATCGCCGCGAGCCCCGTGATTTCCGCATCGTAGCGCTGCCCCAGCACGATCTCTGCACCGGGTTCCGCCCAACCCGGCGCGAATTTAAAGCCATCCTCAATATTATAGATCATCCCGGTGAACAGCTCCGCCAGCTGGCGCACATCCTGTTGCCCGTAAGGCGCCCCGACCCCCAACGTATGCAGCTCTAGCACTTCGCGCGCCAGGTTCTCATTGAGGCCAACCACGCGCCCCTGCCGGCGGGCCACGCGTTTGGCACGGCGACTACTGGGACCGGTTGACCGGTGCTGGTCGAGATAATGCAGCATCAGCGGGCTGGTCACCGCCGCAATCAGCAGATCCTCAAACCGCCCCGCGATGTTGGGGCGGATTGCGCTTTCCACGTAGGGCGTCGCACCGTAGCGCAGGGCGGCAATCTTACCCTGCGCGGTAAAGTGATCGGCCCAGAACAGAGTGAGGCGTTCCCGAAATCCATGCTCTGTTGTCACGCAGCGCAAGAGGCGGCGGAGGAACCAGTCGGCCTGATGATCCCGCATCAGGGCACGTTGGCGTTTCAGATCCTTGTCCCGTGCCTCAAACTGCGGACCTGCGATGGCCGCCTTACGGGCGCGGCGGGCGGCAGAATAGGCGCGTGCATCAGCCAAGGCACCATCGAACCCAGGTATCGGCCAATCCGTGGCCGCCCGATCCGGGGCGCGCAGGGCTGCGAGCATCTCCTCCGGCCCGGTCGGCGGCGCTTGGCGTGGCGACAGACCGCAGCCAAAGCGGATTTCTGCCAGTTCCGGATCAAAGCGCATCGGTGTTCAAGCCTCTCTCAGCTGATGTCGCCTTCAGACGGTAGTGCATTGTGGCGCTGGCCCACAGCGGAAACTTGTCGGCCGTGCAACTCTCCGCCAAGAGCGACAGCGCCTTAAATTCCAGCTCTTGGGTGCGTGAAACCACCTCCCAGAACGAAACAGGCCCGGACATTTGCCCGGGCCTGTCGATATATTGCTGTGGTCGGATTACTGATCCTGCGGGATCACGCGCAGGCCCAGCTCCATCAGCTGATCGCTCATCGGCTCGGAGGGGGCCGACATCATCAGATCTTCGGCGCGTTGGTTCATCGGGAACATGATCACCTCGCGAATGTTGGCCTCATCCGCCAGCAGCATCACCATGCGGTCGATGCCAGCCGCGCAGCCGCCGTGCGGCGGGGCGCCGTATTGGAAGGCGTTGACCATGCCGCCAAAGCGTTTTTCGACCTCTTCCTTGCCATAGCCGGCAATCTCGAAGGCCTTGAACATAATCTCCGGCTTGTGGTTCCGGATCGCGCCCGAGACCAGCTCATAGCCGTTGCAGGCGAGGTCGTACTGGTAGCCTTTGACCGCCAGCGGATCGGACAGCAGCGCGTCCATGCCACCCTGCGGCATCGAAAACGGGTTGTGCTCGAAATCGATCTTGCCGGTTTCCTCGTCCTTCTCGTAGATCGGGAAATCCACGATCCAGCAGAAGGCAAAGCGGTCTTTATCAGTCAGGCCCAGCTCTTCGCCGATCACGGTGCGGGCGCGGCCTGCAACGCTTTCAAACGCCTTCGGCTTACCGCCGAGGAAGAAGGCCGCATCGCCCACGCCGAGACCCAGCTGCTGGCGAATGGCTTCGGTGCGCTCGGGGCCGATGTTCTTGGCCAGCGGACCTGCCGCTTCCATGCCTTCGCCCTGATCGCGCCAGAAGATATACCCCATACCCGGCAGGCCTTCGCCCTGGGCGAATTTGTTCATCCGGTCGCAGAACTTGCGGCTGCCACCTTTGGGGGCCGGGATCGCGCGGATTTCCGTGCCTTCGTTTTCCAGAAGATTTGCAAAGATCGCAAAACCTGAGCCGCGGAAATGCTCGGAGCAGTCCTGCATCTTGATCGGGTTGCGCAGGTCCGGCTTGTCGGTGCCATACCATTTGGCGGCATCTTTATAAGAAATCTGCGGCCATTCGCTGTCGACCTTGCGGCCCTTCCCGAATTCTTCAAACACGCCCTGCATCACTGGCTGGATGGTGTCGAACACATCCTGCTGGGTGACAAAGGACATCTCCAGGTCGAGCTGGTAGAAATCGGTGGGCGAACGGTCGGCGCGCGGGTCCTCATCGCGGAAACAGGGCGCGATCTGGAAGTATTTATCAAAACCCGAGACCATCATCAGCTGCTTGAACTGCTGCGGCGCCTGCGGCAGCGCGTAGAATTTGCCCGGGTGCAGGCGGGACGGCACCAGGAAGTCACGCGCGCCTTCGGGGCTGGAGGCGGTGATGATCGGGGTCTGGTACTCGTTGAAGCCCTTGTCCCACATGCGACGACGGATCGACTGGATCATGTTGGAGCGCAAGAGCATGTTCTTCTGCATCTTTTCACGACGCAGGTCGAGATAGCGATAGCGCAGACGGGTTTCTTCCGGGTATTCCTGTTCGCCGAACACCATCAGCGGCAGCTCTTCGGATTTGCCGAGGACTTCGATGTCACGGATGAAGACTTCGATCTCACCGGTGGGGATCTTGTCGTTCACCAGGCTCTCGTCGCGCGCCTTCACGTTGCCATCAATGCGGATACACCATTCGGAGCGCACTTTCTCGATCTCGGCAAAGACCGGGCTGTCCGGGTCAGCCATGACTTGGGTGACGCCGTAATGATCACGCAGGTCGATGAACAGAAGGCCGCCGTGATCGCGCACCCGGTGGACCCAGCCCGACAGGCGGACGGTCTCACCGACGTTGGATTTGTTGAGTTCGGCGCAGGTATGGCTGCGATAGTCGTGCATGGGGTGACCTTTCGTTATACCGGTCGCATGACCGGGCGGGCCGTCAATCGGGAGATGCGCCAGAACGGCGCGGAATGCGTCCGGGGTGGTACACTAGGTTGCGACGGCGTTGTCAAGCAAACTGGGTGATTTCCACGTGGTCTGACGCCTGAAACCTCCAATTCCGGCTATACTAGCCGCGCCGGGATTAGTCCCCGCAGGGAGTTGCCCATATGGATGGCTTTTGCCTCCATCAGGTCCTGCGGGTGCAGCACCGCCTCCGTGCATTGGCCGCGGTCCAGCATAACCTGCCGAAGGACCCCCGGCAGCAGGCCGCAGACCAGCGGAGGCGTGATCACCAGCCCGTCCGCGCGGGTCACGAAAATATTGGTGATGGTGCCCTCGCAAACCGCGCCGTGCTCATTCAGGAACAGCAATTCATCCACGCCTTCCGGGAGCGCCGCGCGCGCGGCATCGTAGAGCACGCGGCGGGTGGTCTTGTGCTGCAGCCAAGGGTCATCCGCCTCCAGCCGGGTCTCCGCAATGCCCAGCCGCCATTGCGATGGCGTCGGACCAAGCGGTGCTTTGACCAGCTCCAGCTGCCCCCGTCCGCCCAGTGTGAGGCGACAGCGCAGCGGTGCTGTGCCCGTCACCTCAGCCAAGACACGCGCTGCCTCCTCAGGATCGAAGGCAAGGTTAAACGCTGCCGCGCTACGCGCCATGCGGGCCAGATGCTGCGGCAGATGCCGGAACCCCTGCCCCGGCTGCCAGCCCAGCGTCTCGATCAGGCGGAAAGCGGGATCGTTCGGGATGGCGTCACGCGGGCGAACCGGGCTTTCCATAGCGCTTCCTCATATTCGGAGTCTGCGGTGCTGTCCCAGACCACGCCGCCGCCCACATTGAGCGTCGCGCGGCCGTCTTCCAGCATCAGCGTACGGATGGCCACGTTGAATTCGGACGATCCATCCGGCGCCGCCCAGCCGATAGTCCCGCAGTAGATATCACGCGCCCAGGGTTCCAGATCCGCCAGAATCTCCATCGAACGAATTTTCGGCGCGCCGGTGATGGATCCGCAGGGGAACAGCGCCGAAAAGATCTCTGCCAACCCGGCGTCGGGGCGTAATCTGGCGCGCACCATGGAAACCATCTGATGCACCGTCGCGTAGCTCTCGACCGCAAACAGTTCGGGCACATGGACCGAGCCGGTCTGTGCCACGCGGGAAATGTCATTGCGCAAGAGATCAACGATCATCAGGTTTTCAGCGCGGTTTTTCTCGTCCTGGCGCAGGAAGTCGCGGCGGCGGGCGTCCTCCACCGGATCGGCGCTGCGCGGCTGGGTGCCTTTCATCGGGCGGGTTTCAATCACGCCGTCAGCATCGGTGCGGAAGAACAGCTCCGGCGAGCGCGATAACAGATCCGGCAACCCGTCCTGTTCGATCAGGGCGCCGTAGCCAACGGCTTGTCTGGCTTCTAATGCGGCATAGAGGTTTTCAGCGGTGCCATAGGCATCAGCATCAATCGGAAAGGTCAGATTGGCCTGATAGATGTCGCCCTTGCCGATGTTGTGATTCACCTCGGCGAAGGCCTGAGCGTAACGCTCATAGGTCCAGCGGGGGGTTATGCCCTCAAGACCCGCATCGCCAGCAGGTAGATCCGGCGACGCCACCCCGCCCCCGCAGGAGGGCGCTTCATAAACCCCGAAACAGATCAGCGGCAGCCGCCGCGCCTTTGGCATCCGGCTCGCCAGTTTTGGCTCCAGTGCATATCCCAGCTCATACGATGCATAGCCAGCCAGCCAATGGCCCGCGTCCCGCGCCGTATCCAGTGCAGCCAAGGCGGCGGGCACGTCGTCCGGCCCGTCCGCGCGAATGATGCGCAGCGGGGTTTCAAAACATGTACCGGCCCCCTTTGGCCCCTGATCAAAGCGAATCCGCACGTCTGCCTGCTCCGTTTCTCTAGCCTCTCCACATATATCCGTTCGCTATGCGAACAAAAGGCATGGATGCGGCATTTCCAATTCGGTTTCCGATCCCCCTTGAACCTTTCGGCGCGGTGCCTATAACGCAGGACAATTTGGGCGCACGGGGGTGCCCATGACTCGCGTAAATCAGAGGGATTCAGGCCATGCCGAAAAGAACCGATATCCAATCGATCATGATCATTGGTGCGGGGCCGATCATCATTGGCCAAGCCTGTGAGTTTGACTACTCAGGCGCGCAAGCCTGCAAGGCGCTTCGCGAAGAGGGTTACCGGGTCATTCTGGTCAACTCAAACCCGGCGACGATCATGACCGATCCGGGTCTGGCGGATGCCACCTACATCGAGCCGATCACACCGGAAGTGGTTGCCAAGATCATCGAAAAAGAACGCCCCGACGCGCTGCTGCCGACCATGGGCGGGCAGACCGGTTTGAACACCGCGCTGGCGCTGGAAGAGATGGGCGTGCTGGCCAAATTCGACGTTGAGATGATCGGCGCCAAGCGCGAAGCCATTGAAATGGCAGAAGACCGCAAGCTGTTCCGCGAAGCGATGGATCGGCTTGGGCTGGAGAACCCCCGCGCCACAATCATTACTGCGCCGAAGAAAGATAACGGCAATGCCGATCTGGACGCAGGTGTTCAGATGGCCCTGGACGAGTTGGAAGACATCGGCCTGCCCGCAATCATTCGCCCGGCCTTTACCCTTGGCGGGACCGGCGGTGGGGTCGCTTATAATCGCGAAGATTACATCCACTTCTGCCGCTCCGGCATGGATGCCTCACCGGTTAATCAGATCCTCGTCGATGAGAGCCTGCTGGGTTGGAAAGAGTATGAAATGGAGGTGGTGCGCGACACCGCCGACAATGCGATTATCGTCTGCTCGATCGAGAATATCGACCCGATGGGCGTCCACACAGGTGATTCGATCACTGTGGCCCCGGCGCTGACGCTGACCGACAAAGAATACCAGATGATGCGGTCCGCCTCGATTGCGGTGCTGCGCGAAATTGGCGTGGAAACCGGCGGATCCAACGTGCAGTGGGCCGTGAACCCTGCCGATGGCCGCATGGTGGTGATCGAAATGAACCCGCGCGTGTCGCGCTCTTCCGCGCTGGCCTCGAAGGCGACCGGCTTCCCGATTGCCAAGATCGCCGCCAAGCTGGCGGTTGGCTTCACGCTGGATGAGCTGGACAATGACATCACCGGTGTAACCCCGGCATCATTTGAACCGACCATCGACTATGTCGTCACCAAGATCCCGCGCTTTGCCTTTGAAAAATTCGCAGGCTCTGAGCCCTATCTGACCACGGCAATGAAATCGGTCGGCGAAACCATGGCCATTGGCCGCACCATCCATGAGAGCCTGCAAAAGGCGCTGGCATCGATGGAAACCGGGCTCACAGGCTTTGACGAAGTGGCAATCCCGGGTGCAGAAGATGAGACCGATGGCAAGGCCGCGGTGATCAAGGCAATCAGCCAGCAGACCCCGGACCGGATGCGCACCATCGCACAGGCGATGCGCCACGGCCTGTCCGATGATGACATCCACGCGGTCACCAAGTTCGACCCCTGGTTTCTGGCCCGTATCCGCGAAATCGTCGAGGCCGAAGCCAAGATCCGCGCCGAAGGCCTGCCGCAGGACGAACACGGTCTGCGCGCGATCAAGATGCTGGGGTTCACTGACGCGCGTCTTGCCATGCTCACCGATCAGCGTGAGGGCGATATCCGCGCGGCCCGCCGTGCACTGGGCGTCAATGCCGTGTTCAAACGCATCGACACCTGTGCCGCCGAGTTCGAGGCGCAGACACCCTATATGTATTCCACCTATGAGGCTCCGGCCTTTGGCGATGTTGAATGTGAGGCGCGCCCTTCAGACAAGAAAAAAGTCGTCATCCTCGGCGGTGGCCCGAACCGGATTGGTCAGGGGATCGAGTTTGACTATTGCTGCTGTCATGCCTGCTTTGCGCTAACGGACGCGGGTTATGAAACCATCATGATCAACTGCAACCCGGAGACCGTGTCGACCGACTATGACACCTCTGACCGGTTGTATTTTGAACCGCTGACGTTCGAACATGTGATGGAAATCCTTACCAAGGAGCTGGAAAATGGCACCCTGCATGGGGTCATCGTGCAGTTCGGTGGGCAGACTCCGCTGAAGCTGGCCAATGCGCTGGAAGAAGAAGGCATACCGATCCTCGGCACCTCCCCCGACGCGATTGATCTGGCCGAAGACCGCGAACGGTTCCAGGCGCTGGTCAACCAGCTCGGCCTCAAACAGCCGCATAACGGCATTGCCTCCACAGATGCGCAAGCGCTTGAAATTGCAGAAGAGATCGGCTTTCCTCTGGTGATCCGCCCGTCTTACGTTCTGGGTGGTCGCGCGATGGAGATCGTGCGCGATATGGATCAGCTGAGACGCTATATCGCCGAGGCGGTTGTGGTCTCCGGGGACAGCCCGGTTCTGCTCGACAGCTATCTCTCTGGCGCGGTGGAACTGGACGTGGATGCGATCTGCGATGGCACTGAGGTGCATGTGGCAGGCATCATGCAGCACATCGAAGAGGCTGGCGTCCACTCCGGTGACAGCGCCTGTTCGCTGCCGCCCTACTCCCTGTCCAAAGAGGTGATTGCAGAGGTCAAGACTCAGACCAACGCATTGGCCAAGGCGCTGAACGTGGTCGGTCTGATGAACATCCAGTTCGCAGTGAAACCCGACGCCGACGGCAAGGATGTGATCTATCTGATCGAAGTGAACCCGCGCGCATCGCGCACCGTGCCGTTTGTGGCGAAATCCACCGATAGCGCCATCGCCTCCATCGCCGCCCGCGTGATGGCCGGAGAACCGCTGTCGAATTTCCCCAAACGCGCCCCCTATGAGCCGGACGCAGGCTACGATGTGAACACACCGATGGCGGATCCGATGACGCTGGCAGACCCGAATATGCCGTGGTTCTCCGTGAAGGAAGCCGTGCTGCCCTTTGCCCGGTTCCCTGGAGTTGACACGCTGCTGGGGCCGGAGATGCGCTCCACCGGTGAGGTCATGGGCTGGGATCGCAGCTTTGCCCGCGCGTTCCTTAAGGCGCAGATGGGGGCCGGTATGGTGCTGCCCTCCGAAGGGCGCGCGTTCATCTCGATCAAGGATGCCGACAAGGGCACATTGATGCTGGATGCTGCGAAAATTCTGGTGGAACAAGGCTTTACCCTGGTGGCGACACGCGGCACCCAGAGTTGGCTGGACGGCCATGGCGTACCATGTGAACTGGTGAACAAAGTCTATGAGGGCCGCCCCCATGTGGTCGATATGCTGAAGGACGGCAACGTCCAGCTGCTGATGAACACCACCGAAGGGGCACAGGCCGTGCAGGACAGCAAGGACATGCGGTCCGTCGCGCTCTATGACAAGATCCCCTATTTCACCACCGCTGCCGGCGCCAATGCCGCCGCCCGCGCGATCAAGGCGCAGGCTGAGGGTGATGTAGAGGTGAAGAGCTTGCAGGGCTGATCTGCCGACATTGGCAGAAAGCGAACCATACGAAAGGCCCCGCCATCGCGTCGGGGCCTTTTGCTATCTGCAACCGGAACTCTAGCGCAGGAGTGCCAATATGGTCTCATGCGCAGAACCTCTTCGGGCACGCGGCGGCTGTACAAGGATAAGCTGGCGCCCACTGTCAGCGCTGAGATCTTTGAACGGGCATATCAGGCTGCCCTGATCCAGCGCATCGGCGACCAACGCCTCATGTCCCATCAGCACCCCGGCCCCGGCAATCGCTTGCTGCAGTGCCAGGCTGTAGAGCGAATAGGCCGGGCCGCTGTCTGCATTTGGTAGGGCAAGCCCGGTGCTTTTGCTCCACTGCGCCCAATCCCCGGCCCAGGTCTGATCCTGCAAGAGGGTAAATTGCGGCAGGTCCTCCGGGTGGTTCAGCCCCGCAGCCACCGCCGGTGCGCAAACCGGAAAGATCCGGTCTCCCTGCAGTACCAGCGCCGCCTCCGGGCGCTCATCGGGTGATGCGTAGAAAATCGCAAAATCGAAGAGTTCCCGATTGAGATTTGGAGGTTCCTCCATCGCTGTGACAGAGATTTTGAGATCCGGCAGCGCTCTGCGCAATCGATCCAGCCGCTGCGGCAACCAAAGTTGCGCAATGCAAGGCAACGCCGCGATATGCAGATCCTGCACCGGTCGGAGCGACCGCAAGGCCTGCGTCGCCGCGCCGAGGGCATCAAATGCGTCCACGAAGCTTGGCAACAGTGCTTTCCCCGCCGCGGTCAGCACCACCCCCTGCGGGTTGCGTTGAAACAGCGGCGCGCCGGTCCAGTCTTCCAACGCCTTTACCTGCTGAGACACAGCGCCGGGGGTCACCCCCAGCTCCTGTGCTGCAGCAACGAAGCCGCTGAGACGCGCGGCAGCCTCAAACGCCCGCATCGCGTTCAATGGTGGCCCCTTGGGGCGTGGAGGAGAGACAGGCATGGCAGGTCGCTTCAGGCTTAGATTTTCTACGCCAACAGATAGCAAATCTGGTTTGCCCGGTCATGCCCCTTGAGCACAAAGTGATTGCAGACAGAGCTATCCATAGATGGAGGATCAGATGCCCCAAGCGCCCCAAAGCTGGCTTCCCGAAGCGAGTATCACCCGTATCGAGGATATCACCCGGGCCACGGCCGGTGCAGGGTCCGATCAATTGCTGGACCGTATCGCGACCCTGGTCGAAGAAAACCGTGTGATCCACGAGGAAGACTGCTTCAACCTCAATCCCGCGACAAATGTGATGAATCCAAAGGCGGAGGCGTTGCTTGCCTCAGGTCTGGGGTCACGCCCTTCGCTGGGGCACCCCGGTGACAAATATGAGATGGGGCTAGAAGCGATTGAAGAAATCGAGGTCATCGCAGCGCGTCTTGCCTGCGAGGTCTTTGATGCGGAATTTTCCGAAATCCGGGTGCCATCCGGTGCGTTGGCCAATCTCTACGGCTTTATGGCGACCTGCCGCCCGGGCGACACCATCATCGCACCACCAGCCAGCATCGGCGGGCATGTGACCCATCATGCGGCCGGCTGTGCCGGGCTATACGGGCTACGCAGTATCGAGGCGCCGGTGCTTGAAGATGGCTATATCGTCGATCTGGAGGCCCTACAGCAGCTCGCAGAGCGAGAGCGCCCCAAGTTGATCACCATCGGCGGCAGTCTCAACCTATTCGAGCACCCCGTCGCAGGCGTCCGGGCGATCGCGGATCAGATTGGCGCCAAAGTCATGTTTGACGCGGCCCATCAATGTGGGATCATCGCGGGGAAGGCCTGGGCCGATCCTCTCGCCGAGGGCGCCCATTTCATGACCATGAGCACCTACAAGAGCCTTGGCGGTCCTGCCGGTGGATTGATCGTCAGCAACGATGCCGAAATCGCCAAGGCTCTGGACAGTATAGCTTTTCCAGGCATGACGGCAAACTTTGATGTGGCAAAATCCGCAGCCCTCGCGGTGACCCTGCTGGACTGGCGTGACCACGGCCGGGCCTATGCCTCCGAAATGATTGCGATGGCAAAGAGCCTTGCCGCCGCGCTGGAGGCGGAAGGCCTGCCACTGTTCAAAACCGCCGATGGCATCACCATGTCCCATCAATTTGCCCTGTGCGCAGCCCCCTATGGTGGTGGGCAGGCAGCTTCCAAGCTGCTGCGCAAGAACGGGTTTCTGGCCTGCGGGATTGGCCTACCAATTCCCGCGGTAGAGGGCGATATGAACGGCCTGCGGATTGGCACGCCAGAACTGGTGCGCTGGGGCATGACCAGCAAGGATGCCGCTGCACTGGCGGCGCTGATCGCGGCGGCTCTGCGCGGGGAGGCGGTGCTGGATCGGGTTTCCGCTTGGCGGCGGCAGTTTGACCGGCTTCACTTCGTCAACTGACGTGCCTCCCGGTACCTAAGACGTAAAAACCCCGGAGCAGATGCTCCGGGGTTTTAGGCTGATTGGACGCGGCCCACCTCCCACGGACGCTTTTGTGGGAAACGGAGCGGAGGCTGAGCAGGCCCGGCTCAGCCCGCGCGGCGCATCAGCGAGCGCAGCGATCCATCAAAGGTGGTGGCCAACGACACGCGCTTGCGGCCTATCTGGGCCTTGGCCGAGATCACGGAAACCAGCAGCGGCGCGCCTCCTTTGCGCATCTGCAGCACAGGCGACCCGGAAGCGCCGTATTCTACCCGACAGGAGGTCACCAGTGTTTCGCTTCTGGTCGACAGGATCCGGCAGCCTTGTTCACGGGCCGGACGGGTGGCCTGGTTCACGGTGTAAGAAAGCACATCGACGCTGTCGCCCGGTGTTGGAGCTGCGGCCAATACAAAGGGGCGGATTTGGCTGCCCGCAATCGGACGATCCAGACGCAAAACCGCGATATCGCTGCCGGCTTCGCTGCGGCTGGACCAATTGTGACGATATCCGGGATGAACAACCGCCTTCACTACACGGCGCGATGCCTTGGCCCTGCGACCATTGAGACCGGCCTCAAATTTGATACTTCGCGGGTTCACCGCCTGCCCAGTTTGCGGATTGTAGAGACAATGCGCAGCTGTCAGCACCAGATTGGGCGCGATCAAACTGCCGGTACACATATTGCGCCCGGCGATGTTGAGCCGTCCGACGGCTTCCCACCCCTGAACGGCCCTGACCCCTGCAGACTGCGCCTCGGCAGAGAGGCTAAAGGTTGTACTCGAAATAATGGCGGCGGCGATAAGCCCTATAATGCGTTTCATGGTCCACTCCTATTTTTCCCACATCGCCATCTTCGGGGTCGGCTGAGGCTGGAATGCGGCTTGGAGTTGTGGAGAGCTGTCAGAAAGGCGCGCAGAATGTGACATACTTAACAATCAGTTAACGTGCGCAGTTATTGCGGCCACCGGGTTGCCGCAGCCCTATATTTTCCTTAACCTTCCTGAACATTTTTAGGGAAATTTCGCTCAAACATCTGAAAAAATGTCATTTTTCCAGCAAGGATTTCAGTGCGATTTTCCCTGTGGATATGGAGCTGGCGCTGAGATTTGGAAAGGAATCGCGGGGATTAAGGCGGAATTGGGCCCGCCCAGCCGGCGATTGGGGCGAATCCTGTCGACGCTCTGCCACCGCATAAGTCTTAAGAGATCACCCTCGGGTCACCGCGGGGTTTTGGGGCGAATATACCGGCCGTCGCGCCGATATCTGCCCCACTCCAAGAACGGTGCCCCTGGCTTATGCCGGCTCACAGACTGCCCTGTAAAACCCACACCGCAATCAGAAGGAGATCAAAATGACAAAAAAGCCCCGGTTCTGCAACCGGGGCTTTCTCTTGAGATATCAGGCGCCGTGATCAGGCTGTAGCGGCCTGTTCGCGTTTCTCATCCCGCCCGAAGAAGATCAGATAGAACACCGGCGCGGCCACCAGAGTGAGAACAGTGGCAAAAGCCAGCCCTCCCATGATGGTGATCGCCATAGACACGAAGAACGCATCCGTCAGCAGCGGTGCCATGCCAAGGATGGTGGTGACCGCTGCCAGCATGACCGGGCGTAGACGCGACACTGACGCCTCGACAATGGCCTCGCGCAGGGGTCTGCCCTCAGCCCGGACCAGATCGATTTCCTCGACCAGAACGATACCGTTCTTGATCAGCATGCCAGAGAGGCTAAGCAGACCGAGAAGCGCGGTAAAGGTGAAGGGCATACCGGTACCAAGGAGGCCAATCACCACCCCGTTCACCGACATCGGCACCAATAGCCAGATGATGATCGGCTGACGGATCGCGTTGAACAGCAGCACCGAGATCAGCACCATAATCAGGATCGTGACCGGGAGCTGCTTGCCAAGGCTGGCATTGGCGTCGGCAGAGTTCTCATGCTCCCCGCCCCATTCCATGGTGTAACCCGCAGGCAGCTGGATCTCCTCAATGGTGTCCTGCACCTGCGAGAACACGCTGGCTGCGGTCAGGTCCGCCGAAATGTCCGCGCCAACCGTCAGCGTCGGCACCCGGTCACGGCGATGGACAAGGGTGTTTTCGACAACCACGTCGATCCCGTCAACCATCTGCTCAAGCGGCACAAATTTGCCCGCCGCTTCGGAAAATACCAGCTGATCCATCAGATTATACTCACCAGCTTCGGCACGACGCAGAACGATTGGGATCAAGCGATCCCGCTCGCGGAACACCCCTGCCCGCAGGCCATCGGTGGAGAACTGCAGCGCATCCGCAATCGCCTCCCGCGTGACACCGGCGGTCTGCGCCCTGTCAGTGGCATAAATCGGTTTCAACGTGATTTCCTGCTCGCGCCAGTCCTGTCGCACGCTCAGGATATCTGGTGTCGCCTGTTGCAGTCGCAGCATCGCCTCCTCACCCAGCTGGCGCAGCACCCGGGGATCAGGCCCGGCAAACCGCACCTCAATCGGGGCGCCCCCGCCGGGGCCAAAGACCAGCCGTTTGGTGCGGAATTCTCCCTCGGGGAAGCGGCCCTGACCAAAGACCTCCAGATCGGCTTGCAGCGCTGGGATCGCCTCAAGGCTGATGGCCCGGATGATGAGATGCCCATAGCTGGGGGTCGGATCTTCGGAATCATAGGTCAGCATGAAGCGCGTGGCCCCCTGCCCGACGAAGGTGGTGACCGTTTCCACATCGTTCCGGTCTGCCAGCCACTCCTCAAACACACGCATGTGCTCTGAGGTGGTCGTGATCGACGAGCCCTGCGGCAGCTTGTAGTGCACGAAGAACAGCGGCGTGTTGGAGTTGGGGAAAAACTGCTGCTTCACCTGCCCAAAGCCGATAAAGCAAAGCACGGTGATGGCGATAAGACCCGGCACCACAAACCAGCGCAGTTTCAGCGACAGCCGCAGGATCTTGCTGTAGGTGCGGAACAGGATCCCGGAATAGGCATCATGATCGTCACCGCTCCCCTGTTTAAAGAAATAGTGAGCCAGAAGCGGCGTTGCCGTCAGCGCCAGAAGCCAGCTGAGCAGCAGCGAGATGCCAATCACCGCAAACAGCGAGAACATGAACTCACCTGTGGAATCCGGGCTGAGGCCGATACCGGCAAAGGCCATGATGCCAATGACGGTTGCCCCCAGCAACGGGATCTGGGTTTTGGCCGCCGCCTCATGCGCAGCTTCGCGCGAGCTGCGCCCGCGCGCCATGGAGATCTGCATTCCCTCCGCCACAACGATGGCGTTATCCACCAGCATCCCCATCGCGATGATCAATGCGCCGAGTGAGATCCGCTCCATTTCAATGGAGAAGAAATTCATGAACATCAGTGTTCCGACAACCGTGAGCAAAAGCGTGGTGCCGACAACAATGGCTGCCCGCCAGCCCATGAAAATCGCCAGTACAATCACCACGATGCCAACCGACATCGCAAGATTCACCAGGAAGTCATTGGAGGCCTGATCCACAACAACATGCTGCTGGTAGATCGGCTTCAGCTCAACACCGTAAGGGATCTGGCTGTCTAGCTCGGCCAGACGCGCATCCACCCGCTGGCCAACCTCAACAATGTTTTCCGTCGCCAGACCCGCAATACCAATGGTGAAGGCCTCAACACCATCAAAGCGGATGATCTGGGACGGGTCATCAACCCGACCGCGATGGACATCCGCCATGTCGATGATATTGATGACTTCACCCTGAGAGCCAATCGTGAGACCGGCAATTTCCGTCACGGAGTCGGAGCCTTCCGGCGCGCTGACGCGGGTCTGTACGGGTCCGTTGTCAACCTGACCGGCAGAGCGCACCGAATTGGCCGTGGCCAGAGCGTTCGAGACCGCATTGATCGGAATGTTCTGATTTACGGTGATAGCCATCTTTGGTTCGACAAAAATCGCCTCTTCCGGCAGGCCCGCGATCTCCACATCGGCCACGCCGTCCACCGCCAGCAGTTCACGTCGCAGGAATGTCGCCAGTTCGTGGCGCTCCGCATCAGTGTACCCCTCGGCTGTCACGGCATAGAACACGCCGAACACATCCCCGAAGCCGTCATTGACGAAGGGGGTGCTCACCCCCTCGGGCAGGTCGCGTGCCGCATCTTCGACCTCGCTGCGCAGCTTGGTCCAGAGGGCCGGCAGCTCACTTCCGTCAAAGGTGTCCTGCATCTCAACATCGATGCGTGAAAGCCCAGGCTGGTTCATTGAGGTGATCTGTTTCACCTCACCCATTTTCTGGATCGCCGATTCCAGTGGTTCGGAAACTTCCAGCGCCACCTGCTCAGCGCTGGCACCGGGATATTGGGTGATGACCACCGCCTGTTTGATGGTGAAGGCCGGATCTTCGAGCCGGCCGAGGTTCAGGAACCCCCAGATGCCGCCAAACAGGGCGGCAAGCATGATGATCCACGTATAAAGCGGCCGATTGATCGACCCGCGTGCAATGTCCATGAAATCCGCCCTCAGTTGGTGAAGCCAGTGAAGCGGCGCACGGCCTCTCCATCGGCGAGCGCGCCGCCGCCGGTCAGCACAATTTCTTCGCCCCCCTGCAGACCGGAGGTGATCTCAATCCGGCCACCATCGGTGGCAGCGGTTTCAACCTTGGTCCAGGTCACGGTGCCCTCATCGCCACCTTTGGGTGAAAACAGCATCACGCCGGTTTCCCCATTGGCTGCGGGCACAATTGCGGTGGGCGGAACCACGATGGCCGATGCGCCTGTATCCACGGTGACCCGAACGGTCGTCGACGCGCCGGGGAAGATCTGGCGATCCTTCGGCGGGTCCAGGCGGAAAGTCACGCGGTAGGTCTGGCCAACACTGCTGGCCTCCGCGTCGAATTCCAGGATTTCCAGCGGATATGCAGTATCGCTGCCCGGGAAGGTCGCGGTGATCGTTAGGGCGTCATTGTCTTCCCCCTGCTGGAACAACACCTCGGGCACGTCCACCTCAATGTGGAGTTCCGACATATCGTGCAGACGCACAACGGGCGCACCCGCGCTGACAGTGCTGAACAACGCCACCTCACGGCTGGAAACCAGCGCATCAAAAGGGGCGTTCAGAGTTGCATGTTCGAGCGCATAATCCGCATCCCGCAGGGCAATGCGGGACAGACCCGCCTGAGTTTCGGCGTCGTCGATGGAGACCTGACTGACGGTGCCGGTCAGTTTTTCAAGGCGCGTCACCGTTCGATCCGCCTGTTCCTTTTGCAGCTGGGCCTGACCAAGTTTCAGCTCAAACGGTTCAAGGTCCAATTCAGCAACCAGCGCTCCCTTCGGCACGAAGGCGCCTTCGGTCACAGGAAACTTCACCACCTGGCCGCCAACCTGAAACGCCAGATCAACCGTTTCCTTAGCGGCGACCTGACCGTAGAATTCGCGGTGAATGGGCATCGCACCGGACTGTGTTACCATCAGTTTAACGGGTTTCAGGACATCAGCGGCCAGTGCTGGTACCCCCACCAGCATCAGCGCGGCGATACCAGCGATTGCTCTCAAACTCAGCTGCATAAGTTACTCCTTCCGAAGCGGATTCGCGTCCGCCGCTATAACAGTGTCATGGATTTTGGCCGATAGGGCCGCAAATTGGTGGATTTCATCCGGATCAAGCCCGGAAATACGCTGAAACAACTCCGACATGGCCGCGACCAGGCGATCCCGCTTGGCCACACCGTCGGGCGTCAATGACAAAAGCCAGGCGCGCCGGTCCTGCGGATCGCGGCTGCGCCTAACCAATCCTTGCCGTTCCAGCCGGTCTGCCGCTGCGGTCACGGAAGAGGGAACTGTCTGCAGCATTCGCGCCAGCTCTCCCATGCGGGATGGGGTGCCAAGACGCACCAGGATGTGACATTCCATGCGGCTCAATTCGGGCATTTCAACGCTGTCTTCGATGCAGGCATCAATACGCCAGTAGAGCGCAAAGACACCCAACATCGCGCAGACCTCCGGACGGATCTCACGCGGATGCTGGCCAGTGTCATCGTCAAAGATCTTGTCGGATTCTCGAATCATTCCGCCACCGCCTTTAGAGCGCATATACTTCAAAATTCGAACTATTCAAGGAGGGAAGTTTCCTGACGCCCTCAAACCCACTCCCGCGCCCTCCCCGTGGCGTTGACGTAGGGGCCACTATTGCCATGAACAAAGGGCCAGACTTGACCTGACTGGGGGAAGATGCCCAGATATGCAGCACTTTTTGAAAACCACCCGAAGGTCCAGCGCATGTTCACACCCGCCATCACCGGCACGGGCGTCTTCACCCCGTCACAGACGATCACAAACGCCGAGCTGGTCGCGGCATTCAATGCCTATGCAGACAAGACCAATGCCGAAAATGCCAAGGCGATTGCCGCAGGCGAGATGGAGCCTCTGGCGCATTCCTCCGAGGAGTTCATCCTCAAGGCCTCCGGCATCGAGCAGCGTTACGTGATGGACAAAAGCGGCGTTCTGGATCCTGAGGTGATGCACCCGCTGCTGCGCCAGCGCGGTGATGATGAGCCTTCGATCATGGCAGAGATGGCGCTGGATGCCGCGAAAAAGGCGCTGGCGCAGGCGGGAAAGACCGCTGCCGATGTTGATACCGTGATCTGCGCCGCTTCCAATATGGAACGCGCCTACCCGGCGCTGGCAATCGAAATTCAGGACCTGCTTGGCATCAAAGGCTTCGCATTCGATATGAATGTGGCCTGTTCTTCGGCCACCTTTGGTATTCAGGCCGCAGCCGATATGGTGCGGTCGGGGTCGATCCGTTCGGCGCTGGTGGTGAATCCCGAGATCTGTTCGGGCCATCTGGAATGGCGCGACCGCGATTGTCACTTTATCTTCGGCGATGTGGCGACGGCGACCCTGATCGAGCGCAGCGAAGACGCAACGGGAGCCTATTTCGAGATCCTCTCGACCCGCTGTGCCACCAGCTTCTCCAACAATATCCGCAACAACAATGGCTACCTGCGCCGGTCGCGCCCGGATGGTGTTGAGGATCGCCGCGACATGCAGTTCATGCAGAACGGGCGCAAAGTGTTCAAGGAGGTGCTGCCAATGGTCAGCCAGCACATCGCCGAGCATATGGAAGCTGAAGGGGTCTCAAACACAGATCTGAAACGGCTTTGGCTGCATCAGGCCAACAAGACGATGAATGATTTCATCGGCAAAAAAGTGTTGGGTCGTACGCCAGAGGCCGGTGAACAGCCCAACATCCTGCAGGACTATGCCAATACATCCTCAGCCGGGTCGATCATCGCCTTCTCCAAATACTCCGATGATCTGTCGGCCGGGGATCTGGGGCTGATCTGCTCGTTTGGGGCGGGCTATTCCGTGGGTTCGGTGATCCTGCGCCGCGTTTCCTGAGGCTTCGCAGTCTCGCCTGAGTACAGAACGTGAGCCATAAAACAGGGCCTGCCGAGTGTGGCAGGCCCTATTTTATAACGGAGCATTCTGACGGTTCAGGCTATTTCTGTGACACCCGCTGATGCACGGCCTCAACGTCCTCAACCCGTTCTGAATAGCGGTCGACCAGATACTCCTTGCGGCCACGGGTCAGCCAGGTGAATTTCACCAGCTCTTCCATTACGTCGACGACCCGGCGATAGAACGGCCCGTCAGGCAGTCGCTCACCTTCGCCAAACTCAAGCCAAGCCCTGGGAATGGAGGACTGGTTGGGAATGGTGATCATCCGCATCCATCGCCCCAAAATACGCATCTGATTGACCGCATTGAAAGATTGCGACCCGCCGGAGACCTGCATCACCGCCAGCGTCTTGCCCTGCGTGGTGCGAATACCGCCCTTCAGCGACAGCGGCAGCCAGTCGATCTGTGTCTTCATGATGCCGGTCATCGCGCCATGGCGTTCCGGGCTGGACCAGACCATGCCTTCGCACCAGACAGCCAGATCGCGCAGTTCGCTCACCTTGGGATGGTCCTCAGATCCTGCGTCATCCGGCAGCGGCAGGCCGCTGGGGTCAAAAATCCGCGTCTCACAGCCCAATGCGCGCAGGATTCGCGCGGCCTCCTCGGCCGCTTTGCGCGAATAGCTTACAGACCGCAACGACCCGTAAAGGAGCAGAATACGCGGTGGATGCTGCGGATGCTCTGCCGCCGCCAGACCAGTTACATCAATCTGCGGCAATGCGGCGTCCACGAGTGCAGGCAGATCCTCAGCCGCTCGTGCGTCAGGCATCGCTGCCTTCCCCGTTGACATCTCAGCCACTCTCTTCTTCCAGATGCAGTTTCATATCCAGCAGCACCTGTTGCAGCATCACCGTTTCACGCAGCAGCCGCTTGGCCTCGTTGATGGTGATAATCCCATCGGCCATCGCCTCCTGATATTCGCTCATCAAGGTGGCGAAGCGCTGGCTCAATGCGATCACATCCGCATTGACGCCGCCGCTGCGCGCCTCTGACGCCGGGCTCGCCTCGCAATACGACAGCGTGATGTTTTTCAGATCCGCCAGACCGGAGGTCACATGCGGAAAGGAGGCAGCCGCCTCAAGCTTGGCCACCGCATCAACCGGCATGAAGCGATCGGCATGTTCGGCATTATCCGAGTAATACCGGCCAAGCGTCGCCTTGGATTTCCCAGTGATCTGGCAGGCCGCCTCGATCCCCACATCCTTGACCAGCGCCTCGGTGTGTTTTTTTAGATAAGTACCTATATCTGCCATATAAATTCTACCTGCATATGACCGCGACCCCATTGGGGAAGAAACGCGTTAATTTCCCATTCACGACACTTAAAGGAAATGCGAACCTATTTCTATCCCTAAGGTTTTAAGGGACTTACAGCGCTGATTCAGGCCTTACGGCAGGGAAACGTGTTGGGGGCGGAGGCGTGTTTCGTTTGCCTTCGCTGGTGGGCAATTTCCGTCCAGTTTGCACCCTGCCGCGGGTGTCGTGTGGTTCGTTTCTCGGGTTGTTTCGCCTCGGACCGACATCTGCGTGCAGGGTGCTTCATGGGCGCCCCCCCAAAACCTGCTCTGACATACTGTCGTATGGTGCAGAAAACCGTTTCCTCCAGCGGACACTGCGGCTAAATCACCCTCATGGCCAAGCTCTACTTTCACTACTCCACCATGAATGCCGGCAAATCGACGGTGCTCTTGCAAGCCTCGCATAACTACCGCGAGAACGATATGGACACCTATCTGCTGACCGCGGCGCTGGATGATCGCGCCGGTCAGGGACGGATCGCCTCGCGCATCGGGATTGGCGCGGAGGCGGATATGTTTCGCCCCGGCGAGAACCTGTATGACAAGGTCAGTAACCGTCTAGCCAGGGGCGCGGTCGCCAGTATCTTTGTCGATGAGGCGCAGTTTCTGTCACCGGATCAGGTCTGGGATCTGGCACGGGTGGTGGATGATCTGCGGGTGCCGGTGCTGTGCTACGGGCTGCGGGTCGATTTTCAGGGTAAGCTGTTTCCGGGGTCGGCGACGCTGCTGGCGCTCGCCGATGAAATGCGTGAGGTCCGCACCATCTGCCACTGCGGCAAGAAGGCCACTATGGTGATCCGGCAGGACGAAAATGGCCAGACCATCACCGAGGGCGCGCAGGTGCAGATCGGCGGCAACGAGACCTATCTGTCGCTCTGCAGGCGGCATTGGCGTCAGGCCACAGGCGACCTGCCTTCGGAGAAGTCTGACTGACGTGCGCGGTTTAGTCAGTGCGGGTGGGGCACGCATGGTCCGTGCCCTCACCTTATCACGCGACTAAACCGGCGAAATCAGGGCGTTTCCCGCAAGGAAGGCCGCTACATTGTCCAGCGCCAGATGCCCCATGTCGCTGCGCACCTCCTCCGTGGCTGTGCCCAGATGTGGCAGGAGCGTAACCTGTTCCATCTGACGTAGCGCCAACGGCACCTCTGGTTCAAATTCGTAGACGTCGAGACCGGCCCCTGCGAGCCTCCGTGCCCGAAGGGCCGCGATCAGCGCCGCCTCATCAACCACCTCGCCACGGGCGATATTGATCAGCAGTGCCTCAGGCTGCATCGCCGCCAGAACGTCTGCATTGATCAGATGCCGTGTCCCGGCACCGCCCGGCACCGCCAGTACCAGAACATCAACATTTGCCGCGAGGTCGATCAGGCTGTCGGCTCGGGTCACCGGGAAGCCCGGTGATTTCTCACTGCGCGCCAGATAGCTCACCGACATGCCAAAACCAAAATGGCAGCGCCGCGCGATCGCCTCACCAATACGGCCAAAACCGACGATGCCGACATGTTTGCCGGTGAGGTGCAGCCCCAGCATCTGGGTCGGGTGCCAGCCCTGCCACTGACCTGAGCGGACCAGTCGCTCCCCCTCACCTGCCCGGCGCGCGGTCATCAGCATCAATGTCATCGCGGTGTCGGCGGTGGCGTCAGTGACGGCCCCCGGTGTATTGCTGACAGCAATGCCCGCAGTTTTCGCGGCCTCTACGTCTATGTGATTGTAGCCAACGCCAAAATTGGCCAACAGCCTACACCGCGGTGCGGAGACGCCGGCAAAGCTCGCCGCGTCGAACTGATCGCCGAGGGTGGGCACCACGACATCAAACTCGCGCAGCGCCCGCTGGCGTTCCCCGGCGGTTAGTGGCGTTGTCTCCTGCCGGATTTCAGCGTCAAACTCAGACCGGGCGCGTGCCTCAACGGCAGCGGTCATCGGGCGAGTGATCCAGAGTTTCCCACTCAATGCATCCGCCCTCCGAGTGGTACAGCCCCATCCGGGCCAATCAGCATGATCTCGCCAGCCTCATCCGGCAGCCCCAGAACCAGCACTTCTGACATGAATTTGCCAATTTGACGGGGCGGGAAATTGACCACTGCCATCACCTGTTTACCCAAGAGTTTTTCCGGGGTGTAATGTGCCGTGACCTGCGCCGAGGTTTTTTTGACGCCGATTTCATCGCCAAAATCTACCCACATCTTAATCGCGGGCTTGCGGGCCTCGGGGTAGTCCTCAGCACGCACAACCTCGCCGACGCGGATATCGACCTTCAGAAAATCGTCAAAACTGATGTTATCCACGAGACAGCTCCTTTGACCGGTTGGAGGCCGCCGCCACCGCGCGCCGCAGCAAGGGCGGGAAGCCGTTGTCCTCGTCCATCAGCACCTCAAGTGCAGCCTGCGTGGTGCCATTGGGGCTGGTCACATTGACACGCAGCTCTGCAGGGGTTTCCTCCGCTGCTTCGGCCAGCGCGCCTGCGCCCGCCACCGTGGCCTTGGCCAGCTGCATGGCCAGCTCTGCGGGCAGCCCTTCGGCCTCACCGGCTGCTGCAAGGGTTTCAATCAGGTGAAAGACATAGGCCGGGCCGGAGCCACTGACCCCGGTGACAGCGTCCATCTGCGCCTCACTCTGCAGCCGGACAGTCTGGCCAATTGCCTGTAGCAACGTATCCGCGCGGATCACGTCGTCCGCAGATGCAGAGGCGTTGCCGATGATCGCGGTGATGCCGCGCCCGACCGCAGCCGGTGTATTCGGCATCACCCGCACAATCGGCGTCTCGGCCCCAAGCAGGCTCTCGTAGGTCGCGATTGAGGTCCCCGCAGCCACAGAAATGAACAGCGTCTCGCCGTTACCCAGCTGCTGCAGCTGCGGCAGGGCCTCGCCCATCATCTGCGGCTTGACCGCAATCAGCACAATGCCAGGGGCCTGTTCACCGGCCTCTGGCAGCGGCGCGTTGATGTGGACACCTGTCTGACGCAGCCATTCGGACGGGTTGGGGTCGATGACCCAGACAGCCTGCGGAGATACCCCTCGGTCAAGCCAGCCCGCCAACATGGCCGAGCCCATCTTGCCGCAGCCCAAAAGCGCGATACCGCGCGCTGCGATCTCTGATACCTGCATCTTTCCCCTCCCCTAATCGGATCTCCGGCCCCATGCGGGACCGGTTCGGGGAAAGGTTTACGCGCGCCCGTAAGCCTCTGCAATGGCGACCTGAAGCGCGTCACGCGGCGACTGCCCGCCCCAGACCATCAGCTGGATGGCCGGGTAATAGCGTTCGCAATTGGCGACGGCGGAGTTGATCATCGTATCGATCTGCTCCGGGCTGGCCACCTGCCCCCCGGTCAGCACCAACCCATAACGATAAAGCATCAGCTTATGGTCGGGCCAGAAGGTAAAACCGCCCGCCCAGCACTGATCGTTCATCTCGTTGATCAGCTCATAAAGCCTTGGCAGCTGGTCCTTTGGCGGCTCCATCTCAAAGCTGCACACCATCCGCAGGGTTTCTTCATAGCCGGACCACGCCAGTGTCAGCGAATAGGTTCGCCACTGACCCTCCACCGCCATTGCGATCTGATCGTCGCCGATGCGGTCGAAGTCCCAATCGTGGTCCGAGGCCAAGTGTTCGACGATGTCGATAGGGTGAATTTCGTCTTCCAGAAAATGTTCGGAAAGAGCCATGTTGCCACCTCTCTGATCTCTAGCAAAAGCGATGCGGGGCACCCCCAATTGCTAGCGGCCTGCTCAATAAGGAGAGGAGACTTGCCTCTTCTCCTACTAGATATGGTGGAGGCAGCGAGAGAGTCTGGCAACCCTTTATTTGGGGATAACTGCAATAAGTTGTGGACGAACGGCCCATGCACTCAAAATATCGTGACACAGTCGTGAGTGTGAGATGTGCCCCCGTTGCAGGCATCAAGACCGCGCACTGCGCCCCGCACGCCCGCAGAAGAATGGCGCACAGCCCAGATGGGGCCGTGCGCCAATGAATGTTGCAGATCGGATATTGCAGCCATGGCCTGGGCGTCACCCACAGCTACGACACCGGGATCGCGTCAGTCGGATTTACCCGCTTCCAGCGCATCAAGCCGCGCTTTCAATGCTTCATTTTCCTCGCGGGCTTTCTGCGCCATGGCGCGCACTGCGTCGAACTCCTCCCGGGTCACGAAATCGCGATCCGCAAGCCAACGGTCGATCAGCCCTTTCATTGCGGTCTCTGCCTCTTCCCGCGCGCCATGGGCCACGCCCATGGCATTGGTCATCAGCTGAGAAATATCATCCATGATCTTGTTGCGCGTCTGCATTGTCTTCTCCATGTCTGCCTTGCCCCCTATATGGGCATCAACATCGGCGGCGGCAAGCCGTTGACACCCCAGCCCCCGTAAAGGCATTGACGCCATATGCACGTATTCTTCCTCCAGTTCCCCGATTTAACCCCAGAAATCTTCACAATTGAGCTGTTTGGCAGCCAGTTCGCCCTGCGCTGGTATGCGCTCGCCTATATCGTCGGCATTGTCATTGCCTGGCGGCTGGCGGTGGCAGCGCTGCGACGCCCGGCCTTGTGGCCTGGCGCCCAACCGCCAATGAAAGCAGCGCAGGTTGAGGACTTGCTGACCTGGATCATCCTCGGTGTCATCTTGGGCGGACGGCTGGGCTATGTGCTGTTTTATCAGCCCGGCTATTACCTTGCGAATCCGGCCGAGATCCTGCGGATCTGGCAGGGGGGCATGGCGTTTCATGGCGGTTTGCTCGGCGTGATTCTGGCAACTTGGCTTTATGCATTGCGCCACAACATCCCGCGCCTGCAGATTGCCGATCTGGTGGCCCATACGGTGCCACCCGGGCTGCTGCTTGGGCGGCTTGCGAATTTCAACAACGCTGAACTCTGGGGGCGGGCGACTGATCTGCCCTGGGGCGTGGCCTTTCCCGGGCGCGCAGCGCAGTCCTGCGGTCAGGCGCTAGGGGAGATCTGCGCGCGCCATCCCTCGCAACTCTATGAAGCGCTGCTGGAAGGGCTCATCCTTGGCGCGGCTCTCCTGTGGCTGGTCTATCGGCGCGGTGCGCTGCGCCAGCCGGGCTGGATCACTGGTGTGTTTCTCGCAGGTTATGGCGCGGCGCGGTTTGTGGTCGAGTTTGCGCGCCAACCGGACGCTCTATTTGTGACGATCGAGAACCCGCTTGGCCTGGCCTGGCAGATTGGCGGGTATGGGCTCACTATGGGGCAGTTGCTGTCACTGCCGATGATCGCGATCGGTGTCTTTCTGGTGCTGCGCCGCCGCTCCACCGCTGAGGTTCCCGCATGAGCCTGAGCGAGCGCATCGCGAGCCGCATCCGCACCGAGGGGCCGATCTCGGTCGCGGACTACATGGCGGAGGCGCTGCTGCACCCGACCTATGGCTATTACACGACCCGCGACCCGCTGGGCCGCGCGGGCGATTTCATCACCGCGCCGGAGATCAGCCAGATGTTCGGAGAGGTGATCGGGTTGGCACTGGCGCAATGCTGGCTGGATCAGGGCAGCCCCAAACCGTTTACTCTGGCTGAGCTTGGCCCCGGTCGCGGCACATTGATGGCCGATCTGCTGCGGGCCACCAAACAGGTGCCAGGGTTCCATGACGCAATGCAGATCGCGCTCCTGGAGGCCTCCCCCACCCTACGCAGCCGGCAGGCCGAAACCTTGAGTGGTCACACACCTCTTTGGCTCGACACGCTGGAGGCACTGCCGGAGCAGCCGCTGTTTCTGATCGCAAATGAATTCTTCGACGCGCTGCCGGTGCGCCAGTTTCTGCGGGATGGCGACGGCTGGCGCGAGAAATCCGTCGGGCTGCAGGACGGTAAGCTAAGTTTTGGCCTTGGTGCGGCGGCCCCGCAGTCGGCGCTGGCGCATCGTCTTGAGGACACCCGCGATGACGATCTGGTGGAACTCTGCGAAGCAGCGCAGCCCATGGTGCAAACCATCGCCGCCCGGATTGCCACCCATGGCGGAGCCGCTCTGATCGTGGACTACGGCGATTGGCGTTCGCTGGGGGATACGTTGCAGGCCCTGCGCGCCCATGCGCCAAGTGACCCGCTGAAGGATCCCGGCAGCGCCGATCTGACCACCCATGTTGATTTTGAGGCGCTGGCACTGGCCGCCAAGGCTGCAGGTTGCACCCATAGCCGACTGACCCCACAAGGTGTGTTTCTGGAGCGTCTGGGCATCACCGACCGCGCGCAGGCCTTGGCCGCGCGGCTGGAGGGGGACTCCCTGCAATCGTTGATTGTAGCACATCGGCGGTTGACGCACCCTGAGGAAATGGGAAACCTGTTCAAGGTACTGGGGATTTTCCCCATGCAGGCCTCACCTCCACCGGGATTGAACGCATGACGCTGGAAATTCTTATCTCCGACCTGTTGAATGGCACGAAACACGGGTTCTTCACCCGTCGCGGTGGAGCGTCTTCGGGCATTTTCGCCGGGCTGAACTGCGGGCTTGGCTCCTCCGATCAGCGGGAAGCGGTGCAGATCAACCGGACGCGAGCCGCCGCAGCCATGGAAGCCCCGCCAGAGGCGCTCGGCCGGGTCAATCAGGTACATTCGGCAAATGTCCTGACCATCTCCGATGTGCGGCAAGACAATATTCAGGGCGATATTCAGGCCGACGCGATGGTCACGAATGTGCCCGGCGTGGTGCTGTCGATCCTGACTGCCGATTGTCAGCCGGTGCTGTTCCATGACCCAGAAGCAAAAGTGGTGGGCGCCGCCCATGCCGGCTGGCGCGGCACGCTGGACGGTGTGCTGGAAGCTACATTGGATGCAATGGAACAGCTGGGGGCGAGTCGTCAAAACACCCGCGCGGTCATTGGCCCGTCGATCTCGCAGCGCGCCTATGAGGTCGGCCCAGAGTTCTTTGATGACTTCATGATGCAGGATGCAGACAACGCCCGTTTTTTTGCCAACGGCGAGGGTGATCGCTATCTCTTTGATCTGCCGTCTCTGGGCCTGCACAAACTGCGCAGCGCTGGTGTGGCGGAGGCGGCCTGGACCGGTCATTGCACCTATTCCGATCCTGAGCGATTCTTCTCCTACCGCCGGGCGACCCATCGGAAGGAAGCCGACTACGGTCGTCTCATTTCCTGTATCCGTCTGTAATCACAGCGGCCTTCATAGTCTGACGCGGCATTGAATTCCGTTGCAAAACAGCGCCGGGACTTGGCGTGGTAGCATACGCAGATCTCGCGGAGTTCCGGTGAATTCCACAGATCGGCCACATTGCTGGCGCATTGGCAGGCGACAAATGTCGGGAATACAGCGCGCGGGCGACAGGAGGTTGCCCCGCCCCGACAGGAGACGCCTCATGAAACCGAAATCGCGCTTCATCAAATCCATTGTGGCCGCCGCCAAGACCGAAGAGGTCCGCCTTCCCTGGACCCGTGGCGCCAACCGGCAAGCCGCGATTGAACGCCGTCATCAAACCACATCGCAACAGGCAGCTGCCAAAAGCGCCTGAACCGCGCCACGGCTCATAGCAAGCCGGGAGCCATGAATACCGGCCTGACATCGTCCACCAATGTTCAGGTCAGGCGGCGGCCTCTGCCCAAGCGAGCCCCGCCGCGATTACCTGCCCTGCTGGGCGCATACACCGAACCGCGCGTATTGCGGATAGGATGCCCGGCAGGGATCAAGCGGCTTTGACGCGCTTTCTGCTCATCGCGCTGCCAAAGTCGATGTCTGTACAGTCATGAGAGAGGCAAGTTAGCCATGACCATACCTCAGTCGCTGCGACGCGCAGCTGCCAATGCGGTCGAAGCAAACGCCCTGTTGAAAGATCCGGCTGCCCAGCGCGGCGGTGCGCGGCCTCAGCTGCGCCGTTATGACGTCTGCAGCCTGTTGCCCAATGGCTCCATCGCCGAAACCCGCCACGTGGCCCCCTCTCTGCCGCTTTTTGAGGAGGCCTTTACCGCCTTTTGCCGCGGCTCGCTGATTGAGACCTCCCAAGGCCCCATCGCAATCGAAGATCTGTTGCCAGGCGATGAGCTGATGACCTTTGACGGCGATAGGCAGCCGCTCCTGTGGAAAGGCTGCACCAGCCTGATTCCCTCCCGCAGCGGCCAGAACGGGCGCAGCCATCGCCTGACCAGCTTCACTGCCGATAGCCTGGGCGAGGCGAAACCAATGTCAACGGTTGTCACTGGCCCAGCTGCGCGGCTGCTGCAGCGCGCACCGCTACCCGGTATTCAGCTGGAAAACGGCGCCTCACTGGTCCCGGTACAGCAGTACCACGACGGCATGAGCATCGTCGAAACCGCTCCCCCGACGGCAGTGGATCTATACCATATCTGCCTTCCACGGCATGCGGTGATCAATGTCGGCGGCCTGCCGTTTGAGACCTATCACCCGGGTCCCGAGGCGCTGAAACTGGTGAGCCACGCAATCCGCACACTCTATCTCAACCTGTTTTCCCATGTTGAGTCGATTGCGGGCTTTGGTTCGCTGGCCTATCCGCGCGTCGAACCCTCAGATCCTGATATGGTCTGAGGTCCGCCTGCGCGCAGCAAGGGGGTAGTCAACCCGACGCAAAAGGCGCCCGCTTGCGGGGCGCCTTTTTCATCGTCGCGGCCAGGGCTACCGGCCTTGGTCAGGCCTCACGCGCAAGACGCTGCTCGAGAACGTCAAACGGCACACCCGGCTCATCCTTGGCACCCCGGATGACCAGCGATGTCTTGACGCTGGCCACATTCGGAGTGGTCAGCAGATCACTGGTCAGAAAACTCTGGAAGGTGCTGAGATCGGGCGCGACGCATTTCAGGATGAAATCCACCTCGCCGTTCAGCATATGGCACTCCCGCACCAGCGGCCAGTCGCGGCATTTCGCTTCAAAGGCGCTTAGCTCAGCCTCCGCTTGGCTCTCCAGCCCCACCATGGCGAAAACCTGCACCTCGAACCCCAGTTCGCGCGCATTGACTTCGGCATGATAGCCCCGGATCAACCCCGCCTCCTCAAGCGAGCGCACCCGGCGCAGGCAGGGTGGTGCGGAAATACCGACACGCTTGGCCAGCTCAACATTGGTCATGCGACCGTCGGCCTGTAATTCCGACAAAATCTTGCGATCAATCGGATCAAGGCGTGTTGTGACCATCTGGAAGCTCCTGTTGAAATTTCCGTTTGTTATACCAGCATCCAAAGCGCACGCAATATTATTTCAGTTGCGCGCAACAATATTTGCCAATGATAAGATGAGACCTCAGCATCTTATTATACCTGCCAAGATCAAGGGCGCCCGACTTCGGCCAAGCCGGGGCTTTAAGACGCCGCCGGGTGCAGTTATATGCATTGCCTGACGGCGGCAAGACCGCCCTTTTCATCTATTGGGGAAATGAGATGAGCGACACGCGCCACACCAAGGTTCTGATCATCGGGTCCGGCCCGGCAGGCTATACTGCCGGTGTCTATGCCAGCCGCGCCATGCTGGAGCCGATCCTGGTCCAGGGCATCGAACCGGGTGGCCAGCTGACCACCACCACCGAGGTTGAGAACTGGCCCGGCGATACCGAGGTTCAGGGTCCGGATCTGATGGTGCGGATGCAGGACCACGCAAAGGCCATGGGCTGTGAAATCATTGGGGACATCATCACCGACCTCGACACCACCTCGCGCCCATTCGTGGCCAAGGGCGACAGCGGCACCATCTATACTGCGGATGCGGTAATCCTCGCGACCGGCGCGCGCGCAAAATGGTTGGGTCTGCCGTCTGAGGAGAAATTTAAAGGCTTCGGCGTCTCCGCCTGCGCCACTTGCGATGGCTTCTTCTATCGCGGTCAGGAAATCGTCGTGATCGGTGGCGGCAACACCGCCGTGGAAGAGGCGCTGTTCCTGACCAACTTTGCCTCCAAGGTGACCCTGATCCACCGCCGCGATGAGCTGCGCGCGGAAAAGATCCTGCAAGACCGCCTGATGAAGAATCCGAAGATCGAACCCCTGTGGTTCCACCAGCTGGAAGAAGTGGTCGGCACCGAAAATCCGCTGGGCGTCGAAGCCGTCCGTGTGAAGAACGTGAAAACTGACGAGATCACCGAGATCCCCTGTAAAGGCGTCTTTGTCGCTATTGGCCATGCCCCGGCCACCGAACTGGTGAAGGATGTGCTGGAAACCCACAACGGCGGCTATGTAAAGGTGACGCCCGGCACCACCGAAACCTCAATCCCCGGTATTTTTGCCGCCGGAGACCTGACCGATCACAAGTATCGCCAGGCTGTCACCTCGGCTGGCATGGGCTGCATGGCTGCGCTGGACGCCGAACGCTTTCTGGCAGAACAGGAGTGAGCGCCGTGGCGCATGATTTTGACACCCAGAAGGCCGAGACATTCTCGGCCTTTTCAGATCTGCAGGCGGAGGGCGATCTGCCGTTTGAGGCTGATCTGGACCTGTTCTTTGTGTCTGGCGAAGCCGACAAAGAATGGATGCCACTCGCCGAAGCGCTGGCCGACATTGGGTTTCACACCCAATGGGCCGAGGCAGAAGGGGACGAACCTGCAACGCTCATTGCGACAATGCCGGATCAGATCCTGTCAGCTTCCGCAATCTGGATGGTCGAAGAGGTTGCAACCCGCGTAGCAATCGATCATGGCTTTCGGCCCGATGGTTGGGGATTTGCAGAGGGCTAACCCCCTGCCCGCCTCAGACAATCAGATCCCTGTTCCCGAGCAGAGATCGCATGAGACCGCCCGTTCCGCTTGCGTTGCAATTTGGGAACGGCGGTCTTTTTCACTCAAAGCATAGTGGTTTTGCCTTTGCTGCGACTGCAAACCATGAGATGCGTTCACGCGTGAACACACTTTGAGTCGACCCGATGCCAGCTACCCCCACCACCCCAAGCCATGAGGACGAAGATTTGCTCTTTCGTATCCTCAGCCAGCTCGACAAGGCGCCAGACGCCTCGCAGCGGGCAACGGCGGCGGCAGTGGGCACCTCTCTGGGTCGCCTCAATGCGCAGCTGCGCGCAGCTGCTGAGGCGGGGCTGGTCAAGGTCAGCGAACGCGCCGGCCCGGACAAGCGCCAACGCTTTGCCTACGCCCTCACCACCCGCGGTGCCGCCGAGAAGATCCGGCTCACCGATCAGTTTCTCGCCCGCAAGTTCGCTGAATATGACGCGCTGCATGCGGAACTCACCGGAACCACCAGTGGCCTCGTCCCATTTAAGTACAGGACCAAGTTGATGCAAAATAATCTCGCCCCCATCCCGGAGCTTTACGTCTCCTATGACTCCGCACAAAAGCTGAAGGTCGAAGCCGCAGAGCTGAAAAGCCACGACCTGAGCCCGCGCCAGATCTGTGATCTGGAGCTGCTGATGAACGGTGGCTTCAACCCGCTGAAGGGTTTTCTGAACGAAGCAGACTACAACGGCGTCGTCGAAAACATGCGCCTTGCGGACGGCACCCTCTGGCCGATGCCGATCACGCTGGATGTGTCCGAGGATTTTGCCGCATCGCTTGAGATTGGCGAAGACATCGCGCTGCGCGATCAGGAAGGCGTGATCCTGGGCACAATGACTGTGACCGATCGCTGGGAGCCCAATAAATCGCACGAAGCGGAAAAAGTATTCGGTGCCGATGATGACGCCCATCCGGCAGTGAACTATCTGCACAATACCGCAGGCAAGATCTATCTCGGTGGCCCGGTGACCGGCATCCAGCAGCCCGTCCACTATGATTTCCGCGGGCGTCGCGACACCCCGAACGAGCTGCGCGCCTATTTCCGCAAGCTGGGCTGGCGCCGTATCGTGGCCTTCCAGACCCGCAACCCGCTGCACCGTGCCCATCAGGAACTGACCTTCCGCGCCGCGCGCGAAGCCCAGGCCAACCTGCTGATCCACCCGGTTGTTGGCATGACCAAACCGGGCGATGTTGATCACTTCACCCGCGTGCGCTGCTATGAGGCAGTGCTGGACAAATACCCGGCGGCAACCACCTCCATGTCGCTGCTCAATCTGGCAATGCGCATGGCCGGCCCGCGCGAGGCGGTCTGGCACGGCCTGATCCGCAAGAACCACGGCTGCACCCATTTCATCGTCGGTCGTGATCACGCAGGCCCCGGCAAGAACTCCGCCGGTGAGGATTTTTATGGTGCCTATGACGCGCAGGACCTGTTCCGCGAGCATCAGGAAGAAATCGGCATCGAAATGGTCGACTTCAAGCACATGGTCTATGTGCAGGAGCGCGCCCAGTATGAGCCGAATGACGAGATCGAAGATCGCGACAACGTCACCATCCTGAACATCTCCGGCACTGAACTGCGCCGCCGTCTGGCCGAAGGTCTGGAAATCCCCGAGTGGTTCTCCTTCCCCGAGGTGGTAAATGAGCTGCGCAAGACCAAGCCGCCGCGCTCCAAGCAGGGCTTCACCGTCTTCTTCACCGGCTTCTCCGGCTCCGGCAAATCCACCATTGCCAACGCGCTGATGGTCAAGCTGATGGAGATGGGCGGTCGCCCGGTGACCCTTCTGGATGGCGACATCGTGCGGAAAAACCTCAGCTCCGAGCTGGGTTTCTCGAAAGAGCACCGCGATCTGAACATCCGTCGTATCGGCTATGTGGCGTCTGAGATCACCAAGAACGGTGGCATCGCCATCTGCGCGCCCATCGCACCCTACGCCACCACCCGCCGCGCCGTGCGCGAAGATGTGGAACAGTTCGGTGCCTTCCTTGAGGTGCATGTCGCCACCTCGATCGAGGAATGCGAACGCAGGGACCGAAAGGGTCTGTATAAACTGGCACGCGAAGGCAAGATCAAGGAATTCACCGGGATCTCGGATCCCTATGATGTGCCAACAGATCCTGAATTGCGCGTCGAGACCGAGAATGTCGACGTCGACAACTGCGCCCATCAGGTTCTGCTGAAACTGGAAAACATGGGGCTGATCGCAGGCTGATTGCGCCCCCCCGAATAAACACGACAAAGGCCGCCTGTCCGGGCGGCCTTTCTCATATGCGCCAAAGCTGTATCAGAGGCTTGCCAACAGCGCCTCCGCCGCGCGCCGCTCGATCTCTCCATAGTATGCAGCCGCCGGTTTGATCGCCCGAAGCGCTGACAGCCGCGTGGCATAGTCCCCGTGGGAGATCATCGCAATGGAAGCGCGCAGTTCCTCCGCCGAGGTACAGACCATCATGCCAGCCGGATCAAAGAAGTCGCTGATGTTGGGACACCCCCAATAAATCGGCACCGTTTCACACAGGATCGCATCGATGAGTTTTTCAGAGAAGTAATTCCGCTCACGCACATTCTCGATCACCACACTATATCGATAGGGCGCCAGCCCGTCGGACTTCGCATCGAAAGGTTGGTATCCGCGCCCCAGAATGGCCACCTCGCGCTGACTGGTGTTCAGATGTTCGGCGATCTCGTGGCGCAGCCTATGCCCCGGATGATCCCGCTTGGCCGAGGCGATCAAGGACAGATCCGCGCATTTCTCAACGGCCAGATCCCGCCACTCCGGCACCCAGGTGGTGCCAAAAGGCAGAAACACACCATTGCCGATCCGGCCCAGAAGATCATCGTCATAGCTGAACACCCGGTAAAATCGCCGCCCGGTCCAGGGCAACAACCGATGATGCAGCGCCGACATGATTTTCGGCTCCATCACCATCATGGAGATCCGCGCAGCGCAGGGCCAGCGAGGTTGAAAATGCATCGCCGTTTTGGCCCATAGGATCAGATGGTCCCGCGCTGTCAGGTCCGCAACACACCCGCTGATCAGATCCGCAGGGCAGCCAAGCGGCCAATGCAGCGAGGCCAGCTTGCGATTGGCGAAATCACGATTGAGTCTGACACCATAAGGCACCACCGCAACGGCGGGTTCTCGCGTGACATTCATGGCGCTGCCGCCCCCTGCTTAGCTGGCGTCGCGCAAATCGACGGTGCCGCGCATCAGCACATAGCCCCGCCCCGCAACCCGGATACCGCTGGGCGCCTCTGCCGGACCCACCCGGGTTACGACGGCTTGCCCTGGCCGCCCCAGCCCATGCCCCTGCTCGGCGATGAACTGATCCGAAGCCATCAGACCATGCCGCCACAGGTAGGCAGCCATCGCCCCGGTTGCCGAACCGGTGAACGGATCCTCCGGCGGACTGGGCGGCGTCATCAGCAGCCGTGAAAACGTATCGCCCTCCGCCGTGGCGCCGTCCAGGGTCACCAGAAACGGCTCCATCATGTCGATGCCCTCAGCCCCCATCGCCTCCCCCAACCGGGTAAGCGCCGGGATATCCAGCTGCGCCGCCTCCAGAGAGGCCCGGTCCCGCAGCACCGTGATGCAGAAGGGCAACCCGGTGGACACTCGCTGTGGCTGTCCGACAATAGCGTCCACCGGCAAAGAGACGGCCGCTGCTACCAACTCCGGATCGGCAAAGGCACCGAACTCAGGCGCGACCTGTGTCATTTCAATCAGACCATCCACAACGGTTACGCGTACGAGGCCAGCGCCGGTTTCCAGCGTAATCGTATCCTCGGTCATAAGGCCGCGATCCCGCAGCGCTGCAACGGTCGCGATGGTCGGATGACCGGCAAAGGGAATCTCCCGACTGGCCAGGAAATAGCGCACTCGCACGTCGGCAACCTCAGATGGCCCGGTAAACGTACATTCCACCAGCGAGGTTTCACGCACGTAGGCCATGCAGGTCTCATCGCTCAGCTCCGCGCCACCATGCACGACCGCACAGCCATTGCCGCCAAAGGCCCGCGCCGAAAACGCATCAACCCAATCGAAATCGTAGCGCATGCCTCTCTCCCGCAATCAATCCCGTCACGCCCAAGCAAAACCACGCCGATGGCGGCATCGCAAGGGGCATTTGGTTGCGGGTTCCGACATAGCACGGCCCATGAGAACGCCCTGGGTTCTGGCATCATAGCCAGATCCGAGCCCCTGTCGTCAGCACGAAAAAGGGCGCCACGAGGGCGCCCGATCCTTGAACTGCGGCAAGATTGGCAACAGCGATACCGCTCGCACCCCTTAGCCGTCAGCAATGTTGTCAGTGCACAGGCACCGGCGCATAATCATGTTGCCGCGCCAGCACGAAGGCCATCTTGCGGTCACTGACCAAGGCCAACTGCTCCCCCGCCGCATCATGCACCGCATAAAGCTGTGTGCGCCCGTCAGCGCCGGCCTGAACCTCAGCAGGGAGATCGGCCACATCAACTGCCTTCACGTAGACAATACGGCTGTCCGCATCGTTGAACTGGTAGGCTGTATGCATCTGTCTTACCCCTTCTTGATGTTGATTGTCTGAACCACGGTTTCCGGCCGCGAGCGGGTCAGGTCGACGTGTAACAAGCCATTTTCCATAATCGCCTCGCCCACTTCGACACCATCTGCCAATACAAACATGCGCTGAAACTGGCGCGCGGCAATGCCCCGGTGCAAAAACACGCGCCCGTCGCTGTCATCGCTCTGCCGACCCCGGATGACCAATTGCCGGTCCTCTACGGTGATCGCCAGATCTGCCTCGGCAAAACCGGCTACGGCCAGCGTGATACGATAGGAATGATCTGAGGTTTGTTCAATGTTATAAGGGGGGTAGCCTTCATTCCCGGATTTGGCCGAGCGTTCCAGAAGGCGTTCCAATTGCTCAAATCCCAACATATGCGGATACGAGCCGAGTGTGAGTTTAGACACGGGTTTCGTCCTTGATTCTAAAGCGACGTATGGTGGCGGCCCCATTATGGCGACCGCTTTCCTAAGAATATGGGTGTTTTATGCGTTTTCACAAGCCCAAGGCACCGCAGCGCTGGCGCAAAAGCCCCTAAAAGCGTAATATTCGCCAAGTCTTAACCCGCCAGAAGCCGAGTCGCCAATGAACGCACCAACCGATATCTCCATGAAAACCGACGATGTTTTACAGGTGGAGCTGGAGGTGTTTCGCAGGCAACACCGCGATCTGGACGAGGCAATCACCGCCCTGCAGGACCGTGGCACCAGCGATCAGCTGACCATTCAGCGGCTGAAAAAGCAGAAGCTGATCCTGAAGGATAAGATCGCGCTGATCGAAGACCGGCTGACACCGGATATCATCGCCTGATCTAGACCTCCAAACACTGCGCCCCAAAAGGGTTCATTGCCGCATTGCGTGATGCACAGGGTTCTCTATAGTGCGCGCTTCCTCCAACCCAGCGGGTTCGCAGGCCCGCGGCATGACAGGATCTGAGCCTATGCCAGAGCATACCGCCGACATCAAAGTGGGCATCATCATGGGCAGCCAGTCGGATTGGCCCACTATGAAAGAGGCCGCCACCCTTCTGGATGACCTGGGCGTCCCCTATGAGGCCAAGATTGTCTCGGCCCACCGTACCCCCGACCGGCTGTGGAACTACGGAAAATCCGCTGCCGAACGCGGCTTGCAGGTGATTATCGCCGGCGCCGGCGGGGCCGCTCACCTCCCCGGCATGGTCGCCTCCAAAACCCGTGTGCCCGTTGTTGGCGTACCGGTCCAGACCCGCGCCCTCTCCGGTGTGGATTCGCTCTATTCCATCGTGCAGATGCCCAAGGGGTTTCCCGTTGCCACCATGGCCATCGGTGCCGCCGGGGCGGCCAATGCAGGTCTGATGGCGGCTGGTATTCTGGCGCTGCAGGACACAGACCTCGCCCAGCGCCTCGACGATTGGCGCGCGGCCCTCTCAGCCTCCATCCCGGAGGAACCTGTCGATGACTGATCTGTCTGAAAACGCTCTGAAGCCCGGCGCAATCATCGGCATCCTCGGTGGTGGTCAGCTGGGGCGGATGCTCTCGGTCGCGGCCTCGCGCCTCGGGTTCAGAACCCATATCTTTGAGCCCAGCGCCACGCCGCCCGCAGCCCATGTTGCCGACCGGATCACCACCGCCAGCTACGAAGATGCCGAAGCACTGGCTGCATTCGCCGCCTCCGTCGATGTGATCACCTATGAGTTTGAAAACATCCCGACCTCGGCCCTTGATCTGCTTGAAACACTGAAGCCGATCCGCCCGGGCCGCGAGGCACTGCGCATCAGTCAGGATCGCCTGACCGAGAAGACTTTTCTGCAGGATCTGGGTCTGCAAACTGCCGCTTTTGCCGATATCTCTGATCAGGCCAGCCTCGACGCGGCGCTGACACAGATTGGCGCCCCGTCGATCCTGAAAACCCGCCGTTTTGGCTATGACGGCAAGGGGCAAGCCCGGATCAAGACACCTGATGACGCAGCCGAAGCCTTGGCTGCCATGGCAGGTGCGCCCTCGATCCTTGAAGGGTTCGTGAATTTCAGCCATGAAGTCTCAGTCATCGCAGCCCGTGGCGTCAGCGGTGAAATCGCCTGCTTCGACCCAGGCGAGAACATCCACCGCGACGGTATCCTGCATACCACAACCGTTCCTGCCCGGCTCAGCGCGGGGCAGCGCATGGATGCGGTGTTGATGGCAGGCAAAATCCTGAATGCGCTGGAATATGTCGGCGTCCTCGGCGTCGAGCTGTTTGTCACACCTCAAGGGTTGATCGTGAACGAGATCGCCCCGCGCGTCCATAACTCCGGCCATTGGACCCAGAACGGTTGCGCCATTGATCAGTTCGAGCAGCATATTCGTGCGGTTGCGGGCTGGAGTCTTGGTGACGGGCAGCGGCATAGCGATGTTGTGATGGAAAACCTGATTGGCGCCGATATGGACCGGGTACCGGAGCTCGCGCGCGAACCAAACGCCGCACTCCATCTCTACGGCAAGGCAGAGGCAAAGCCGGGACGCAAGATGGGCCATGTGAACCGGGTGCAAAAACCGCAGACTTGAGCTGCGGAGCTTAGGTATCGGGGCGCTGCCCCAAACCCCGGGATATTTTCAGAAAGAAAATACACCAAAAGGCGCGACAGGGCGGTAAAAGCGACCCCGCCGGTTTTACGCGCGGCACAGAGGGCCATCCGGCCTGATGGGCTGCGCTCCCGCTTTATCTTCCGCTGTCAGGTGAGAAAACGAGCGGCCACATCACCACTCATATAGCTGACCCGCCCGCCTGAAAAAGTCGCCGCAATCTGACCATTGGCATCAAGGACCACCAGATCGGCCCGTAGCCCTGCCGCCAAGCGCCCCCGATCCTCAAGGCCGAGGATCTGCGCGGGCCCCTCCGACACCAACCTCCAGGCGCCTGCCAGATCCAGCAAACCAGAGCGTTCCAGCATCAAAGCCGCCCGGCGCGGGCTGGGATAGTGGTAATCCGACGCCAGCGCATCGCACAGCCCCATGGCAATCAGGTCCAATGCTGAGGCATTGCCCTTATGCGAGCCGCCCCGCACCACATTGGGCGAGCCAAGAATGACAGCGTCGCCTGCGGCTTTGGCCGCCTCTGCGGCCTCCATCGTTTCCGGGAATTCCGAAATTCGTGCGCCGCGATTGCGCCAGGTGATCCGGTCCCCTGCGCTGTGGTCATCATGACTGCCAAGACAGATCCCCGCAGCCCCCAGCGTTGCTGCCAGTTTATCAAGTGCTGCGGGCACCTCTGGCCTCCGGGCATGCATATCCTTCAGCATCTGCCAATGGACGTCCGGATTGCGTCCGGCTTTCAGCGCCTGCCCGGTGAGGCGCGGCGGTTTTTTTCCCTGTGCCAGCCGGTCATGCGGCAGATGGTCGTTGAACACCACATAAGGCACCTGCCATTGCGCAATCTGAGAGGGCAGATCATCATAGGCATCCAACAGATGGATCTCGAACCGCAGTTGCGGAATCAGATCCGTCACCACCCGGGGTCGCGCCGCTTTGATCCCTTCAAACACCTGGTCTGCAAATTCCGGGCCACGCAGCCCGCCTTCCCAGGAATAGAACTGTGCCAACACAGCCGTGGTGATGCCATTTGCGGCCAGTTCAGCCTCGGCTGCAATCACCCCTTCGCCCATCTGTTTCATAGCGCCACGGCGCGGCGCGAGATGGCGCTCAAACCCATCGCCGTGCAAATCCACGATGCCGGGCAGTATACGGTAGCCTGATAGATCAATCGCCCTCCCAGCCCGTGCTGTCTGAATCTCACCTCCTGCGAAGGTCAGCGCGCCGCCGCGCTCCATTCCATCCGGGCGCAGCACATCTGCCCCGGTCAATGTCAGTTCGAGCATGGTCATGGCTGCCCCTCTTCTTGCGGCTGGTTCCCATCATCACTGCACTGGCCTTGCGCACAGGCCTCCTCAATCTGTCCCGTGATCGAGTCGAGCCATGTGATATCGGGATCAAAGCGCCCGGCGTCGAGGAAATGCAGCGCCTGTGCGATGACCTGCGGGTTGTTCATCATGAACGTATGGGTGACGGGCAGTACGATATGATCCGCCATACCGTCCAGATAAGTGCTCTGCACGGAGACTTTGCCATCATCTGCTCCCGGAATAATCGCAGAGAAAATCGGGTTGAGCGAAAGATCCCCGGCAATCACACCCACCGGGAAACTGGCCGGCGGCAACCGGTTGGGCAGGCTGTTTGCATTCGTCCCCAGCTGCAGGCCAGCGGGCCCGTTCAAAAGGCCAAACACCTCCCAATCGCCCAGCTCATCCACCAGCTCACTGCCATGGTTGGGCGGGGCCAGCATGACCGTGCGACCCAGCGCCTCTGGCCGGTGGCCCTGAAGCCAGTGACGCAGCAGGATGGCTCCCATAGAATGGGTGACAAAATGGATACGCTCGCCTTCTGAGATTAGAGCCGTGCATTGATCCACTGCAGCGGGCAGCGTCTGCGCCGCAAGATCCGCCACCGCTTTGTCAGTCGAGGGGTAGCCGGGGATAACAACCTTGACACCGCGCGCCCCAAGCACCTGCCCCATCACCGCCAGCGATATTTCACTGCGGGCCAGCCCATGCAGCAGGATCGCGCAATCCGCACGCGCCACGACTGTGGAGAAACACAAAACAGCGCCCGCCAGCGCAGAGGAGATAAAGGAACGGATCATGGTGTCTCGCGACCTCACTGGGATCATGGAACACTGCACATAGGGCCAAAGCGCTGCAACGGGAAGGGTGGACCGCAAAGGGGTTCTGCTGTGACGCGACGTGTCAGCGCTCCGCCACCGTCTTGCTGCGCGCAGCCGCCCTGCGACCGGGCGCAGACAAGACAACAACGGCAATACCGCCGAGGACAGCTGCCGATCCGATCACCAGCGCAACGGCGATATCCTCTCCCAGCAATGCAGCGCCTGCGAGGATTGCAATCACCGGCACGGACAATTGCACCGTCGCCGCCACCGCAGGCGACAGCTGGGGAAGCACATGATACCAAAGCGCATAGCCAAGTCCCGAGGTCACCGCCCCAGATAGGACCGCCAGAAAAACCCCCGCCCGCGTGAACACGATATCACCACCAAACAGCATGACCCCCGGCACCATCATCAAAGTTGCAACAGCAAAGTTCACCGCCGTTGCCGCAAGCGGCGCCCTCGCTCCGCGCCCGAGCAAACTATACGCCGCCCATCCAAGCCCCCCAAGAGCCATCAGCAGCGACGCCCCAAGAGGCGCGACAGATGCGCCATCGGTCGGCCAGACCACAAACGCAAGCCCGGCCAGCGCAATCCCTGCCCCGCCGATCTGTCCCGCCGACACCGGGCTGCCACTGCAGGCCCCCCAGAGGAACATTGAAACCTGCACAACACCAAACAGGATCAGGGCGCCGAGGCCCGCATCAAGATCTTGATAGGCCACGGAAAACCCGACGATATAGATCGAAAGCGCCGCCGCCCCCCAAAGCGCCTGCCGCAGATCGCGCCGCAACGACAGTCCGCTGAAAACGCAAAGCGTAATCAGCGTTACCGCGCCGGAAAACAGCCGCAGCAGACCAAAGCTCGTGGCTTCCATATAGCCCCCACCAATGGCCAACCGGCCCAGAATAGAGTTCGCAGCAAAGGCCACCATGGTGAGAGAGACGAGAACAATCAGGCGCATGTGCTAGGGCTACCCCGCCGGGATGCGCGGGGCCACTGATATTTTTGTGTCAAAGGTCCGAAAGGGCCCGTGGGTAAACCAGCTCTGCTTCTGGCACGTCATCGCCGCAGCGCAAGATTAGCGTGGATTCCAGTGGACAGGGGCTCTTGAGCTTCTGAGCCCGCTGCCAGCTGAAACCATACCGGCCATAAAAGGAGGGCTTGCCCAGAACCACAATGGTCTTGGGCACATTGGCCGGTAGTCTTTCAAGTGGAATTTCATAAATGGCTGCCAACTCCTGCAGCATCCGGGTGCCGAACCGCCATGGGCTGCGATACATCTCATCCTTAGGCCCGCCAACGGCCATATTCGGATTGCGCTCCGCCAGCCTGCCACCCTGCCATTCAGGCCGCACCGCCATCGGCGCCAGACAGGCCCAGCCTTCAGGCGCATACATCCGGCTCAGCGCAAAATAGCCACCGGTCTTTCCATTCCAAGGCTTACGGGACTCTAGAAGCATGTCACCATCGGCCCGCAACTGCCGCACGAGCCGCGCTTCGGCATCAGTTGGGAATGCCGACTTCAGCAACCTATCCACTTCTTCATAGTGTTCTTCGTTGACGCTAGTCGAAAAATCAGGCCCCACAACCATCGCAAACCTGCCCCCAATCACCTTTCCTAAAATACTCGCGCCGCAGGCAGGTCCGCAAGGCGGGCCTTCGCTCTCCAGCAAAACAAAAAGGGACCGCCCGAAGGCAGCCCCAATTCTCAACATCATAAGCGACGGACGTCTGGCAGATTGGCCTATGCGGCCAATCGCCTTTTGCCTCATCCCAAATCCCAATGGGATTTGGGATTACATCATGCCGCCCATGCCGCCCATGCCGCCCATGTCGGGCATGCCGCCGCCGGCGCCTGCACCGTCTTTGGACGGTTTGTCGGCAACCATGGCTTCGGTGGTGATCAGCAGACCGGCAACCGATGCTGCGTCTTCCAGAGCGGTACGCGCCACTTTGGCCGGATCAATCACACCAAAGGCGAACATATCGCCATATTCTTCGGTCTGAGCGTTGAAGCCAAAGTTGTTGTCGGAGCTTTCGCGGACCTTGCCGGCCACAACAGCACCGTCGACACCGGCGTTTTCAGCGATCTGGCGCAGAGGCGCTTCGATTGCTTTACGCACGATTACGATACCAGCGTTCTGGTCTGCGTTGGCGCCTTCGAGGCCTTCCAGCGCTTTGCCGGCCTGAACCAGAGCAACACCACCGCCGACGATCACGCCTTCCTGCACAGCTGCGCGGGTCGCGTTCAGAGCATCGTCCACACGGTCTTTGCGCTCTTTCACTTCAACTTCGGTCATACCACCGACGCGGATCACGGCAACACCGCCTGCCAGTTTGGCAACGCGCTCTTGCAGCTTTTCACGGTCGTAGTCCGAAGTGGTCTCTTCGATCTGAGCGCGGATCTGGGCAACACGTGCTTCGATCTCGGCTTTTTCGCCTGCACCGTCGACGATGGTGGTTTCGTCCTTGGTGATTTCGATCTTCTTGGCGGTGCCCAGCATGTCCATGGTCACCGACTCAAGCTTCATGCCCAGATCTTCGGAGATCACCTGGCCGCCGGTCAGGATCGCGATGTCCTGCAGCATGGCCTTACGACGGTCGCCAAAGCCCGGTGCCTTAACAGCAGCAATTTTCAGGCCGCCACGCAGTTTGTTGACCACGAGGGTCGCCAGCGCTTCGCCTTCAACATCTTCTGCAATGATCAGCAGCGGCTTCTGCGACTGGATCACCTGCTCCAGCAGCGGCACCATCGCCTGCAGCGAGGAGAGTTTCTTTTCGTGCAGCAGGATCATGCAGTCTTCGAGATCTGCAACCATCTTGTCGGCGTTGGTCACGAAGTAGGGCGACAGGTAGCCGCGGTCGAACTGCATGCCTTCGACAACAGTGGTCTCTGTTTCCAGACCCTTGTTTTCTTCGACGGTGATCACGCCTTCATTGCCGACTTTCTGCATCGCGTCAGCAATCTGCTGACCGATTTCAGATTCGCCGTTGGCGGAAATTGTGCCGACCTGTGCAACTTCTGCGGAATCTTTGACTTCGCGGGCCATTGCCTTGATGCCTTCGACCACTTTGGCCGTTGCCAGGTCGATGCCGCGCTTCAGATCCATCGGGTTCAGGCCAGCAGCAACCTGCTTCAGGCCTTCTTTAACGATCGCCTGTGCCAGAACGGTCGCAGTGGTGGTGCCGTCGCCAGCTTCATCGTTGGTGCGGGAAGCAACTTCCTTTACCATCTGGGCGCCCATGTTTTCGAACTTGTCTTCCAGTTCGATTTCTTTGGCAACCGAGACACCGTCTTTGGTGATGCGCGGTGCGCCAAAAGATTTGTCCAGCACAACGTTGCGGCCTTTGGGGCCCAGGGTCACTTTCACAGCATCAGCCAGAATGTTGACGCCGTTCAGCATACGGTTGCGGGCATCGGTGTCGAATTTGACGTCCTTAGCAGCCATTGTTTACTCTCCTAGAGAAATTCGTGTGTTTAAGCGAGGAATGGGATTCAGAGTAGAGCTCAGGAAAATCCTGGAGATTTACTCGATGATACCCATGATGTCGCTTTCTTTCATCATCAGCAGCTCTTCGCCATCGACGGTGACCTCAGTACCCGACCATTTGCCGAACAGGATCTTGTCGCCTGCGGAAACAGCCATCGCGATCAGCTCGCCGCTGTCCTTGCGTGCGCCTTCGCCGGTTGCGACCACTTGGCCTTCGCTCGGCTTTTCCTTGGCGGAATCAGGGATGATCAGACCACCAGCGGTTTTTTCTTCGCTTTCGGTGCGACGGACCAGCACGCGGTCATGAAGCGGTTTCAATGCCATCTTTGTAGCTCCTTAAAGGCTCAAAGGTTGTTGTCTCGCCCCCCTGCTCCCCGCAGGAGGTGTTAGCACTCAACACAACTGAGTGCTAACGAAGGAATAGCTAGGCAGGGTACGCGCGCCTGTCAACAGGTTGGTTGGGAAATTTTGTGGCAATTTTCTGACCTGCGCGTCAGCCCTGCTCCGCACCTGAGCGCGTCGCATCAATCGGCTCCGTCGGCTCCCAGCTATGCGCCCAATGGACCAGCCCTGCCCGGCCTGCTTCCGTCAGCTGATAGACACCGGTCTGCACCCGCATGAACCAGCCATAGTGATTGCTCGCCATGATCCGCGTCGCTTGGGGAACATTTGCCATCTTGGCCACAACCGCGCCTTTGCTTGGCCCGTGTTCGGCCAGATGGGCGGCACAGCGCAGGGCATCCTGACGATAGGCTGTGACAATGCCGTGCCGTGTGGCGCCGCCTGCGTTGGGATCGCCCTGAAGGCGCTGAAACTCGCGCAGCAGGCGCGTTTGTTTTTTCGCTGACTTACGCGGCGCATATGGCCCCGGATCGCACTGCACCTCGGTTCGCCCGTCCGGTAGCACGGTAATCAGCCCCAGCCCCAGACGCCTGCACATCGACAGATTGTCCTTTAGCATTCGCCGCGCCTGACGTCCCGATGGTTTGGGAACCGCGACATAGACCAGATCGCTCAGCGCGAGCCGGGTGATCGCCTGATGAAACAGGGACAGCGAAAACCGCAGTTTCAGCTCCACGATGACCGGCGGCTCATCACCACGACAGGCAACCACATCAGCTGCACCAACCTCACCTTTGACGGTGTAACCCTGGCTCTCGAACAGGGCCTTTACAGGCGGGTAGAGCTGATCTTCGCGGTCCATAGCACGATGGTAGCCGCGACCGCGCCGAAGGAAAAGCAGTTGGTCACGATCGCCAGCCTGTTGCCTTAGATCGGGACCCGTCGGCGCAGATTTGCACAAACAACATAGCCGCCTTGATCAGACACCGGCCCGGGGTGACAAGCCCCCTCCCCGTGCCTATAAGACGCGCAAAATTCCGGCACTTGCATAGGACACATGTCATGACCACCTTCGTCTTCGGCCATAAATCCCCTGACACCGACTCCACCGGCTCCGCGATCATCTGGTCTTGGTATCTGAACCAGATCAAAGCTGTCGAAGCGGCGCCGAAACTGCTGGGCGAACCCAACACCGAGGCGGCCTTCATGCTGCAGCACTGGGGGCTGGACAAGCCGGAGATCATCGCAGACATCGCCGATGATCAGCCTGTCGTGATCGTCGACACCAACAACCCCGCCGAACTGCCCGCCAATATCAACGGCGCCGATATCCAGGCAATCATTGATCACCATAAACTGGTTGGCGGCCTGGAAACAAAAGGCCCGATCAACATCCGCATCGAGCCGGTCGCCTGCACCGCGACCATCATGTGGAAGATGATCGGCGCAGATCTGGCCCAGGCCCCGCGCGAAATCAAAGGCGCGATGCTGACCTGTATCCTGAGCGACACGCTGGAGTTCCGCTCCCCAACCACAACCCAGGAAGACAAGGCCGTGGCCTATAGCCTGGCCGAAGATCTGGGCGTGGATATCGCCGCCTATGCCGCCGAGATGTTCGCCGCGAAATCCGACGTTTCGGCCTTTTCCGACGCGGAACTCCTGCGGATGGATTCAAAAGAATATGCGGTCGAAGGCACCAAGTTCCGCGTCTCCGTTCTGGAAACCACCGCTCCCGCCGTGGTTCTGGACCGCAAGGCGTCGCTGATGGAGACCATGACATCTGTGGCCGAAGAGGACGGTGTTGATCAGGTCCTGCTGTTCGTCGTGGATATCCTGAAGGAAGAGGCCACGTTGCTTGTTCCCAATGATCTGGTCCGCACCCTCGCCTCCAAAAGCTTTGATGCCACAGCCGAAGGCGATACCGTCGTTCTGCCCGGCGTGATGAGCCGTAAGAAACAGATTATCCCCAATCTGGCAATCTGAGGTCGCTGGATCTGAAAGCACTGTGGTTAAGCGGCTGTCTGCTGCTGCCGCAATCTGATTTTTAGAATGCGGAGCTTGTAGCGAGCTTCGCATTTTTCGTTTTTTTGGAACGATCCCCGCAGAGGGGCCATCGACTCATAGCACTCGCCAGCTGTCCTCGCCGCGACGTACACCTCTGCCGGGGTTTCCCATGGTGCGCAGGTTTTCACACACCACCATCCCAGGCTACGCATAGACCGGCCTCATTCGAACCGACCGGGTCCCGTCCACTTTCACATCGGCGTCATGTGAAGTGCCTGCACCCCAGGAGGGCGCAACCAAGGCGCGCAGTGTCAGCCGCGCGCCTTGGTCCGATCAGTGTCATGCGAAATTGGCGACTGCATCGTCATCAGCCCAGCCATCACCGCCTGTCGGCGCCGCCGATTTCTGCGATGACTTACCGTGATTGTTCCAGTCATCGATGCCGTCGCCTGAAACGGACCCATGTGCGGAGACCTCGTTGTAATCTTCCCAACGTTCCTCATCCGGATGACCCGCCTCGACCGCCGCCGCCGCGCGTTTGGCCGTAGAGGAGGACCCGCCCTCGACCCCATCGGATGACAGCAGGATAAATTGACTGACGATCTGATTGAGACCGTAGGTCTCGCTGTTCATCTTCAGAATGGCCGCACCGGATTCCTCAACCATTGCAGCATTCTGCTGGGTAACATTGTCCAGCTGTGCAACCCCGATATTGATCTCATTCAGCCCCTGCGCCTGCTCACCGGACTCCGATGATATTCCGGAAACCAAGGTGGCGATATTGACCACTTCGCCGACAACCTGCGAGAGGGCCTTGCCAGCGCTATCGACCTTTTCAACGCCCTCCTCGACCGTTCTGGTGCTGGCTGTGATCAGCGTTTTGATTTCATTGGCCGCATCCGAGGACCGTTGCGCCAATGCGCGCACCTCGGAGGCCACCACCGCAAAGCCGCGACCAACCTCACCGGCCCGGGCGGCCTCAACACCTGCGTTCAGGGCGAGCAGATTGGTCTGGAAGGCGATATCATCAATGACGCCGATGATCTGCGAGATCTGACCCGAGGATCGCTCAATCTCGTTCATCGCTTCGATTGCACCTTCGACAACCCGACCACTGTTTTCAACATCCTTGCGCGCGGAATCCACCGCACCTTCCACCGCTTTGGCATTTTTCGCGGAGTTACTGACACTGACGGTCATCTCTTCCAGCGCAGCTGCCGTTTCTTCCAGCGTGGCCGCCTGGCTTTCCGTGCGGGCAGACATATCCTCGGCACCGCTCCGGATTTCGTCAGACTGGGCCTGAATAGCCGCACTTGCCTTGACCACCTGCGCCATAACCTCGTTCAGCTTATCTACAGTTTCGTTGTAGTTGATCCTGAGCGGATCGTAGTCGGAACCAAAGCTCTCGTTGATCTGATCGCTGAAATCGCCCGCCGCGAGCCGCTGCAAGCCCTGACGCAACCGGTCGATCACCTTTTCGCTCTCGCCCCGCAGCGCATTCTGTTTTTCCAACTCGTCGATGACGCGTCCAGATACCCGGTCGATGTCATGGGCAATCTGACCAAAGTCATCTCCACGCATGCGGGCTTCGACCTTCAGGCCAAAATCCCCTTCGGCGACTTCTCGCAGGGCCTCGCGCATGCGGTCGATTGGGCGCACGATATTCAAGGTCATCTTGCGGGCGTTGTAGATGCTGATCAAGACCAGCAGGACGGACGTTCCCAACAGTATATAGAGAAGCATCATATCATGGGCTCGCGCGGAATTGGCTGTTTCAATTGCTGCCTGCTCAATCCAATCGCTGAGAGGGTGTAGCTTTGTGTTCAGCGCCTTGTAGCTCTCCTCGAACGCATCGAGGCCCGCTTCAGCTGCGACCCTATCCGTCATTGCCAACTCAGCCAGAGCAACACCTTGTGTCAAAAACGCATCCACTTCGGGCACCATTCCCTCAACCTGAGCAAGAGCTTTCGGTGGCAACGTGTCCCGTTTCAGCAATTCGAGGTTGGCGCGTATTTCTTCACCGACCTCTACAACTCTTGCACGCAACTCCTCTCGCTCAGCAGCTGTCGCGTGATCCCCCGCCAGCACAAGGTAGAGCACCTCCGCGTGCAGCTCTTCGTGTAGCAGGTCGACTTTCAACTCATGGCGCACCGTTTTGGTCACATCAATCTGACGTTCCAATTCCAGTTCGCTCTGCCAGAGGCTGTAAACAGATATCAAAGCAAGCACCAAGATCGTGAAAACCGATACCGCCCCCGAAATCATAAATCGGGTTTTTGTGGAAATAGTTCGAAACATCACAGCACACCTCAGGGTTGAAACTCTTTCTCGTTCTACGCCTCGGTCGTTAAAAAACTGGAAATGGGGCCAATCTGGTCAAATACCGCACGCTCTGCCATAGCTTTAGGCACCGGAAAATCATGCGAAAGATCAGCCCCATGACTCAGATCATTTCCTCACTCGCAGAGGTCTCAAACCAATACAAAGCCCTGTTCGTCGATCTGTGGGGCTGCGTTCACAATGGAATCACCGCCTACCCCGAAGCGGTGGCCGCGCTGCAGACCTATCGCAAGAACGGCGGGATTGTTGTGCTACTGACCAACTCACCCAAACCGCGCGCCGGGGTTGCGGCCCAGCTGGGCGACTTTGGTGTGCCGGGCGATGCCTATGACACCATCGCCACCTCGGGCGACTCTGCGCGGGCGGCGATGTTCAATGGCGCGGTCGGAAGCAAAGTCTATTTCATGGGTGAATGGGAGCGCGACGCCGGGTTCTTCGAACCCTTGAAAATGCTGGACGATCCGCTTGACGTTGTCCGGGTGCCGCTCAGGGAGGCTGAGGGCATCGTCTGCTGCGGTCCTTTTGACACCCAAGCGGACCCTGACGTGAACCGGCCCGACTTTCTTTATGCCAAGCAGATGGGCCTGAAGCTGCTCTGCGCAAACCCCGACATCGTGGTCGACCGAGGCGAAACCCGGGAATGGTGCGCCGGTGCGCTGGCCCGGCTTTATACCGAAATGGGTGGTGAGAGCCTCTATTTCGGGAAACCCCATCCCCCGATCTATGATCTGGCGCGGCGGCGTCTGGCGGAACTGGGTCAGGACATCGCTGATCGCGACATTCTGGCAATCGGCGATGGGCCGCATACAGATGTCGCCGGCGCCATGGGAGAGGGTCTGGACTCACTGTTCATCACAGGTGGACTTGCAGCAAAAGAGACCAAAACAGATCATCAGCCGGACGAAACTGCGCTAACCCAATACTTGGAAAAGGAAAATTCTGCGCCGACCTATTCCATCGGCAAATTGCGCTAAGTCAGAAAGCACTTGATTTTCTGCAGTTGCGAAGTAATAAAGTTGCCGTAACGAGTAAATATTTGCCCGATTGTTTCCGACCCGCATTGAAGCTGCGCACAGGAAACAATCGGCCGCAAATCTACGGCAACCGGGAGAGGCACATGTTGGACAATTTTCCACGCGGAACCATCTGCATCGAAGACATCGAAATGGGGATGGTGCGTTACCTTCGCAAAGAGGTAACCGATAAGGACATCGAAATGTTCGCCGAAGTCTCGACCGATCATAATCCTGTACATCTGGATGAGGATTACGCCCAGGATACGATGTTTCAGGGGCGCATTGCCCATGGGATGCTCACAGCCGGGCTGATCTCTGCGGTGATCGGAGAGCAGCTGCCCGGCCACGGCACCATCTACATGAGCCAGTCGCTGAAGTTCCTTGCCCCGGTGCGCCCAGGCGATCTGGTTCTGGCGGAGGTCGAGGTGACCGGCATCGAAATCGACAAGCGGCGGGTCAAGCTGGATTGCCGCTGCATGGTCGACGGCAAGAAGGTGTTGATCGGTGAGGCCATGGTGATGGCGCCCTCTCGCAAATTTGATTGAGCCAAGGCTGCCCGGCAGCAACCGGCACCAACCCGCGGCATGGCTCTTGCAAGCGCGCGTCGGCGCGGCTAGGCAGTGGCCATGCGCATTATCCGTGACTTTCAATTCGTAGATCCAAAGGATCGTGGAGCCGTCGCCGCCATCGGCAATTTCGACGGGGTTCATCGCGGCCATCAATCGGTCATCGACCTGGCTCGCGAGGCGGAGCCGCAAGCACCGCTGGGAGTGATGACATTTGAGCCGCACCCACGAGAGTTCTTTGCCCCGGATGCCAAGCCATTCCGGCTAATGTCAGCAGAGGCGCGCGCCTCTCGGCTGGAAAAACTGGGGGTCGAGCGCCTCTATCAGTTGAACTTCAACGCGGCTTTGTCTGGCCTCACACCCGAAGCTTTTGCGCGCAAAGTCATCGCTGACGGCTTGGGACTGCGGCATGTGGTTGTCGGCTCCGACTTCTGTTTCGGCAAAGGGCGCGCGGGCACAGCCGAAGATCTCAAACGCTTTGGCGAGGATATGGGGTTTGGTGTGACCATCGCCCCGCTGATGGAATACTCCGAGGATACCGTGTCCTCCACCGCAATTCGCCGTGCATTGAGTGACGGACGCCCGCGGGATGCGGCCAATATGTTGGGCCATTGGCACCGGATTGAGGGTGAAGTGATTGGCGGCGAACAGCGCGGTCGTGAATTGGGCTATCCCACCGCAAACATGTCGATCGACGGGCTGCATCAGCCTGCCTTTGGCGTCTATGCCGTGCTGGTTGACGTGCTCGATGGCCCCCATCAGGGCAGCTATCACGGGGCGGCCTCCGTCGGGGTGCGCCCGATGTTCGATGGCAGCCACCCCAACATTGAAACCTTTCTGTTTGATTTCACCGGGAACCTCTATGGCGCAACGCTGTCTGTCGGTCTGGTAGAATACCTGCGCCCGGAAATGACTTTCGACGGGCTGGACGGGTTGCTGGCGCAGATGGACGCGGATTGCACACAGGCACGCAGCCTTTTGGCGACCCTATGAGCGACGGTATTGATCGCAACGGGCTGGCCAAACGGTTCTGGGAAAAGAAACCGCTGGCGAAGCTGAACAACCGTGAGTGGGAGGCGCTTTGTGACGGCTGCGGCAAGTGTTGTCTCAACAAGCTGGAAGACGAAGACAGTGGCGAGGTTGCGTTGACCCGTGTTGCCTGCCGCCTGCTGGATGATGCCACCTGCCGCTGCGCCCACTATGAAAACCGTCACCAGTTCGTCCCGGAATGTATCGTGCTGAAACCGGACAATCTGGACACGCACGCCTATTGGATGCCACAGACCTGCGCCTATCGCCTGCTTTGGGAGGGCAAGCCCCTGCCCGACTGGCATCCCTTGATCACCGGTGATCCGGCAAGTGTGCATGAGGCCGGTGTCTCGGTGCGCGGCTGGACGGTCTCCGAATTCGACACGCCCGAAGAAGACTGGGAAGAGCATATTATCGAGGAGCCGCTCTAAATGCATTTTGCCTCTGACAACTCCGGCCCGGCCAATCCTGAAATCCTCGCGGCTCTGAGCGCTGCTAACACCGGCTATGCCATGGGCTATGGCGCCGATGAGGAGATGGCCAAGGTCACCTCCCGCATTCGCGAGATCTTTGAAGCACCACAGGCTGCAGTCTACCTCGTCGCAACCGGCACTGCCGCCAATGTGCTGGCGCTCTCAACGCTGTCGCAGCCCTGGCAGACACTGTTCTGCACCCGACAGGCACATATCAATGTCGATGAATGCAACGGGCCTGAGTTTTACACCGGCGGCGCCAAGCTGACGCTGGTGAGCGATGCTGACAAGATGACCCCCGCCGATCTGCGCCAAGCCCTTGAGGGCGAGGAAAATCGAGGCGTCCACGGGCCGCAGCGCGGTCCGGTCTCGATCACTCAGGTGACGGAATTCGGCACGGTCTACACTTTGGATGAGCTGCGCGCGCTCTGTGATGTGTCCAAATCCTATGGTCTGCCAGTACATCTGGACGGGGCCCGTTTTACCAATGCGCTGGTCTCTCTTGGCTGCACCCCGGCGGAGATGACGTGGAAAGCAGGCGTCGATGTCGTGTCCTTTGGCGGCACCAAGAACGGCTGCATGGGCGTCGAGGCGGTGATCTTCTTCGATCCGGCAAAGGCCCAGGAGTTTGAATACCGGCGCAAGCGCGGCGCGCATCTGTTCTCCAAACACCGCTATCTGTCGGCGCAGATGCTGGCCTATCTGACCGATGATTTGTGGCTGCGAAACGCCAGCGCCGCCAATGCAAAAGCCGCGCGTCTGGCTGCGGGCTTGCGCGATGCTGGGGCCCACTTCAGTCACGATCCGCAGGCCAATATGATCTTTGCCGCGCTGCCCCGCGCGACCCATCAGCGGCTGTTCGATGCAGGCGCCGTCTATCATCTGTGGGACGGAACCCTGGACGGCGCTGCAGAGGAAGCGGTCACAGCTCGCTTTGTCTGTGACTGGTCTGTTGGCGACGATCAGATCGACGCGTTTCTGGCGCTTCTTTAACGCATTTCCTGAGGGCGGCAGTGCCAAAGGCCGCCTTCAGATTACCGCCACTGAGGCCAGAGGCATGGCGTCCATGACGCTCTCACGGTTCAGGAAATGCCGGGCCATGTCGCCTGCAAACCCGGTCTTGCGGTAACCGACACCAACCACGCGCGTCACCGAGTCAACGTCCGAAATCTCACGCAACACGATGCCACGCTGGGCCTCGCCATGAGAGATCGGCATCAGCGCAACCCCCAACCCGGCTGCCACCAGCTCCATCAGCTGGGCATCATGGATCGCGCTGGCCGCCATCCGCAGCCCGGCCACCGGCGCCTCCTCCTGTCCCAGCTCGGTCAGAAAGCGATCCGCGCTGGGGCAGTAAGGGCGTGCAATCAGCGCCTCCCCGGCAAGATCCGCGAGGGTCAGCTTCGCCTTCGCCAACAGCGGATGGGCGCTGTGAAGCGCCAGGCCGTAACGCTCCTGCCAAAGCGGGTGAAACCCACAACCACGTGGCAGACAGCTTTCAGCGACAAACTGCAGATCAGCCTGAAGCGCATCATCGGTGAATTGGAACTGCGCCCGCGGCACCGCACGGCGGATCCGGGCCAGTCCGGCATCAAACGGCGCCATCATCACATCCGGTGCGCAATACACCCGCACCACACGCGCCACATGACCTTTCAGCCGCGCCTCTAGCTGGCTCACCTGTGCCAGAACGCCGCCGGCCTGGCTGTACAGTTCATGGCCAAGCGCAGTTGGCGTCAGCCCATCTCTGCTGCGGTGAAACAGCGGCCCGTCATAGCGGTCTTCAAGCCGGGCAATTGCAGCGGAGACCGATGGCTGGCGTACATCGCAGGCGCGGGCTGCGGCGCTGAAGGTCCCCAGCTCATAGGCGGCACGGAAATATCGAAGCGGTGTAAGATCATCCATAGATCAAAACTATAGCAAGGATAGGGGTAAGAGCAATTCCCTATACCTGAATTCTTTGCGAGCCTGTTTCCACACCCAACAGGAGAGCACCATGTCCGCAACCAATCTGGCCACCGCCCCCGGCACCGATACCACATCGCAACCTGCAATCGAGCAGCTCCTCCGGCTGTTTGAAGCGGGTGATCCGGCGCTGATGGGCTTCATCGCAGCGGACATTGATTTCCGCATCGATCATTATCGCGACAGCGATGGTGTCGACGTCAGCTGGCAACAGGCCACGGATATTGAAGGCTTTGGCGTGATCCTGTCCCGGCTGGGGCCGGAGGTGTTTCCACAGGGTACAAAGATCGTCGGACTTAGCTCGCAGGATCTGGGCGATGGCTGGTACAACACCCGCTTTCACCAACGCTATCACTACGCGGTTCGCGGCCGCATGGTGGAAAGCGTCACCTTCATCCTGTCGCATCAAGCGGATGGCAAGATTGACTATTTTCGCGAAACCGTCACCACGGTGAACGATATCTGATCCCACAATCCCGCCCAATGACCCTCAAAAATGCAAAGCCGGGGCACAGTGCGGCCTCGGCTTTGTATGGTCTGTCAGCCCTGCAAGGGACGTGATGGATATCTTACGCCTCAGACCGCGCCACCTCCGGCCAGAAACCCTGCAGCAACGCTGCGGTTTCAGCAGGATGGGTGATCGGCAGCATATGTCCGGCGCTGTCAATCCGGCGGCAGGTGACATCCTGCAGCCGTGCTGCCAGCGCACGAATGACCTCATGCATGATGGGTTGGCTCTTGCCGCCATCAATCAGCAGACAGGGCATCGTCACGCGCGCCAGCTTTTCCGGTGTCAGCACCCCCAGCATATCTTCATAGACCTGTGTATCGCAGGCCATCACCGCTGGAAAACTGCGCACCATGGCATCCCGGGCGCTTTCGGGCAGGTCGTTCCACTTTGGATGGCCAGCCCCCCAGGCCCGGTTGAACAGCCGTGTCGCATGTTCAACGTCGCCATTCAGATATGTTTCGCGCACCGTCATATGATCCCTGCGCAGCGCCTCCAGCGCCTCCGGATCGCTGGTCTCCGCTGCGGTCGCCAGCGAAAAGAACACCGGCTCAACCATCACCAGTGATCGCACCAGATCCGGGCGCATCTGGGCCATTGCCAAAACAACAGTGGCGCCAAAAGAATGACCGATGAGATCAAGCGGACCCTCTTTGGCGAGGTTCTCGGCCTCAATCAGGGCCAGACCTGCCTCTGCGTTGCGGAGCTGCAGCAACCCTTTGCCATCCCAGTCCGGGCTCCGGCCGTGGGACAACATGTCAAAACTGGAGACCGTCACCTGTTCTTCCAGAATAGTAGCCAATCCACGCCAGGCACCCGAGTGAGCAAGCGAGCAATGAACGGCCACCACCTTTCTGGGGCCACATCCAAAAACATGGCTGGCAACGGGCTGCGCCAGCCCGGTAGAAATCGCCACCATTATTGCCACCGCGTTGTGGCTATGAGGCCACCCTCAACCAACGCCATTGTTTCCCGCGCCTCCCTGCAACCCCAGCAGGTTTCCCCTGCTCTGTCGTTTGCCACCATGGGCCTGTTCTCCCGCATTAAATCTAGGCGCGAGGGTACGCCCATGCTAAGCGGGGTTCAACATCACGAATCTGTCACACTGCCATTGCTGCCTGGGGATAACAGCCAATGCCGACCTTGAACGAACCCAAGCTGATTGCTGGGAACGCCAATCTTCCGCTTGCCGAAACCATTACCCGCCGCATGTCGATGCACCGCGGTGTCGATCAGGGCCTCGTTGATGCCCGAGTCGAACGGTTCAACGACGGCGAGATCTTCGTCGAAGTCTATGAGAACGTCCGCGGCGAGGACATGTTCATCATTCAGCCGACCTCAAACCCGGCCAATGACAACCTGATGGAGCTGCTGATCATCGCTGACGCACTGCGCCGTTCGTCGGCCCAGCGTATCACTGCTGTCATTCCGTATTTCGGCTACGCCCGTCAGGATCGCCGCACCAAGGCACGCACCCCGATTTCGGCCAAACTGGTTGCCAATATGCTGACCGGAGCGGGCATCGAACGGGTGCTGACCATGGATCTGCATGCCGCTCAGATTCAGGGCTTCTTTGATATTCCCGTGGACAACCTTTATGCGTCGCCGATCTTTGCACTGGATGTGAAGAACCAGTTCAAGGACAGCATGGACGAAATCATGGTGGTCTCGCCCGACGTCGGCGGCGTGGCCCGCGCGCGTGAGTTGGCCAAACGCATCAACGCACCGCTCTCGATCGTGGACAAGCGCCGCGAAAAGGCGGGTGAAGTTGCCGAGATGACTGTGATCGGCGATGTGACCGACAAGATCTGCCTGATCATCGATGACATGTGCGACACCGCCGGCACCCTCTGCAAGGCGGCGCAGGTGCTGCTCGACAACGGCGCCAAAGAGGTCCACGCCTATATCACCCACGGGGTGATGAGCGGTCCTGCCGTGGAACGTGTGACCAATTCCGTGATGAAATCGCTGGTGCTGACCGATACCATTCAGCCGACCGATGCGGTGCTCGGCGCGCCGAACATCCGCATCCTGCCGACCGCACCCCTGTTTACTCAGGCGATCCTCAACATCTGGCACGGCACCTCGGTGTCCTCGCTGTTTGAGGACAAGACACTGGTGCCGATCTACGAGTCGCTGTCGCGCAACGGCTAAGCCTCGTCTACAAACGCTGAGAAATTGAACCCCACGCCCGGCACCCGGCGCGTGGGGTTTTTCGTGGCACCCCCCTGCCCTGTCATCGCCCCGGTAGAATTGTTACGCTGCCACAACATATCCCAAAGCCGGAGAGAGCAGCATGAAACACTATCAGGGTGGCTGCCTGTGCGGGGCCGTCAGGATCACCACATCTGGTCCGCCGCTCAGGGTTGGCATCTGCCATTGCCGGGACTGCCGCAGACACCACGGGGCATTGTTTTATGCCGCCGCGATCTTTCCCGAGCAGGCGGTACGCATTGAAGGCAGCCCACACCAATATCAGGGCCGCTCTTTCTGCAGCACTTGCGGGTCGTCAGTCTTTGCCCAATCCGGGGATGAAATCGAGGTGCATCTGGGTAGCCTGGACAACACAGACGGCTTGACGCCTGACTATGAGGTCTGGTGCCGCCGCCGCGAGCACTGGTTACCACAGTTCACGGACACAGCCTGTTACGAAAGGGACAGAGACGGCGACTAGAGCCGTCTAAGGCACGTCCCAATCATCCGCAAAGGGCAAGCTGCCAATCGCCAGCCAGGAGGCGCGGATGCGCGCGATACGGCTGTCGTTCCAGGTGCGAAACACCACATCAAACCCCTCTGTCGTGATGGTATCGGCGACCAGTTCAGCCCGGAGCGCGGCCCCGGAATCGATGTCCATCAGCGAACTGGAAAGATGCACCACAGGCAGCTCGGCAAAGGGTTCGGAAAACCGCACGCTGCGACGACGCTCACGCGGGCCGGCCCCCGTCCACATGGTTCCGCCGTTCTCGAACTCCGAGAAAACCTCAATATCGCCCTGCTCCACCCCAAGCCTGGGGCTGTGTACCCGTTTCATACTGCGTGCCTGCCCCCGGGACTGCGCCCGGCCTGTTTTTTGCTCTTTGCATTATCTACGCCGCAAGAGTGCCAAAAAACAAAACCGGCCCGCAAGGGGCCGGTTCAATTTCTTGTGCCATGGTTCTGACAGGTCAGAGGCTCATATGGGTGCCCAGGGCTTCCATATCGGCGAGCAGCTTGGCCGCATCCTCAACGAGACCATGCGGTTGATCGGTGTCCTGCACGGTCTTGTAGGTCGTGCGGGCCTCTTCAATCAGCTCGTCCAGTTGCGCGCGTGTCAGCTGGTCCATGGGGATTGCCTTCTCAGCAAGGACAGACAGACCGTCAGCGCCGATTTCAGCAAAGCCACCGGTGACCAGATATTCCGATGTGCCTTGCGGGCTTTCGACCCGCAGGACACCCGGACGCAGCGTGGTGATGGTCGGCGCATGATTGGCCATAGCCGTCATGTCGCCTTCCGCGCCGGGGATCATTACCGCGGTCACCGGGAGCGACGCCAGGCGGCGCTCCGGGCTCACGAGGTCGAATTGCATCGTATCAGCCATCAGGGCCCTCCTTAGGCCGCGTCAGCAGCCATTTTTTCGGCTTTTGCGATCACTTCATCAATGCCGCCAACCATGTAGAAGGCGCCTTCAGGCAGGTGATCGTATTCGCCGGCCACAACGGCCTTGAACGACTTGATGGTGTCCTCAAGCGGAACCTGCTTGCCGTCTGCGCCGGTGAAGACCTTTGCAACGTCGAACGGCTGGGACAGGAAGCGCTGGATCTTACGCGCACGGGTCACGGTCAGCTTGTCCTCTTCGGACAGTTCGTCCATGCCCAGGATCGCGATGATGTCCTGCAGCGACTTGTAGCGCTGGAGGATCTGCTGAACATCGGACGCCACGGCATAGTGCTCTTCGCCAACGATGGACGGGTCCATCAGACGCGAAGTGGAGTCGAGCGGGTCAACAGCCGGGTAGATACCCAGTTCCGAGATCGAACGGTTAAGAACGGTGGTCGCGTCCAGGTGGGCAAAGGTGGTTGCCGGTGCCGGGTCGGTAAGGTCGTCCGCGGGAACATACACAGCCTGGATCGAGGTGATCGAACCGTTCTTGGTGGAGGTAATGCGTTCCTGCATCGCACCCATGTCGGTGGCCAGTGTCGGCTGGTAGCCCACAGCGGAAGGGATACGCCCAAGCAGAGCCGAAACCTCGGAACCCGCCTGAGTGAAGCGGAAGATGTTGTCGACGAAGAACAGAACGTCGGTACCGGACTGGTCACGGAACTGTTCCGCCAGGGTCAGACCGGTCAGAGCAACACGGGCACGCGCACCCGGAGGCTCGTTCATCTGGCCATAGACCAGAGCAACCTGCGACTCTTCCAGGTTATCGGGTTTGATAACGTTGGATTCGATCATCTCGTGGTAGAGGTCGTTGCCCTCACGGGTCCGCTCACCAACACCCGCGAACACGGAGAAGCCCGAGTGCACTTTTGCAATGTTGTTGATCAGTTCCATGATGAGAACGGTTTTGCCAACGCCGGCGCCGCCGAACAGACCAATTTTACCACCCTTGGCGTAGGGGGCCAGCAGGTCGATCACCTTGATGCCGGTAACCAGCACTTCGGATTCGGTGGACTGGTCGCTGAACTCGGGCGCGGGCTGGTGAATGGCGCGAGTTTCCGCAGCCACAACAGGGCCCTGCTCGTCAACGGGCTCACCCACAACGTTCAGGATCCGGCCCAGGGTTGCGTTGCCGACGGGGATCGAGATCGGTGCGTCGGTGTCAGCGACGGCCTGACCACGAACCAGACCTTCGGTCGCGTCCATCGCGATGGTACGGACAGTGTTTTCACCCAGGTGCTGGGCAACTTCCAGAACCAGTGTCTTGCCATTGTTGTCGGTGGTCAGCGCGTTCAAGATCGCCGGCAGGTGGCCGTCGAATTGCACGTCCACAACGGCGCCGATGATCTGGGTCACCTTGCCTTTTGCATTTGCCATGTTTCGTCTCCGGTTTTCTTTTAGAGCGCCTCAGCGCCCGAAATAATTTCAATCAGCTCGTTGGTGATCACGGCCTGACGCGAGCGGTTGAACTCGATGGTCAGCTTGTCGATCATCTCGCCCGCGTTGCGGGTGGCGTTGTCCATCGCGCTCATCCGGGCACCCTGTTCGGAGGCCCCGTTTTCCAGCAGCGCTGCAAAGATCTGCGTTGCGACACCGCGCGGCAGCAGATCGGCCAGAATGGCTTCTTCGCTGGGCTCGTAGTCGTAGACGGCAGAGCTGGTCGCAGCGTCGTCTTCCTTGGCATCAAAGGACGCCGGGATCACCTGCTGGGCAGTCGGCACCTGGGTCACAACGTTCACGAACTTCGCGTAGAAGAGCGTAGCAACATCGAAATCCCCGGCGTCGAAGCGGGCCAGAACATCCTTGGCGATGTCCTGCGCGTTGGCGTAGCCAAGGCGTTTGACTTCGCTCAGATCCACGTGGCCGACAAAATAATCGCCAAGGTCGCGTTTCATTGCGTCCCGGCCTTTTTTGCCAACCGTCAGGATCTTGACAGTCTTGCCCGCCGCGACCAGCGCCTGGGCCTTGGCCCGCGCCAGCTTGGCGATATTGGAATTGAAGCCCCCGCAAAGCCCGCGTTCGGCGGTCAGCACGACCAGGAGATGAACCTGGTCGCTACCGGTGCCGGCAAGCAGTTTGGGTGCAGAATCGCTGCCACCAACAGATGCGGCCAGCCCGGCCATAACGGCGTTGAACCGTTCGGCGTAGGGACGCGCATCCTCGGCAGCCTCTTGGGCGCGGCGCAGTTTTGCAGCCGCGACCATCTGCATGGCCTTGGTGATCTTGCGGGTCGATTTGACCGACGCGATCCTGTTTTTAAGGTCTTTAAGGTTAGGCAACGCCTGATCCCCCCTTAAGCGAAGTCAGCTGCGAACGCGTCCAGAGCTGCTTTGATCTTGTCGGCTGCGTCACCCTTGATCTTCGGATCTTCGGTGGTGATCCAGTCAAGTAGGTCCTGATGCTTGCTGCGCAGATGCGCCAGCAGGCCAGCCTCGTAACGGCCGACTGCTTTCACGTCGACTTTGTCGAGGTAACCGTTGGTACCTGCAAAGATCACACAAACGATCTCGGCGTTGGTCAGCGGTGCGTACTGCGGCTGTTTCATCAGCTCGGTCAGGCGGGCACCACGGTTCAGCAGCTGCTGGGTCGCGGCGTCCAAATCGGAGCCGAACTGTGCAAAGGCTGCCATTTCGCGGTACTGCGCCAGTTCCAGCTTAACCGGACCAGCAACGGATTTCATTGCATTGGTCTGCGCCGAGGAACCCACACGCGACACTGACAGACCGGTGTTCACAGCAGGACGGATGCCCTGATAGAACAGTTCGGTTTCCAGGAAGATCTGACCGTCGGTGATCGAGATCACGTTGGTCGGAATAAACGCGGACACGTCGCCGCCTTGGGTTTCGATCACGGGCAGCGCGGTCAACGAGCCTGCACCGAATTCTTCGTTCAGCTTTGCGGAACGCTCCAGCAGACGGGAGTGCAGGTAGAAAACGTCACCAGGATAGGCTTCACGGCCCGGCGGACGACGCAGCAGCAGGGACATCTGGCGGTAGGCCACGGCCTGCTTGGAGAGGTCATCATAAACGATCAGCGCGTGCTTGCCGCTGTCGCGGAAGTATTCGGCCATCGCGGTCGCGGCGTAAGGCGCCAGGAACTGCATAGGAGCCGGTTCGGACGCGGTTGCGGCAACCACGATCGAGTATTCCATCGCACCGGTTTCTTCCAGCTTTTTCACCAGCTGAGCCACGGTCGAGCGCTTCTGGCCGATCGCGACATAAACACAGTACAGTTTCTTGGATTCATCGTCACCAGCGGCGTCGTTGTAGACTTTCTGGTTCAGGATCGCGTCCAGAGCAACGGCAGTTTTACCGGTCTGACGGTCACCAATGATCAGCTCTCGCTGGCCACGGCCGATCGGGATCATCGCGTCAACGGACTTGAGGCCGGTTGCCATCGGCTCGTGAACCGATTTACGCGGAATGATGCCCGGTGCTTTTACGTCAGCAACCTTACGCTCCTTGGCGTTGATCGGGCCCTTGCCATCCAGCGGGTTGCCCAGACCATCGACAACGCGGCCCAGCAGCTCGGGGCCAGCGGGAACGTCCACGATGGAGTTGGTGCGCTTGACGGTGTCACCTTCTTTGATGTCACGGTCGGAGCCGAAGATAACGATACCGACATTGTCGGCTTCGAGGTTCAGCGCCATGCCCATGATGCCGCCGGGGAATTCGACCATCTCGCCGGCCTGGACATTGTCGAGACCGTACACACGGGCGATACCGTCACCAACGGACAGCACGCGGCCAATCTCTGCCACCTCAGCTTCTTGACCAAAATTCTTGATCTGGTCTTTCAGGATCGCAGAAATCTCTGCTGCTTGGATACCCATTTATCCGACCTCTTTCATTGCGTTCTGTAGGGAGTTGAGCTTGGAGCGGATCGAGTTATCGATCATCTTCGAGCCCACTTTAACGACGAGACCGCCAATGATGCTTTCATCGACGGTTGCATTGATCACGACCTTCTTGCCAGTGCGCTCGGCCAATGTCTTGGCCAGTTTTTCGCTCTGGGTCTTGGTCAGCGCCTTGGCCGATGTGACATCGGCGGTAATCTCACCACGGGTTTCAGCCAGGCGTACGCGCAGGGCGTCAATCAGCGCAGGAACCACAAACAGGCGGCGCTTTTCGGCCATCAGCGTCAGCGCATTGCTCAAAACCGGGTCCAGGCCCATTTTCTTGGCAATTGCGGTGATCGCTGTTCCCTGCTCCTGACGCGACACCAGGGGTGACGTGATCAGGTCGCGGAGATCTTCGCTATCCGCCAAAGCGGCAGACAGGTCATTGATGCTGGTTTCAAGGCTATCAAGCGCCTTGCTCTCTTCGGCGATCTCAAAGATCGCGGTGGCATAGCGCGCGGCAATGCCTGCGGAGATCGAAGCTGGTTCGGACACGTCCACCCTTCCGATATTGGCCCCGGTTGGCTGACCTAGTGCAGGCGGCGTCCGGGGGCGTGAGGTCTCCCCACAATTTGGTGGGGCGTCAAAATCAGCGTGGATGTAGCAGAGCGTTGGCAACCTATCAACTGCCTTGGACGGCAAGGCGAAAAAGGAAGTTCCAAGCGTTTTCAAACGATTAGACGATAACACCCGATGAAACGACAGAACATGCGTCAAAAAAACCAACTTTAGGGGTCAATTTTGCGATTCCAAATCAGCAAAAAACGCGCCTTGCAGGTGAAAAAACCTCCAAACCGTCGAAAATGAGCGCTGAAAGCGCGATTTTGAACCATCAGCGGGGAATCAAGCCGCCAACCGCTCGGGGCGGGCTCCCGTCACGTCACCTCACCCACAGCGCCGAGATTAAGACCTGCCTATTTGAGGCCGCCCGATTTTGCGCCGTCTGTCCAGCCCAGGGCACCCGCGACGCAGCGTCCTGCGCTGACGACCCACCGTCAACCGGCGCAGAAACCGGCCAAGGTGATCACGTTCGAGACATCGCGCAGGCTCAGGCCGGTTCCGGAAGCGGGTTGGACAGCCCTTCCAAAACCCGGATCGGACTGGGCGGGCGCAGCCGGGTCATCTCACCACGTTGAGAATGCACCTGCTTGCTGACCTCAACCAAAAACACTCCGCCCCCCAGCATCGCCGGCAACCGGTCCCCCATACGTTCAAACAATGGGCCAGACTTCAGCCAGAAACGGCGCTGACTGGGCGGCAGGTAGAGCGCCGCAGAATGCCGCTCCACGGTGAACTGATGCAGGCGCAGCTGATTTTCCACCTGGCTCAGCGTATAGGGCCGCCCAAACCCGAACGGGGTCACATCCGAGCGCGCCCAGAGACCGGCACGGTTGGGCACCACAAAGACGGCGCGCCCGCCCGGTCCCAGCACCCGCCAGCATTCTTCCAGAAGATGCGACGGCCGGTCCGAGGTCTCAAGCCCGTGCAGCAGCACCAGCCGGTCGACATGCCCGGTTTCAATCGGCCAGGCAGTCTCCGCACAGAGAACCGAGACATTGGGCATTCCCGCAGGCCACTGCATCACCCCCTGTGGTCCCGGCATCAGCGCAATCACCCGTCGCGCCTCGGCCAGATAGGGGCGCAACAAAGGTGCGGCAAAGCCAAAACCGGCAACCGTTTGCCCTGCGGCTTCGGGCCACAACTCCAGCAGCCGCCCACGGATCGACGCCTGCGCCGCCCGCCCCAGGGTGCTGCGATAATAGAAATTCCTCAGATCCTGAACATCAAGATGCATTGCGGGCGTCCGTTGCTTGGGCCAATCTGAGGCCAGTCGCCGTCAGTTTACCTATCGAGAAGCGAATGACCATGCCCCTTGAGATCGTTACCCTGCCTTGTCTCTCCGACAACTATGCCTTTTTGCTGCACAATGCCGAAACCGGTCGCACTGCGCTTGTGGATGCCCCAGAAGCCGCGGCCATCCGATCCGAACTGGAGCGGCGCGGATGGGGGCTGGACCAGATCCTGCTCACGCATCATCACTGGGACCATATCGACGGCGTCGCGGATCTGCGAACGGCCTATGATCCGCAGGTCATCGGTGCCAGCGCCGATGTCCACCGCCTGCCCGATCTGGATCTGGCAGTGGCAGAAGGCGACAGCTTCACCTGCCTGGGCGAGGAAGTCAGCGTGCTGGATGTTTCCGGACATACGATCGGACATATCGCCTTTCACATTCCCAGCGCAGCCGCAGTCTTCACCGCTGACAGCCTGATGGCGCTGGGATGTGGTCGCTTGTTTGAGGGGACACCGGACCAGATGTGGCAGAGTCTGCAGAAACTCGCAGCCCTGCCGGGAGAAACAACGGTCTATTCCGGCCATGAATACACCCAGTCCAATGCCCGTTTCGCACTTACGATCGAGCCGGACAACGCCGCGCTGCAACACCGCTGCAAAGCTATTGATGCCGCCTGTGCCAAAGGAGAAGCAACCGTGCCCTCACAGTTGCAGGAGGAGCTGGACACCAACCCTTTCCTGCGGGCCCATCTCGACAGCCTCAAACAGGCGGTTGGCATGACGGGGGCCTCCGCTGCGGAGGTGTTTGCCGAAATCCGGGCGCGAAAGGACAAGTTTTGACCGCGCCAGGCCCCTTTTCACGGCACAGTCACGATAAATGTGACAAGAAATTGCAAGAAAGAACTTGAAGCCGGGCACGTATCAACCAAACTCTAATACTATCAGGACATGGTTGGACTGTGGAAGGCTAGGCATCCGTCCCGCAGCCTCACCGCCAACCCAAGACCAAGAGGAGCACGCCCGTGCCTTCATTCTCGAGCACTTTGGAACAGGCCATTCACGCCGCGCTTGCGCTGGCAAACGAACGGCGTCATGAATTTGCAACCCTGGAACACCTGCTGCTTGCCCTGCTGGACGAGCCTGAGGCGGCGCGCGTCATGCGCGCCTGCAGCGTGGACCTCACCGAGTTGCGCGCGACCCTTGTTGAATTTGTCGATGAGGATCTCGCCAATCTGGTCACTGATATCGACGGCTCAGAAGCGGTTCCCACCGCTGCCTTCCAGCGCGTGATCCAACGCGCGGCCATCCACGTTCAAAGCTCCGGCCGTACCGAAGTCACGGGCGCCAATGTTCTGGTGGCCATCTTCGCAGAGCGTGAGAGCGACGCGGCCTACTTCCTGCAGGATCAGGACATGACCCGCTATGATGCGGTGAATTTTATCGCTCATGGTGTGGCCAAGGATCCGGCCTTCGGTGAATCCCGCCCGGTCTCCGGCTCCCCGGAGGTCGAGGATGAGCCCCAGCCCACCACCGAGGGTGACAAGAAAGAGAGCGCGCTGGCGAAATACTGCGTCGATCTCAATGAGAAATCCCGCGAAGGTGACATTGACCCCCTGATCGGGCGCAGCCACGAGGTTGAGCGCTGCATTCAGGTGCTGTGCCGCCGCCGCAAAAACAATCCGCTTCTTGTCGGCGATCCCGGCGTTGGCAAAACCGCCATCGCCGAAGGTCTGGCACGTAAGATTGTCGCCGGTGAAACCCCTGAGGTCCTGTCGGAAACCACCATCTACTCGCTCGACATGGGCGCGCTGCTGGCAGGCACCCGCTATCGCGGCGACTTTGAGGAACGTCTGAAAGCTGTGGTGACCGAGCTGGAGGATCACCCCGACGCAGTGCTGTTCATCGATGAGATCCACACTGTGATCGGCGCCGGGGCCACCTCCGGCGGGGCGATGGATGCCTCCAACCTGCTGAAGCCTGCGCTTCAGGGCGGTAAGCTGCGCACGATGGGGTCCACCACCTACAAGGAATTCCGTCAGCATTTCGAGAAGGACCGCGCCCTGTCACGCCGGTTCCAGAAAATCGACGTGAATGAGCCTTCGGTTGAGGATTCCATTGAAATCCTGAAGGGCCTGAAACCCTATTTCGAGGACCATCACGGCATCCGCTTTACCAGCGATGCGATCAAATCTGCGGTCGAACTGTCGGCCCGTTACATCAATGATCGCAAACTGCCGGACAAGGCCATCGACGTCATTGATGAGGCCGGCGCCGCCCAGCATCTGGTGGTGGAAAGCAAGCGCCGCAAGACCATCGGCGTCAAGGAGATCGAGGCCGTTGTCGCCAAGATCGCCCGCATCCCGCCGAAGAACGTCTCCAAGGACGACGCCGAAGTGCTGAAGGATCTGGAACGCTCGCTGAAACGCGTGGTGTTTGGTCAGGACGCCGCAATCGACGCCCTGTCCAGCGCCATCAAACTGGCGCGGGCGGGCCTGCGCGAGCCAGAAAAACCCATTGGCAACTACCTCTTTGCAGGCCCCACCGGTGTCGGCAAAACAGAAGTGGCCAAACAGCTCGCCGATACGCTCGGCGTGGAACTGCTGCGGTTCGACATGTCGGAATATATGGAGAAACACGCGGTCTCCCGTCTGATCGGCGCGCCTCCGGGCTATGTCGGCTTTGATCAGGGCGGCCTGTTGACCGATGGCGTTGACCAGCATCCCCATTGTGTGCTGCTGCTCGATGAAATCGAGAAGGCACACCCGGATGTCTTCAACATCCTGTTGCAGGTGATGGACAATGGCCAGCTGACCGACCACAACGGCCGTACGGTGAATTTCCGCAATGTTGTGCTGATCATGACCTCAAACGCCGGCGCATCTGAGCAGGCGAAGGCCGCCATCGGGTTCGGTCGTGACCGGCGCGAGGGAGAGGACACTGCTGCGATTGAGCGGACTTTCACGCCGGAATTCCGCAACCGTCTGGACGCAGTCATTTCCTTCGCACCGCTGCCAAAGGATGTCATCCTGCAGGTGGTCGAGAAATTTGTCCTGCAGCTGGAAGCCCAGCTGATGGATCGCAATGTCTCGATCGAATTGACCCGCAAGGCAGCCGAATGGCTGGCGGACAAGGGCTATGACGACCGGATGGGCGCACGTCCTTTGGGTCGCGTTATTCAGGAACACATCAAGAAACCGCTGGCTGAGGAGCTGCTGTTCGGCAAACTCGCCAAAGGGGGCCTTGTTAAGGTCGGCATCAAGGATGGCAAGCTGGATCTCAGGATTGAAGGCCCAGCCAAACCGCGCATCTCCGGAGACAAGCCGCCCCTTCTGACGGCTGAGTAACCCCATGCGGCTTCTGCCTTTGGCATTTATCTCATCGCTCGCCGCGCCAGTCGCGGCGAGCGATCTCGTTCTGGATTGGCCCGTTGACTGCACTTTGGGCGACAGCTGCCAGATCCAGCAATATGTCGACCGCGCATTGGGACCGGCAACACAGGACTTCACCTGCAACCCACTTACCTACGATGGGCACAAGGGCACCGACATTGCCCTGCCCTATCTCAGCGATATGAATGCTGGCGTCACCGTCTTCGCCGCTGCGGATGGCACCGTGGTCGGCAGCCGCGACGGGATGGAGGATCGCTATTCCACCGGCCCCGGCGATCCAGCCATTAAGGGGCGCGAATGCGGCAACGGGGTTCTGCTGCGCCATGGTGAGGGTTGGGAAACCCAGTACTGCCATATGAAACGCGGCTCCATTCTTGTGCAGTCAGGCGACAAGGTCACCGCAGGCACCCCACTGGGGCAGATCGGCCTTTCCGGCAACACCCAGTTCCCGCATCTGCACCTCTCCGTGCGCAAGGATGGCAAAACTGTTGATCCGTTTGGACCCCGCATGGAGCAAAACTGCGGCACTGACATAGGCGCGCCGCTCTGGGCGGACGACATCACCTATCAGGCCGGCGGCTTTCTCGGCAGTGGGTTTGCCGATCATGTCCCGAAATTCGCCGCCATCAAGGCCGGAACAGCGGATCAGGCCCCCCTGCCCGCCGGATCAGGCGCAGTGGTGTTCTGGGCCTATGCCTTCGGCTCGCGCAGTGGTGATCAGCTGATGCTGCGGATCGACGGGCCGGATGGCCCCGTTCTGGAGCAGACTGAACGGCTGGAAAAGACCCAAGCACAATTGTTTCGCGCGGCCGGCAAACGGATCCACGGTGTCGGGCTACAACCCGGTCGCTACACCGCCACTGCGACGCTGCTGCGTGACGGAGAGGTCATTGATGACCACCGGCAGGACATGACCGTTGAATAGAGGGAGGGCCATGGCAAAGCCCTCTTGGCCTCGCCTTGGTGACGCGCTAATCTAAGGCCACGGTCGGCAGACACCGAGGCGTCGCTGCTCCTGCAAGGGAGAGCTAAACCTGCCATCCAATCGAACGGTTTCCATTGCAGATGGCGCCGCGTCGTCAAGCCAGCGACCAACGACCAGGACGGGCGCCGATTGGATGCAATATGACCCGCAAATCTCTCCCCTTACAGGTCGATGACCTGTCGCATTTCTCCCGTGCTCTGGCCCGTCAATTGGGGGAGGCCAGCCCGCCCCATCTGACGCTGATGAATATGCTGGCACGCGCCGCCGGATTTCAGAACCTGCAACACCAGCGCGCCGTGCAGGCCGCTGCTGGTCGTCTGGCGCAGGCCAAGACGGCTGCACCCGCCGATCACCGGCTGATCGAACGCACGCTCACCCAATTTGATGCTTCGGGACGGTTGCTGCGCTGGCCCTCCCGGCGGGCGGTGCAGACGCTGGCGCTCTTTGGTCTGTGGGCGGTATTCCCGACTGACACATTGCTAAGCGAGGCGGAGGTGAACAGGATCCTGCTGGCCGAACATGATTTCAAGGATCCCGCGACCCTGCGGCGGACGATGATTTCCTGTGGACTGCTGACGCGTCAGCGGGATGGCAGCAACTACAGGCGGATTGAGCAGGAACCACCGACTGAGGCCAAAGCGCTGATCTCCCGCCTGTCGGCGCGGCGCAAACAACGGCCTGAGCCGACAGCTGCCCGGCCAGTGAGCAGACCGCCAAAGCGATAATACAGGCCCGGTCAGCGCTCGGTGAACTTCAGCTCAATCCGCCGGTTCTGCGCCCGGGCCACCGCCGTCGGCGCAGGGTTCACCGGCTGATACTCACCAAACCCATTGGCAGACAGGCGTTCGGGCGGAATGCCCAGCGCCTGCACCATGTAGCGTACAACCGACAAGGCGCGGCCCTGGCTTAGCTCCCAGTTGTCGGCAAATTTCGGATGGATACCAAGCGGCGTGTCGTCGGTGTGACCATCCACACGGATGATCCAGTTGATCTCAGGCGGGATCGCCGCCGCAACAGCCTGCAGGATACCCGCGACCTTGCCAATTTCCGCCCGCCCGGCCGGTGACAGATCTGCGCTCCCAGGGGAAAACAATACCTCAGAGGCAAAGACAAAGCGGTCCCCCTCGATCCGGACCCCCTCCTGATTGCCCAGAACATCCCGCAGGCGGCCGAAGAATTCCGACCGGTATTGTTCCAGATCCTGGGCCTTGCTGCTCAGCTGCTCTGCTTCGGCTTCCAGTCGCTTGCGCTCGCTCTCTTCAAGCAGACGGCGGCGGCGTTCCTCTGCGGCGGCCCGCGCCAGTGCTGCATTCAGATCCTGGCCGAGGTTCTGCATCTGCACCGATTGTGCGGCGTCACGGGCCTTGTAGTCATCCAGCAGCGTCTGCAACCCGCCGAGCTGCTCTCGCAGTGCCGCAACCTGCTGGTTCAGCAGTGCCGTCTGTCGCTGCGCTTCCTCCGAAACCGCCTGCTCCGTACTGAGGCTCGCACGGGCCTGCGCCAGCAGGGCTGCACGCTGTTCGGCGAGGCTGGCCAGCTCTGCGGCTTCCACAGCCCGCTCTTCGCCCTCCGTCAGCGCTGCCAGCAGACGTTGTTGCAGCACCTCCCGGTCGGCGGCGGCGGCATTAGCCTGTTCCAGCTTAGACAAAGCCTCTAGCAGACGCTGTTCTGTCTCGGCCTGCGCTGCTGCTGTATTTTCCAGCTCAGATGTTGCCGCGTCCCGGCTCTCACGCAACTGATCCAGCTCTGCCTGCAAGGCGGCGACCTGTGCATCGGCGCTGGTCTGCGTGGTTTCCAACTGCGCCAGAACACGCGTGAGACGCTCGGCCAATGCGTCGCGGTCCGCGTTTGCGGCCTTTGCGACATCCAGCGCTTCCAGCACGTCCGCCAGCTGCGCATCCAGTTGCCCCTTGGCGGTTTCCGCTGCCGCCAGCAACGTCAGCGTATCTTCAGCGGCCTGACGCTGTTCTTCCAGCGCCAGTGTCATCGCCGTCAATTCCGCGTCTGCCGTCTTCAGCCGATCACGCAGCGCCTCCGCGGCAGCCGCCTCGGCAAGACGGGCCGCCTCAGCGTCGGTTAGGTCAGCTTCCAACTGCGAGACTGCTGCGGTTGCCTCAGACGCCTGCCCTTCGAGATCGGCGACAAGCGCTTCCAGTGCCTCCCGCCTGGCTGCGGCAAGGCGCGCGACCTCAGTCTGGGCATCGATTTCATCGCGACTGGCCGCAAGAGCCTGCGACAGCGCGTCCCGCTCCCCTTCCAGATCGCTCTGCGCCGCCTGCAACGCCGCGCGCTGCGCGGTCAGATCACTGATGGTGGCGTTGGCTTCCTGCTGTTGCAGCAGCAACTGGGCGACCTGTGCCTCAAAATCACTGATCTCGCCCTGCGCTGCTGCAAGCTCTGCTTCCGCAGTTTCCAACGCACCCTGGGTGGTCCCAAGCGTGGCCGACAGCGCACCGAGCCGGGCCTGTAACTGGCTGTTCGCTCGCTCTTCGAGGCCCAGCGCATCGGCCAGCGCCCCCACCTCCGCTGCCAGCTCATCCAGCTGGCTTTCCTGCCCGGAAATCGTCTCCCGCAGGACAAATTGGACCACCATGAAAATGGTCAGGAGGAACATCAGGACCAGCAGCAACCCGGTCATCGCATCCACAAATCCCGGCCAGATTGAGGCCTGAAAACGCTGTCCGGTGCGACGTGACAGGGCCATGGCTTAATCCTCAGATCCGCGCGCGCTGCGGCCCAATCCACGCGGTCTGGCAAAGGCTTTGACCAAGAGGTCGATATCTTTGCGCAACTCGGCAAGGCTTTCCTGACGACCGGCCGAGATTTCCTCAAGAATGCGCAACATCTGCACATCGATGGAGCGCAGCCGCATCCGGCTTTCGGCGTCCAGACCGACATCCCCCTGAGCGCGCATCAGCTCGGTCAGGGCCTCCTGCCCGACGGCCACCCGCTCAAGCGCGCGCGCCGTGCCTTCGGACTGATCCTGCCGCCGGTTCATGTCGGTGATCGCATCCACCAGTGCGGATAGCTTCTGATCCACCCCGGCGCGCCCTTCAGAGGATTGCACAAACATCGCCTGCAGCGCATCCATTTGCTCGGTCATACTGTCCAGCACCCCGGCGAGGGCGCTATTGTCACCGCCGCCCGTTTCCTCACCAGAGGAAAAACTGACCCGGGTGAAGGAGGAAAGCCATTCCTCAAGTTCCCGGTAGAAGCGATTCTGACCATGGCCCGCAAACAGCTCCAGCAAGCCAACGATCAGCGATCCCGCCAAGCCCAGCAATGAGGAGGCAAAGGCAACGCCCATACCGCCCAGCTGCGCCTCCAGCCCGGTCATCAGGCGATTGAATACCGCAATACCCTCTTCTCCCTCCTGCGGAGCAAGGCTGCGAATGGTGTCCACCACCGCAGGTACTGTGGTGGCCAGGCCGTAGAATGTCCCCAAAAGGCCAAGGAAAATCAGCAGGTTCACGATGTAGCGTGTGATCTCGCGTTCTTCGTCGATGCGGGTGGCAACGGAATCCAGGATCGACCGGGTCGAAGAAGACCCCAGCTGCATCCGCGCCCCGCGTGAGCGCAGCAGAGAGGCCAGCGGCGCCAGCATCGACGGCGGACGAACATCCTCTCTGGCGACCCCGGCAGCGAACGCCTCGATCCAGCGCACCGACCCGATCAGCTGCAGCACCTGCCAAAAACAGGCCATCACACCAAAGACAAACACCAGGCCGATAAAGCCGTTGAGCCAGGGGTTGGCCTCGAACACCGGCAAGACCCGCGGCAGCGCCACGAATGCCCCAAACCCCGACAGCCCGAGGGCAATCAGCATCATGATGATCTGGCGTACCGGTTGGGAAAACTGCGGCCTGCTTTCGCGGTCTGGCTGCGCCATAGCTGTGGCTCCTGACACTTTTTTGGTGTTCTTGCAGAACCGGAGCCTATAGGCAAAACCTCAGAAGAGCCAAGGCTTTATGATGCAAGGTCCCGCACACGCGCCGACAGCCAATCCAAATCAGCATCGCGCAACCCGATCTCGGCCAGATGCTCCGCAGTATTGAAGAGGTATTCGGTATTGGGACCACGCCCGCCGACCGCCTCCGCAATGATCCGCGCCTGAGTTTCCAGACTGATGCCACCACAGTATTGATTATGATCCGGGTCGATCACATAGGTGACGGCCGTCACCTCACCACCACTGGCCAACTGGACAGTCAGATCTTTTTCCACATAGGCCGAGGAGATCAGCTCCCGCGCCCGCAGTTCCAGCAATGTCTGTTCTTCGTGGCCAGCCTCGACCGCCAGCGCGATCCCCGTGCAGGCGGCACCATCTATCGCGTCCAGTGCCAGAACCAGACCCGGCTTCTCCTCACTGCCGCGATGATGGATGGATTTCATGCAGAAGGACCGGGCATAACCCGGCAGAGTAGCCACTTCGCGGCGGGCCACCGGAAAGCCCGGGTTCCACAACAAAGATCCGTATCCAAATACCCACATGGTCATGACGCTGGCCCTTTTTCGATCGCGGTCTATAAACATCAAATCCCACGTCCAGAAAAGAGGCCGAATGATGATCCGATGGACAAAACTGCTGCTGATCGTGGTCTGCAGCTGGAGCCTCTACTGGACTATCGCGGGCTGGGGCCTGCGTCAGGGGCTCAACGAGTGGTTTGCCGAGCAGCGGCGACAGGGCTGGCAGGCCGACTACGGGGCGCTGCGCACCTCGGGCTTTCCGCTTTATCATCATCATCGCATCACCACCCCCACCCTCGCTGACCCGGGCACCGGCACCGCATGGCGCGCCGACTGGCTGGATATCCGCAGCCTGGCACTCTGGCCCGGCACGCTGACGCTGCATCTGCCACCGACACCACAGCGGCTGTCATATTTCGATGAGACGGCGATCCTTCAGGCAAACGGGCTACAGGCCGATTTGCGGCTGGCCCCCGGATCTGCACGGGAGTTGGAACAGCTACACATCACCGCCGGCCCCTGGACGGTACGCAGTGATGGCAACACCGATCTTGGCGCGCAGGCCTTTCAGCTGGATATGACCCAGACCGACGCGTCAAACCGCTACCAGATCCGCGCAGATGCGGTTGGCCTGGCTCCACATCCGCTCCTGCGCCAGCGTCTTGCCGCAACAGAGGGGCTGCCCGAACGGCTGGACACAGTCATTGCCGAGATGACGGTCACCTTCGATACACGCTGGGACCGCAATGCGATTGAACTGCGGCGCCCGCAACCCCGCCACATCAAACTCCATCTCGCCGAAGCCCGCTGGGGACCAATGCGGATCAAAGCCACTGGTGAAATCAGCCTTGATGAAACCGGCCTGCCGGAGGGCGACCTCGCACTGCAGGTCGAGAACTGGCAGGACATCCTGCAATTGGCAGAGACAGCAGGCAACCTACCGCCCCGCGCACGCGCAGGCATCGAACAGGTGCTGCAGATCTTCGCCGGTCTTGGCGGAAATCACCGGGACCTTGATCTGCCGCTGACGCTCAAATCCGGCTATGTCGCGCTCGGGCCATTGCCAATTGGCCCGGCGCCACGTCTGGTCCTGCGTTAACGGCAGTATGGGCCGCCGCGATGGCGCGCCACATCCAGATGGAAATGGTCCAGATGGTAGCGATCTGACAGCGGCCCCAGAACGGTGCCAAACGGACCACAGGCACCTTTCCACATCTTGCGCAGCCCCTTCCGCGTGGCGCGCGCGGTCCAGCCTTTCAGCACGGTAATCACCTTGCCGCTTTCCAGTGCAAAGCCTGAGATATCAATCGCCTTGCCGCGACCGTGTTCGGAAATCTTGGCGCCTGGCCGATTGTTGCGGGTGCGGCAGGAATAATGCGCCGCCACCCGCAGAGAGACGACTTTGTCGCGGCGGCCAAAGGCTTTGATCACATCGCGTTCGACCCATTTCTTGAGCGCGCGCGCGGTGTCGCAGGTCATCACCGACTGCTGGCTGAGCGTCACCCCGGCGACCGAGCGAACGCGCACGGCATTCTTTGCCCCACAGCCGTTCAGCCGACCGGGCACGGTACCAACCTTGCTGCCCTGAATATCGATATCGCCGCAGACAGAGGTCTTGCGGCGTTTGCGTTTGCCGAACAGGATTTTTTCCGCCAGATCACCGGGCCGCAAATGTGGACGCAGAGAGGCGTCGGGCCCTGCGGGCACAAGCGGCAGGCTCAGCGCGGCCAGGGCGATAGCTTGCTCCGACTGCGGACGCGATTGAGGCCGCAGCTCCGCAGTAACGGAGAGCGCAGCAGCTGTCACCGTCGCGCCCGACACCAGATCGGGGCGCGCATTGGGCCGCAGGGAGGTTTCCGGTGCATTGGCTGCCGTAGCACCGGCGCTGGCCGCGATCAGAGCGGTCAGCCCACCTGCGATTGAGAGGGCCCTCAGCCCAGCCGTCCAGCCGCGTCTCATGACTTGGTCTCGCGGCCGAAGTTCGGTGCGGCCGTATCCTGCCCCGCCTCGATAATGCCGCGGCGGATGGCGCGGGTGCGGGTGAAATATTGATGCAAATGTTCGCCGTCCCCGGTGCGGATCGCCCGTTGCAGGGCAAACAGTTCCTCCGTGAAACGGCCCAAAATCTCCAGAGTCGCATCCTTGTTGGTCAGGAAGACATCGCGCCACATGGTCGGATCGGAGGCCGCAATCCGGGTAAAGTCCCGAAACCCCGCAGCCGAATATTTGATCACCTCACTGTCGGTCACCCGACGCAGATCGTCAGCGACCCCAACCATTGTATAAGCGATCAGATGCGGCGCGTGGGAGGTGACAGCCAGAACCAGATCATGGTGATCGGCATCCATCTCATCAACATTGGCGCCCATCCCCTCCCAGAGCTGCCGTAAGCGATCCACCGGCGGGCGATCGCTGCCTTCGACCGGCACCAGTAAGCACCAGCGATTGTCATAAAGCTCGGCAAATCCCGCCTCGGGTCCGGAATGTTCCGTCCCGGCCAATGGGTGCGCGGGCACAAAATGCACGCCCTCAGGGATATGGGGCTGCACCGCGTCGATCACATGGCGTTTGACCGACCCCACGTCGGAAACCGTGGCACCGGGTTTCAGCACCGGCGCAATGTCCGCCATCACAGCATCCATCGCCCCCACGGGTACGCAGAGCACGACCAGATCAGCGTCCTGCGCCGCCTCCGCAGCCGTATCGCAGATACGATCACACAAGTTGATCCGGCGGGCGGTGTCGCGGGTCTCAGCGCTGCGGGCATAGCCGGTGATCTCGCTTGCCAGCCCGCCACGGCGAATGGCATGCGCCATGGACGAGGCAATCAGGCCAAGACCAATCAGCGCGATGCGGTTGTAGATCGGCGCGCTCATGCTGCGCCATCCTTGAACGCTTTCACCGCCGCAACCAACGCGTTGCAGGCGGTCTCATCCCCGACGGTAATCCGCAAAGCAGCAGGCAGTTTATAGCCTGTCACCCGACGCACAATCAGTCCGCGCGACTGAAGAAATGCGTCACAGGCGCCGGCCTCTTCCGGGCTGGCGAAACGCGCCAGAATGAAGTTGGCACAAGAGGTATCAGAGGGCACCCCCAGTTCCGCCAGCGCCTCCGCCAGCCATGTGCGCCATTTGGCGTTTTCCAGGCGGCAGTGCTCCGTGTAGTCGGTATCGCGCACCGCAGCCTCTGCCCCGGCCAGCGCAGTGGAGGAGAGGTTGAACGGCCCCCGCACCCGGTTCAGCACGTCGATGATCGGCTTCGGCGCATACCCCCAGCCAACCCGCGCGCCACCCAGCCCGTAGATCTTGGAGAAAGTGCGCGTCATCACGACATTGTCGCGGTTGGCGACCAGCGCGGCACCAGCGTCATACCCTTCGACATATTCCGCATAGGCTCCATCCAGCACCAGAAGCGCGCCCTTGGGCAGACCATCGGCGAGACGCGCCAGATCAGCCATGCCGATCATGGTGCCTGTGGGGTTGTTCGGATTGGCGATGAACACCAGCCGCGTGCGTTCGGTGCATCCAGCCAACAACGCGTCCACATCCGTAACACGATCGCGCTCCGCCACCTCAACCGGTGTCGCCCCGACGGCAAGTGCGCTGATGCGATACATGGCAAAGCCATGCTCGGTGAACAGAACCTCATCTCCCGGACCCGCATAGGCCTGACAGAGAAAGGTGATGATCTCGTCACTGCCGGCACCGCAGATGATCTGTTCCATCGGCAGGCCGTAGACCTCGCCAATGGCCTGTCGCAGGCCACTGTGATCCGAGCTTGGATATCGATGCATCTCGGAAACCGCCGCCTGCATTGCCTCAATGGCTTTCGGGCTTGGCCCAAGCGGGTTTTCATTGGAGGAGAGCTTGGTCACATTGCTCATCCCCTTCACATGGGCAGCCCCACCCTCATAGAGAGCGATATCCAGAATGCCAGGCTGCGGCGCGATGTGGGTCATGATAGATGCTCCTTAGATGCCGCTTCGTAATAACCACCTTGACCGCAATGGGAAAGCGGCAAGACGTCCCGCTTTCGGTTGCAGTGTTGCGGTTCCGGGCTGCACCGCAACACTGAGCGATTGAACTCCCGTTTGCCCCCTGCCTATGATGGCGCCATGACGCACAAGCTGGACCACATAGATCTTGCCCTGCTGCGCGCGCTGCAGCGCGACGCAAGCCTCTCTCAACGCGATCTAGCAGAGCAGGTCGGCCTGTCGCAGAACGCCTGTTGGCGACGGCTGAAAACCCTCGGGGAAAGCGGCCTGATGCAAGGCACCACCGCCCGGCTCGATCGCAAACAGCTGGGGCTGGATCTGGTGGTTTTTGTGATGTTGCGCACGCGGCATCATTCGGCGGACTGGCTGCAGACCTTCCGCCGCCATGTGCTGACCATCCCTGAGGTGGTGGATTTTCACCGCATTGGCGGGGACTATGACTACCAGCTTAAGGTCGTGACCGAGGATATGGCGAGTTACGACAAAGTCTACCAGCGCCTGATCGAAGGGGTCGAGCTGGACAGCGTCACCTCATATTTCGCGATGGAAGCCATCGCAGAGGGGCGCCCGCTGCCATTGTAACGGCGGGCACCACCCCTGTGGCATCATGATCGCCGCCCTCTGTTACCTGCCAAAGGCCTTGTTCGGCATCCAGGTTACACGGCTGCCTTCCGGTCCCATCCGCATATGCAGGCAAGAGGTGTTCAGCCGCTGGAAATACAGCACCTGTAGCGGATACCAGCCCGCCTTGGGCACCTCCACCTTCTGGGCAAAGGTCTCCTGACAGGTCTGGCGGCCATCGAACTTGCCGACAACCTTGCCGCCAATCACCGCACGCATCCCGTCATTGGTCAGAAAATCGATGGTATAAATGCCCGGCGCATCAAACCGCACATAGCCGCGAATATCCGCCGCGACATTTTCAGAACGTTTCGAGGTCAGCGCCTTCTGCCCAATGCTGGTATCGCGATAGTCCAACCCTTTGAGCGGCGGACCGGCTTCCGCACCTGCCTCCAGCGCCTTGGCTGCGCTGCGCAGGGTTTTCACATCATCGGGATAGGCATAGCGCACCGACAGACCGGGCTTCAGCCCTCGGGGCTGCGGATCCGCCGGTGTCAGGCGCAGAGGGGCGGCCCATGTCAATGTTGCCGTCACAGCCGCCATCGCAGCCAACCCCAGAATACGGGTCATCTTCATCGTCTACCTTCCTGTTCCATGGCCTCTGAACGGGCCTCTGGGGACAGGATAGGTCTGTGAAGGGGCAGCTGACAATCGCTAATGCCAATGGCGCAAGCCCGGCAAGGCAACCACGAGACAGCCAAAACCACAGTGACAGCCCCAAGAACGAAAAAAGGGGCCGCCCGATGGCAGCCCCTTCTCTGTCTCGTCCGGTTGGAACAGGACTTAGTTCTTGGCGTAGAATTCTACGACCAGGTTCGGTTCCATGACAACCGGGTACGGCACGTCGGAGAGGCCCGGTGCGCGCACGAAAGTGGCGGTCATTTTGGAGTGATCGGCTTCAACGTAGTCAGGCACGTCACGCTCGGCCAGCTGAACAGCTTCCAGCAGCGCGGTCATTTGCTTGGACTTCTCACGAACCTCGATCACATCGCCTTCCTTCACGCGGTAGGAGGGGATGTTCACGCGCTTGCCGTTGACCAGAACGTGACCGTGGTTCACGAACTGACGAGCCGCAAAAACGGTTGCAACAAACTTGGCGCGGTAGACAACCGCGTCCAGGCGGCGCTCCAGCAGACCAATGAGGTTTTCACCGGTGTCGCCTTTTACACGCTCAGCTTCGGAGTAGATGCGACGGAACTGCTTCTCGGTCAGGTCGCCGTAGTAACCTTTCAGCTTCTGCTTGGCGCGCAGCTGGATACCGAAATCGGACAGCTTGCCCTTGCGGCGCTGACCGTGCTGGCCGGGGCCGTATTCACGACGGTTCACCGGGGACTTCGGACGACCCCAGATGTTTTCGCCCATACGGCGGTCAATTTTGTACTTGGCAGACGTGCGTTTGGTCACGGCTGATCTCCTTCAGTTTATATCGCAACCAAATGGCTGCATCGAAGGGCGTTGTCCTCTTGCTCCGCGTTGCACTCACTCGCGCGCCTCGGGCATGACAGGCATTCCCTTGCGGGAGCCACCAACACCAATGAAGCCGCGTGTATAGACGAGGGCTGGAGAGAGTCAACCAGCTTTTCCTACGCTATGCCCTGCTCCGAAAAACCGGGCAATATCCAAGGTTCTGCACCTTTGGATCCGCAACGGATCAGGCGGCTGCGTGACGCAGGATTGCCGCCTCCGGCTGGCTGAGATTACGCCGTGCAAAATCGCCATATCGCATCGGATCCACCTCCAGATCCGGCAGCACCTGCAACAGGCGCGTCCGGTCTTCACAGCGCAGCGCACTCAGCGCGGCCTGGGCCGGGTGAAAACTCTCCGTCTCCACCCCATTCGCCCAAAGAACCTGATGATCCGACAGCAACAGATGGATATAGGTGACCTCACGCAACTGGGTATCGACAGCAATATCGCGCCCGTTGATCAGATCACGCGCCGCAACCAGCACCTCGGACGTGTTGAACAGGCTCTGCACATGCGGCCCACGCAACAACACGCGGTGACTGGGCGAGACCAGAAGATCGGCATCTGGCCGCTGCATGCCAAGCGCGCCGCCGCTGATCCGCACCGGACGCAGTTCAGGCGTCACAAACAGGCGCGCGCCAGTCATGCGCCGCGCACCGATCCACTGGATCTGCTGGGCACCGCTGTCGCGGGTCTGAATCCAGTCCCCTTCCTGCAAGTGTTCGACCGGCACCCCACCTGCGGGGGTGCGCAAAATCGTGCCGGGCGTAAAACAGATCACCCCGGTATGGGATGTCACGCCAGCCCGCTCGCAGCCCTCAAGCCGCACATCCACAACCCAGAGATCCGTATCCTGCGGCGGATGGCAATCCACGAACATCAGCAGGGGACGCTGCCCCTGCCCCACCTCGATCAGGGTAACAGTGTAATTGCGCAACCCGTCCGTGACCACAAAATGGCGATCCCGCAGCACCGTCCCGGCCTCCGGCTCCGCAGCCTGCGAACCCGTTTCGTCAGCCTTGGGATCTATCGCCAGCCCCACCAACCGGCGAACGCTGCGCGCCGCGCTGCGCCGCAAATCACGCTCTCCGTCGCTTTGCTCCAGCTGCAAAATATTCCCCGGCCCGTCAACGCGCAACGGTGCTCCACCCCATCGCCAGCTGGCCCCCGCCGCCACTGCAGACACCGGTGCCCCCGGCAGACCATCAATCTCAGTCTGCCCCCACGAAATGACATAGGTGCCTCGAAAGCCTGTTTGCATATACTCGACTGCCTGCCTGCGGCGGTTTTTTGTTAAGTCAACGTTAACAGAACCGGTTCCGATGCAAAAGCACTTCACAGACAGCGCGCGTTGCCAGCGGCGCCGATGCCACAGCGCGCCGCCAGGCGTTGAGACCTAACGTCAGACCATGCCCCCAACCGTCTGCCACCTGTTCCTGTCGCCGTCGCACCAGTCGGGCCCTACGCGTGGGTCTTTGCGCAGTTTAACGCAGGATGCTTCGACAGTGCTTACGGTGCTATGCGTTCGAACACGTAGAGCACCCGCTGGTGCGGGCGCAATGTTGTTGCATTTAGTGTTGTGATTTGGTTGCGGGAGCAGGATTTGGACACTGTTTCACCCAAGCCCGATAACCTTCAGTCTACAACGCGGCCCAGAAGTGAAGCCGGGCCCTTCTGAACAAATGTTCCAGCCAACTACTCATCAGAATAGCAGAGTAGTCGGCCAGATTTTTTAAAAACGCTAATTCAGTGTTTTTAGGTATGCCAACAGGTCGCTGATCTGCTGTTCCTTTTTCAATCCCGGGAAGGCCATCTTTGTGCCTGGAAGATGTTTCTTTGGTGCCGCTAGGAATCCCGTCAGCTGTTCCTCGTCCCAAAAGAATTCCGCCTCCTGCATAGCAGAGGAGTATTTGTACCCTTCGACCGCCCCCGCGGGCCTACCCCAGATACCAAACATTGTCGGCCCGACTTTCTTCTTACCCTCCTCCACTGCATGGCAGGCGGCACATTTCTTGAACACTTTTTCACCTGCGGCAGCATCACCATCTGCCGCTGCGGCTTGGCCACTGCCAATTGCTAGGAAAACGGCCAGTAGAATGTTCCTCATCACTTCGTTCCTTTCGTGGTATTGACATCAATCATTGAGTGTTTTGGGTGAGATAGTCTTAGGCGCGGCTCCTTGCTGAGAGCGGGCGCATGGCTTGGGAACCAGCCCAAACGAGGCAAGCGGCCTTCACGACCTCAGCTGCGATGTAAACCAAATGAAGCGAGCTTTCTTTCACCGGCTGACCTGCAATGATGGCCAGAGTGCGCTCGTCCAGAACTGGCAGGATCCACAATCTTTGCAGAGCAAAAGCTGCAAACACCGCAACCAATTGCCAGCTGGCCATCCGCTTGGAGGCAAGGAGCAGGGCCAAAACGAGAAAGGCGCAAACTGCTTCAGCCACCCCCAGCCATTGAAATTGCATTCGGCCCACATCCAGGGCCACCGGCAAAGTAAGAGAGGGTGCCTGAAATTTGGCCGGCGCTGCAATCAGGTTTCCGGCAATCGCCGCTCCGGACCATATGAAGATGATCGCAGCCATAGGCTTAGCCACATCAATCGGAGACTGCCCGGCAAAGGTTTCCAAACCGCTTCTGTCCGCGAAAAAACCCATCAGTGCGCCTCCTTCTCACTCTGAAGAACTGCGTCGCTTGCGGTCGCGGTCCGCATCTGCGGTTTGGAAGCCGCACGCCAGTACCCGTAGCCCATGATCCCCGCACCCGCAAAAGCGTTGCCCAGAGTGACGAAAGTGAGGTTATGAGCCGCACCCGCCAGCGAGATGCTCTCCGGGTGATCGGACAGCAAGGCAACCGAGAAGACCGTCATATTGGCGACGCTGTGCTCGAAACCCGCAGCAATGAATGCATAGAGGCACCAGAAGATGACGATGCATTTGGTTACATCATCCTTGGACCGTGCCGCACACCACAAGGCGAGGCAGACCAGCCAGTTGCACAGAACCGCTTTGGCGAATAGCTGCGGTGCTGATCCGTGCATCTTCTTGGCGGCGACCTTGTACAGAAGCGCGTCTTCGCCGGCGCCCAGGATCAGGCCCCCGCCCCCTATCACAAACAACGCCGCCAGAAGTATCGCGCCAACCAGGTTGCCCGACCAACTTGCCGCCCAGCAGCAGGCAAGGTCTTTCAGGCTGCTGGTGCCGGTCAGCAATCCATGCGTCATATACATGGTGTGGCCGGTAAACAGCTCCGCTCCGGCAAAGACCACCAGCGTCAGTGCGATGCCAAAGCTTGCCCCCATGACAATCGGGCGGAAGGCCCCCTCGACGCCCTGCCCCACCGAAAAGATCAATAGGATTCCTGCGCCAACAAAGGCGCCGGCCTTGAGCGCCAGGATCAGGAAAGCCAGTGGATCGGTGCGCAGGTTCTGGCTTTTCTTCTGCGCCAGCTGCGCAAACCCAAGAACAGTGTCGGAATAAGTCATGTCAGTTCATGCTCCGCATTTGGTGCATCCGTCAGTGCTCAGCGGCAGCCAGCGCGGATGTCCGAACAAAACCGGGATGGCCCAAAGGCAGGCCAGAGCCGCGGCAAGATAAAGAAAGGCAAAGCCAAGATCCTGCTGCGCGGACACCAGATAAGAATTACAGATGCGGACAGGCGCATGAGTGTAAAGGAAACCCAAGACCCCCAGCATCGACAACGCATTGGCCTTAATAAACCCGCGTAGGATCGGACCCAACCAAGGCCAGGACAGCCGCAGAGGCAGTCCCAGCAACAATGGCAGCGATACATATTTGGCCAGCTCGCCCGCTGGCGTCAGCGCCCAGTCCACATTGAGCGGCAGCATCCAGAACAGTAAGGCCGTCAGGGCTGTCAGAAGCAGCGGCACTGCCCAGTGGCGCGGCACACTCAACTGCCACCCGGCCACCGCTCCAGCCAGCACCAGCAAGGGCATCTGCACCAAAACATGCTGAATCGGACTGCTAACAGCTGCCTCCCGCATGGCAACGGCTTCGGCCAATGCAAGCAGTCCCAGGCAAATCATCCTCATGGCTGAACCTCCTGCAGATGGGCAGCCACCGCTTCCACCGCATCAGTATCAAAGACAGCCGAGAACCGGCCGCTGCCGTCAATCACATGGATTGCCGCGTTGTGCTGGTAGCCGCCCCATTCATCAGGGATGACTGTCACATCAAACAATTCCAGAAGCCCATCCAAGTCACTTTCTTCCGGCCGGGCGACGGTCCACACTGCGCCATCTGCCTCATGGGCATCGCCGTAGATGGCCATCTGCTCCGGAGTGTCCCGCTGCGGGTCAAAGCTAACTGAGATCAGCCGTGCCTTCACATCCTGAGCCTGCAACCGGCCGCGGACCTCGGCAAAATCTGTCGCCGCGATCTGGCAGATGTCACCGCAGACCGTGTAGATGAACTCAACCAGCACCACCTCGCCCTCCTGCGGCAGCAGCGGCACGCGCTGGCCGGACATGTCTTCCAGTATCACACCCGGCACCGGGCGGGGCGACCGGGCGACGTCCAGCCGCCGGGCCGTTTCGCTTGTGAAGGCGCGCGCACCGTCCGTGGCGTGCCACAGGATCCCGCCGCCGATCAGGGCGGCGAGAAATGATGGGAATGCGCGCGCCAGCATCAGTTGCTGCTCCGGCCCAAGCGCGCCACAAACCGCAGCACAAAGATCAGGGTTCCCAGCACCACCAGCGCGCTGAAGGCTGTACCGATGCGGTCATGAGTAAGCCATTCCTCGTAATGCACCGCCCAGCGACGCGGGATTGAGGCGGCACCGGAGAACAGGAAGACGATGACAAACCCGGCAGCGCCAGCGAGATAGGTGGCAAAAGCCGCGCGGTCCAAGCCGCCCATCTCGGCAATGGCCTTGCCGCGCACCAGCCAGGCCATGAAGCCGAAGGCCATCGCAACTTCACCCAGCAACAAGTAGGTGTGGAAATGGCCCGGCACCCACATGGTGTTGTGCATCACCTTATTGACGCTGATCATCCCATCGATCGACGCCGGGATCGACCCTACTGACCAACCCGCCACCGACAAGACCAGAAGCGAAGAGGCCAGATCCCAGGTCATTTTCGATCCGCGCACATAGAGGAAGGTGGAAAAGGCCGTAACTGCGATCAGAGGAATGCCGCTGAAGTAGGAGACCAACTGTCCCACCACCAGCATCCAGGGCGGCATTACCACATCCTGCAGCAGGTGGTGCCAGTAGACCGCCATCACGAAGATCAGCACCGCATTCCAGGCGATCGCGAACACCCGGTTCGATTTCCAAGGGCGACCGGTGTATTCCGGCAGGATCTCGTAGACTGCGGTCACCGCCATGTAGATCGAGGCGTTGATGAAGACATGGCCGAAGAAATAGATCAGATTCTTGGCCAAGAGCGCATTGACCTCAAACCCCGGCACCAAGAGATGCACCAGGCTGGCCACCAGAACGGCCGCACCCAGGATGATGCCGATAGAGTTGAAGATGGTGACGGCTGCCGCAGCAACAATGGTCGGCGGCGGCGGGTTGTTGTCTTCGCGGCCCAGGATCAGGTTCCAGCCCAGCGCCCGCGCCAGGCTGCCATATCGCGCATGGATCTGGCGCCCCAGCTCAAGATAGTAGAGCAGGAAACCGACACCGATCGACACATAACCCAGCATGAAGGCCGCGGCAGCCCCAGCCTCCCAGGCGCCGCCGGACATGGCGGGCAGCGGGAATAGGAAGGTCCAGGCACCGCCAAATCCGCCGATGAAGATCGCGCCCAGGATCAGCACAACACCCAGCAGGAACAGGCCGAGAAAGGCCCAGAAGATACCGGCGGTCAGTACGACGTAACGACCGCAAAAATACCACATGATGGCGGCCCCTGAGAGCGCAGCGGTACCAACCATGCCCGCGCCATGGGCTGTCAGGATTTGATAGAAAAGCGTCGGATCCAGTTCTATCCACTGGCCCTGAGCGGCACGCATGATCAGCCCGAAGACCATCATCAGCGCGAAAACCGCACCTGACAGGATCATGGTCAGCTTGACAGCGCCGGCCTGAGGATGGGGCTGAGGCCCGGCAGCAGCCCGATCAGCCACTGCAGATTCAGATACAGTGTTCATTTATTCCTCCACCGCTACAACTTCGAATTCATTGACCATGTCGTGGTGGGCCACCCCGCAGAACTCCATGCACAGGAGCTGGTAGCTGCCCGGTTCGGTGAACGTATAGGTGACCTTGGTTGTGTAACCGGGAATCGCTTGGACCTGGGTCAGCAGCGTCAGCTCACTGTCATAGATACCCATGCCGTGGGTAACGTCCTCGGTCGTGACGTTGAAGTTGACCGGCTTCCCAGCCGGAATTTCGGTGGTGTCGATATCCCACCACCACTGACCGCCACTGACACTCACTTCCAGCGCATCGCCGGTACTGGCCAACGCGTGCGGCCAGCTGCGCAGAGAGCCTACGGACACGATTACACCGAGAATCACCATCGCCCAAATCAGGCCGGTGCGTTTGCTGTTGGCATTTGGCCCGGGGGCTTCGCCCTGCGAAGCCCTGGCTGCCATGTAGAAGACCGCTGACAGCAATGCCATCAGGATCAGCGAGATCAAAAGAACAACTGGCTGCATGTGCCGCCCCCTTTAATAAGTATTTATAATGCTTATTATTGAAGAGCGCCGATACATGTCAATGAAATACGTATTTCCAATACGTGTTTTTTGTGAGAAGAGTGCTTATGCAGATTTCAAAGTTTTCAGACTACGCACTTCGCATCCTGATCCACCTCTCCACCCATGAGGAGGGGCTAATGTCTACGCGTGAAATTGCGGAGATGCAGAAGCTGCCCTTCAACCACCTGGCCAAGATTTCCCAATGGCTGACTCATGAGGGCTACGTGGAATCAGTGCGCGGGCGCAACGGGGGCATGCGGATGGCACTGCCGCCGGAGGCTATATCAATCGGCGGGCTGCTGCGTAAGTCCGAGCGCGGCACACCGCTGGTTGAGTGCATGAAGGAAGATGGCGGCTGCTGCGTGATGACCCCGGCCTGCGGCCTATTGCCGATCCTGACCGAGGCACAGGAAGTGTTCTTTGCCGCACTAGACAGCAAGACCCTGCAGAATGTTCTCGAAGGAAACCGAGGAATGAAGAACCTGATTCGGGCGTTGGAAGCTGGCCGAGGCGCTGCTTGAAGCCATTCATACGCAAAATATTTGCGTATCATTCTGCAAACTACCTACTTGGCAGCCCCCGAAATCGCGCCCTCCAGAGACTGATTTTCCCACGCGTCGAAGGCCACCGACAGGTGCCAGGCCTTGAAGCCGATGTACCCGGTCAGCAAGGCCAGTATCAGCAGATACATAGCCCTGCGGAACCGTGGGTTTTCCTCAGCCTGGGGCATTTTCGCCGTTCCACAACAGGTAAAGCGTCAGCATCCGGATCTGCATATCGCTCAGGCGACCTTCCCAGGCAGGCATGACACCTTGCCTTCCGTAGTAGATACTCTGGTAGATGCCTTCCCTGCCGCCGCCGTAGATCCAATGGCCATCTCCCAGATTCGGCGCACCGTTTTCATAGCCTCCGCGACCGTCTTCGCCGTGGCAGGCGGCACAGTTTTCTTCAAAGACTGCCCTGCCCGCCTCAGCCGCCTCTGCATCATGCTCTTGACCGGAAAGCGACAGCACAAATTCCGTCACCTCCTTGACCTGCGGCTTTTCGATCATCCCATCCGCCCCAAAGGCCAGCATCTGGGCGATGCGGGTCTCATCATGTGCCGCATTGATGCCATAGCGGATCGTATATTCGATCTCCTCCGGCGATCCCGACCACAGCCAATGGCCGTCAGCCAGATTCGGAAAGCCAGGCTGCCCCTTCAGATTTTCCGTATGGCAAGCGGCGCAATTGTCTGCATAAAGCTTGGAAATGGCCGCGCCATAGCGCTCCTCCAGCGACGAATCGGCGGCCATCGCTTCAATATCCTCCGATGTGAAAGGCGAGAAAGCTTGTTCGCGGTCCGCCTCTGCTTCCTTCAGTGAGGCCATGACTTCAGCCCTTGAGGAATACCCGAGCGCCCCTTTGGCGTAGTCCCTCACAGCGGGAAAAGACGGGTAGAACACCCAAAATACGGCGGCCACTGCAATACTGCCCCACAGCGACCATCGGGCGGCCCAAGGGACCGGCGTGTCCAGTTCCTTGATCCCGTCCCACTCGTGACCAGTCAAGTCCGTACCCGAGACCGGATCCTTTTCTCTTAGCGCCATGGTTGGTCCTCCCGCCCATCCAGCGGAGACTGCGCCGCATCGTCATACATGCGGCGCCGCGATGGCCAGTAGACCCAGACCACGGCCGCCAAGAATACACTCAGCAGATAGATAGCGCCCCAGGTTTTGGAGAAGACCAGAACTGCATCATGGGTCATCGGTTAACCTCCTCGGGGTTCAAAGAATCGAAATCAACGAGCGTTCCCAGCATCTGCAGGTAGGCCACCAGCGCATCCATTTCTGTCAGACTTCCGGGCTGGCCGTCGAAATCGCGCACCTGCACATTTGCGCCGTAACTCTCCTGCAGCTCGCCTTCGTAATTCTGCTCGAAATCTGCCTGCCAGACCGCGTCCTTTTCGGCATTTTCGATCTGCGCTTCTGTGTAGGGTACCCCTGCCCGGCTCAGCGCCTTCAGTGCGGCGGGCAAGTGACCGGTCTGCAGCCTGTTTTCGGACAGAAAGGCATAGCCGGGCATCACAGATCCGGGGACCAGTTCACGCGGCGCCTCCAGATGCGCCACATGCCAGTCGTCCGAGTATTTGCGGCCGATCCGGGCCAGATCAGGCCCGGTGCGCTTCGAGCCCCATTGGAACGGGTGGTCATACATGCTCTCGGCGGCCAGGCTGTAGTGCCCGTAACGCTCCACGTCCGAGCGCAGGGTACGGATCATCTGGCTGTGGCAGGCATAGCACCCCTCGCGCACATAGATGTCGCGCCCGGCCAGTTCCAATGGCGTATAGGGCCGCATGCCTTCGACTTCCTCCACCGTGTTTTCGATTGTAAACAGCGGTGCAATTTCGACAATGCCGCCGATCGAGGCCACCAGCAGGATCATCATGGCAAATCCCAGCGAGTGGCGTTCAAGTTTCTGGTGTGCTGTGCTCATGGGCGTTACTCCGCAGGCTGAGCCAAGGGCCCGGTTTGCCGGGATTGTGTTTTCCGCGGACCGCTCACCGTCATGTAGATGTTGTAGGCACCGATGCAGGCCCCGATCAGATAGAGCAAACCGCCGACTGCACGTGCCACATAGTAGGGGTGCATCTCGATCACACTGTCGAGGAAGGAATAGAGGAAAGCGCCATCCGCATCATAGGTCTGCCACATCAGCGATTGTGTAATGCCGCTGTTCCACATCGCACCGACGTAGATCAGCGTACCTGAGAGGGCGAGCCAGAAGTGCCAGGCCTCCAGTTTCAGCGAATAGACGCCCTCGCGTTTCCAGACCCAAGGCACCATTTTGTACATGGCGCCAAAGGTGATAAAGGCCACCCAGCCAAGCGCCCCCGCATGCACATGGCCCACGGTCCAGTCAGTATAATGGCTCAGCGAATTGACGGGACGGATCGCCATGAAGGAGCCTTCAAACGTCGACAGCCCGTAGAACAGGATCGCCACCATCATGAAGCGCACAGCCGGATCGGTGCGCACCTTGTCCCAGGCGCCGTTGATCGTCAGGATACCATTGAAGACCGAGGCCCAGCTGGGCACCAGCAGGATGATCGACATGCTCATGCCCAGGTACTGCACCCAATCCGGCAGCGCCGTGTAATGCAGGTGGTGCGACCCGGCCCAGAGGTAGAGAAAGGTGATCCCCCAGAAGCCGACTATTGACATCCGATAGGAATAGACCGGCCGGTTCACCGCCTTGGGCAGAAAATAGTAGAGCATACCCAGGAAGCCTGCGGTCAGCAGGAACCCGACCGCATTATGGCCGTACCACCACTGCGTCATCGCATCCTGGGTGCCGGCAAACAGCGAATAGCTCTTGGGGTAGGCAATCGAGACCGGAACCGAGAGGTTGTTCACCGTGTGCAGCATTGCAATCACCACGATGAAAGCGAGATAGTACCAGTTGGCCACATAAATATGCGGCTCAGCTCGCCGTGCCAGGGTCCTGAGGTACAGGGTCAGATAGCCAACCCAGACCACCAGCAGCAATAGGTCTGCATACCATTCCGGTTCAGCGTATTCCTTGGACTGAGTGATGCCCATCGGGTAGCCTGATGCAGCCAGCACCAGGAACAGGTTATACCCCCAAAACACTAGCCATGGCAGCGTCTCGCTGGCCAGCCGTGCCCGCGAGGTCCGCTGCACCACATAAAAGGAGGTGGCGATCAGCGCGTTGCCCCCAAAGCCGAAGATAACGCCGGAGGTATGCACCGGCCGCAGCCGTCCGAAGTTGGACCAGGACATATCGCCGTTAAGCGACGGGATGGCCAGTTGCCACGCAAGAATGTCACCAACGGCAAAACCGATTATTCCCCAGATCAAAGCAGCAATGACACCGAAGCGGATGACTTTGTCGTTATACTCTAAAGGCACCTCTCCCGGCCCGTCACTGACCCGGTTCAGCATCCACATGATGCCCCAGCCTGCAGCCAGCGCGATCAGCCAGCCGTGCAGCACGTAGCCCAGCGGAACGCCCCAGCCCAGAATGGCAAGCCCGCCCAAGAGCACGGCAAATAAAGCGCCGAAAATGACGCCATCCTCTATGCTTAGATTACGTTGCATCGGATACCTCCTGCCGATGGAACCGGACTTCGAATTCCACTGCGCCAAGCGCCTCGACCGAATGTACTTCCTGCGGGGCAAAGATGGCGGTTCCGCCCGCTTCGACAATCACCTCCGCCTTGTCTTCACGCCGGAACAGCAGCCGGCCGCTGTGCACCGCCAACTGACCCCAGACGCCCGCCTTGGTGCTGTGATCCTTACGCAATTTCTCCGGAAGGGTGTCCTGCGTAAACCGCGAGGTGGCGTAATGCACCGCGCCTTTGGGAAGAGCCTCAGCCATTCATGCATCTCCATGGAACAGATCCGCGTAGGCATGCCAGGTGGCATAGCCAAGCAGCGGAAAGACAATTGCAAGCCCCAGCAACCCGGTCAGAATGCCCAGGGCGGTCAGGAAGGTGATGGCAGCGCCCCACCAGACGCAGAGCCGGAAATTATGGGTGGCCGCATTGAAGCTCAGCCCCATGGCCGAGAAGCCGTCGATCTCGCGATCCACCAGCATCGGCACTGAAAACGCCGAGACCGCAAAGCCAAGCGCTGCAAACAGCCCGCCCGTCAGCGAACCCGCGATCATCAGCACCCACCCCGCCTGCGTGCTGAGCAGCAATTGCAGGGTTTCGATGAAACCGGCAAAGGGACGCAGACCGTACACAATGGCAAACAGCACCGTGGCCGCGCGGATCCAGGTCAGGGCAAAGACCATCAGGATGGCCCCCACCAGCGCGATCTGCCCTTTTGAGGCTACCTCGCGCCGCCCGCGGGCCACAGCGTAGAGCCCAACCGTTGCAACCGGCCCGATCAGCACCCCGCCCGCCAGCAGCGGCAGCAACATCCAGCCGGTCCCGCTCGCTGAAAGAAGCCAGATTAAAGTCCACCCCCCTAGAACCAGTGCCATCCCGTACACAAGGGAAAACCCGGGGTTTGCGCGCAGATCCCGCCAACCGGCAACCAGCCAGCGCTTCACCACCTGCCCCGGATCCTCCTGGATCACCCTTGCTTTGGAATAGACGCCTGCAGTCATTTTTCGTCTCTCCTTTTGGCCGTCCGGGACGGAATGATGGTTTCGATCCTAACATACGAGACAGCGACCCTCCGGCAACTGCCCGTAAATTACTCATGCCAGAACAGGTGGAGCCCCTTCAGGCTTGCGGAAGTTTTCGATTCCATAGGACAACCCATTGCCGATACGGTCGGCCAGACTTGCAAATGCCGCGGCCGTTTCCGGTTTCAACTCGCGGTTTGCCGTGTCTCGGAACAGCTCCAGCCACCGAGGAAAGTGTTCCAGCAGTATTTCCGAGTTGGACAGATGAACCTGCATGGGATTTCCTTCATACCCCGGTTCGCGCAGGATCGCCCCCCTCCAGAACGCCAAGATTTTCGCCTCGTGCGCTGGCCAGTCTTCAATGGCCGCACTGAACACCGGGCCAAGCACATTATCCACGCGGATACGTGCATAAAAACAACATACCAGCCTACTGATCTCTTCCGGGGTAACATCAAACATATGTGGCCGCGCCCGCGGTACTTGCGCCATGAGAATCTCCAAGTTTGACCATGACATCCCTACTTTACCGAATACTTACTTTATCAAATAGGTATCTTCAAGTCGTATTTTAATTCTCCTCCGGCAACGGCGGCTCGGGCGCAGCCGATTTAGCAGTTTCAACTGGACCGGCGCGCAACAGAGACCGCATATGCAGGACTGCGCAGGGCGAATACATTATCGCGAGGCTCTGCCACACCCTCTGGCAAATGAGAGGGGTCAAACACTTTGGCTACGCTCTCCGCCCGGTCATCCGGCAACTCGATTTGCACCGTTCCAAGGATCAGTTCGCCATGCACCCCATCCCATGGGACGGTTGGATCCGAGATATCATCCGCATCATTCGCCACAACCAGCTTCAGCGTCCATCGAGCAGGCCTGTTACTCAACTCCCGCAGCAGCCTGTCATAAAGGAAATCATCCGGCAGATCCTTCTTCTCCTCATCCGTCAGGCCGTGACGGCCGCCTTCAGGCTCCAGAAGGATACGGGCCGCAAGCACGCCTTCGCTGGTACCGAAGTGATAAGCATGGCCTGAATGATACTGTTCTGCAGAATAACACCGGCAAGGCGCCACCGACTTCAGATAGCTCTGATGGGGAACCGTATTCGGGTTCGCCTCGTTAAATGCCTTAACCTTTTCAGGATCCGGCCCACCGGTTGCAGGATCGGCCACCCTTGCTGCCAGAAAGGCCTTAAACTGTTCCGCGGAATTGGCAAAGAAAACCGGGTTGGAAATCAGGGCCATGGCCCAGGCCCCGGCGCCCTTTCCAATTTCAAGCCCGATACCGCGGACTGTAGGGCTTTTGTCACTGATTCCGGGCTTTCCTCCGCCAACCGAAAAGCGTGCAACTATTGGCTGTTCTCCAGCGAGCAACGGGATATCGGTCTCGGGACCTACGGCCGCTGGAATGAAGCGACCTCTGGCAGAAAATCCTTTCGCATGTGAAGCGCGGGCGCCGCTGTGGCGGCCAAATGTTCCGTTCAAGGCATCAATCAGTTCTATGGCCTGTGACATCGTCTTTCACTCCTCCTTCCGGCAACCGCAAAAACCACGGTCAGAATTCGCGCAATTTAGATCGCGCACGACACTTTGTGGTTCTGACACTAATCTTGACTTCCAGCAGTCGTCAAGCAAAAGTATCGCACACGATGTATTTGGAGATCTCGGAACCAGGATGAACAAACTGCCTGAAAAAGCCGATGAGATGTTCTGCTACGCAGTGTACAATGCTTCGCATGCCATCAACCAAGTCTATGGGCCGATGCTCCGCCCTCTCGGCTTGACATATCCACAATACATCACCTTGATGCTGCTATGGGAGCGGGACCAGCAAGGTGTCAGCGAACTCGCAACTCAATTGTCACTGAAGACAAGCACCCTGACACCCCTGTTAAAAAGACTTGAGAACATGGGATTTGTCCGGCGGATGCGAGGCACGGACGATGAGCGGCAAGTTTTTGTTCACTTGACAGACGATGGCATTGCACTTCATGCGGCTTCGCGCGAGATCACTTCCTGCCTGATCGAAGCCACCGGCCTTGAGCTTAATGCGCTGAAGCAGATCACGGACGGCCTTTCCCGCCTTACCGATAACCTGAAGAACGCACCGAAAGACCGCACTGCCACTTAGGTGCTGGAACAGGTTCCGCACGAGTATAGTTCATTCTCAAATAAACTTAGAGTAAGACCTCGCCTCCCCCCAGCAGCATCTGTTTCGGACGGTGGCGGCTTCAATGACAGCCAAAGAGCGCGAGATGCAGCGCAGCCATTGTTTCCTTCAATATGCCTACAAGGTTGGCGATGCCCGGGTGGTCCGCCGCATTTTCGGATGGGAAAGCCCAGCTTCTATCAGTGAAAGATAGCTTAGAAACCGAGTTGCTACGCGCCGCGATGAAAGCGGTCTGGAACATCATGTGCTGCAACAACCATCACCCTTCTCTGATGGCTCGCATTTCCGCTCAGCATGTCGCCGCCATGCGCCATTGGGGTAAGCCCTGCAAGGTGCAACCCAAGGCAGCCCCACAAACACCATTCTTGCTTGCGTTAAACCGATGCGACCACGAAGAAGTACGGTGCTGGTTCGCCAAGACACCGGGTAATTCCCAAGGCATAGCTGCTAGACAACGCCCCGTCACTTGCCTTTGCCAAGGCCCGTAACGGGGTCAGATTTGTGATGCCGAAAATTGGTAGCTTAGGAACGGTTTCCCGGTAGGAGTTTCCGTTTCGGATACATGATCGCCAATGCGTCCAGGCCCTTACCAACTCAGTTTCCGTGAACGGAGGACTCAGTCCTTTTCGGAGAGACGCTGCCCAACACCATGAGCATAGATCATGGAGCGCACCAGCAACATTGGGTCTTCCGACGGAGCAAAGCCTTCGCTCAGAACCATGGGGTCGAAGTTGAGGTCATCACACTGGCCATCGCTTTCTGACATCGCCGCTTTGGCCGTAAACCGGGCTGCGACAATCTCGGTGTGCTCCCCCGTCCATTGCACCGAGGGGTCTGCGATAACATCTCCTGGATTGGCCAGAGTCACCACCATCTCCCAGGACACTCCACCGTTGTCTATGTTCGATTGCATGTTTTCCAAGAAGAAGTCGGGATGCGTATCCGTCACGATCCCTTCTTCACCGGAAGGGCGAAATGAAAAACGGATACCCGTCTGCGCGCCTGCCGCATCGACAAGATAGAAGGAATTCACACCGTTGAAAGTTGTGCCCTCGTAGGGCCTCAGGGTTTTGTCCAAGGCGCCATGATATGCTTTGTAGGCTTTAAGTGCAGGGTGGTCAGCAGCGAAAGCCTTGGTCGCCTCTGGCCCTGCGGCCTTGGCCCGCAGCAGTTCAATGAACGCTTCACTGGTCGCAACAGGAAAGAAATGTTCAGTGTTCATCGCGATCACGTGCAGATCATCATCGGCAGTCGTTATCTCCATCGCCATGCCCAGCAACCCGTATTTGTCGTCAGCCGGATTAGGTTTGCCGCCCTTATGGGATACGCGCGCGATCACAGACGATGTGCCGGTGAAGAGCGAGCTGTTGGAATAAGCCTTGATCGCGCTGTCAACAGGCACAAGCTCACCCTCGATGCAGAAACCTTTGGTGTGGTTGCGGCGCTTTCCCTCTGTCACGCCAAAGAGTTGCTCAAAGGCAGCAAATCCGCCCTCAGTATCAAACTCACCTTCGGCGAAGGCGGGCAGTGAAGTCAGCGAAAGACAGAGGGCAAATAATCCGGTGCGCATAGCTAGGTACTCCTGTGAGCTGTTTTCATTTGTCCACTAATACTTTGCTAGCTAACTATTTGCAAGCGGAAAGAATGATGGTATCTAACGGGTGCTCAGTCCCACAACGAAAGCACAGAGTTTTGCAAGAACCGCTGAAGACCGATGAAAAGCCAGATGTCAGGTTGGACAACCAGCTTTGTTTCGCAATCTATGCAGCATCGCATACCGTTGAGCAGCATTATCAAACACTTCTGAAAGCTCAGGGGCTCACTTATACTCAATACTTGGTACTCATGGCTTTGGCTGAGGAGGACCGGGTGTCCATCTCGACTCTGGCCAGCAAACTGGAAGTGTCCAAGGCCACGATGACACCTCTGCTTCGCAGGTTGGAAGCGAAAGGCCTGCTGTCACGCGAGGTACAGGTGGGCAACGAGCGTCAAAAGGTCGTCTCCCTGACGGACACAGGGCGTAGCATTTGGACAAAAAGCTGCAGCGTTTCCTCCGATGTATTTGCCCGGATCGGGCTGACACAGGCGGAGGCGGATGAGATCATTCGCATCTGCGCAAAAATTTCCAACGCCCGGAAGTAATTCTAAGCTTCAGTGACCTCCCATACCCAGCTAACCAAGCCTCGCCTAGCTGCATCGGTTCGACCTGGTCCCAGAGTATCGGACTGTTGGATAATAAGTGGCGTTTAGCGGGCACCGGGCTTTCAACTTGACGGCTGGAAATTCCAGGGGAGGACTTCGTCGAGTCGGCTGGCAGAATGACCTGCAGCGATGGCTTCGAGGGGAGCCCTGATGTGCCGACAGAGCCTTGGCGTCGGCCAGCACTCCTTCATGTACCGCAAAGATCCGCCCGCACTCTGCTGACCGCAGCTCAGGGCACGCTACTCCGGGGCGGCTGTTTGGCGCCACCCGGGCAACCCTCAGTCCCGCAAAGCGCGGCCTTTTTGCAGGAAGCTTTGGTATTCCTCATCGGGCACCAGGCTGCCTCCCGTGGCCCACATGACATGGGTGGCTTGATCCGTTTTTGCCACAAGCCCGTGCTGCGCCAGATAACCCTGGCCTTCGGCAGTTGAGAGCAGCATCTGCGGCCCGCCCAGACAGGCTGCCGCTGAAGGCTCCAACTGCAGTCCTGCATGATCTTGCGCCAACGCCAGCCAACGGAACAGATCGTCATCCGCGACAGTATACACCCCGCTCAGCAAGGGTTGCATGACCTGTACCACAAACTGGCTCACCTCAGCCACCGCCATGCCATCGGCCTCGGTCTTGTTCGTCAGGCCCACGTCATAGACATTGACCGCCCGCTTCAGGCCGGACGCCAATTGCACCAGCGCGCAAGGCGATTGGGCAGGCTCAACGAAAAAGCAGTGAGCATGATCGCCAAACACCTGTTTCAGCCCATATGCCACCCCGCCCGGAGCACCACCTATGCCACACGGCAAATACAGGAACAGCGGGTTCTCAGCGTCCACGGGGATGTTTCGTTCTACCAGTTGGCCGCTCAGCTCGGCCGCTGCCGCTGAATAGCCGAAGAACAGCAGTTCCGAGCGCTCATCATCGACAAAGTAAATTGACGGGTCCGCCTCTGCCTGCAGCCGGGCAGACGCCACGGCAGTACCGTAATCGGCCTGATGCTGCACCACCTCAACCCCATGGCGGCGCAGGCGCTCGACTTTCCAGGGCTTGGCGTCCGCCGACATATGAACAGCCGCGCGAAAACCCAGCGCCCGCGCGGCAATACCGACACTAAGGCCGAGATTGCCGGTTGAACCGACCGCCACAGTGCAGCTGCCAAAACGATCCCGCACTTTACCGGCCGCCAGCGCCGCAGGCGGGGCATCCGGCGCAATCAGCCCCAACTGCCGCGCCAGCGAAAGCCCATGCAGGAACACCTCGTAAACGCCGCCGCGCGCCTTGACCGAGCCCGCCACCGGCAATGCGTGGTCACCCTTTACAAAGAACCGCCCTGCGCCCTGCCCCATTGCCATGGCCAAATCCGCGACTTCGATGAGATCCGAGGCAATCATCCCGCCGCTGTCCTCCAGCTCCTCAAAACACTGCTGCAACAGCGGTGCCAGCGCACGCCAGTTGGCTTCGGCTTCCGTCACTTGGTCCGGCCGCACCGGCACATGCGCTGCAGTAGTGGGGCCGAGTTCCGGATTGATCCACATCAGCGGCTCCACCGCCTGCAGTCGCTCCAGAAGGGTTTCATCCATGTTCCTGTCCTCATAGATTGCGTGTAACATGCTTGGCTTAACGGCGGCCGGAATCCAGAAAAACGTCCCGAGGGCTAAGAATTTACGGCACATAAAGCACCACATTGACACATTGGCGCCATCAGGGGCTGGTCACAGCATCAAAGCCGCTTCAACCTGACGGAAATGACCCGAAAATCAATGCACTCCCCACCATGAGATGGGAATATCCCGCAGCACGGGGAAGGCTCTACAATGTGGGGCGGATTGGCGCTTACGTTGGTTATGGAAGCCCCGCATCTGATTTGGCGCGCGGCCACGACTTGCAATGGCCACCACCATGAGAGCTTTCGGAACGCAGCTTCGGACCAATAACAACCGCCATTGTTCTCTCACCCCCTGATTGAGCCTACTGCTCTATTTTGAAGCAGGATCAAGCCGGATTTCCAAGTTCTCTTGATCGCAAAATTGCAGCCGAGGTTGCGTCATCAACAACCGCCTGGAGATTGTTGTTATGCGCGAACGCCTCTAGCGCAGCAGCGGTTGTGCCACCTTTGGACGTAACGCTTTTGCGAAGTCTTTCCGGATCGCGATCGGACTTCAGCAATTCACTGGCCCCGATAAGCGTATCAATTGCCAGGTCCATCGCCAACTGAGAACCAAGCCCAGCATTTGTTCCCGAAGCGGCCAGTGCTTCGACAAAAGCGAAGAAATACGCCGGGCCGCTTCCTGAAACAGCGGTTGTGAAATGGATCTGATCCTCATTGTCGACCCAACGCACGGTCCCGGACCCGCCAAACAAGCGTTCGAAACCCTGCTTCTTCGCCTCGTCCTTGGTAAAGGCGACATTCGCCGAATATCCCTTGGATGCCGCCATATTGGGCATGCAGCGGACAACTGAAAGATTTCCTCCAACAGCCGTTGAAATCGTCTCGCTGCCGATCCCGGCCATGATCGAAACAATCGTCCCGTTCGCTGCGGTCACTCTTTCGATGTCCTGGCTTACCGAAAGGAACACTTGCGGCTTGGTCGCAAGCACAACCATATCAAAGCGCAGCGCTGGATCCAGGCTCTCAAAGTCAGAATAGAAATGAGCACCTGCCAGTGCCTGTTTCGTGCTGTCTTGAACAAACGGATCAACGATGGATATGTCTCCCGCCTTGCCACCAGCAGACAGATATCCTTTGATGATCGCGCTCCCCATGTTTCCTGCGCCTATGAACAGTGTGGTCGGGTTCATTTTTTTCTCCTAAATTGACCTGCTCGACAGATCTGCTTGCCCTTGCCTCAGGGGAGGTACCTTCGACCGTGAAAGGCGCGCTTTACAGCTGCTTTTTCAGGGCCACCAACAAGTCTTCGCCAGCCTGCATATCAACATCCAGATGAGTGACGATCCTAATTCTGCGGGGACCGAATGCCCCAATCAGAACGCCGTCGGCCTTCATACCCGCGACGATATCGGCGGCCAGTGGCGCGCTGTCATCAAGATCAAAAATGATGATATTGGTCTCGACAGGTTGCATATGCGCGACCTGCGGCAGCGCGCGGATCTGATCGGCCAGATACTTGGCCAGACGGTGATCCTCAGAAAGCCGGTCAACGTGGTGATCCAGCCCATAAAGACACATTGCCGCAAGAATGCCTGATTGCCGCATGGCCCCGCCCATCTGCTGCTTGGCGCGCCATGCCTCTTGGATGAACTCAGCCGAACCTGCAAGAACGCCCCCCATCGGGGTGCCCAGAGCCTTGGAAAAATCGATCCACACCGTATCGAACCCAGCAGCATAGTCTGCAGGAGAAATTCCGGTGGCGGCGCTTGCGTTCAGGAGCCGTGCGCCGTCCATATGCGTGGCCAATCCGGCGCTATGCGCGATCTCAGCGACCGCATTGAGTTTTTCCAGCGGCCAGATCGTGCCGCCGCCCATATTGGCGGTCTGTTCAACACACAGCAACGCCGACTTCGGCGCATAGCGGGATGCAGGCCTGATTGCCGCCCGCAGCTGAGCAGGTTCAAAGATACCGTTTTCTCCAGCAATGGTGCGGATCATCACGCCGCTGATCGCCGCCGGGCCGCCAGTTTCGAAGTTAATCAAATGGCAGCTTTCCTCGCAGATCACCTCGTCGCCCGGGTTGGTCTGCACATTGACCGCAATCTCATTGCACAAGGTACCAGTCGGCAGCAAAATAGCGGCTTCTTTACCCAAGAGCGCGGCAACACGTTCGCAAAGGGCACGGGTTGTCGGATCTTCGTCTTTTTGTTCGTCGCCTACGGGAACGTCAAGGATGGCCTCTCGCATGGCTCGTGTCGGAATCGTCTTGGTGTCTGAGAAAAAGTCGCGCATGTCATGTATCTTTCATGATCGGTTGCAGAGGCGGACACACCGCTGCCAATGTGAAAACTATTCTTCCAGGAGGGCGCGCAGGCGTTTGATCAACAGATCTCCGCCCTCAGGCCCTACGCCGATATGAGTAACGATCCGAACCGTCCGTTCGCCAAAGACACCAAGGCGGACGCCCTGGTCCCGCAACTTGGACACGACCGTTGCCGCATCCGGTCCGCGTTCATCCAGATTGAAGATCACGATGTTGGTCTCAACCGGCAAAACCTCTGAGATATGCGGCAAGGGCGCGATCTGCGCACCAATGCTTTTGGCCAGTGCATTGTCACGGGCCAGTTGTTCAAGATTGTTATCCAGCGCATAAAGCCCGGTCGCGGCGATGTAACCGGACTGGCGCAACCCGCCGCCCCATTGCTGCGCATAGCGCCAGGCGTGGTTGATAAAGTCGTCCGTCCCGGCCAGAACCGCACCGGCAAAACCGCCCAATCCCTTGGTGAGGTCGATCCAGACAGAGTCATAGCCAGTCGCATATTGCTTGGCGGAGACCCCGGTTTCCACACAGGCGTTCAACAACCGCGCACCATCCATATGTGTCGCCAATCCCAGCGATTTTGAGGTTTCCGCAATTTCCCCGAGCTCTTCCAAGCTCCAGATTCCGCCACCGCCGAGGTTTGTTGTTTGTTCAACTGCTACCAACGAGGTTTCCGGCGCATAACGCGAAACCGGCCGATAGGCGGCACGCACTTGCTCAGCAGTGAAACGCCCAAATTCGCCATCAATCGAATGCATCATCACGCCGCTAAGAGCCGCAGGACCACCCGCTTCAAAATTGATGATATGAGAGGATCTTTCAGCAATCAGCTCAGAGCCTGAAGCGCAATGAATTCTAATGGAAATCTCATTGCACATTGTCCCCGTAGGCAGCAAAATCGCCGCCTCTTTGCCCAGCATTTCAGCCACGCGCTGACACAGTTCCGTTGTTGTCGGGTCCTCACCCTTCTGAACGTCGCCAACACGAGCATTGAGCAATGCGTCCAGCATCCCTTTGGTCGGGATCGACTTCATGTCACTGTAAAAGTCGGCGACGACATCATCTGCACTTGCCGGCAGTGGTGCCCATTGGCGACCCGTAGCTTCTCCTGCCATCCATTTAGCTCCTATCCAATATTGGCTGTAGAAGAACGCCTTCGGAAAACGTTGTGGCGGCAGTCACATTCCGCATTTGCGCACGAACTGGAGGCGGTCACTTCTGACGACTTCCACTACGGCGACACACAACATTGGTGTTTTCTTTTATTATTCAATTACAGCATGTTGGGTAGAGTTTACATGGATAGAACAATTCATACCAATGCCGTGTAATTGATCTACCATGCAGTTTTGGTATGGGTTAACCACGTCGCTGAGCGAAGCGAACAGCCAGGCACAATATACCTGCCCTATGGCGGCATCGGTCGGTTCAGTTGCGAGCTGCTCCCTGAAATCTGAACACTGACGTAAGCTACGATTTGCTGTTTGCTGATCTTCGACGAAGAAGAGATCAGATACGTCGAAACGGAAGAACCATTCGCCTGAATTCAAAGCCAAGCTTGCGCTTAAGGCTTTGAAGGGCAAGCGAACGGTCGCGGAGCTGGCAAGCCAGTTTGGCGTGCAAAGGCAGGCGTTGGAAAATGGGTGAAATTCTGCAATCGGAAGCACCCACATTCCGCCCTTGGCCGCAGACCGCCAGCCGTGGTCAATTGGCTGAGAAAAGACGCAACCCAGCTCGGTCAGCAGGGGCAGAGCGTAGCTTAATTTACGCGGAAACTGTCCAACGATCGGGGAGTAGCTCACTGGAGAGTCTTGCCGTAGTGTTGGGGGGGAAGATATGCAAAGAGACAGGTTTCGAAGGATCGGCTCTGATCTACGCAAGTATGCTTCTGCCCTAGGTCGCGACCGCCCGGTATGAATAGGGCGGTGGCGACTGGCGGCTTATCCGTTCAGGACTTTATCCAATTCTGAACACAGGATTTCGCCGTCCTTCAGGGTTCGGCCCATGAATGTGACAACACGGATCCGGTATTTGCCGAAGGCACCAACCAGAACATTGTTCTCTTTCAGTTTTGCAACGATTTCAGGCGCAGCAGGCCCTGCGGGATCGAAGTCGATGATCACGATGTTCGTTTCAACAGGCTCAACAGAGGCTACACCTTTAATGTTCCCCACTCGTTCCCCGATGTATTGGGCCAGTTGGTGATCTTCGTTGATTCTATCGACATGGTGATCCAAGGCATAGTTCGCCATGGCTGCCAGCATACCGGTGCGGCGGATGCCCCCACCGATCATCTGGCGAATGCGCCACGCTTCCTGAATGAACTCTTTAGAGCCGGCCAATACGGCACCAACTGGGCAATTGAGCGCCTTGCAGAAATCCATATAGACGCTGTCATAGCCCTTGGTCATTTCCGAAGCTGGATGGCCGGAGGCAACGACCGCGTTAATCAGTCGAGCACCATCCATGTGTGTTGGAATGTTGGCCTGTTTGGCTGTGTTGGCTACTTTGCGCAGCTGTTCGAGCGGCCAGATTGCGCCACCTGCCATATTGGCGGTTTGTTCCACTGTAACCAGGCCGGTCTGGGGTAAATAGGGGTTGCCACTGCGGATAGCCTCGGACAGCTGATCGGCGGTGAACATACCCCGGTCCCCGTCAATCGAGTGGATCATGGCACCGCTTATTGCGGCAGGGCCACCGCATTCAAAGTTGATGATGTGGCAGGATTTTTCGCAGATGACTTCCTGACCGGGCCTGGTATGTGCCCGCACGGCCACCTCATTGCACATCGTGCCCGAAGACATGAACAGAGCTGCTTCCTTGCCCAAAAAATCCGCGGCACGTTCAAGAAGGGCTTTGGTACTGGGGTCTTCGCCGATTAGGGAGTTCCCAACCGGCGCATAAGTTCCTGCTTCCCGCATTTCCTTCGTCGGCTCTGCGTAAGTTTCAGTATAGAAATTCGTCATGTCTAACCCTGTATGGGCTGTGCGTTCGTAAGGCGTCCTCCACTGTTCAGGGTTACTGGTTGACCATCGCTCTGAGTTTTTGGAGTTGATGAACATCTAATATGTGCAAACTGTCCCTTCCAATGTAGTTGAAGCAGGCCTCCATGCGCTGGTGATATAGCCTCGGCTTGTTGGTTGATCCCGCAACAGATCTTTACATCGGATAAGCAGAGCTCGATGGGAACGCTGGCAGACCCTGAGCGTCGCGGCATGCGGAGATCGTGCTACCCATTTCGATGCAAGTGGCAATGAAGGTATAGAGAGCAGCAGATGCAGAACGTTACGCGCCTCATGTATTTACATTACTGAAACTGTCAGGTAATGCCCGCATGCCAGCCTCGATCACTCTTGGTCTTGCCAGCATATCGAAAAACAGGTGGCAAAAGCGCTTGATGAACTCATGCACCTTGCGGGTTCTACCCTCAAGGGAACTCGTCGCTAGCCACTTCAAAATACTCCAAGTGGCCGGCGTGGCAGTAAGGAATTTTCACCATGAAACATGTTATTTTTGCTGCGACTGCAAGCTGTGCGGTTTTATTGACCGCGGTCGCCCCAGTGGCAGCTAATCCAGCAGATGATACGATCCGGATTGCCTCGCCATGGAAAATTGGTGCCTTGAAGCCCTCTTCTGGAACAGCGCTGTCGCGGTCCGGTGTGGTTGAGACGCTAACCAAACCGACCAAAGAAGGCGAGATCGTCGGATTGCTGGCCGAAAGTTGGGTCGTAAACAAGACTTTGGACCAATGGCGTTTCAAGATTCGGTCGGGGGTTTCCTTTCATGATGGCAGTCCGCTGACGGCGGAAACCGTCGCAGCCAACCTGAAAGCCTTCCAGGAGGAAAGCTCGCTTCGAACTGCCCCCGTAAAAGAGATCACCTTTGAACAGGATGAGGTGGTCATTACGCTGGAGCGTCCATATTCGATCTTGCCGGCGATCTTGGCGGATTGGAATACGGCCATCATTTCTGCCGCAAATCTGACCGATGAGCGCACGAGCAGCCTGGCGGGAACCGGCCCTTATATGATAACGGATGCCTCGGATCCGGCGACGCTGAAACTGGCGGCCAATACCAGCTATTGGGATGTTCGGCCTGCAATTTCCAAGGTCGAATACCTGTTTGTTCCCGACGCACAGGCACGTCAGGCGATGGTGCAGGCGGGAGAGGTCGAATTTGCGTTCAGCCTGCCTGTCACCGCAAAGCGGATGCTGGCAGGTGCAAACAATGTGGATGTGGATATCCAAGCCATCCCCCGTGTTCGCGCTCTCAAACTGAATGGGGCTCATAAACCTCTGGATGAGGTGGCCGTGCGTCAGGCCATTAGTTATGCGATTGATCGCAAGGGGATCGCCACATCTATTGTCGGCAATCCAGACACTGCAGCATCACAGCTGTTTCCGGCCAGCCTGCCAGCCTGGCACGACAAATCCCTGGCACCTTTTGCCTATGATCCTGCCAAAGCTGCAGCGCTGTTGGCCGATGCAGGATTTGAGAAGGGCGAAGACGGCATTCTGACCCGTGATGGTGAGCGGTTTGAGATTGAACTGCGCACCTATGACTCGCGCCCTGAGCTGCCTGTTATCGGTGTGGCTATTCAGGGCATGCTGAAAGAAGTCGGCATTGATATGTCGATCAAACAGGGCGACTGGACCATCATCTCCGAAGGTCACACTGATGGAACGCTGGAGGCGGGTATAGTATCGGACAGCTTTGTCTACGTGCCCGATCCGATTGGTGCGCTGGCCGAGAATTTCTACCAAAGCGGTGGCTTCTGGGGCTCCATGAACTGGAACAACGACAAGTTCGATGGCCTGGTTGAAACCTACCAGAAAACCATAGACCCGTCCGAGCTGAAGACCCTGCGGCAGGATATGGTTGCAATGATCCACGACGAACAGCCAATGGTCACGGTCACATGGTACGACGACGTCTATGCTGTATCTGATACGATCTCAAACTTCGAGTTTGATGTCTATGAGCGTGACTTTGGTCTGAACCGCCTGATTTGGGCGAAATGAGAACCTGAATGACACTTGCCCCGCTCTTGGCAAAGAAGGCTCTGCTTGTCTTGGCAATCACGCTGCTTGTTGCATCGTGTTCGTTCTGGGCCGTACATCTTCTTCCGGACAATCTGGCCCTGCAAATCGCAGCGGCCAGATTTGCCGGCGCTGAACCTGATCAGGCTCTGGCCGATGTGGTCAGCGCATCCTACGGTCTGGACCGGCCGGTGATCGTTCAATACGGGGAATGGCTGGTCAGTACCTTGATGCTGGATTTTGGCACATCCCTGGTCAGCGGCCGGGATGTGATGCATGACATTGTGCACCACGGGGTGAATTCCCTGCGGACGGTGTTCTGGGGGTTCATTGCAGGTGTGGGGCTGGCTGTGCCCATTGGTTTCTTTTGTGCCCGAAAGCCGGGGAGCAAGCTGGATGTGGTGCTGTCGGCAATCAGTGCTGGGGTTTCGACAATCCCGGCGTTTCTGGTTGCGATTGTCATGGTTCAGATATTTGTGGTTGAATTGGGATTGGCGACGCTCAGCGGAACATCCGGCTGGTCACGGCTTTGGGTGATGATACTTACTATCGCGCTCTCAGTTTCGGGCCCACTCAGCCGGGTGGTGCGGGCTGCGGTGATAGACGTACGTCAACAGCCCTACATGCAGCATGCGTTGATGCGGGGGGTTCCCGAACGCCAGCTGTTTTGGCGCCATGGTCTGAAGAATGCGATACGCCCTATGCTGAATTACCTGCCGGTCGTGTTTATGTTCCTGATTTACGACGTGATCGTGATTGAGATGGTGTTTAACTATCACGGATTAGGATGGGCATTGATCAATGCGGTCAAGGCGCTTGATGTGCCTCTGATGCAGGGGCTGGTTCTCTCGCTGATCGTGTCTTATCTATTTAGCACAGCACTGGCTGAGATCCTGACCTGGCAGATCTACCGGCAAAGGGTGGCACAATGATGGTGCGGGCGCGCGGCGCTTGGCGGTTGGGTGTCTTTCTATCGCTTCTATTCATTCTGACGGCTAGCCTGGGGCCGGTACTTTATACGGCAGACCCCAATGCGCAGAACCTTCTGGCGGCGTTGTCTCCGCCTGCTGCGGAATACCCGCTGGGCACCGACCAGCTTGGCCGTGATGTACTGGCGCGTGTGTTGCATGGCGCGCGCTATTCAGCGGGTATCGCTGTTGCGGTGATTGCGCTTAGCCTGGTGACGGGCTGTGCGCTTGCGGGGGTGGCAATGTGGTTCGGCGGCGCCATCGCCGCTGCTTTGACGCTCTTTTCGGATGCGGTTTATGCTTTACCTGGCTTACTGGTGATCATTCTGCTGGCGGATGTTCTGGGCGGGGGCGCAGCTGTGATCATCTTCTTACTGTGGTTGGTTAAATGGCCCGAGTATTTCCGTCTGTCATATGCTGTTGGCAATCAGCTGATGAACAGTGACCATGTGCTGGCATCGCGGCTCGCCGGAGCGAGCGGCTGGCGGATCTTTCGCTTTCAGGTTCTGCCGGTCATGACATCTTACTTGCTGTCGCTTGGGGCTGTTTCTGTTGGCCAGATCGTGTTGTCGATTGCCACCATAGGTTTCCTGGGGGTTGGCATTGCCCCACCACAGGCCGAATGGGGCATGATGATTAATGATCTGCGGATCTACTGGCAGATTTCACCGGTCCAGCTAGCGGCGCCAGTGGCGGCAATTGTCTGGGTTGTGCTGGCGTTGTTGATCGTGTCGCAATCCATGCCTGCACCCAAACCAAGAAACTCCGATGCATAGTCTTGAAGTCCGCAATATGACGCTGTCAGCTGGTCAGCTGTCTCTGGATGTGCCGCAAATGCAGTTTACACAGGGGCGGACATGTTGTGTCATAGGTCGATCCGGGTCTGGTAAATCCCTGTTTGCAGCCGCTTTGTCCGGGCTACCGGTGCCAGACCTGAAGGTGAGCGGTGACATTCTGCTGGATCACCGGCCTGCGGCTGGGCCGCTGTGGCGCGATCATGTTTTTGTGTTACCTCAGGAGCCTGCGGCGGCGCTTGATCCCACGATGCCCGTGAGAAAGCAGCTGGCGCAAATTCTGCGCTGGCGGCGTGATCCGCGGTGCCCCTGGGCCTCAACAGAGGATCTGTTTGCACAGGTTGGCCTGAAACCAGCGGACGGTTTGAAATTTCCCGGGCAGCTGTCCGGGGGGATGCAACAACGTGTCATGATTGCGATGGCGCTGGCCGCACGCGCCAGTTTCGTCATTGCGGATGAACCTACCAAAGGTCTGGACCAAACCAGCAAGCTACGCACCATCGGGCTGTTTAAGCTGCTTAAGCAAACCGGCCGTGGGCTGGTGATTATTACGCATGATTTGAATGTGGCGCGCGATCTGGCAGACGATCTGGTTATTTTTGAACAGGGCAAAATTGCCGAACAGGGCGATGCTGCGCAGATTTTGAACGGGTCGGGTAGCCAGGCTGCGCAGGCCATGATCAAAAGTGAACCGCAGATGTGGCCCGAGAAATGTATCAGAACGGAAAACAATGCAGCTTCGGTTCTTAGTATTCAGGATGTGACCTTTGAATTTGCCAAGGGCGCCCCGGTCGTCAATGGTGCAACGCTTGATATCCGTGAGGGGGAGGTTGTTGGGCTGTTGGGGCCGAGCGGAGTAGGTAAGTCCACTTTGGCGGATATATGCCTAGGGCTGCTCAAGCCATCCTCTGGTTCGGTCCGTTGGCTTGGTGAAACGGCGGACCGAAAATTGATCCGTGCCGAGCGCACCAAGTTTCAGAAACTGTTTCAGAACCCGGCAAGTGCATTCCCGCCGAACATTATCCTGGGAGATGTATTTGACAAGCTGACACCGGCCTCGGGGGCGGGATTTTATTCCAAATCGGCGCTGATGGCCAAGCTGAACCTGGATCCGTCCGTGCTGCTGCGGCGCCCTGACCAGCTCAGCGGTGGAGAATTGCAGCGGTTACTGATTGTCCGGGTTCTGCTCGCGCAGCCGAGATTCCTGGTCTGCGATGAGCCGTCATCACGCCTGGATATGTCAATTCAGCGCCTAGCTATTGATATTATTGCCGATTATGCGGCCCAGACATTAGCTGCTGTGCTGCTGATCTCACACGACAAAACAGTTCTGCAAAAGCGGGCGGACCGGTTCTTTGAGTTCACAAAATCAGGGCTGCTGGAGCAGAGAGCAAGCACGTTCTGACAGATGACTGCGCGGCCCTGTTGGGCCGCGGTCCTATGCGTGTGTCGACCGACTTTGCGGGGCATTATAGTGAAGCGCCCGCAAACTGGCGATCAATCGCGCTTAAGCGGTAGCCCAGATTGTACCCAGTCTCGGTTGCGTCCGAAAAAATAGTGGACACTATTATATGGGCAGGAAGAGAGGCCAGAGGAACTCTCCTCGCGATTTCAAGCGTCAGATGGTTGCCCAGACGATGGTTGAGGGCGCGACGGTTGTCCGTGATGCCTACGGCAATCCAGACCTTCGTATTTGACGGAACCGGGATCATACCGCTTTCAGACCGGACGGTTGCGAATAGCTCCACAAAAATGGAGTTAGGTCATCCGTTCAGCAGCTCAAAATGCCCCGGGCAAATGTGACGGCACCTGAGTTTTCAAACCTTCGGGCACTATGGACTTTCATCACCGCTGCAGAACCGTGCCCACCTTCATGACCTCAGCTTTTTGCAGTGCCAATTCAACGGCTGCTAGGTCGGCTATTGCAATTCCAGTAAAGAAAAACCCGGATCTTTGTGATCCTCTTGAACCCGGTGTGCCGCAGACCAATCTGGTCAGATCTCCGTCTGGCTTCACCCCGGTCACGTACGGTTTCATATTGTGTAACGGGATATCATCGACCACTAGCTCATCAAAAGAGCCAAGACCGCTGGGAGTCCACGACCGCCCGGCATCAACGGCAGCCACAAACGATGCCTCGGACAGGAGCGACGCGTCCAAAAATGGCTTAAAACCGGGTCCGTCCGGAACGGAGGTCACGACAATATCAGCGCTTCGCAACACCTCTTGCCAGTCCGGCGTCACCAATGCCGTCAAGCCTTTGGAGCGGCACTCATCGGCCAAGCGGGAGCAGCTGCCGCCTTCGCGGCCAAGCAGGATTGCCTTTCTAAGGTCGAATTCAGACAGAAAAGCCTCCAGATGGAATGAAGCCTGCCGCCCTGCCCCGACAAAGCCAATAGTCTGGGCTTTGCGGCGGGGTGTAAGATACCGCGAGGCCAGCAGGGAGAGCGAAGCCGTGCGAAGCCCGGTAATTTCTTCACATTCCAAAATGGCAACCGGATGCCCGGTATGCACGTCATGGACGTTTATCAGCCCCCCGAGATGCGGAAGGTTACGTGCGCTGTTGTCACGGGACAGGCCCAAGGTTTTGTGAACCGAAAATGCGGGATCTAACGCAGCCGCATGGAACGAAATCGACCGCGTCCCTTCATATGGGCTGATGGTTGAATTCGGATTATTCCATGCTGCATTGTTCTGTTTCCTGCGCAGAATTTTGGCGATCGCATCAGCAATCTCGGAGTATGAAAGCCCCAAAGACTGAACGTCCGACTTGGAAAGATACCGCAGTTCACGCAGATTCATTTGCTTTGATTTCCGCAGCGGCTGGCAAGGTTCGCCCCTGACAGCCACCTGTTCAGGAGGGCGATTTTCAGTGGCCGAGGATCTGACTCAGGAACAGCTGAGTACGATCTGTTCGGGGGTTGTCGAAGAAGGATTCCGGCGGCTGCTCTTCAATTACCTCACCTGCATCCATGAACACGACGCGGTCCGCAACCTGGCGGGCAAACCCCATCTCATGTGTCACACAGATCATCGTGATCCCCGATTCCGCCAGTTCTGTCATCACATCCAGCACCTCCGAAATCATCTCAGGGTCAAGCGCCGAGGTCGGTTCATCAAACAGCAGGATATTGGGGCTCATGCAAAGCGAACGGGCAATGGCGACCCGTTGCTGCTGTCCACCAGAAAGCTGCTTGGGATATTTTCCGGCTTGGTCGGGAATATGCACCCGGGCGAGGTAATTCATGGCAATTTCTTCCGCCTCACGCCTGGGCATTTTCTTGACCCACATCGGCGCCAAGATGCAGTTTTCCAGAACGGTCAGATGGGGAAACAGGTTGAACTGCTGAAACACCATTCCAACATCGCTGACAGAAGGATCAACGCTTTTTGCATGCCCTTCAACCAGCTTGCCATGCACGTAGATCTCACCCTGCTGGTATTGCTCCAGCCGGTTTATGCACCGGATCAGCGTCGACTTGGCTGAGCCCGAAGGGCCGCAAATGACAATACGTTCCCCTTGGGCTACTGTCAGATTGATGTCCTTCAAGGCATGGAATTCGCCATACCATTTGTTTACATTCTTCATTTCGATGACAGCTTTTGCAGTCGCTTCGCTGTTGATCGGATTGGCTTGAAGTGGCTGGGTCATATTCATTCCTTACTTTCCCGGATCAACGCTTGTTTGAGGCGCCGCCACCGACAACGTTTTCTAAGTGTTGACTGTATTTTGACATCGCAAAGCAGATGATAAAGTAGATGGCTGCGCCAAAGATCAGCGGCTCGTGATGCAGTCCGATCCAAGATGAGTTCCGGCCAATCGCCTTGAGCATCAGCAACATGTCATAAAGGCCAATGATTGAGACCAGCGTCGTATCCTTGAAAAGCGCGATGAAGTTGCTGACGATATTCGGGATCATCGCCTTGAGTGCCTGCGGCAGCACAACCAGGTACATGGTTTTCCAATACCCAAGCCCGAGCGACTTGGCCGCTTCGGTCTGGCCGACGGCAACAACCTGCAACCCGCCCCTCACGGTCTCAGCCATATAAGCTGAGAAGAACAGACAGACACCGACGATGGCCTGTACCAGCTTGTTCAACTCAACACCCTGCGGCAGAAATAAGGGCACCATAGTCACAGCCATGAACAGGACGGTGATCAATGGGACAGAGCGTACAAGCTCAATAAAACTGACGGCCAAAACCTTGACCGCAGGCAATTCCGAACGCCGCGCCAGTGCCAGAAGGATGCCCATCGGCAGCGACACGGTGATCCCGATCCCAGCAATCACGAATGTCAGGAACAGACCGCCCCAGAGATTGGTTTTGACCTGCACAGGCTCCCACGATCCAAAAAATGCGTAGACAATAGCGAAGATCACAACAACCGCTGTCGCCAGGGCATATTTATGCAGACGATCTGGTTTGTTGGTCATTCCCAACAGGGCCACAGCGGTTTTGGGCAACCCATTTCCGGTCAGCACACAAAGTACCGCATGCAGCCAGTTGCAGATCAATGTGACAATCGCACCGAGCAATGCGAATTGCATGAACCAGCCGCGCGCGCCTCCCGCAAACAGATAACCAGCAAGGAACGGGAAGATCAGCACGGCAGAGATGCCAAACCACGCGCGTGCCTGTACTTTCTCCAGCCAGATCGGCAGCATCCAAAAGATCAGCAAACCAAAGGCGAGGTTAATCCGCCATTGCTCTTCGTCAGGATAACGGCCGTAGATGATACTGTTGTACCAGGCGGAGATACCGGCCCAGCAGGCTCCATGCGGGCTTTGATCAAGACATTCGCGGCGGCTTGACGCCTCCCAAACGGCATCGGCCACGCCCCAGTGATACAGGCCGGTCACGGTTGTGTAGATAACGTACAGGCCGATCAATGTGATCGCTGTGCTCAGCCAGGAATAGAACAGGTTTTCCCGCATCCAATGGATGGGACCAACCGTTTCCGAGGGCGGTGCCTTGGCAGGTTTCGGTTGGAAAATGATCGCGTCTGCGGACACGGGCGACGCTGTGGATTTAGGGGTATCTGACATCTTACCGCTCCTTCAGCTGAACGCGTTTGTTGTAGTAGTTGAGCAGGAGCGAGATCGTGATGCTGACCGAACAGTAGAAGATCATCACCATGGCCACGATTTCGACTGCATATCCCACCTGGTTCAGCGAGGTTTGCAAGAACAGGGCTACAAGGTCGGGAAAGCCGATTGCCACGGCAAGCGACGTGTTCTTGACGGCATTCATCCAGTTGCTGATAAGTTGCGGAACAATCGCGCGCAGCGCCTGCGGAAGAACTATCATCCGCATCGACCAACTTGACTTGATCCCAAGCGAAAAAGCCGCCTCTCCCTGCCCCGGGCTGACCGACATGATCCCGGCCCGCACGGCTTCGCCGATATAGGCGGCGTGATAGATCGACAGCGACAGAACCACCGCGCACATTGCTGGGGGAAAGGAGATCCCGCCAGTCAGGTTGAAGCCCTTCAGGACCGGGATTTCCCAATTCAGTGGTGCCCCGGTCAGCACAAAGACCGTCGCGGGAAACAGCACCAATATTGCGGGCATAACGAGAGCCACTGGAAACCGTTGCCCAGTCAGAATGCGGCGCCTCCGCGCCCATATTCCCAACACGATCGCCGCAACAACAGCAATCGCAATCGCAAGTAATGTGACATTAAACCCATCCTGCGGCAGTGCGCGCGGAAAGTAGATGCCGCGGTTGTTGACTTGCAAAATCCCCAATCCGGCCACATCAACCCCGTCTTTTGGCCTAGGCAGGATCGAGAAGACCGCGAGGAACCAGAATAGAACCTGAATGAGTGCAGGTGTATTGCGTACAACCTCGACATAAACTGACGCCAGACGCGAGATCAGCCAGTTTCTTGACAGACGGGCAATACCGTTCAGGAAGCCAAGTCCGGTAGAGGCCGCAATCGCCATCGCGGCGACAATCAGTGTATTTGTGATCCCTATTGCATACACCCGGGCGTAGCTGTCCCCGGGCTCATACGGCACCACCGACCAGGAAATATCGAACGGTGCTTCGATGTCGAGAAACCCGAACCCAGAGGCAAGCCCTAGGTTTTGCAGGTTCCTCGATACGTTGTCGTAGAGATACCATCCCATCAATGCAACCACTCCGACGACAGCGCATTGATAGAAGATGCTCTTGATACCTGCAGCGGTAAAACGCTCTTTTCTGGGAGGTTTAACAGGCACGGTGCGGCTATGTGAAGTGGTTGCCATTGTTAGGTTCCTTTCAGATCAACGGAAAGGGGGTGAGAACATCAGACCGCCTTCGGTCCAAAGCGCATTAGCAGAACCTGCACGGGGAATACCCAGCGCCTCGGGACGACCATCACCCAAGTAGTGTTCGTAGATCTCACCGTAGTTGCCAACAGCTTTGATCGCATGCACAACCCAGTCCTTTGGAAGACCAAGGCCGGTGTTCAGCTCGCCTTCGGCGCCCAGGAAACGGGCAACAAGCGGGTTAGGCGGATTGGCTGCAATCTCTTCGACATTCGCCTGGGTGATGCCCAGTTCTTCGGCATTGATCAACGCAAATACGGTCCACTGAACGATGTCGCCCCACTGGTTGTCACCATTGCGAACCGCAGGTGTCAGTGGCTCTTTGCTCAGGATTTCCGGCAATACGACATGTTCGGACGGATCCGGGAAACCACGGGCTTCTGAGGCAAGAACCCCCTTGTCGGTGGTGATCGCATCACACCCGCCATTCAGGTAGGTTTCGTTGACGATAGCGGAGTCGTCGAACGCAACAGCCTGAATATCCAGATTATTAGCTCGGCTGAAATCCTGAAGGGTCGCTTCCGAAGTATGCCCGGTAATCACGCAAACCGTGGCACCTGTCAGATCAAAGGCACTCTTGATACCACTGTCTTTGCGCACAAGAAAACCTTGGCCATCGTGGAACACCGGTGCGGTAAAATCGATGCCCAGGGCTGCGTCACGACCAACAGTCCAGGTGGCCGTCCGGGAAAGCACATCAGATTCGCCATTGGCAAGAGATGTGAAGCGCACGGATGCTGAAACGGACTGGAACTCAACTTTGTTCGGGTCTCCGAAGATTGCAGCGGCCATTGCGCGGCAGACCGCTACATCGCTGCCTTCCCAGTCGCCACTTTCGAGCAGTTGGTAAAACCCTGCACGCGGCGGCCCAACCTGGCAGTTGAGATGACCTCGGGCCTTTACGGTTTCAAGGGTGGATTGCGCAGCTGCAGGAGCCGCAATGCTAAGTCCCCCAGCCGCCATTGCTGCGCAGGATAGCATTGAAAACAGGTTCTTCATTTTCCCCTCCGTTGGAAGAATTCATGTTCATTACCCAAATGACAGCTCGAAGCTCAGCTCACTAAATTCACTGAATGGTCTGAGCATTTTCCTGGTCTGGTGTTTGCTCGAGACAGCCCTCAGTGAAGTTCTGCTGGCCTTGGCAGCCGATGGTGTAGAAAAGGTTACCGCCCGTTCACCATCCAAACCAATGCTTGCTGCTATCAAGTCTATGCATTATTGATATGAAGCGAGCTCCACGTTGGGTCCTGAGCGGATCGTGGACCTTCCGGACGTCCCTAACTCGAAAGCTCTCTGGCAATGTCGATACGTATCAACGACAGAATGATTGAAGCATTCAGAGCGGTCGTAACAGTCGGCACCGCAACCGCCGCTGCAGAGATAATGAACACCAGCCAATCCTCGATCAGCCGGTCGATCCTGCGGCTGGAGGAAATTACCAAGGTGCGCCTTTTTGATCGCGTTAAGGGTCGCCTTCACCTAACGCAGGAAGGTCAAGTTCTCTATGAGGAAGTGGAGAGCTCTTATGTTGGGTTGGAGCGAATCCAACAGACTGCGACCGCGCTGCGCCTCAAACAAAAAGGGCACGTGGGCATCGTTTGTGCGCCCGTTTTATCATATGGATTCATTTCGGACGCGGTGGCCCTCTTCTGCGAAGAGTTCCCGGAAGTAAGCGTTTCTGTCGAAACCAGACGGTCAAATATCATTGCGGAAATGATGTCTGCGCAACGATTTGATCTCGCTTTGGCCGAATACAGCAGCGACCCTCCAGGAGTTGCCACTGAGATTTTTGCAGAGCCGGATTTGGTCTGTATTTTCCCGAAGGGACACCGGTTCGAGAACATCGAAACGCTGTCCCTGAAAGACCTTGCAGACGAGCCTTTGATTGTCTTTCCGCCTCACGACGCTCACAGAAAGAGAATGGATGATGCCTTTGCAGAGATTGGTATAGACCCATTTGTGCGTGTTGAAACACCAATGTCTACAACTGTTGCTTCGATGGTTGCGAAGGGTGTGGGCGTTGCTGTTGTGAGCGTTTTTACTGCGAAGAGCTTTCCCAAGGATCACCAGATTGGCGTGCGCCCGATGACAGGTGCAGGCAAGTTTACTGTCAAACTGTGGCGACCGCTTCATAGACCGACATCAACGATAGTCGATTCATTTTTGAGCCATCTGTTCAACTGTAGAGACAAATACATTCAAAGTGGCCCTGCCCCGTGAAACCGGCCCGGAGTGAGCTACCCTCCGTAACCCGGACACTCACGTAAGCTGCAATTTTCTGTCTGCTGATCTTCAACACGAAGGAGATCAGATTTGTCGAAACGGAAGCAACACCATCCAGATTTCAAGGCCACGATGGCGTTAGAGCGCGACAGTCGGAAGGCACCTGAAGTCGATGAAGAGCAAGTCAAAGACATGCACGCCAAGATCGGGCAGTGGCGATATCGGCCTCGGGCCGGAAGCTACAAAACAGCAGACCATAGGAATGTAGATGCCGCAGCCATCCGGCGTCGCTGATATCGGTTTTGCGGCCCAGAACGTTCTTGGTCAACTGCCCTTCGGGCAAAGCATAGCGCCAGCTGTTTATAGCGCGCACAGGCAAGCGGTGGCCCGGAACCGTTTTTTAGATATCGCGCTCCTCAGAAACACGGGACAGTTCCTTCTTCAAGCGTTTGATCTCTGAGACCTGTTCTGTGTTCTCCTTGATCTGTTTGCGCGGCTGGGAAAATTGGGCTTTCCACGTATCAACGTGACTTGGTGCCGATCCCAAGATGCTCCGATACCTCAGCAACTGAATATCGCGGTCCACTACCTGTGCGACCGCATCAGCCTTGAACTCATCTGTAAAACCAACCCCTGACATCACTGTCTTCGTGCTTCCAAAATTTCCAAGCAAGGGCGTCTAAGAAACGAGGGGCTATTCAATTGCCCAGTCAGCCTGCAGAACAAAAGGGCCTGAATCAGCAACTCCGCAATTCCTTTCGCAATATTTTGCCAACCGAACTTTTGGGCAGTTCCTCAAGGAAATGGACCTGGGTCGGCACCTTATAGGCGGTGAGATTGGCGCGGCAGTACTCGATGACCATTTCTTCTGTGACGGCGGGGTCGGCCCGCTTCACAAAAGCGGCAGGGCTTTCACCGCGGGTAGGATGCGCTTCACCGACAACGGCAACTTCAGCCACACCTGGCATGGATTGTATCACCGCCTCCAGCTCGTTCGGATAAACATTGAAGCCGCTGACCAGGATCATATCCTTTTTGCGGTCGACAATGGCGAGATGGCCTTCGGCATCCATTGTGACAATATCGCCAGTCGCCATCCAGCCATCGGCAAAGGTCTCGGCGGATGCGTCAGGGCGGTTCAAGTATGCAGTCGCGATATTGGGACCGCGGACATGCAGCTCGCCAGCCTCGCCGATCCCAACCGGCGCGCCGTCTGAACGGGTGATTTTGATATCCAGCCCCGGCACCGGCTGTCCGGCAGTGCCGGGTTTGTCGCTTCCGTCCAGAGGGCTGAGCGCGATCATGCAGGTGGTTTCGGTCATACCGTAGCCTTCGACAATCGGGCCGATTTGCTCGCTCCAGCGGCGGGCAGTATCCGGCCGCAAAGAGGTGCCGCCGCCAATGGCCAATCCGATCTGCGGCGGTGTCTGCTGGAACCAATCCTGAGCCATCAGCCCGTTGAACAATGTATCGACCCCGGTTAGCCAATCAATATCGTAGTTGTCGAAGGCCGGTTTCAGATTGGCAATCGGATTGGGATTGGGAATCAGCACATTGCGGCCCGAAGCAGCAGTGAAGTGCATGAGATTCACGATCAAAGCGAAAATATGATAGTAAGGGATCACCGTCAGGATGGACATCTGCCCATGGTCCGTTTTCTGCATTGCGCCATGCACACAGGCGTTCAGCATCTCCAGAACATGGGTGACATTGTCGTGGGTCAGTTCGGCTCCCTTGCTTACACCTGTGGTTCCGCCGGTATATTGCAGAAAGGCCGCTGATCCGGGGTCAATCTGTGACAGATCATAACGGATCTCGCCATGAGCCATCCCCAGTGCCAATGCGTCTTCGAACGGCACATGGTCAAAAGAATACTCCGGAACAAGTTTGGCAACATCCGTGATTGTATGGCGGAGAGCATCAGAGGCGGCCTGCGGGAAAAACTCCCAAAGTGCAGCAATCACAACCTGCTCAACAGCCGTGTCCTTCAGCGCGGTTTGAAGCCGGTCGGCAAATAGATTGAAGCCAAACAGCACCTTTGCCCCGGAATCCTGCAGCTGATGCACGATCTCGCGCGGCGTATAAAGCGGGTTGAGGTTTGTGACTTTCAGGCCGGCCTTCATGGCTCCAAACAAGATGACCGGGTAGTGGATCGAGTTGGGCAACTGGATCGCGACCACATCACCCGGAAAGAGGCCAAGATCCTCGCGCAGGTAGCAGGCGATGGCGTCGGACGCGCGCCCGATCTCAGCATAGGTTTTGTCCAGACAATGGCCGCTGGGAAGAACCAGCGAAAAGCCGACCCGTTCCGGCGTGCTGCGTACCGCTGTGTCAAGAATGTCAGATACACGCTGGTAACGCCGGGTTTGGTGATCATAGCCGCGAATGTCCGGGGCATAGTGTTCCGCCCAGAACCTGTTGTTACCATCAATTTTCTGCGTGTTTTCCACTGTAGCTTCTGGCTGTTGCATGGTCTCTCTCCCCCGGGTGTTGTTAGTGCCGTTAAATCAGAATTTCGATATCGCCCGCCGGATAGGCCACGCAGGCATGCGTCCAGCCAAAGGCGCGGTCCGAACTGCGCAGGCGGGACTGCGGCGGGTTGAAAACTTCACCGGAAAGGATCTTGATCCGGCAGAGGCTGCACTCTCCGGAGCGGCAGGCGTTTTCCACCTGAAACCCGTTGCGCTCCAGCGCGTTAAGCAGCGGCTCACCCGCGCGAGTTGTAAAGGATCCCCGCCCACGCACCGTCACCGTAACCTCTTGGTCGAGCGTCACATCGGCAGGCCAGCCGCCAAGCAGGTTCGGAACGGGCGGCGGACCATTGGCTTCGACGTGTACCTTACGTTCCGAGACGCCGAGCTTAGTCAGCTCGGGCTGGCAGAAGTCATACATCGCATTCGGCCCGCAGAGGTAGAAGGTCTTACCCTCAAGCGGCCCCACCAGTTTGGCAATCAGATCCGCATTCAGAAAGCCGGAATGCCCGGAATAATCCGCGTCAGGTTCCGAGATAACCTCGTCAATCGTCAGGGATTCGTGGCGGTCGGCGAGTTGATGCAGCTGTTCGCGAAAGATGACATCACCGGTATTGCGGGAACCATAAATCAGGTGAAACCGCGGCGGGCGGGCGGAGCTGAGAAAATCGTGGATCATGCTCATAGCCGGAGCCACGCCAGAGCCGCCAGCCAAGAACACCAGATCATCGCCATGAAACAACGGGTTGTGGTAGAATGTTCCCATCGGGCCGCTGGACTGAAGCAGCTGTCCCTCCGTCAGGCCGCGTACCAGATAAGGGCTGACAAATCCGCCGGGCACCTCACGCACAGTGATGTCGTAGTGGGTGCGGATCTGCGGTGGCGAAGAGATCGCAAAGGGGCGCGCGGTGTGCGTTCCATCAACCGTTACGAAGAGATTGACGTATTGCCCGGCCTGAAACGGTGGCAGCATTTCACCATCTGACCGGGCAAGCCGCAGCGTAACGGCGGTTCCGGTTTCGCGGATGATCCGTCGGACTGTCAGGTTCAACCGCTTGGGATGAAGTGCCGCGATCTGCTTAGCAGTTGCAAACCGGTCTTTGGTGAAATCGGTGCCGGACTGCGCCAGTTCCGCCTGTTTGGCCTGTGCCGCGTCGTAACCGGCTAGAACACTGAGGGGGTTCGATGAGGTCATGTTTTACTCCGCTGCAAGATTGGTTCTGTGATGGCGCACCACAGTGTTGGCCGCCGCATGGCCGGACATATAGGTGGGCTGGAAACCGCCCGGGCCGGTCCATGCACCTGCGAGATACAGGCCCTCCGGACCTTTGAGGCGCTGGCGGAACACCGGAGTTTCAAGCGCGTTCTGGTCAAAGCCGTAAATCGCACCGCCGGGAGTGTTGAGGTAGCGCATTACGGTGAGGGGTGTGGCAACCTCAACCTCCTCAATATGAGCCTGAATGCCCGGATAGACCCGTTCGGCCAATCGGATCAGCCGCTGAGCAAACTCATACTTGGTTTCAAAATATGCCTCTTGCGGAATGTCCTCCCAGACTTTGCCGTATTGCGCGCACATCAGCCCGATCACTGATTTCCCTTCGGGCGCAAACGTGGGGTCGTCGTAGTTGTAGCAAGTCAGCAGGCAGCCGGCCGGATCGTCCAGGTTGTTGGCGGTATCAAAGACGGCACGATCATCCAAATCGGAACAGATGAAGTTCGATGCGGCCGTGATACCCAGCTCTTCCGGAGAGACATCAAGCCCAAGATATACGATGAACCCTGACACACCGACACGGCTGTGCTGGAAGGTTTCGCGCACTTGCGGTTCCAGGGTTTCAACGTCCAGAAGCTCGTTGAAGGTATGAATGGAACTGGCGTTTGAGACCACGGAAGCGGCATTGAAACGCGTCCCATGTTCTGTTGTCACTCCAGTGACACGGCCTTGATCTGTATGAATCTTTGCCGCGGCAGTGTTGAACTGCACCTCGCCGCCTGCCTCCAGAAACGACTGAAGCAAAGCGTTGGACATTGCCTGCGATCCGCCCCGGATGTGATAGGGTTTATAGTGTGCATAAAGAAAGAACATCGGCCCCAGCTCAACAAAGGGCAGCTCATCCAGCGGCAGGCCAAGATAGGGCCAATATGCCCCCAGCGTAGCCTTGAGCCTGGGATCTGAGAAGAATTCATCCAGGACATCCTGAGAGCTGCGCACACCGTACCGCACCAAATTCGGGCATTTTTTACGTAGCGCCCCAGGGTCGCCTGCCCGCTTAACGCGTGGGAAAACGCCGTAGTACTCCTGACACAGGGTGCCGCACAGCTGAACAAACCGCGCGATGGCGTCGGCTTCCTGCGGGAACTGCGTGCTTAGCACATGGATGAGGCCAGGAATATCCGCAGGCAGAGTGATATCGACCTCACCTGGCACGCAGAAGCGGTAGACTTCGCCTTCCTCTACAAACTCGACCTTGTCGAGCACGCCCAGATCCCTGAACGTGTCGCGCAGCACAAAGGGGTCGGCTTCGGTGCCGAAACCGCTCAGCTGGTGCAGCGCCACCTCAAATTCAAAATCGCCGCGTACAAAAGACGTGCCGCAGCCGCCCGGGATATTGTGGCGTTCCAGAAGGAGAGTGCGCAGGCCTTTGCGCTGCATCCCCGCAGCGGCTGAAAGCCCGGCATTGCCTGCGCCAATAACGATGGCGTCAAAATCCGTCATAACTCATAATTCTCCTGATTGTATCTGATCGGGCCTAGGCCAGTTCATGCGTGCCGGCACAGCTCAGCTCTTCCGCCAGTAAAAGACCTTGCTGAATGGCGCGTTTGGCATCCAGTTCAGTGGCCAGATCAGCGCCGCCAATCAGATGCACAGGAATCCCGCGATCGCGAAGGCCCTGTTCAAGGTCGCGCTGCGGCAGCTGGCCCGCGCAGACAACCACCGTATCCACTGCGAGCAGGCGCGCGGTGCCGTCTACCGTGATATGCAGCCCTTCGTCATCCACCCGGTGGTATTGAACACCGCCCAGCATTTCGACTTTGCCCAGCTTCATTTCCGCACGGTGAATCCAGCCCGTGGTCTTGCCCAGGCCGCTGCCGAGGCTGGTGGTCTTGCGTTGCAGCATGGTGATAAGCCGGTAGGGGGCATCAGGCGTGCGGTCTTTCTGCAACCCGCCCCGCGCCTCATCGCCGCCGGTGCCCCAACTGGGGTCAATTCCCCACTTGCGAAAGAACGCAGGCAGGTCGGCGTGATCCTTTTCGGGGTCCGCCAGCAGGAATTCACTGGTATCAAAGCCAATGCCGCCTGCACCGATAACTGCAACCGTCCTGCCGGCGGTGACACGCCCGGTAAGGATATCTATGTAGCTGCACACCTTGGGGTGATCCGCCCCCGGAATGTCCAACGGCCGCGGCCTGATCCCGGTCGCCAACACCACACGGTCAAAGCCTGTAGCAAGATCCTCGGCAGCAACCGCTGTGTTCAGCCGCAAGGTGACGCCCGCGGCTTTCAGGCGCTGGCTGAAATATCGCACAGTTTCATCGAATTCCGTCTTGCCCGGCACATTGCGGGCTATATTCAACTGCCCGCCAATCCTGTCTGCAGCTTCAAACAGCGTGACGTGGTGACCGCGTTCCGCAGCTTCGCTGGCAAAACTCATTCCTGCGGGCCCGCCGCCCACAACGGCGATCCGCTGCGGTGCATCGGTCCGGGTGCTGGAATAGACTGTTTCATTGCACGCACGCGGGTTCACGAGGCACGAACAGGTCTTCATGCTGAAAATATGATCAAGACAAGCCTGATTGCAGGCGATGCAGGTATTTATGCTGTCGTCCTGCTCTGCCTTTGCCTTGGTCATAAACGCCCCGTCAGCCAGGAAAGGCCTGGCCATCGACACCATATCGGCATCACCGCGGGCCAATGCGTCTTCGACCTGTTCGGGTTTGTTGAAACGATTGGAGGTAATCAACGGAATTGAGACCTCGCCCATCAAACGGGCTGTGACCCAGGAGAACGCCTGCCGGGGCGTGGCCTGGGCGATGGTGGGCACCCGCGCCTCGTGCCAGCCGATCCCGGTATTCAAGATGGTGGCCCCTGCAGCTTCAATGGCCTTGGCCAACGTGACCACCTCAGGCCAGCTGGAGCCCCCTTCCACCAGATCGATCATCGACAGGCGGTACATGATGATGGCGTCGGGGCCGACCCGTTCGCGCATCCGGCGCACGATTTCCACTGGAAAGCGGATGCGGTTTTCATAGGAACCGCCCCAACGGTCAGTGCGGTGGTTTGTTCTTGCGGCAATGAACTGATTGATCAGGTAGCCTTCGGAGCCCATGATCTCGACCCCGTCATACCCGGCGTCCCTAGCCTGGCAGGCACAGGTTGCAAAATCATCGATCGTGCGCTCGATATCTGCGTCCGTCATTTCTCGCGGAACATGTTGTGAAATCGGCGCCTGAAGCGCTGTCGGGGCAACTGATCCAGCGGCATAAGAGTAACGGCCCGTGTGCAAAATCTGCATAATAATGCGGCCACCTTCACGATGCACCGCGCCGGTCACCACCCGATGAATTGCCAAGGATGTCTCACTGTCGAGCCGTGCAAAACTGTCAGGCTCCCCGGGGATCCCGGTGCTCCCCTCAAAGTTGGGGGAAACCCCGCCGGTGACGATCAAGGCGCAGCCGCCCCGGGCCCGTTCGGCATAGAACTCAGCAATTATCTCACCAGTCTGATCGATTTCTTCCAGACCGGTGTGCATGGACCCCATGATGACCCGATTGGGCAATGTAACTGTGCCAAGATCAATCGGGCGGAACATATTCGGGTACTTCATTCTGTTGTCCTCGCTGGAGTAATGGGGATTGGGAAAACCGGCGGCGACTGATTGCACATATGCCGCACGGCCTGGTTTAAATCAGGCCAGAACCGGGCTGCGGTAGCGGCGCACCAACCAGGCAAACCCAAGCCCGGTGACATAAGCCATAGGCAGGTAGAAGAACGTCGGCGCCAGCAGTTCCGGGGCATTCAGGATGCCAATGATCACCACAATTGCCATGGAGATATTCTGCATTCCAACCTCAACGGTCACCGATCGGGTTTCCTGTTCGGTCAGTCCCAGGCCACGCCCCAGAGCAAAGGCCAGTGACATCATCAGCACATTGAGCATGACCACAGCCAGTAGTGCCTCAATGGAGGTCAGCAGCTCAATCATGCTGAACATGAATAGAAGCGAAGTGATCAGAACGATGCCGAAACCCCCAATGAAAAGAGGTCGACGGATCGCCTCAGCAACCATAGGCACCCAGCGCGCCAGCGCCATTCCAGTTACCACCGGCAGAAAGGTGGTCAGGAAAATGCGGGCTGCAGTCGACCAGAACGGCAACTGCAGACGGGTGTCTTCCCCAAGAAACTGATCAATTGCGGCCCCGACTAACAGCGGCACTGTCAAGAAGGCGGCAAGGCTGGAAATCGCGGTCAATGTCACCGAGAGCGCCACATCGCCCTTGGAAATAGCGCAGACTGCGTTGGATGGCGCGCCGCCAGGACAGGCAGAAATCACAACCAGCCCCACAGACAACGCGGGCGACAGGTCCAAGATGATTGCAATGGAGGCCGCAACAGCCGGCAGCAACAGGATCTGGCCCACCACTCCAAGCAATAAAGCTCGCGGCTGAGTCAGCACGCGGCGGAAATCCGTGACCTGCAGTGTGCTGCCCATTGCGATCATGACGCCGATCAATCCGGCAATCGCAATTGTGGTGATAACAGCTCCGATATCCATGTGGCCTTCCTCCCCTTAGGCAAGCGTATTCAACGCCGACCATCATTTGGCTTACACTGTAAACCAAATGATTTGAGTTAATAGCGCAAACTTGCGAACGCTGCGTTACTTTTGGGAGAAAGCGCGGATAGAGGTTGGGATTTTTTCGGAGAAAATCTGCTCAAACTGCTGAATTTCCATACCAAAAGCAAGCTTGCGCGACAGATGAAGCTGTACCATGCCATGCAGAGAGGACCACAGCCAATGAGCCGCAAAATTGCAATCAATCGCTAGATTTTCTGCTTCGGCAAAGGCCGTCACGGCGTCGAGGTTGACGTGCCAACTGTCCGCTTCACGGCTGATCGAATCGCCGAAATCGGCGCTAATCTGCGCGTAGTTTTCAAACTCCCACGCATCAAACATCAACCGGTAGTCATTGGGCGCCTTGAGAGCGAATTCTACATATGCCTGCGAAACAGCGACCAGCGCATCGGTCGGCGTTTGGGCCACTGCCTGGGCTCGCCGCATATGCGTGGTGAGCCGCTGAAATGCTTCCAGCCGCAGCTCCATCAGGATGTGATCCTTGCTGGGGAAATGCTTGTAAGGCATCATCGCAGACACCCCCAAATGCTTAGCAATAGAGCGCATCGACAGGGCGGAGATCCCACCGCGCTCCAGCAGGTGACGTGCGGCTTTGGTGATGCCACTGCGCGGGTTATCGGTTGAGGCAGTTTTCATAGCGCAAGCGGTCTCCGGTGGCGTCCAGAGCCAATATCCGGCAAAGGCTGAGAACAATCCATCAGCTTTTGCAGAAATTCACCGCAGGCAGGCATATACCGCAGGGACCAACCGGCCCCTGCGGTCAGCGGATTAGCGTCGCACTGTTATGCTGATCGTCCCCATCGAGGCCGATGCATAAGTGACGACCTGCCCTGGCTGAAGAAACCGCTTGGCCGCAAACTCGTCCTGGATGAACGAGGCAATAACGCTGTCATAACCGGAAGCTTGGCCGACGAAGGCACCTGTGACCACATGTCGGATGACACCCCGTGCCATGTGACGCATAGAAGGCGGCATGAAAATAACTCCTTCCGGCGTGCCTGACATAAGAACCTGGCCGGTCGAAATAACAGCATCTTCAATCAGCTGATACCGATCGCCCTGATAGAGGAACCGGGTGGAAACGGAATCATCCAGAACCTTTTCCACCAACTGGCCAAAATCGAGGATCATTTGACCTCCGCGCGCGTCCTGGCGCAGCGCGCCATCCAGCCGCGTCTCGATGCGCTCTTGTGCGACAAAGCTTCGCCAGTCCACAGGAATAACAAGAAACGGACCACTTGGGAGATAGCCGGGGCCGCTTTTGGCGTCACTGAACCCCGACCCGGAATCAAAGTTTTCTGTGTCGATCATCTTCAGCAACGTCGACCGATCGGTGAAATCTCCGCACAAAAAGAACCCCTTACGGGCCGCCTCGAAGTCCGCCAGCGATGCGATATCTCGATCAAACCGGGCGCAGATCTCCACTTCGTAGTCCAGCAGAACCTCCGGGTCATATGCTACCGACGTGACAGGTGGCGTGGCTACGCCGAACTTGGGAAAGCTGAACACAGAGCTGCTGGTGGTTTCTTCGGCATGTTCCGGGAAATTTGTGCCCGATCCGATATGGCGCTGCCCCTTGCCTGCCGCTGGCAAGAACTGAGACAGCGGATAGTCTTGCGTCACAGTGCGGCCCGCCTCGCCCACAGCCTTACTGTATAGCGCAACCAACTCGGCATCAGGGACCTCTTCCAAGATCTTAAACAGATCCAAATCTGCAGAGGCACCATACCCGGTCAGGTCTACAGCTGTTACGGCGGTCTCAGTCAGGCCAGTAATCAAAACGGGCACAGCGCGCCCATCCTCTCCTTTCACCTGCCCAAGGGTGATCGCCTGTTCGATGGGCAGCACGTCGGAAGACAACGTTCCCGCTTCTATAGAGATGGGGTTCAGTCGGCTCGGATCATCATTCAGGGCAAAGACCCAAAAGAGAAAGCCTGCGCAGATGGCGCAAGCGCTCAGAGCAATTCGTTTCATCATTACCTCGGTCATAGAAGGTGAGCGGACAACCCCGGCAAACGCCGGGGCCGCTGTTTAAAAGCGAAAGAAGATGCCGGAAGAAATTTGGGTCTGGCCACTGTCAAAGACGATGGGGCTGTCTTTGGCATCCCCCATCAACTCGGCATGGGAAACTCCTAGAAACACACCGGTCTGCTCAGACAAAGTGTAGGATGCCTGCAGCTGTATCCCGGCACGTTCAAGGCCGGATCCTGCCTCATACCGGGTAAAAGATGAGGCCCCCGCTTCGGCAGCGGAAACGCCGTAAAACGCCTGGTTGTAAGAGCTGTCCGCCCAGGTCACAAATGGCTTTGCGGACAGGCTCAGGCGCGGGGAAACAGCCGTGGAAAACTCGGCGGCCAACGTGGCACGGGTGCCTTCGTGGCCCCCATCGCTAAGGCCATGGCTGATATCAAGTTCCAGATCCGCAATCCCAAGATCATACTCGATAAATGCGGTGAACAGGGCGCCGGCCTCAACATCTCTCAGCCCGGTCAGCCGGACATCATCCTCGGCCAACCGTTCGTCAAAGTCATAGCCGACAGCGAAACCCAGCGACAGGTCACCCGCACCGTAGTTGCGCAGCGCATAGACCCCTAAACCACGCTGGTTCAGGAAGACACGGTCGCGCCAAGTCAGGTTGAAGATCGGAAACGCTGATGAGCTGGATTCGTCCGAACCCGGAAATTCAGGCCCGTAAGACGCGCCGAGACCGATAACTCCAGTTAGGCTCTTGCCTTCGGCAGAGGCCATTTGCGGGAGAGTTAGAGTGCAGGCCAGAACCGCGCAGACAACTGGTGGAGCAGGAACAAGTTTGTGCATTTGTACACCTTTCATGCGATCAAGTACCGGCCCGTTTGCAAAGTCGGTTTTCACGAGGCCGGTGCCGTGCATCTGTCTCAACCCACACAGAGATCACATGGCAAGTTCATGAAAACGGCGGAGAAATACTCAAGTGGGTGCAGTGTTATCATGAACGGTCAATGTGCTACCGCTCGTGAAATAGTGGTTTAATGCTGCCGGTGCCGGGTTAAACAGAAGACATCGACTTGATCCCTGCCCACAGGAGGCAAGTGACATGCCCCAAGTAACACCCCACAGCAAAGACAGGCCAAGCCAGCTTGATACTGTGTTTCAGACGCTGTTCGGGCTTCGTGACATCAGCTGGCAGCAACTGGCGGGATATTGTCTTTGGTTTTCTGTCCTTGGCAGCGTGATCATTACCAGCTTTGAACCGGTCGCCACGGCTGAACTGCATGTGGCGCTCGCCGCTCTGTTGTGGTTCCTGCACCTGCTAGTGGCAACATTTCTGATGTCGGGTGTGACCGTGCTGGGGGTACTGGCCGGTCTGCGGATGCCTTGGCCGCTGGTGCTTGCAGTGTTGCTGCTACCGGTGTTGCTCACCCCGGTGTCATTCGCGCTCGACAGCTGGTTCGGCGGTGAACCACGCGGCATTACCCGGGGTTTCGGCCTGGGCTGGGAATTGCTGATGGAGTTCTTGGACATTGTTACGCCGTCGCTTGGGCTGGCAGCGCTGGCAGGTATCTTTGCATATCGCGCAGCAGATCTTGCACGCCGCTACCAGCGCTCGCTGCTCGCGGTTCCATCAACGGAACCCGCGTTGAAAACCGTGGTGCCTGAAGTTCCCCATCATTTGGGTGATGACCTGATCCGGGCGGAAGCACAGGGCCATTACGTCAAGATTGTTACCGCTGCGGGTAACATCACGCTGAAGCTAGCCTTTTCGGACTGCGTTTCAGCGCTGAAGCCCTTTCTTGGGGCGCAATGCCATCGGTCGCATTGGGTGCGCTTCAAACATGTCACGTCCGTCAAACGCCAAGGCAGCGCCTATACCTGCCTGCTCGAAGACGGCACCGAAATCCCGGTGAGCCGCCGCCGTTACGCAGCGTTGCGGCGGAAGTTGTGAAAGCGGCGCAGCAGATCGCTCAACTGCTGCGGCCTCCGGCACCTGGTATCATCCGCGAGAACACACCGTCCCGATCCACAAGCGCATGTTTCAGCGCCGCTGCCAGATGGACGGTTACGGCAGTGACGATCAACCAGTAAGTCACGGCATGCAGGATGTGCAACAGACCATAAAGAGAGGCCGGAGCCAGACCAAAGCTGCTGTAGTCCACCCCGATCAAAGCCGGGACAAAGGCGGTCTCAACCGTTGAGGCCAGGAACAACCCGATGCAGATCTGGAAAACAACCAGCCCGTACAGACCCCAATGGACAATCCGTGCTCCTATTCTGCTCCATGGGCCAACGCTGTCAGGCAACGGCGGCGCCGGATGGATGAGCCGCCAGATCACGCGAAACAGCATCAGACCGGCCAGGACTGTCACAGCCAGCCCGTGGCTGCCGTATTCGGTGACTTTCTCTGCCTCCGGACGGTCGGCCAAACCGTTGGCCGCAAACAGAATAGCGATCAGATTGATTGCGACAGCCCAATGCAACAGCTTATCCATGCGGCCATAGCTTCTGAGGGTCGTGGTTGAAACTGGTGGATGGTTCATCTTATGATCTCCATTCGATTGCCGCAGCCCCGCCGGCACAGGGGCCAATGGGGCTGTCGAAAAACTGTCTTCAATGGCGTCGGCAGCTGTCAGCACGCGCCGCTATTGCGCGCAAATCTTCACGCCGGGCTGAAAGGCTGAACCGATCAGCAGCATGTCCTCGTAGGGCACAGCAACGCTTACCGAGGACTGCAGGGAGCCGTCGTTCTCCATAACCAATTCACTCGTACCGGTGTCCGGTTCGACACGGTAAACCTGAAATGGTGAGAGTGCGGTTGGATCTTTGATATGACCGTCAAACGCCATCAGGTTCAAATGCGACGCAACCCAAAGCTGGCCATCCTCGGCAATGCGCACGTTGTCAGGCGCCTGCCCAACAGGGATTTCACGCTGCAAAGTCAACACGTTGCTGGCCTGATCCCGGGCAAACACCTTAACCACACCCTCGCGTAGCGCAGTGGCGTAAACAGTTGAGCCGTCCGGCGTTGTCGCAACTCCATTGGCGAATGCCATTGGTTCCAGAATTTCAGTTTCGCCCTCATCATAGACCGACAGATCGCTGATCTTGCGGGCGAACATCATCTCAACCATGTTCCCAAAAACACCAAAGGCCCCACGATCGTTTGAGTAATAGAACGTATCAAGATCAACCGCACCAATCCCGTTGGGTGATTTGATGCCATCGCTGGTGTGATGCCTGGCCAAGGTCAGCGCGTCTACGCCAACTTCAAAGACATAGACATCGTGCCCAGCTTGCGGATCACTGGCGCTGCGGTGGTTCAACACGAAGAGATACTGCACACCATCAATGGTCTTCAGATCCATCCCATGGGGCAGGAACGGCAAGCTGGGGTCCAGACCGGTCAGCGGCATTTCCACCAGCTGGTCGCTGCCATCCAGCACAAGCCTGTGCAGCGCGCCGGTTACTTCTTCACCTGCCATCCCGGTGCGCCGGTCAAAAGATGAAATATAGGCCACACCAGCATCGTAGTCGGCAATGATATCTTCGGCCCCGACCATCTGACCAATCGAGCGGCACTGACCATTGTAAGCGGTCGTTACGGAGTTAAACGCGCCAAGTGAAGAAACCGTGGCCGCCCCACCTCCAGCCAGCAGCAGCATGATGGCAGCAGTGGAATAGATCAGGCGTTTCATAAGGTTATCCTTTGATTGAATTGTTACCGCGCGGCAGCGCGTAGCATGTTGCCGCTTCGATGATGTCTCTGATCACAGGCACATGCTCAGCTCGCGCTGGCGCGTAGAGCATGACGAATGTTTCAGTCGGAAAGATCCGCTTGAACCGCGCCATGGAGTGCAGCTCGCCCCACCCCTTGTCGAGTACCTGTTTAGCGTCGCTGGGGCTGAGGATCGTATGCATCGATCCGTCGCTGGGGTGGAAATGACCAATCTCACCACCCAGGCCGGTGGCGGGGTTCCCTCCCTCCACATCGCGCAGCCAGATCGCCTGATTGTGTTTCTCATATTGGCTAAGTTGATAGTGCAACCGGTCATCATTTCGGGCAACAATGCCATCGAACATATTCGAAAGCTGCTGCATCACGTCTCGATCTGGGATCTGGTCAGTCTGACGATGCGGCACAGCATGGGGCGCAACGGTTGGGCGCGGACCTGCACGAGTGGGTAAATCGCCTAAAAATGTTTGATCGGTACTGCCGCCAAGTTTGTCGGCAAATACTGATTGATCATAGGGATCGCCCGCCATCGGACGCATGGCTGTGACCGCGAACCATCCAAAGATGTTGCTTGGCAGCCCACCCTCCCCCAGCGCAATCCAAGCGCGGTAGTCACGGATTGCCCAGACCAGCGCCGCCAGCAGGGCAAAAACAACAGCAGCTGTAACCACGACCCAACCAAACAGGCTGCCACCAGTTGCGGACCAGCTTTGGTGCTGCCCCCAGGCAAACCCGATTGCAGCACAAACCAGCACCGCATTTGCCACATGAAATATTCGCTGCACCCACATCTTCTGAACTCTCTTCCGCTGTGCTGATTGGCTTTTCAGCCTAGTCGGCACAGCCAAAGGCGAAATGTGGATTTACCTCAGACTAATGGTGGAAACGGCTCACCCGAATTTATTTGCGAAGACCGGCGCGAAAGGCACCGGGGGAGAGGCCGAAATGCTGTTTGAAAGCCTTGGAGAGGTTGCTGGGATTGTCATATCCCGCCTCCTCCGCGATCACGCTGAGGGTGACATCGCTGGAGCGCAGGCGGCGTTTGACCAATTCGAAACGCTCGCTGTTTTTGATATCGAGAAAGCTGGCGTTTTCGCTTTTCAACCGTCTTTTCAGTGTGGCCGGCGACACATGCAGCAGAGCCGACACGCTTTCAACCGCGCCCCTAGAAAGACCTAGTTTGCCAAGCGCCCATTTCACCTGGCCTACGGTATTCAGCGTCGCAGGCGGCACCGAGAGCTCATGTTCGATGCGTGACCTTGCAGCGGCCTTCAGATCGGCAGCGCCGGCCAGGGTGCGGATGCGCAGATGCGCCGTCGGATACCGCAGAAAAGTTTCGGCCTGCGAGAACACCAATTGCAGGCCGGGAGGCACCGTATCCGGCGGCACACCATCTTCCGGATAGGGCCAAGCCAGATGCAATTGCCCTGGCAAACTTTCTTCCTGAGTACCAGTTATCGCGCGGGCGAGCCAAGCCAGATTGATCAGGCTTGAAATCGCATGGAAACGCACGGCTTCATCCGGAGTATCAGGATTGCCGGAATGGACAACGATGTCGTAGTGACCGGCTGCACTACGGGTTTCCAGGAACTGAGCACCGCCCGAGCGCGAACCATATTGTTCCGGAAGCTGTTCATAGGCTTCGCCGAGGGTTCTGGCACTGCGCAACGCCAGGCCAAAAGCACCATGTGTCTGAAAGCTCATGGCGCGGCCGTACCGCCAGGGCAGCAGCGCATCATCGCGGGCCTGGGACAGCAAATTCAACACCATACGGCTATAGCTATTGCTGCGCACGTGGCTTGGGGCGGCGACCAGGTCGCGCAGATGAAGCCCGCTGCCTTCAAGCAGCAATTCAGCCGAAACCCTTGAATCCGCTGCAAAAGAGACCAGCAATTCAGTATAGCTGAAAGGAAGAGCGTAGTCTCCTTCACCGATGGCATCACCCTGTTTCATGACCAGCCACAATAACCACACGAAAAGACACCGGCAACGTCAATTCCGGTGTCTCCGTTCTGGGCTGATAAGCGGTGTCAGGTCATGGTAAAGGTCAGCTGCCCCAGCCATTCGGCATCCATCTCGACCAGGTCGCCGGGCTTCAGGTAATCAGGGTTGTTGCGACCAGATTCGAGAAACTTGGGAATGCTGACATCCAGCGGCATGCTGGCAAAAATTGCCTTTTGCTCGGCAGAAATCTGAAAGGTCACCCCTGCTGGTGTGCCAGTAACGATGAGGTCGCCAGCCCGCAGTTTCTGATCCGGCGCAAACGCTGCCGCTCCCTCCAGAATCTGCCGGGGAGTATAAATCAGGCTACTGACAGGCTCGCTTTGTCGTATCTTTCCGTTTACTTTCAATTCCAGCCGGACAGCAGGCAGCAGATCCCGTGCTTCGGCATCAGGCACCCAAAGCGTACGCCCACATGGGAAAAAACCATCATAACTCTTGCTCGCGGACCAAAGAACATATCGGTCACGCGTCAGCTCGCCCATCATCTGGACAGTCCGCGACGTCACATCATTGGCCAGAAAATAACCGATCATGGGCAGTTGCTTGGCTGCTTGCAGCTCTGACAAGGTGCAATCTTCCAGCAGCTGAACGCCCAGTTCGATTTCAAAATCCATCATCGGCACCAGCTGATCTTTTAGCGCGTCGACCCGTTCGCAGAGTGACGGTTCAGCGCTAATGACCGCGCGAAGAAGAGTCTCCATCGTCGGAATCACCACGCTATCCTGGCCCGGCTTTGGTGCGGCGTTCTTTAGAAAGACAATCGGTGTTTCCGGTGTCTCGGATCCGGTTTCTCGGATGTGGTCCGCGTAGGCAAGACCGAAAGCATAAGCAAAACCAGTTGTGGGAAGGAAGTCTTGAAACGTGCCCTCCTGAGGGCCTGTGGTCAGTTGCATGGTGTGTCCAATCATTTGAAAGCAAGCCGCATTTGGCGGTAACGCTCAAACTGAGTGATCCACGCCCGCTTTGGTTGCTCCAGAAACTTAGGCACCGGTCAGAGGTTTAAGAAGTTTCAAAGCGATCAGGATTTTGGTGATTTCAGCTTATCGGCAGCCGCGCCGTTTGGGTGCGCTGGAAAAGAAGCCGGTCTTGCAAACCTTGCGCGACCACTGATTGCATACAAAATTCCGGTCATGCCTGACAATGTCAGGTGCCGCATCAAGAACCATCCAAAGTCCCGCTGGTTAGCCAAGCAGCTGACCTGTCCCGTTTTTGTGCCGCCCTTGGTGCTAGTTTAGGCCACTTTTCGTTCGAATACGACGGTGCTTTTCCAGCCCAGTGCTGAGTTGCGGCGGCGAGGATTGTAGAACCCATTGATGTACTCGAAGATCGCCATTTCAGCTTGCCGCCGTGTTGCCCATGATCGCCGCCAGATCAGCTCGGCCTTGATGGTTTTGAAGAACGTTTCGACGGCAGCATGCTTCGCATGCGCCTGCCGGGTAATGGAAGCGCTGGAGCAGGCTGTTCGCGAGCGGCGGCCGACAAAGGCGATGGGGCTTGTTCATCACTCCGGCCGCCATTCTCGGCGGTGCTGGCATCGCCTGTCACGCAGTGGGTCAGCCAATACCTTTCGATCAAATACACAGAGCGGTTGGGCGAAGCCGGTATCGAGCCCTCTGCGGGCAGCGTTGGAGACAGCTATGAGTTCAAGCAGATCCGCGCAGCGGATCAAATGATCTGGGGGGATCATTTGAAGGCGCAGAACGCCCTGGCCGAGACGATCAACGGTATATTCAAAGCCGAGGTCATTCACCGCCGCGGCCCTTGGCGCAACTTCGAAGACGTGGAATACGCAACGCTCGAATGGGTGGTTTGGTTCAACAACCGCCGCCTGCTTGAACCCATTGGGCACATCCCGCCGGCAGAAGCAGCGGCCAATTTCTACGCCGCTCTGGAAACTGAGGACATTGCCGCGTACCTAACTGAAATCAGTCTCCGGTAAACCCGGTGCGGTTCAATATGCCCTCCTCCCGGCTCTTGTGCATCTGAGAGTTTGTGC